>NZ_JAXAVX010000016.1:0-64517 GCF_033949425.1 Patulibacter brassicae | reverse complement strand
AGGAGGACGTCGCCGGCGCGGGGTCCGCCGCGCTCCTGGACCGGGTCGTGCCCCAGGGCGACGCGGCCCGGATCGCCGCGGTCGCTCCCCCGCGGTTGCTCAGATCGTCGGGACGGTCCCGCCGTCGATGACGTACTCCGCCCCGACGATCGATGCGGCCCGGTCGGACACGACGAATCCGATGAGGTCGGCGATCTCCTCCGGCTTCGCGAACCGGCCGAGCGGCACGCCGCCGAGCGAGTCGTGGATCCGCTGCCTCGCAGCGTCGCGATCGATGCCGTTGCCCTCGGCGATCCGGTCGACGAACGCCTCGTAGGCCTCCGTCTCGATCCCGCCCGGGCTGACGGCGTTGACGCGCACCCCGCGCGGCGCCAGCTCGGTGGCGAGGCCCTTGCTGTACGTGCGCAGCGCGGCCTTGGCGGCGGCGTACGCCAGGGTGGCGTCGAACAGCGGCATCCGGTCCTGGATCGAGGTGACGTGCACCACCGCCCCGGAGCCGGAGGAGAGCATCGATGGCAGGAGCGCCCGGTCCAGCCGCACGGCCCCGAGGAGGTTGAGCTGCAGCTCGGCCATCCACTGCTCGTCGGTGATCGCCGCGAAGCCGCCGGGCGGCGTCGACGCCCCGCCGACCACGTGCACGAGGATGTCCACCCCTCCGGCGGCGATCAGGCGGTCGGCGACCGCCTGCGTGCCGGCGACGGTCGCCGTGTCGGCCTCGATGAACCGGTCCGGGAACGCGTCGTCCGCGGGCATCGTCCTCGCGGTCGCGTACACGTCGGCGCCGAGCTCCCTGAGCCGGCCGACCACCGCCTTGCCGGTGCCCTTGGATCCGCCGGTGACCAGCGCGCGGCGGCCGTCGAGCCGGTCTCGATCGCTCTTCGTCATGGGTCCTCCTCCTCGGGGCCTCTGGCCCCGTTCGTGATCGGTCGTCCTGCGGGTCGCGCGCGCTGGCCGCCGCGTCATGCGGTCGGGACGGTGCCGCCGTCGATGGCGTACTCGGCCCCGACGGCGGCGGAGGCCGCGTCCGAGAGGAGGAAGGCCACGAGCGCGGCGACCTCCTCGGGGCGGGCGAAGCGCCCCAGGGGCACGCCGCCGACCGCGTCCATGAGCTGCGCGAGCGCCGCGTCGGTCCCGATCCCCTGGGTCGCGGCGAGCTGCTCGGCCAGCGCCGTCATGCCGTCGGTGGATCCCGCCCGGGGCGATGCTGTTCACCCGGACGCCCTTCGGCGCGAGCTCGGTGGCGAGGCCCTTGCTGTAGGTGCTGAGCGCGGCCTTGGCGGCGGCGTACGCGGGCCAGGGCTCCAGGGGCATCCGGCGCTGCGTCGACGACACGTGGACGATCGCGCCGCGCCCCCGCTCGATCATGGCCGGCACGAGCCCGCGGTCCAGCCGCACCGCCCCGAGGAGGTTCAGCTGCAGCTCCGCTTCCCAGTCGGCGTCGGCGAGGGCCCGGAAGCCGCCGGACGGGGCGTTGGACCCGCCGACCATGTGAACGATCGCGTCGACGGCGGCCGGTCCCTGGAGCCGGTCGACGACGGCGCGGGTCCCCGCGACGGTCGCCGTGTCGGCGGCGATGAAGCTCGCGGGGTCGGGATGGTCGGCCGGGAGCGATCGGGCGGTGGTGATCACGGTCGCCCCGACGGCCCGGAGGGCGGCCGCGGTCGCCGCGCCGGTGCCCTTCGTCCCGCCGGTGACGAGCACCCGGAGCCCACGGACGTCGTGCTGAACGCTCATGTAGCGTCAGCATAGCAACTTCTATATCGGCGATATACGGCCCGGGCGAAGGCGTCCTACCCGCCGCCCGCGAGGCGGTGCAGCCAGTCGCGCAGGAGCGCGGCCTCCGCGTCGCTGAATCCCTCTGGGGTCGCCGACAGCGTCGCGGCGAGTCCCACGGCCGCCGTCGCCGTCGTCGGGGCGCGCGGGGAGCGGCTGCCCGGCGCCGTGGTGAGGGACGCGAGGATCGCGTCGCGAACCTGCGTCGAGAGCCCGAGGTCGCGGTGCTCCGGGGGCTGGGCGATGAGGGCGAGGGCGACGCCGCTGCCGGCCGCGACGATCTGGGCCGCCGCGTCCTCGGGCGTCACCCGCAGCCGCCCGTGGCGGGCCGCCGGCTCGAGCGCCCGCAGCACCATCGCCCGCAGGTCGGCGACCACCGCGCACGGCCGCCCGGGCCGGGTGCGCCCGTACACGAGCGCGTAGAAGCTCGGGTTCTCCAGGCCGAACCGGACGTGCAGGTCCCAGGCTTCGCGGACGTGCGCGACCGGGTCGTCGGCCGGCGGCTCGTCGGCGGCGTCGAGGAACTCCCGCAGGCCGTGACTCACCACGGCGTCGAGCAGCCCCTCCTTGCTCCCGAAGTGGTGGTAGAGCGTCGGGGAGCGCACCCCGGCCCGGTCGCAGATGGCCCGGGTCGAGACGTCCTCCCCGGCGGCCTCCTCCAGGAGCTCGGCGGCCGCCGCCAGCAGCCGGTCGCGCGTCTGGGCGGCATCGGCGACGGGAGCCTGCGGGGTCGGCATATCCCGCAGTGTATCGGCGCTACAGGGCGGCGCTCCGCGGACCGGCTGGCGGTGCCGGGCCTCGCGCGGCGGTCGGCGCCCGGCGGGGCGTCGGATGCGTCCTCGACCCGCCTCGGCGGCCGGCGATCGACCGCGGGCGGCGATCCACTGGACGTCCCCTCGGGCCGTGGCTGCCGGTCCTCGAGGGGGGCGGTGCCCGTGGCGGGCGGCCCGAAGGGGGAGAGGCGGAGGGGGAGGGATTCGAACCCTCGGTACGGCGTAACCGTACAACGGTTTTCGAGACCGCCCCGTTCAACCACTCCGGCACCCCTCCGCGGGCGTCCTAGGGACGGGGTCGCTCAGGGTAGCGGGTCTTGGCGCGGGCCCGCAGCCCGCCGCCCCGCAGTCCGCCGGGCCGCAGTCCGCCGGTCCGCGGCGTGCCGGACCACAGCCCGCCGGACCCCGGCGTGCCGCCGGTCGGTCCGCCGGTGCGTCGGCGCGGCGGCCCGGCCGTCGCCCCGCCCGGCCCCGGGGACGGTGGGCCGGCGCGCCGAGCGGGCCGAGGCGCGCACGAGCGGCGATGCGCCGACTCGGTGGCGCCGGCCGCGACGCTGCCCTACCCTCCTCGTTCGTACGAACGAACGAGACGCGCGGACACGAGCATGACCACGAGCATCAGCACCTCCTCCGTCACCGCGGGGCTGCGCGAGCAGGCCGCCGCGCTGGCCGCGGGGACCGTCACCTCGCAGCAGCTGACGGAGCAGGCGCTCGCGCGGATCGCCGCGACCCAGCCGACGCTCAACGCCTTCCGCGTCGTGCTCGCCGACCGCGCCCGGGCCGCCGCCCTCGACGCCGACCGGCGGCTGGCCGCCGGCGAGCGGGCCCCGCTGCTCGGCGTGCCCGTCGCGATCAAGGACGACACCGATCTCGCGGGGGAGGAGACGCGCTTCGGCTGCCGCGGTCCGGTCCCGCCCGCGACCGCGGACGCCGAGATCGTCCTGCGGCTGAAGGCGGCGGGCGCGGTCATCGTCGGCAAGACGACGACGCCGGAGATCGGTCAGTGGCCGATCACGGTCGGCGACGACTTCGGGGCGACGCGCAACCCGTGGAACACCGCCTACAGCCCCGGCGGATCGAGCGGCGGGTCGGCCGCGGCGGTGGCCGCGGGCGTCGTCGCGGCGGCCGTCGGCTCGGACGGCGCGGGATCGGTCCGGATCCCCGCCGCCTGGACGCACCTCGTCGGCATCAAGCCGCAGCGCGGGCGGATCTCGACCTGGCCGGATCCCGAGGCCTTCAACGGGCTGACCGTCCACGGGCCGCTCGCGCGGACGGTCGGCGACGCGGCGCTCCTGCTCGACGTCCTGACCGGCAACCATCCCGGTGAGCTGCACCAGCCCCCCCGCCCCGAGCGCCCGTTCGTCGAGGCGACGGAGCGCGACCCCGGCCGGCTGCGGGTCGGCCTGGCGCTCAACCCGCCGTGGGTCGCCGTCTCGCGGCGCCTGGACCCGGACGTCCGCGTGCCGATCCTGCGTCTCGGTCGCGTGCTGGAGGACCTCGGCCACGAGGTGCTGCACCGACGGATGCCCTGGGGTCCGATCGGCCCGCTCTTCATGCCGTACTCGATGAGCGGCGTCCGGGCGTGGACGAAGCGGTTCCCCCGCGGCCACCCCCTCGATCACCGCACGCGCGAGAACGCGACGCACGGGGCGGTGGTCCGGCCGCTGCTGCCGGTCTCCAAGGCGGGCGTCCGCGCCTACCGCGCGTGGATGCGCCGGGTGTTCGCCCAGTGCGACGTCGTCCTGACGCCGACGACGGCGACGCCGCCGCTGCCGGTCGAGGCGATCGACGGCCTCTCGAACATCGAGACCGACCGCGTCGTCGCCGGTGCCTGCCCGTACTCCTTCCCGTGGAACGTCCTCGGCTGGCCGGGCGTGAACGTCCCGGCGGGCTTCACCGGCGCCGGGCTGCCGGTCGGGGCGACGCTGCTCGGCCCCGAGAACGGCGAGTGGGGCCTGCTGCAGCTCGCCGCGCAGCTCGAGCGGGTCGAGCGCTGGCAGGACCGGTGGCCGGCGTGAGCGCCGTCGTCGCCGACGAGCTCCCCGCACGCGAGCGGATCCTCCGCGCGACCCTCGGCCTGATCGGCGAGCAGGGCACCGGCGCGGTGAGCAACCGTCAGGTCGCATCGGCGGCCGGCGTCTCGCTCGGCACCCTCACCTACCACTTCAGCGACCGCGACGAGCTCCTCCGGGACAGCCTCCGGCTCTTCGTCGGCGAGGAGGTCGCACGGCTCGGTGAGGTCCACGAGCGGCTGCGGGCGATGCGCGTCGGCGGGCTCACGGTCGCGCCCGATCCCGAGCTGCTGCGCGGCCTCATCCGCGGAGCGCTCGACGGGGCCGCCGGGGACGACGCGACCGTCGCGCAGTTCGAGCTCTACCTCCATGCGACCCGCGACGGGGACCTGCGCGAGGCCGTCGCGGAGTGCCGCGCGGCGTACGAGGCGCTGGCGCGTGAGGGCCTCGCGCTGCTCGGCGTGCCGGAGGCCGAGCAGCTGGCGCCGCTCATCGTCGCCACCGTCGAGGGGACGGCGCTGCGCCGGCTCCTCACGGGCGAGGACCCGAGCGAGCTCCTGCTCTACGCGCTGCTCGGGCTCGTCGCCCGCGCGCACGGCGGCGCGCGCCTCGGCGACTGACCGCGGACGCGCCTCCGGCGACGGACGGTGCGTCGGCGGGGCCGGCGGGGTGCGCCTCGGGGACTCGATCGCCGCCTGCGTACGAGCTGCGCCCCGGTCGTGTGGGGCGTCGACCTCGGTCGATGCACGAGTGCGAGATCGACGAACCACATCTTGCACGTGCGGAACGTCGACCGCGAATCGCGCGTAGCCACGAGAACGACGAACGGCACCGTGGGCACGCATGACGTCGACCTCGATCGCGACGCGGCGACGACGCCGACGAACGGCATCTCGAGCGCGCACGGGACCTGCACCTCGATCGCGGCGTGCAGGCGGGGTGCGAACGGCGGGGGTCCACGGGACGCCAGCGCCGCCGGCTCGCGGCCGCGTGTGGAAGCCTCCGGGTCGTGCCAGCCGCGCTTCACGCGATCGGGTTCCTCACCCGCGTGCCCGTCCCGTTGGGACCCGTCGATCCGGACGAGCCGCCACGGCTGGCCCCCGCCGTCCCGTGGTTCCCGCTCGTGGGCGCCCTCGTCGGAGCGCTGGCCGGCGGGATCCTGACCCTCGTAGACCTGCTGCCGGGCGCCGGGCCATCCGGAGTGGCCGCGGCGCTCGCCCTCGCGGCGGGGATCGTCGTCACCGGTGCGCTGCACGAGGACGGCCTCGCCGACACCGCCGACGGGCTCGGGGTCCACGGGGACCGCGAGCGACGGCTCGCGGTGCTCCGCGACTCCCGCCTGGGGACCTTCGGCGCGCTGGCGCTGCTCGTGTGGGGCCTCACCGCCTGGAGCGCCCTGCGGCCGCTCCGCGTCGAGGACGCGGTGCTCGCGCTCGTCGCCGCTGGTGCGCTCTCGCGGTGGGCGATCGTCCTGCACGCCGCGTTCGCCACGCCCGCCCGCCCCGACGGGGCCGTCCACGCGCTGCGGGTCGACGCGACCACGGGCACGCTCGCGACGGTCGCCGCGGTCCTCGTCGCGATGCCGGCGCTCGGGCCGGGCGGCGGGGCGGTCGCGATCGCCGTCGCGATCGCCGTCGCGCTGCTCACCGCGACCGGCGCCCGACGCGCGTTCGGTGGGATCACCGGGGACACGTGCGGAGCGGCCGCGGCCCTGACGCAGGCCGCGGTCCTCGTCGTCGCGCTCGCGTTCGCCGCCTGACCGTCGCCGCGTCGCCCCGGCGGTCCGGTGGGGGCACCGCCGCCGGGAGGTCGCCGTTCGTCGATCTCGTCCGAACCCGGCGGTCGACTCCGACGCCCTGCACGCCTGAGACGCCGTTCGTCGATCTCGCCCCCACGCGGGGGCCGACGCCGGCGCTGCGAGTGCAGGAGATGCCGTTTCGCCGGCCTCGTCCGCGGACGGGCCGACCAAGGCCAACGTCCGACGGGCGCGAGGTGCCGTTCGTCGATGTCGACCGCCCGCGCTGGTCGACACCGACGTCTCGCACGCTGGACGTGCCGTTCGCTGATCTCGCCGGCGCGCCCCAGCCGACCTCGACGCCTCGCACGCCGGAGGTGCCGTTAGCTGACCTCGTCGGCCGACGGCAGCCGGCACTGACCCGAGCACGCCGAGGCGCCGCTCATCCGGTCTCGTCCGCCCGCGGCGATCGAGACCGACGCCCGGCCGGTGCGCGAGGGGCAGGTCGTCGATCTCGTCGTCGCACGATGGCGGCACGCGGTCGCGGACGGCGCCGTCCTCCGGCGCGCGGGTCGTCGGAGCGGCCGGTCCGCGAGACTGTGCGGCGATGAGCGACGGGACGACGCCCCCGCCGTCGGACGCCTACGTCCGGCCGGAGACGCCGGAGGGCTTCGACCCCTCGCGCGCGGCCGAGCGGGCCGCCGATCCGGCCGGCTGGCGCTTCCCCGAGGACGCGCGCGCGGCGCTCTACGAGATCGTCGACGCGCGGCGCGACATCCGCCGCTTCCGCCCGGACCCGGTGCCCGCGGACGTCCTGGGGCGCGTGCTGACGGCGGCGCACCACGGACCGTCGGTCGGGCTCATGCAGCCGTGGCGGTTCCTCGTCGTGCGGGACCACGAGACGCGCGTGGCGATGCGCGGCCTCGCGCAGCGCGAGCGGCTGCGCCAGGCCGAGCGCTTCAGCGACCGGGCGCGGCACTTCCTCGACCAGAAGGTCGAGGGCATCGTCGACGCCCCGCTCGGGATCGTCGTCTGCTGCGATCCGGGCCAGCCGGACGTCGAGGTCCTCGGCCGCGGCTCGATCCGGGAGACCGACGTCCACTCCACCGCCTGCGCGATCCAGAACCTGTGGCTGGCCGCGCGCGCCGAGGGCCTCGGGGTCGGGTGGGTGAGCTTCTACCGTCGCGAGGACCTGCGGACGCTGCTCGGGATCCCCGACCGCGTCGACCCGCTCGCCTGGCTCTGCGTCGGCTGGCCCGACGAGCGCCCGGTCCGACCGGGGCTCGAGGCCGCGGGCTGGGCGGCGCGCGCGCCGCTGTCGGCCGTCGTGGCGGACGAGCGCTGGCCGGCCGAGGACCTGCCGCCGATCGGCGGAGCCCGCGGGGACCGCGGCGGCGAGACGTTCGGCGTCGTCCCGACCGACGCGCGACGCCACCCCGAGGGGGGACGGGGGACCGAGCCCGGTCGCGCCGCCGAGCCCGGTCGCCAGGCCGAGACGGGCCGCGCGACGGCGACCGACGACGTGCCCGCGTCCGGCGTCGCGACCGAGGCCGGTCGCGCCATCGCGACCGGTCGCGGTCCCGGCGACGGGGACGACGCCGACGCGGTCGCCGGCCGTCCAGGGCCACCGCCGCCCGGGCCCCGGATCGCGGCGCCGTCGGACGATCCGGTGCCGTCGTCCGTCCGCGCGCTGCTCGATGCGGTCGGGCAGAGCGACGAGCGCGCGGCCACGGCCGTGCGCGATCGCGCCGACCGGCTCGTGAAGCCGCTGGGCAGCCTCGGCGCGCTGGAGGCGGTCGTCGAGCGGTGGGCGGCCTGGAGCGGCGACGTCCCGCCGAGTCCCCTGCGACCGGCGATCCCGGTCTTCGCCGCCGACCACGGGCACCACCGGCGCGGGACCTCGCTCTACGGGGCCCACGTCACCGCGCAGGTCGCGGCCGCGGCCGCGCGCGGAGGCACGGCGATCGGCGTCCTGGCCCAGCACCACGCGGGCCTGCTGAGCGTCGTCGACGTCGGCCTCGTCGGGGACACGCCGGCCGGCGTCCGGCCGGAGCGGGTCGCGGCCGGCACCGCCGACCTCGTCGCGGGCCCGGCGATGGACGAGGCGCAGCTGGAGTCGGCGATCCTCGTCGGGGCGCGGACCACGAACGCGCTCCTGGACCGCGGGGCGCGCTGCGTCGTGCCCGGGGAGATCGGGATCGGCAACACGACCGCCGCGGCCGCGCTGGCGTGCGTCCTGGCCGGCGTCACGCCGGAGCTCGCCGTCGGTCGGGGCGCCGGTGCCGACGCCGCGGCGATCGAGCGCAAGCGCGAGGTCGTCCGCACCGCGCTGGAGCGCTCCGGCTCCCCGTCGACGCCGCTGCGGGCGCTGCGGGAGCTCGGCGGCCTGGAGCTCGCCGCGGTCGTCGGGGCGATCCTCGCCGCCGCCGGCCGCCGCGTGCCGGTCGTCCTCGACGGCTTCGCGGTCGGCGTCGCCGCGCTCGCGGCGGTCCGGCTGCGCCCCGCGATCCGCGACGCGCTCGTCGCCGGCCACCGCTCCGCCGAGCCGGCCCACGGCGCGGTGCTGGCCCAGCTCGGGCTCGAGCCGCTGCTCGACCTGCGCCTGCGGCTCGGCGAGGCCTCGGGGGCGGCGCTCGCGCTGCCGCTCATCGAGCAGGCCGGCCGCCTGCACCGGGACATGGAGACGTTCGCCGAGGCCGGCGTCGACGGTCCCGGTCCGGAGGAGACGCCGCCCCGATGACGAGCGGCGGCGGCCTCGGGACGTCGAGGCGTGCGTCGCCGTGGGGCGAGAGCGGCCGGAACGCGGCGCCCGGGGGCGGCGCGCCGTCAGCGTTCGTCCGGGCCCGAGCCGGTCGGCCCGACCATCCGCCGCGGTCCGCCCGCCGGGCCGTCGCCCTCGCCGGGCCACGGCGTCGGCGACGCGGCGCGCGCGAGGGCCTTGCGCTGGCGCCGCCGCTCGCGGATGCCGGATCCGGGGAGCTTCGAGACGAGACGGCTGATCGGGCTGATCTCCCGCTCGAGCTCCTCGGCGACGAGCACGAGGCGCTCGAGCAGCGGCACGATCTGCTCCATCCGCTGCTCGATGTCGTCGACGCGCTTGTAGACCTGCTGCACCTCGGCCGTGAGGTCGTCGATGCTCGACACCGAGCGCCCGAAGTCGGCCAGGCCGGTCTCGTGGAGGACCCGCTCGACGGTCTCCCGGATCGGGGTGATCGGGTTGGGCGGGACGCGCGGCACGTCCGACACGCTACGCGGCGGGCCGCGAGGGCTCGTCCGGCCCGGTGGCCGACGGTGCCGCGCGCGGTCGCCGACGGGCCGCGAAGAAGTCGCGGAGCAGGCCGGCGCACTCGTCGGCCAGGACCCCGCCGACGACCGCGGGTCGGTGGTTCAGGCGCGGCTCCGCGGTGACGTCCAGGACGCTGCCGCACGCGCCGGCCTTCGGGTCGGTGCAGCCGTAGACGACGCGCGGCACGCGCGACAGGACGATCGCGCCGGCGCACATCGCGCACGGCTCGAGCGTCACGTAGAGCGTCGCGTCGAGCACCCGCCAGCTGCCGACCGCCGCCGCCGCCTCGCGCAGCGCGAGCACCTCGGCGTGCGCGGTGGGGTCCGCATCGAGCTCGCGCCGGTTGTGCCCGCGGCCGAGCACGCGTCCGTCGTCGGCGACGACCACGGCGCCGATCGGCACGTCGCCGTGCGCCTCGGCGGCGTGCGCCTCGGCGATCGCCTCCCGCATCCAGCGCGCGTCGTCGGGGACCTCGCTCACGCCCGGGATGATCGCAGCGGCCCGTGCCGCGTCGGCGCGTCGTCCGGGCCCGGACGCACGACGGGCCGCTCGACGAGCGGCCCGCGGACGTGACGGCCTCCGTGCGACGGGCGTCGCCGCTACGTGGTGCGGACGATGAGCACCGAGCAGGGAGCGTGGTGGCTGACCTTGTTCGGCACCGAGCCGAGGAGGAAGCGCTTCGCGCCGGTCATGCCCTTGTTGCCGACGACGATGAGGTCGGCCCCGGACTCCTCGGCGACGTCGAGGATCGCGTCGGCCGGGTCGCCCTGGCGGGCGTACGTCCGGACCTGCTTGACGCCGCGAGAGGTCGCCATGTCCTCGGCCTGGCCGAGCGTCACCTCGACGTCGGCGCGCTCGTTGACCATCCACTCGATGTCGCTCGGCGCCTGCTTGGCCTCCTCGCGGAGACGGGCGCTGGAGACGGGCTCGTAGGCCGAGACGATCTCCATCCGGGCCCCGACGGCGGCGGCGATGTCGATCGCCTCCTTGACCGCCTGCTTGGCGGTGTCGGAGCCATCGGTGCCGACGACGATCGAGCCGAACATGGATCTCCTTGGCGAGCGTGCGAGAAGGGGTTGCGAGGCGCCGTCGAGCGGGTCCCGCCCGGCGGCGCGCCGATCATCGCACACCGCCGCGCGCCCGAGGGAGCGATCCGCGCCCGGCCGAACGCGGGTCCGGCCGAGGCCGTCCGGTCAGGCCCAGAGCTTGATCGCGGCGATGACCATGCTGATCAGCACGCAGACCACGAGCACGACCTGCATCCAGAACCACGTCGGCGGCATCGCTGCAGGGTACGGGCTGCCCCGCCCCGCGCGCCGAGCCGTCCTGGCGCATCGGCGCGCTCGCGGCGCGCCGCGGCGTCGTGCGAGGATGCCGGGCGATGCTGATCGGTCCCGATCGCGATCCGCCGCCGCGGCCGGCGAAGCGGGGGAAGAAGGCGAAGGCGCGCAAGGCCCGCGCGACCACGAGCCCGGCGGCCGAGCCGCTCGTGCCGGAGCCGGCCCCGGACGCGGGCACCGGCTTCGCTCGTCCCGCGGTCTGGCCACTGATCCCGGAGCCGGACACCGCGCCGGTTCCGACGGACGCCGATGCCTCGTCGTCCGGCCCGCCGTCGGACGAGCCCGCTCCGGCGGGATCCGCCGACCCGACGACCGCCGACCCGACGACCGCGGCCGCGCCGCCCGCCGACGTCCCGCCGGCCGATCCTCCCGCGGCGCCCGGCGACGTCCCGCCGCCGTCCGACGCCGACGCTCCCGAGGACGCGCTCGTCCTCCTGGACCGGATCCGCGAGCGCGTGGGGCACCTCATCGAGCGCGGCGCCACCTCGGCGGCCCCCGCCGGCGGTCCGGCCGCCGAGGACGCCGCGATCCCGGACGCCGCGGTCCCGGACGTCCCCGCGGAGCCGGCGCCGGAGCCCGCCGGACCTCCGTCCGCGGCGACCCTGCTGGCGCGCGAGCTGCTCGCCGGCGGCACGCCGCCCGCCGAGGTCGCCCGCCGTCTCGGCGAGCACTACGGGGTCGCGGATCCCGGCGCCGTCCTCGCCGGGCTGGCGCCGGCGACCGGCTGAGGCGCGCGAGACGAACGCCCGACCGGCGCCCGGGTCGATCAGGCCTCCGCGTCGCGGAGGTAGCGGTCGTAGCTGCGGGGCGTGGACGCCGGTCCCGAGACGACGAGGACCCGCGGGGCGCCCGGGGGCAGCAGCGCCGCGGCGCGGGCGAGCTCGTCGCGGGTGATGCGGCCGGGGCGCGCCACGAGCACGACGGTCCCGTGGCGGCCGTGGGCCAGCAGCTCGCGGGTGTCGGCGACGGGCAGGAGCGGCGCGGCGTCCAGCAGGACGAGCGCGTCGAGCGCGCGCAGCTCGTCGAGGACCCGCGCGCCGTCCTCGCTGCCCAGGAGCTCCGGGGCGTTCGGCGGCAGCGCGCCGGCCGGAACCAGTCGCAGTCCGGGCTCGACCTCCACGAGCAGGTCGGCCACGGGCACGCCGCCGACGAGGGCGGCCGTGAGGCCCTGCGGCGGCGTCGGGGCGCCGAGCAGGGCGGCGAGCCCGGGGCGGCGCAGGTCCGCCTCCACGAGGACGACCGGCCGGCCGGCGCGCGCCAGGGCGCGTCCGAGCCCGGCCACGACGGTCGTCTTGCCCTCGCCCGGTGCCGCGGAGGTGACCGCGACGATCGGTCCGGCCTCGCCGTCGTGCAGGCGCAGGGCCGCCCGGAGCATGCGGAACGCCTCCTCCTGGCGCCGCCGCTCGGGCGCGTGGTCGCCGGGCGGCGGGACGTGCGCGACCGGGGTCAGGCCGGTGATCGCCGCCGCGTCGGCGCCGTCGCGCACCCGCCGCCGGCGACGGGCCCACAGCGCGGCGGCGGCCGTGCCGAGCGCGAGGCCCGCCAGGGCCCCGGCGGCGGCGGGCCACGCGCGGTCGGGGTCGGCCAGCAGACCGGCACCGGCGCCGAGGGCGGCGAGCAGCAGGGGAGGGAGGAGGAGCACGAGCCGCGGCATCGGGATCAGCGCTGCGGATCCTAGGGGCCGGGGAGGACCGCGGCCGACCGCGCGGCCGGTCGAGCGCGGCGACGCCCGTCGGCTAGCCTTCGCGCCCGGTGCGGGCCGGGACGACCGTCGTCGCCGATCCGCCACGACGCCATGCCCCAGCCCGCCGCCCCGCCCGCCCCGAACGACCGCGCGGCGCGGCGCGTCGGACGCGCATGAGCGGCGGGGACGCCCCGAGCGGTCGCGATCTCGCCGCGCGCGGGGTGCAGCGGACGCTCCTCCGGGTGCTCGGCGCCCGGTTCTCGCCGGTCGAGGTGCGCGCGGTCGACGACCTCGCGCCGTGCTACCGGCGCGTGACCTTCCACGGACCCGAGCTCCTCGCGCGCCGGCCGATGACGCCCGCGCTCTGGCTGCGGCTCTGGTTCGAGGACGGCGACCGACGGGCCCAGCGCGCGTTCACCTTCGTCGATCCGGACCCGGGATCGGGCACCTTCGACGTCTGGTTCGCGCTGCACGACGCCGACGGGCCTGCCGTGCGATGGGCGCGGACCGCCCGCCCGGGCGACGTGCTCGGGGCGACCGTCCTCACGCGCCCGCTCGTGCTGCCGACCCCGCCGCCCGCCGCGGCGCTGCTCGCGGGGGACGAGACGGCGGTCCCGGCGATCGCCTCGATCCTGGCGGCGCTGCCGCCGAGCGTCGCCGTGCGGGTGCTGCTGCAGGGCCCGCCGGGGCTGCCGCTGCGCTCGGCCGGGCACGTCCGGGTCGAGCACGTGCCGGACCTCGCCGGCGCCGTCGCGACCCTGGCGCTCGAGCACCCCGACACCTACGCGTGGGTCGCGGCGGAGTCCGACGTCGTGCGCGACGTCAAGCGCCTCCTGCGCGAGCAGCACGGGCTCCCGCCCGCCCGCGTCGGCGGACAGGGGTACTGGCGGGCGGGCCAGGCGATGGGCTCCTCGCGCTGAGCGCCGTCCCGGCGAGGGCGGTCAGTCCGACAGGTCGCGCAGCGCCTCGTTGATCCGCCGTCGCGCGTCGTTCACCCGCTCGACGACGGCCCCGGACTCGCTGTCGAAGCGGACCTTCGCGCGCAGGGCGGCCTGGACGTCCCGCCGGCGCAGCGACCGCCGGAACTCGCGCAGCGGCGCCGACCACTGCTGGAACGCGGCGATGAGCGAGCGGTGGGCCCCGGCGACCGCCGCGGGCGGTCGGACCTCCTCCAGCTCCCGCCGCACGCCGTCGATCCGGCGCTGCAGGCGGGCCGCCGCGTCGGCGACGTCCTGGCGCTCGCGCGCCGCGGACACGGTCCGGTTCAGCGTCGCGAGATCCCGCTCGAAGGCGGCCTGGATCGCGTTGACCCGCTCGGCGTAGGCGTTCGCCTCGCGGACCTCCTCGGCCTGCCCGCCGCACCCCGTCGCGCCGATCGCGGCGAGGACGGCGAGCAGCAGCACGAGGGAGCGGCGGAGCACGGCGCGGACCCTATCCGTTCGCCGGCCGCGGCCTCCCCGCCTGGCCCGCGCCGCGCCGCGCGCCCGCGGGCGGGAAGATCCGCGGATGGCGGTCGCCGCACCACCCGCGCCCGCCGACGGCGCGCTGCCGGCCGCCGCCGTCGACGAGCTGCCCCAGCACGCCCTCGGCGTCTACGTCCACGTGCCCTGGTGCGCCTCGCGCTGCGGCTACTGCGACTTCAACACGTACGTCCCGCCGGAGGGGGCGCTCCCCGGCCTGGGCCGCCGGTTCGCCCGCGCGGCCGACGCGGAGCTCGCCCTCGCGGCCCGGGTCCTGCGACCGTCCACGGGCACGCGCCCGGCGGTCGGGACGGTGTTCCTCGGCGGCGGCACGCCGAGCCTGCTGGAGCCGGAGGCGCTCGGCGACGTCCTGCGGGCGATCGACGCCCGGCTCGGGCTCGCGCCGGGCGCGGAGGTCACCTGCGAGTGCAACCCCGAGTCGGTCGATCCGGCGCGGCTCGCGGCGCTGCGCGCGGCCGGCGTCACGCGCGTCTCCTTCGGCATGCAGAGCGCGCGGGGCCACGTGCTGGCCGCGCTCGACCGCCGGCACACGGCCGGGCGGGCCGTCGCGGCCGCCACCGAGGCGCGCGCGACGGGCTTCGACGCCGTCGGGCTCGACCTCATCTTCGGCGCGGACGGCGAGACGGACGAGGACTGGCGGGCCTCGCTCGACGCGGCGATCGCGGCCGGCCCCGACAGCGTCTCGGCGTACGCGCTGACCATCGAGCCCGGCACCCGCTACGGCGCGCTCGTCCGCCGGGGCGAGCGGCGCGTCGCCGACGACGGGACCCTCGGGCGGCGGTACGCGATCGCCGACGAGCGGCTGGCGGCCGCCGGGTACGCGCCGTACGAGCTGTCGAACTGGGCCCGGACGCCGGCCGGGATCTGTCGGCACAACGTCGGCTACTGGCGGGGCGCGAGCTGGTGGGGCGTCGGCCCCGGCGCGCACTCGCACGTTGGCGGGGTGCGGTGGTGGAACGTCCTGCGGCCCGAGGCGTGGATGGCGCGGCTGGAGGAGGGCCGCTCGCCGGCGGCGGGCCGCGAGGTCCTCGACGCCGAGCAGCGGCACCTGGAGCGGCTCATGACCGGCGTCCGGCTCCCCGACGGGCTCCCGGCGACGGCGCTCGGCGAGGCCGGGCACCGGGAGGCGGCGGCGCTCGTCGAGGACGGGCTGCTCGACGCCGGGGCGTGGCGCGCCGGACGAGCGGTGCTCACGCCGGCGGGACGCCCCCTGGCCGATGGGGTCCTGCGGCGGATCGCGACGTGAGCGCGGCGGCGAAGCACCGAGGACTCCCGGAGCGGGTCACGAGCGCCCGCGATCCGCGCGTCGTCCGCCTGCGGGCGCTGCAGCGCGACGCCGCCTCGCGCGACGCGGCGGGCCTCGCCGTCGTCGACGACGAGGCGCTGCTGCTCGCCGCGCTCGATGCGGGGTGCGCGGTCGAGCTGGCGCTCGCGGACGCCGACGCGGTCGACGCGCCGGTGGCGGGCTGGCGCGCCGCGTTGCCGGCTCCGCCGGTCCCCGCGTCGAGCGACGCGCTGCGGGCGCTGGGCGCGCTGGGGCGCCGCCCCCGGGTCGTCGCCGCGGTCCGGCGCCCGCCGGCGACGCCGGAGCCGGCCGCCGGCCTCGCGCTCGCGGGCGTGCGGGACGCCGGCAACGTCGGCGCGATCGTGCGGACCGCGGCGGCCCTGCGCCTGCCCGCCGTGACGCTGCTGCCCGGGTGCGGGGATCCGTGGGGACGCAAGGCGCTGCGCGCCGCGCAGGGCGCGACGTTCGCGCCCGGCCTCGTGCGCCGCGCCGACGACGTCGCCGCGCTCCGCGGATCCGGACCGGTCCTCGCGGCGGTGCCGCGCGGGGGCGCGGATCCCGCGACCCTCGACGGCGCCGCGACCGTCCTGCTCGGCGCGGAGGACGCGGGGCTCGGCACGGCGCTCGTCGCCGCGTGCGACGGCGCCGTGACGATCGCCGCCGACGGCTTCGAGTCGCTCGGCGTCGCCGCCGCGGCCGCCATCCTCGCCGACGCGCTCGCGCGCGCCCGCCGCGCCGCGGGCCTGCGTCCGCCCGCCGGACCGCGGCCGGGTGGACGACGCGCCTGAGCGCGAGCGCCGAGGGCTCCGCGCCGCATCCGCCGCGGTGGAACCCGCAACGCACCACGCCGATGCGGGGAGCGCGCCGGAGCGGGGGCGTCGCGGCGGGCGGACCCGACGCCGGGTCCTGCCGGCTGGCAGCGGTCAGCCGCGCTCGACGACGGTGAGCGTCGCGCGGCCGGCGCGGTCCGCGTCGCCGAGCTCCACGGTCCAGCCGGCGGCCTCGATCCGGGAGGCGACCGCCTCCGCGGTGCGGGGCGGACGTCCGTCGTCGACGAGCAGCGCCCGAGCGACGGCGCCACGGGTGGCCTTCGCCATGTGGCTGACGACGGTCCGGCGGCCGGCCTGCTCGCGCACGACGTCGACCCCGACGAGCGGCGCGGCCTCCGGTCGCCAGAGCGAGCGGTACGAGCCCGACCGCAGGTCGACGCAGAGCTCGTCGGCCGGCAGCGCCTCGCGCAGGACCGGTGCCCAGACGGCGGCCGGCGTCGCGAGGCCCGGCAGCCGGGCCCCGGCCGACAGGCGGTAGGAGGGGATCCGGTCCGCGAGCCGCAGGACGCCCCAGAGGGCGCTGAAGACGAGGACCCGCCGGCTCGCGCGCCGCTTCGCGCCGGCAGGCAGCCCCTCGACGTCGAGGTGGTCGTAGAGCACGCCGGTGTAGATCCGCGAGGCGGGCGCGGTCGGCTGGGCGCGCAGCGCTGCGTTGCGCGCGACCTCCTCCGCGCCGCGGGCGCCCAGGCCGAGGACGTCGACGGCCCCGGCCGGGTCCTCCCGGCAGAGCCCGATCAGCGCGTCCAGGACGGCCGCCCGGGTCGCGGTGAGCTCCGGATGGGCGAGCGCGTCGAGGTCCAGCGGCCGGCCTCGCCGGGGGACGGCCTTGCCCTCGGAGGGCGGCAGCAGCAGGAGCACGCGGGGGGACGATACGCGCCGCCCGTCGCGGCCGACCGGCCGTCGCGCTCAGGGACGCGCGACGAGCGCCAGGCGCAGCGCGTTGCCCGACGGGTCCCGCACGACCGGCGCGTCCTCGACCTCGTCCTCGGGCGCGAGGCCGACGTCCGCCAGGCGCAGCAGCGCGTCCTCGCGCGCCGTCGCGTCCGCGTACTCGAGCGTCACGTGGCGCAGGCCACGGGCCCCCGGGACCGCCGGGCGACCCTGGGAGCCCCACGTGTTCAGGCCGACGTGGTGGTGGTAGCCGCCCGTGGCCACGAAGAGCGCTCCCGGGTAGGACTCCGTCATGACGTCGAACCCGAGCAGCTCGACGTAGAAGCGGCGCGTCGGGACGAGGTCGGCGACCTGCAGGTGGACGTGCCCCATGGTCGTGGCGTCGGGCGCGGTCGGCGCAGGGTCGCTCGTGCGGGCGGTCGCGAGGACGTCGCGCAGGTCCAGGGGCAGCGTCGCCATCGCCACGCTGCCGTCCTGCCAGTCCCACGCCTCGCGCTCGCGATCGCGGTAGAGCTCGATCCCGTTGCCCTCGGGATCGCGCAGGTAGACGGCCTCGCTGACGAGGTGGTCGGAGGCCCCGTCGAGCCGGCCACCGGCCCGGCCGAGCCGCAGCAGCGCCTCCGCGAGGTCGCCGCGCGAGGGGTACAGCAGCGCGAGGTGGAAGAGCCCGGACGCGCGCGGCGCCGGGACGGCGTCCGGACGGGCGTGGAGGGCGACGAGCTCGCGGTCCCCCGTGCCCAGCCGCACGGTCCCGCCGTCCGCGTCGCGGACCTGCAGGCCCAGCGCGTCGCGGTAGAAGCCGGCGACCCGGTCGAGGTCGGCGACGTCGAGGGCCACCACGCCGGCACGCAGGGTGGTCTGGGTGGTGGTGGTCATGCGACGAGGGTATCAGTGATTGCACAAGCAATCAAAAGACGGGCGGACGTCCACCGCGGACGCCCTGGGCGGCGAGGGGCCTCGCCGCCCGGCCGGATCAGGCGTTGGGCAGCTCGGGCCCGTCCTCGCCCTCCTGGACGTTCTGGGCCATCTGCTCGGCGAGCTGCGGCAGGAGGTCGGCCACCTGCATCCCGAGGACCTGGGCGAACGTCGCGACGACCTGCGTCTCGCCGTCCTCGACCTCCACCTCCTGGATCTGCGGCGAGAAGATCGCCTCCGCCTGGACCTCGCCCGGCTCCTCCGGATGGTCGGAGAGGATGATCACCGCGCGGCCGGGGCCGTCCGGCACGACGCTCCCGCCGAGGACGTCGCGGACGGCGCCGAGGATCTCGGCCACCATCTCGGACCAGAGGACGCGGGCGTCCTCGCGCTCCTCGTCGTCCATGTCCGCCAGGTGGTGGCGGTTGCGGCGGGCGAGCGCCTCGACGCCCGCGGCGACCGACCGCTGCTCGAGCAGCTGGTCGAGGTGCAGCGGGACGGAGGGCTGCGGGATCGGGGCGGCTTCGTCGCTCACCCGTCGCACGCTACGCCATCGGCGGGAGCGAGCGTCCCGCCGCCCGCGAGCCCGGTGTCCCGGAACGACCGACGGCGCCCATCGGGCGCCGTCGGCATGGTCCGCGACCGGACCGCGGTGCGGGCGTGGCTCAGCCGGCGCCGACGCCCACGGCCTTGCCGCCCTTGCGGATGACGCGGGTCGAGCTGACCTTGCGGCAACCGCGCAGGAACGGCACGTCGTCGCGGTTCGCGCGCACCGTGTCGCGCGGCGAGCGGCAGGTGACGCGCGCCGGCGGGCCGGCGATCGCGACGCTCACGTGCGCCTTGCCGCTGCGGTGCGTCGTGATCCGGTCGCCGAGGCGGGTCTGGGCGCTGCCGGCGTCGACGGAGTCGTTGCCCGCGCCCGTCGTGATGACGTCGTCGCCCGAGCCGCCGAACAGGGAGTCGTTGCCGCTCCCGCCGTCGATCCGGTCGTCGCCCTGGGTGCCGTAGATCACGTC
Organism: Patulibacter brassicae; assembly: GCF_033949425.1. NCBI lineage: Bacteria > Bacillati > Actinomycetota > Thermoleophilia > Solirubrobacterales > Patulibacteraceae > Patulibacter > Patulibacter brassicae. The sequence continues at coordinate 45,496 of NZ_JAXAVX010000016.1, read as the reverse complement.
GCGGCCGTCCTGGCCGTAGAGGCGGTCATCGCCGCCGCCGCCGACGATCCGGTCCTTGCCGGCGCCGCCGTAGACGCGGTCGTTGCCCTCGCCGCCGGAGATCCGGTCGTTGCCCTGGTTGCCGTCGAGGCAGTCGTTGCCGTCGACGCCGTAGAGGCGATCGTTGCCGCGCAGGCCGAGGATCCGGTCCGCGCCGCGGGTGCCGTAGATCTTGTCGGCGCCGTTGGTCCCGACCACGACGTAGTCCTTGCCGGGCCCGTAGAGGCAGCGGGAGTTCGGCAGCTGGCCGAGGCCGGCGAGACGACGCGCCTCGACGAGCGGGATGACCGTGCCACCGCGCGGGACGTCGGTGCTGTTCGGCACGCCGATGACGATCGCGCCGTAGCGGTCGGTGCCCGGGATGACGCAGACGACCGGCTTGGAGCCCTGGCCGATCGAGCCGGGCGGGCAGAGCTGGTTCTCCGGGTCGGTCGGATCGATCGGCCCGTTGTTGCCGCAGACGTCGCCGTCGGCGGCGATCTTCGTCTGGCCGATCACGACGTCGGCCAGCGGGGTGCCGGCGGCGGCGAGGACCTTCACGCGCAGCGGCGTGACGACGATCGAGTTGCCGGTCTTCACGACCTGGTTGACCGGGTCGATGCTCAGGACGCCGTCGAGGCCCAGGCCGCGGAGGAGGTCCCCGAGGCCGTTGACGAGCTGGTCGAGCGTGACGGGCACGCCCGCGAGCTTCACGTCGGTCAGCACGGAGCTGCCCTGGAAGTCCGGCACGCCGCCCTTGCAGACGGCGGTCGCGGTCGCCTTCACCGCGCCGACGGAGAGCAGCGCGCCGCCGATCGGCAGCTCGATGTTCGCCGTCGTGGTCTCGGCGGTGACGGTCTGCGCGTTCGTCGCGCCGGTCTGCGGCGTGATCGTCGTCTTCGCCTTGACGGCGGTGGCGGCGGCGAGCTGGTTCACCAGCGGGACCGCGGCGCCCGTGTCGCCGGCACCCTGCTCGTCGGACGTGCAGGACGGCTTGTCGAAGGTCGCGCCGGGGGCGCTGCCCTTGATGCCGTTGGCGAGGATCGGCTCGACGGCCGACTGGCCGGCGAGGGAGGCGTAGAGCGCGCTGGCGCGACACTGCCAGGATGGGGTCGCGGCGTCGGCGGCGTGCGGCGCGGCGAGCGCGACGAGCGTCGCCAGGGCGAGCGTCACGGCGACGAGGGTCCGCCTCGCACGCAGGCGCCCGTCCGCGAGTGACGGGGAGAAGTTGGGGGTCGGCACCCGACCATTCCTACCGAACGCGCCCCGCTCCCGGCGCACCGAACCGTGCGATCGCGCCAGAACCAACGGACAGCGGGGTCGACGGCTTGAGGGATATCCAACGAATGTCCAGTTAGAAGTCCCCGATCGGGGGGTTTCCTGCGATCGGGGGAGGGGCGGGCTCCGGCCGGTCAGTGGAGGGCGGCCGCTCTCGGCACCCGTGATCGGCGGAACGGGCGTCCCACCGTCCAGTCGCTGCCGGACGCCGTGACGCGGACCGTCCGCCCGTGGTCGCCGCCGATGATCAGCGGTGCGGTCCACGCGCGAGCCGACGCGCCGGACCGCACGGTCCCGGAACGACGACGGCCCCGCCGAGGCGGGGCCGTCGAGGCACGTCGAAGGGGGTGTCGGCTAGGAGCGGCCGGCGAGCTCGACGATCAGGTGCTCGGTGATCGGCACCTGGATCTCCTGCCGGGTGGGCAGGCGCAGCACGCGGCCCGAGAGCCCGTCGTGGTCGGCCTCGAGCCAGGCCGGGACGATCGCGATGAGCTCGGTCGACTCCTGCGCGAGCGGCTTGATCGGGCTGCCGTCCTTGATCGTCACGACGTCGCCCGGCTTGAGCCGCGCGGAGGCGATCGTGTGGCGCACGCCGTTGACGAGCACGTGGCCGTGCGAGACGAACTGCCGCGCCTGCGCGCGGGTCGACGCGAAGCCGAGGCGGGTCACGACGTTGTCGACGCGCAGCTCGAGGAGCTGCAGCAGGCGCTCGCCGGTGACGGTGTCGTCGGCGTTGCGCTTGGCGGCCTCCGTCAGGAGACGGCGGAACTGCCGCTCGCGCACGCCGTAGTAGCGCTTCGCCCGCTGCTTCTCGCGCAGCTGCTGCGCGTAGACGGACGTCTTCATGCGGCGACCGCCGCCGTGCTGCCCGGGGGGCAGCGCGCCGCGGCGCTCCAGCGCGCCCTTGCCGGCCAGGCGGCGGGCGCCCTTCAGCTCGAGGTCGACGCCCTCACGGCGGGAGAGCCGCTCGACCGGTCCGGTGTAACGACCCATGTCCGAGGGCCTCCTAGATTCCTGCTCCGAAAGTCACGAGCCGGATAGGGTAGCCGACCCGCCGCGGCCGTGACTGCCGCCCTCGCGCGGCCCTCGCGCGGGGACGTCCGGGCCCTCCGGCATTCTCGCGCAGTCCCGCGTCGATGTCGTCCTCGGGGCAGGAACGACGCACGCGACGGGCAATCTGCGCATGATGGGCGCTCGTGACGGGCGCCCGGCGCCCCGCCGGGCCCGTCCACCGCCGTCCCCTCCCGCTGCGACCCAGATGAGCGACACCTCGACCGACCGCGACGCCGAGCGCGCCGACACCGGCGACGAGGAGCTCGTGCGCTCGTCGGGCGACGAGGCGTCCGAGCGCCCCGCCGTCGCGTCGGAGGACGCGCCCGAGGGCGCCGAGGGGCTGACGGGCGCCGACGCCGGCGGCGGTCCTCCCGACGGCGACGATCCGGCGGACGACCGCGGGACCGGCGGCGGCGACGGCGAGCCCGAGCCGGAGGACGAGGACGGCGAGCCCGAGGCCGGCGATCCCGTCGGCGACGAGGAGGGCTCCGACGAGGAGCCCAGGGGCGAGCTGGGCTCCGACGGCGAGGATCTCGAGCCGGACGACGAGGCCGCCCCGCCCGTCATCGGCTGCCTGCGCTGCGACGCGCGCGTGCCGCTCGGCTCGCGCTACTGCCCGCGCTGCGGGACCCCCCTCGTGCGCTCGGGGGAGGACGCCGCCGTCCGGCTCTCGCGGACCCGGCGCAACGCGCCGATGCTCGTGCGCCTCGTCGTCCCGGCGATCGTCGCCGCGATCGTCGGCGTCGTGGCGTGGCTCGCGGTCCTCCACGATCCGACGGCCGCGTTCGACCGCGATCTGGAGCAGCAGCTCGAGATCGCCGTGGACGCCAACCGCGAGCTCTCCGCGACGCTCACCGCGCTGAAGCCGGGCGACGCGACGCCGCCGGTCCTCGCCCGCGCGCAGCGTGCGCTGGACGGGGTGACCGCGGCCCGCGACGGCCTCGACCGGCTCGACGTGCCCGACGGCGACGAGGGGCGCGTCACGCGCGCCCGCGCGGCGCTGACCTCCGACCTGCGGTACCTCGCGACCGTCGTCGCGGTGCTGCGCGACGTCCGCAGCGACCAGCTCTCCGAGCTCGGCTCCGCCTCCGCCGGAGCCGCCGCCGCGTTGCGGACGATCTCCGACGAGGTCGAGATCGATGGGGCGATCGACGGCACGCGCGAGCTCGGCATCGCCGTGCGCGCGGCGCGTCGCTCGGCCGGGGGCGGCGGCAGCAGCCGCGCCGCGTCGCCGACGACGTCGCCGTTCCTCGCGGCGATCGACACCGTCCTCGGCGACCAGCGGCCCGCGCTCGACGCGACCCGCCGCGCGTTCGCGCTGCTGCGCGCCGCCCGCGACGGCGCGACGACGTACGACGGCCCGGGCGAGGCTCCCCGCGACGCGGGCGCCGCGGTGCGCGAGGCCGACAAGCTCCTGCAGCAGGTCGCCGAGCAGCGCCCGGCCGGCGCGGCGGCGGCGCGGGGCGTGACGGCTCGGCAGGAGAACCAGCAGTCGATCGTCGCGAAGCTCGCGGCGGCCTTCGAGGCCGCCGGCCGCTCGGCCACGACGCTCGTGTCGTGCCTCGACGAGGACGGCGAGGCGGTCGCGAAGGCGGAGCGCTGCCTGACGGCCGTCCGGGGTGACTCCGAGCGCGAGAACGACGCGCGCGCGGCGTTCCTCGCCTCGATCGCGCCGGCGCGCCAGGCCGCCGACCTGTCGCCGCTGTCGGCGGACTTCTAGCGCGGCCGCGGCGCGGCGCCGTCAGCCCGCCGCCGCGGCGCTCGCGCCGAGCGACGCGACGACGAGGCGGCGGACGGTCTCGCGGACCTGATCGCCCGCGATCGGGAAGAACCAGGGCAGGCCGCCCGGCAGCTCGCGGATGCCGTTGCCGACGCGCGCGAGGTGGGCGAGGCCCAGGATCTGCACGTACATCGCGTTGGCCGCGTAGTCGGCGTCCTCGACGCGGAACTCGCCGGTCGCCTCGCCCTGGCGCAGCAGGGCGACGGGCCGGTGCAGGGCCTCGGCCACCGCCCGGCCCATTCGGAGCATCGCGCCCTCGTCGATCTGCTCGAGCAGGACCGTGCCGGGCTGGCGGAGCATGGAGAGCGCGACGTCGACGAACGCGGGGTGCTCGAGGCAGAAGTCGAAGAACGCCTCGGTCAGCCGCAGCAGCCCCTCGGTCGTCGACTCGTCCTCAAGCAGTGCCGCGAACCGCTCGAGCAGGTCGTCGACGTAGCTCACGATCGTCAGCGCGAGCAGCTCCTCCTTGCCGGAGAAGTGGCGGTAGATGATCGCGCGGTTCAGCCCCGCCTCGCGGGCGACGTCCTCGATCTGCACGTCGCGGCCCTCGCTGCGGTCCAGGAGCGCCTTCGTCGCGGCGAGGATCTCGCGCTCCCGATCACGGCGGCGGGCGGCGGCGCCGGAGCGTCGGGCAGGGGGGTCCGCGGTGGTCATGGGCGATTGATCGTAGACGAGTTGTAACTCTCAGTTACACTTTCGTTCCACGACGACCCCCCGGTCGTCCGACCGGCACCGCGGCGCGGCCGCCGGACTGGCCCTCTCTCCATCACCAGCAACGGGAACCACCACCATGAGCAGCACGACCGGCGTCGACGTCATGGCTCTCGCGGGCGAGCTCGCGCAGGAGCGGATGAAGCCCGAGTGGACGACCTTCAACCTCGAGCTCAACGAGGAGCAGCGCGAGCTGCAGGCCTGGGTCCACGACTTCGCCGAGCACACCATCCGGCCGGCCGGCGCGGAGTGGGACGAGCGCGAGGAGTTCCCCTGGCCGATCGTCAAGGAGGCCGCGCAGATCGGCCTCTACGGCCTCGACGGCACGCTGTCGATGTTCATCGACCCGTCCGGCCTGCTGACGCCGATCTTCCTCGAGGAGATCTTCTGGGGCGACGCCGGCATCGGCATGGCGCTCCAGGGCACGGGCCTCGCCGTCTCGGCGATCTTCGGCCAGGGCACGCCCGAGCAGATCAACGAGTGGCTGCCGCGCTGCTACGGCACGCCGGAGGACCCGCAGGTCGCGGCCTTCTGCTCCTCGGAGCCGAACGCCGGCTCGGACGTCTCGAACGTCCGCACGACGGCGAAGTACGACGAGGCCACCGACGAGTGGGTCATCAACGGCTCGAAGTCGTGGGCGACGAACGGCGGCATCGCCGACGTCCACGTCGTGATCGCGTCGGTGGACCCGTCGCTGGGCTCCCGCGGGCACGCCGCGTTCGTCGTGCCCAAGAGCGAGGTGAAGGGCATCTCGCAGGGCGCGAAGGTGAAGAAGCACGGCATCCGCGCCTCGCACACGGCCGACGTCAACCTCGACGACGCCCGCGTCCCGGGCCGCTACCTGCTCGGCGGCAAGGAGAAGCTCGACGCTCGCCTGGCGAAGGTCCGCGAGGGCAAGCGCTCCAAGGGCAACGCCTCGATGGCGACGTTCGAGGCCTCGCGGCCGGCCGTCGGCGCGATGGCGATCGGCATCGCCCGCGCCGCCTACGAGTACGCGCTGGACTACGCGAAGGAGCGCGAGCAGTTCGGGCGCAAGATCATCGAGAACCAGGCGATCGCGTTCAAGCTCGCGAACATGAAGACCGAGCTCGACGCCGCCCGGCTGCTCGTGCACCGCGCCGCCTGGATGGGCGCCGGCACGCTGCGCGGCAAGCCGATCCCGTTCGAGAACGCCGAGGGCTCGATGGCGAAGTACAAGGCCTCCGAGGCGGGCGTCCGGATCACCGAGGAGGCGATCCAGATCCTCGGCGGCAACGGCTACACCCGCGAGTACCCCGTCGAGCGGTTCCACCGCGACTCGAAGATCATGACGATCTTCGAGGGGACCTCCGAGATCCAGCAGCTCGTCATCGCGCGCACGATCTCGGGCATCCGCGTCCCGTAGCGGCCTGCGCGGCCCGCGCGGTCGCCGCCGCCCCCGAAGACGACGAAGGGCGCCCGGTGGGCGCCCTTCGTGCGTTCCGGCCGCCCGCGCGCGGCGCGGGCGCGACCGCGGGTCAGCTCGCGGTCGAGCTGCCGCCCAGGCTCTTGCAGGACGGTGCCTTCTCGCCCAGGGCCTTCGGCAGCGGCTCGCTGGAGCCGAAGTCGAGCGACTGGATGTTCTGGAGCACCGAGCCGAGCTGCTGCGGCGTGTTCGCCTTCGCGATCTGGGACTTCACCTGCGTGATCCCCTTCTGGACCTGCTCGGAGCCCTTCTCGACCGAGTCCTGGAACTTCTCGAACTCCTTCGGCGCGTCGGCGTCGGCCATCGCCTTGATCTGCGTGCCGAACGTGTCGAAGAGCTTCGTCATGCCGGACTTCATCGCCGGGACGATCTTCGTCTGGTCCGAGCCGGCCGCCTTCGCGGCGTCCGTCACCGACTTCTGGAGCGCCGCGACCTCGTCGTTGACGGCCTTGCAGGCGGTCTCGTAGGTCTTGACGTAGTCGGCCTCGTTGCCTCCGTCGTCGCCCCCGCAGCCGGAGAAGGCGAGGGCCGCGACCGCGGCGATCGCAGGGACGGAGAGACGGCTGTACGCGCGCATAGGGGCGCCACCCTACTGGCCGGATGGCGCCAGGGGGGATCGATCGCGCCACGCGGCGGCGCCGACGACGTCCGGAGGCGTGGCGACCCGCCAGGAGCGCGTCCTCGCGCCATCTCCGGGCGCGGGGTCGTCCCGCGCGCCCCCGCCGACCGCAGGCGACCGCGCGCGCACGGGGAACGGTCGTACCCTGCACGGGTGCCTCGCGACGCCGCCACGCCGCCCGTTCCCGGCCTGCCCGACGCCGTGGCGGGGCGCGACGTGCCGCTCGCGCGCCTGACGACGCTCGGCCTGGGCGGCCCGGCCGAGCGCGTCCTCGTGGCGCGCGACGAGGACGCGCTCGTGGACGCGGTCACCGACGCGGACCGCGAGCAGCGACCGCTGCTCCTCGTCGGCGGCGGCAGCAACCTCGTCGTCGCCGACGACCCGCTGCCCGGCGACGTCGTCGTCGTGCGGACCGCCGGGACGACCGACGTCGACGGCCCGGAGCGCGACGGTCGTCCGACGGTCGACCGCACGGTGGCCGCCGGCGCGTCGTGGGACGCGGTCGTCGCGAGCGCCGTCGCCGACGGACTGGCCGGGATCGAGTGCCTCTCCGGCATCCCGGGCGCGACCGGGGCGACCCCGATCCAGAACGTCGGCGCGTACGGCCAGGAGGTCGCCGACACGATCGTCGCGGTGCGGGTCCTCGACCGGCGCACCGGCGAGGTCCGCGAGCTCCCGGCGGAGGCCTGCGGGTTCGCCTACCGCGACAGCGCGTTCAAGGGCCGGGCGCGATACGTCGTGCTCGCCGTGACGTTCCGGCTGCCGCGCGACGAGCGCAGCGCCCCGATCCGCTACGCGGAGCTCGCCGCGACGCTCGGCGTCGCGGTCGGCGAGCGCGTCCCGGCGGCGGAGGCGCGCGACGCGGTGCTCGCGCTGCGACGCGGCAAGGGGATGGTGCTCGACCCGGGCGATCCGGACACGCGCTCGGCCGGCTCGTTCTTCACGAACCCGATCCTCGACGCGGAGGCGTTCGCCGCGCTCGAGCGCCGGGTGGCCGAGCGGCTGGGCGCCGACGTGGCGCCGCCGCGGCATCCGGCGGGCGACGGACGGTGGAAGAGCTCGGCCGCGTGGCTCATCGACCGGGCCGGCTTCGGGCGCGGTCACGCGCGCCCCGGTGCGGCGATCTCGTCGAAGCACGCGCTCGCGCTCACGAGCCGCGGCGGGACCACCGACGACCTGCTCGCGCTCGCGCACGAGGTGGCCGACGGGGTGCGGGCGGCGTTCGGGGTGCAGCTGCACCCCGAGCCGGTGCTCGTCGGCGCCCGCTGGGACGCCGACCGGGACGGACGGCGCTAGAGCGCCGAGCAGGCGGGGGCCTTGTCCTTCAGGCCCTGCGGCGCCTCGACGCTGCCGTTGAGCTTCTGCAGGTCGCTGCTGGAGAACGCGGCCTGGAAGCCCTTCGCGTCGCCCTGGGCGAGGGCGCTCTTGGCCTTGTCGAAGGCCTCGCTGATCTTCGAGATGTTGCCCGTCACGCCCTCGTCGAACTTCTTCCACGAGTCGGGGGCATCGGCGTCGTCGATCCGCTTGAGGACCGTCTCCATCGTCGAGATGTAGCTCGAGACGGGCTTGCCGGCGGCCTGCAGCGCCTGCTTCTCCTGGTTGGCCTTGAACTTGCCCTGGAGGGCGACGAGGTCGCTCTGGAGCGTCGTCTGGGCCTTCGTGAGGTCGGTGCAGGCGGTGTTCCAGACCTTCGCGTAGTCGTCCTCGCTGCCGCCGGAGTCCCCGCCACAGGCGGCGAGGCCGGTGGCGAGCGAGACAGCGGCGAGGAGTCCGACGGCCCGGTGCATGCGGGAGGAAGGCATGAGCGGGACCATACGCGACCGACCCGCTCGGAGAGGCACTCGTGCCCCGCGGGGCGCCGCGGGGCCGGTCCGCCCGACGCTCAGAGCCCGCCGCCGCCCTGGCAGCTCTCCGCCTCGGCGGCCAGCTCGTTGGGCAGCTCGGGGAAGCGGACGGGGGTCTCGGCGGCGCCGCCGACGGCGCCCGAGGTCACGCGGTCGCGGATCTGGTCGATCTGCCGCAGCCCGGCGTCGATCGCCGTCCCCATCTCGCGCTGGAACGCGGCGAACTCGTCGGGCGCCCGGGCGCTGCGCAGCGTCCGCAGCACGCGCTCGCGGCGCTCGGCGAGCGCGAGCACCGGCTCCTGGACCGCGCGGGGGACGGTCGTCGTGGTCGTCGGCGTCGTGCCCGTCGCTCCCTGCCGGATCGCGGCGATGAACTCCTGCTGCGCGGCCTTGAGGTCGCGGCAGCCGCGGTCCCACGTCCGGACGTAGGCGGTCCGGGCGTCGCCGCCCGAGTCCGCGTCGTCGCCGCACGCGGCGAGGGTCGCGCCGAGGACGAGGAGGAGCAGGAAGGAGGAGAGGCGCCGCACGGCGGCGATGCTACGGCGCGGTGCGGGCGGGTGCGGGGACGGCCGTCGTCGGGCGCGTGGCCGCTCCGCCGGGCGCGGTCGGGGTGCCGCACGCCGGCGTCCGGCGACGCAGCTCGTCGGGCGCCGGCGGGGTCCGCAGGCCGCCGAGATCGAGCGCCGCGGCGGGGTCCGCGGCCGCGTCGCCGCGCAGCCGCTCCCGGGCGGCGACGATCCGGCGCCGGGCCTCGGCGAGCGCCCGCACCGCCTCGCGGTGGTACGTCGACCAGGCCCGGGGCGGACGGGCGGCGTCGATCCGCGCGAGGGTCCGCTCCGCGCTGGCCAGCCAGCGGAGGACCGACCGTCGGTCGAGGCGCCGGGCGGCGGCCGCGGCGCCGGTGCGCAGGTCGCGACAGACGCCGGTCCAGGTCGCGGCGTAGCGCGCGGCGGCGCGCGCCTCGGGACCCCGGTCGGGCGGCGGTGCGGCCGGATCGCCGCCGCCCGCGACGAGCGCGACGGTCGCGATCGCGACGAGCACGAGCACGGACGCGACGGCGGCCGCGATCCGGCGCCGCCGGCTCACCGCAGCGCGGTGCAGTCGGGCGTCTCGTCCCGCAGCACGGCCGGCGCGTCGGCGCGCGCCGGGCCGACCCCGCCGAGCGCGAGCGCGGCGAGACCCGCGGCGTCCCCGCGGCGGACGCGGTCCGCGCCGTCGGCGACGACGCGCGCCTGGCGCTCGAGGTCCGCGATCGCGGCGCGGTGCCAGGCGCGGAGGCCGTCGGGCGGCGCGACCTCGCGCACCTGCCGCAGCTCGGTCGCCACGGCGCGGGAGAACCGCTCGGCGGCCGGGCCGGCCTCGCGGCCGACGACCGCGGCGGGCAGCGCGGAGCGGGCGGCCGCGTCGCCGGTGTCCGGCGTCTGGTCGGCGGCGCTCACGAGCGCCTGCTGGAGCTCGCGGGCGCCGTCCTCCAGCGCGCGGCAGCTCGCGCTCCAGGCGTCGGCGTAGCGGTCGTCGTCCCCGCCGCAGCCGGCGAGCACGGCGATGACGGCGAGCACCGGGAGGCCGGCGCGCAGCGCGCGCCCGAGGGGGGCGGCGGGCATGCGCCGGATCGTACGGGGCCGGTCGCGCAGGCGCCCGGCGCCCGCCGGCCGCCCGTCGTCGGGCTTCAGCCCGCGAACGCCTTGCACGCGGGCGCTCGGGAGGCGATCGCCGCGGGGACCTTCACGCCGGCCGCGCCGCTGGCCTGGACCTTCGTCGCCACGCGGCCCAGGGCGGCGGTGTCGCCGGCGAGCAGCTGCGACCGCGAGCCGCCGATGGCCGACGTGATGCTGTCCAGCGCGCTGAGGGTCCGGGTGTGGAAGCCGCGCTGGCTCGCCGGCGGGGTGCCCTTGCGCAGGGCCGACGCCGCGCCCTTGAGCCCGTCGCTGAACGCGACGGTCGCCTGCCCGAGGAGCTTGCGGGCGCCGGCGGAGCTCGTGTCCCCGCCGGAGGCGAGCTCCTGGAACGCCTGGTTGTACGCCTGCCCGGCGCTCGTGAACTGCTGGCAGAAGCCGTTCACGGCGCTCGAGTAGGACGCGATCGTCGGGCCGCCGCCGGTCCGGCCCGTGGAGCCGCCGTCGCCACCGCCGTCCCCGCCGCCGGCGGACGGCGTCGAGCGGGTCGTCGTCGACGTGCTGCGCGACGAGCTCGTGCGCGTCGTCGTCCGGGTCTGCCCGTCCGTGGAGCCGCCGGTCGCGCCGTCCTGCGGGACCGTCGCCCCGGCGACCGGGGCGGCGCCGTCGCCGCCGGCGACCGGCTCGCCGTACCCGGCGCCGCCGCACGCGGCGAGGGTCAGGGCGCAGCTCGTCGCCGCCAGGGCGAGGCCGGCGCGCAGGAGCGGGGTCGGTCGGGACCGCAGCACGGCCGCTCAGGGTACCGCCGCGCGACGTCGCGGTGCGCCGGGCGGCGCCGCGCGCGACGGGCCGCGGTCAGCGGACGGCGGCCCGGCAGGCCGGCGCGCTCTCGAGGATCCCGTCGGGGATCTCGGGCAGCGCGGCGGGACCGGTGCGCTCGAGCTGCTGGGCCAGTGCGGTGGGCAGCGTGCCCGACGCGGCCTGACGGGCCGCCCGGCGCAGCGTCGCGGCGTGCTCGCGCAGGGCGCCGACCGCCCCGTCGCGGAAGTCGCGGTCGTCGTCGGGCGCCTGCGCGTCGGCGAGCGTGGACGCCGCGCGGTCGACCCGCTGCGCGTACCGGTCCACGGCGGTGCGCAGCGCGGCGCTGACGGAGTCGCCGTCCCCCCGCACGAGCTCCTCGCGCAGCGTCGTGACCGCCGCGGCCACGTCCCGGCACGTCCGGTCGGTGGCGGCCGCGAACGCCGTCGGGTCGGCGTCGTCGCCGCACCCCGCGAGGGTCATCGCGAGCGCCGCGGAGAGCGCGGCGGCGGTGCGGCGGGCGGGCATGCCGGACACCCTACGCCTACGCTGGCGCCATGCGGCTGCCGCTCGAACGCCTCGCCGACGCCTCCGCCGCGCTCTCGCGCGGGGAGGAGGCGACCGAGGAGCAGGCCTGGACGTCGGCGCGCGACGCGCTGGACGACGCCGACCGCGTGCTGGAGGAGCTGCGGGGCGCCTACCGGGACCTGCCGGAGGAGGCGCGCCCGCGCCTGGCGGCGCTCGCCGGCCCGCTGCGGCAGCGGCGCGATGGGCTGGCCGCGCGGATCCCGGCGCCGCGCGCGGTCAGCGAGGGCAGCGCGGTCCACGACCCGGACGAGGACGAGGATCCCGCCGGGGAGGCCGGCGCCACCGGCGCCGGGCCCGCCGTCAGTTGACCGACGGGTCCTCGGGCGGGTGCGCGAGGCGGGCGAAGGGCCCGCCGAGCCGCTCGAGCGCGCGGGTCCACAGCTCCTCGGCCTCCGGCAGGAAGAGGTCGTCCGGACGGGCCGGCAGGGCGATCCAGTCGCCGCGTCCCAGCTCCTCCTCGAGCTGGCCCGGCGCCCAGCCCGCGTAGCCGGCGTAGGCGCGGGCCCGGTCGACGTCCGGCGCCTCGTCGTCGTCGCCCCGGACCATGCCGACGCGGCCGAGCACGAGCAGCGCCGCGTCCGCCGGATCGCGGAACTCGGCGACGGTCAGCAGCGCCTCCGGCTGCACCGGTCCGCCGTCGTGGACCACGTCCTCCGGCGAGAAGAGCCCCGAGAGGTCGGGCACCGCGACCTCGACCGCCGTGGTGGTCGGGCGGTTCAGCACGACGCCGAGCGCACCCTCCTCGTCGTGGTCGACGAGCAGCACGACCGTGCGCGTGAAGCTCGGGTCGCCGATCGTGGGCGACGCGACGAGCAGGTGGCCGGAGAGCCAGCGCGGCACGCCCCTGATGCTGGCAGACCGGGCGCCCGACCTCCACCACCACCGGGATCGCGGCCGCGGCGGGCGTACGCTCGGGGCATGCGCCTCGCGAGCTTCCGGCGACGCGACGACCCCTCCGGCGCCGTCCTCGGCGGCGAGATCCGCGACGACGTCGTCGTGGCGTTCGCCGACGGCGAGAGCGTGCTGGACCGCCTGCGCAGCGGCGACCGCCGGCCCGCGACGGGCCCCGTGCTGCCGCTGGCGGAGGTCGAGCTGCGGATGCCCCACCCGCCGCCGGTGCTCTACGGCGTCGGGCGCAACTACGCCGCGCACGCCGCCGAGCTCGGGAACGAGGCACCGGGCGAGCCGCTGGTCTTCACGATGCCGCCGACGGCCGCCGGGCATCCGGACGACCCGGTCTCGCGGGGGCGGCTCACGACCCGCCTGGACTACGAGGCGGAGCTGGCGGTCGTGCTCGGCACCCTCCCGAGCGGCGAGGTCGGCGTCGCCGGCTACGCCGTGGCCGACGACGTCTCCGCGCGCGATCTGCAGGCGAGCGAGGAGCAGTGGACGCGCGCGAAGGGCAGCGACGGCTGGTGCCCGTTCGGACCCTGGATCACGACCGCCGACGAGGTCCCCGACCCGCACGCCCTGCGGATCCGCAGCTGGGTCGACGACGAGCCGCGCCAGGACGCGTCGACGGCCGACATGGTGTTCCGGGTGCCGCGGATCGTCGACCACCTGCGGGCGGCGATCACCCTGCGCCCGGGCGACCTCGTCCTGACGGGGACCCCCGCCGGCGTCGGTCACGGGCTGCGGCCTCCGCGCTACCTCGAGCCGGGGCAGGTCGTCCGGGTCGAGATCGAGGGCCTCGGCGCGATTCGCCACGCGGTCGTCCCGTAGCGCGCCGCCCCGGACGGGCCGGGTGTGGCGGGACGGATGCGGGAGCGGTCGCCGTTGTGCGCCGGCCACAGGACCGCCGGGCGGCGTGGGCGCATCATGCGAGACGCGATGTCGACCACCAGCCCCGCTCCCGCCGCCCCGACGCCCGCGACCGGCGGCCCGCGCCCGTCGATCGCCATCATCGGCGCCGGCTTCGGCGGCATCGGCGTCGCCATCCGCCTCGCGCAGGCGGGCTTCCGCAACCTCCGGATCTTCGACCGGGCCGATGGCGTCGGCGGCGTCTGGCGCGACAACACGTACCCGGGCGCCGCGTGCGACGTGCCCTCGCCGCTGTACTCGTACTCCTTCGCGCCGAACCACGAGTGGCCGAACCGCTACTCCGAGCAGCCCGCGATCCTCGAGTACATCGACGGCTGCGTGGACCGCTTCGGCCTGCGCGACCGGCTGCAGCTGTCGACCACCGTCGAGCGCGCGGTGTTCGACGACGCCGAGGGCCGGTGGCGGCTGGAGACCGATCGCGGCGCGTTCGACGCCGACGTGCTCATCCCCGCCTGCGGGCAGCTCAGCGAGCCGGCCTACCCGGCCATCGACGGCATCGACCGGTTCACCGGCACGGCGTTCCACAGCGCCCGCTGGCGGCACGACGTCGACCTCTCCGGCAAGCACGTCGCGGTCGTCGGGACGGGCGCCAGCGCGATCCAGTTCATCCCGCGGATCGCGCCGCAGGTCGAGCGGCTGACCGTCTACCAGCGGTCGGCGCCCTACATCCTGCCGCGGTTCCAGGCGACCTACGCCGAGCGGCACCACCGGCTCTTCGCCCGCCTGCCGATCCTCCAGAAGCTCGAGCGGCTCGGCTGGTTCGCCTTCGGCGAGGCGGGGACCTACGGCATGGTGCGCCACCCGATCACGAGCGAGCCGTTCCGTCGCTGGTGCCTGCGCCACCTCCGCAGCAAGGTCGCCGACGACGAGCTGCGCCGGATCCTCACGCCCGACTACGCGTTCGGCTGCAAGCGCGTCCTCTTCAGCGAGAACTACTACGACGCGATGGTCCGCCCGAACGTCGACGTCGTGCCGGAGTCCGTCCGCGAGGTCACCGCGACCGGCCTCGTCTCGACGTCCGGGGTCGAGCGGCCGGCCGACGTCATCATCTACGGGACGGGCTTCCGCTCGAAGGACTTCGTCGCGCCGATGGAGATCGTCGGCCGCGGCGGGCGCGAGCTGAGCGCCGAGTGGGCCGCCGGCGAGCGCGCGCACCTGGGGATCACCGTCTCGGGCTTCCCGAACATGTTCCTCGTCTACGGGCCGAACACGAACCTCGGTTCCGGATCGATCGTCTACGTCATCGAGAGCCAGGCGAACTACGTCGTCGACGCGCTGCAGCGGCTGGCCGCCCGGGGCGGCGGCTGGATGGACGTGCGTCCCGAGGTGCTCGAGTCGTTCGACCGCGAGACGCAGGAGCGACTGTCGCGGACGGTCTGGCAGACCGGCTGCGAGAGCTGGTACGTCGACGCGAACGGCCGCAACGCGAACAACTGGCCGGCCCAGGTGCTCGAGTACCGCCGCCGCACCCGCCAGGTCGATCCCGCCGACTTCACCTGGGTCGCGCCGACGACGGCGCCCGCGTCGCCGGACCGCGTCGCCGTCCCGGCGTAGCGCCGGCTACCGCGACCGGTCGCCGAGCACCAGCGGCGCCAGGCGGCACGCGAGCAGGATCTCGGTCGGGTGCGCGTCGAGGGGATGCCCGAGCGCGCGCTCGATCCGCCGCACGCGGTTGGCGACGGTGTTCTCGTGCAGGTCCAGGCGCAGCGCCGCGCGTCGCGGGCGGCTCTGCTCCTCCAGGTGGACCTGGGCGGTCCGCAGGAGCTCGTCGCGGTCCGGCAGGGCCAGCAGCGGCCCCAGCCGGCGCCGGACGAGCGCCCGGGCCCCGTCGAGCTCGACGCTCGCGAGCGCCTCGACCGCGATCTCGCCGTAGGGCCAGACGGCGCGGTCGCCGCCGTGGAGCTCGGCGACGCGCCGCGCGTGCAGCGCCTCGCGGTGACTGCGCCGGAAGCCGTCGAGATCGCGACCGGCGGTCCCGATCGCCAGCCGCGGGCCGTGCCCGGCGCGGGCGGCGATCGCCGCCAGCAGCGCGGGCTCGTCGGGAGCGGCGCTGCTGCCGACCCACCCGAACGCCGCGGCGCCCTCGAGCGCGACGACGAGCGGGGTCCCCGTCCCGAGGCCGGTGAGCGCGGCCGTGAGCGCGCGCTCGAGCGTCGCGCTGCCCTGCGTGGCGTCCTCGCGGCCGGCGGGCCAGGCCACGACGGCGACGTGGTGCCGGCGCAGGTCGTAGCGCAGCCGGCCCCCGGCGGTGGTCAGGTCGATCGCGCCGCCGTCGAGCAGCGCGCGCACGGTCTCGGCCCGCACGGCGGCGCTCGAGCGCGTCCACTGCTCGCGCTCCTCGTGGAAGACGTCCCGTGCCCGGTCGGAGAGCAGCTCGATGAACGCGAACATCGCCTCGGCGCTCTCCGCGAGCGCCTGCCCGACGAGCGCCGGGTCGTCCAGCCGCTCGCGCACGAGCCCGACCCAGATGTGCCAGACCGTCGCGTGCGCCGTCTGGTAGGTCCGCAGGAGCGCGTCCAGGGGCACGCCCCGGTGCGCGAGGCGCCGGGCGTACTCGACGGCGAGCGCGGGCAGGTCGATCCGCGCGGGATCGACGCGCCGCTCGCCGATCGCGCCGAAGAGGCGCAGGTTGTCGGCGACGCTCTCGCGCGTGGCGCGCTGCAGATCGGCGTCGCCGCCGAGGTCCGGCACGCGCCGGTGGATCGCCTCGGTGACCGTGTCCACGACGGCGTCGAACCACGCCGGGTCGGCGACGAGCGACGCGACCAGGGCCCCCCAGGGCGGCAGCGGATCGGCGGCGCCGCCACCGGCGCGCGCGGGATCGGGCGGGGGAGGCATCCGGCGGCGACCCTACCGGCTGCCCGGCCGCGCGACGGCCGGTCCGGACGACCGACGGACCGCGCCTCGGGGTGGGGCCGCGGCACCGCCGCGTCGCCGCGAACGGTGCCGACGACCCACGCGACGGCCCGGGGGGCGCGCCTAGGCTCGATCCGCGATGCCCTACCTGCCCCGAACCGTCCTGCGCTCGACCATCCGCGCCGGGGTCCGGCCGCTGCTGCACCCGCGGGTCCCGTTCGCGGTCCAGCGGACCGGCCTGAGCGTCGTCGGCGCCCTGCTGCCGTCGCCGGGGCCGGTCGAGCGCGAGCGCACGACGCTCGGCGGCCAGCCGTCCCTGCGGGTCTCGCCGGTCGGCGGCGGCAGCCGGACGGTGCTCTACCTCCACGGCGGCGCCTACACGACCGGGTCCTCCCGCAGCCACGGCGCGCTCGGGGCCGGCCTCGCGCTCGGCGCCGATGCGGACGTGCACCTGCTCGACTACCGCCTCGCGCCGGAGCACCCGTTCCCGGCCGCGCTCGAGGACGCGGTCGCGGCCTACCGGCAGCTCGCCGGCGCGACCGGCCCCTCGCGCCTGCTCCTCGCGGGCGACTCGGCCGGCGGCGGCCTCGCGCTGGCGACGCTCGCCGTGCTGCGCGACGAGGGCGTCGGCCTGCCGGCGGCGGTCGGCCTCATCTCGCCCTGGACCGACCTGACGCTCTGCGGGCCGACGGTGACGGCGAACGCGTCCCGCGATCCGCTGCTGTCCGTCGGCTGGCTCTCGCAGAGCGCCGACGCCTACGCCGGCGGGCGGCGGCTCACCGAGCCGGGGATCTCGCCGAAGGACATCGCGCTGGACGGCCTGCCCCCGCTCGTGGTCCAGTCCGGCGCCGACGACGTCGTCGTCGGCGATGGCGACGCGCTCGTGGCTCGGGCGCGCGAGGCCGGGCACCCCGTGAGCTACGAGCGCCTCGAGGGCCTCTGGCACGACTTCCAGCTCCAGGCCGGCACCCTGCGCGAGGCCGACGAGGCGCTCGAGCGCCTCGGCCGCGATCTCGTCGCGGCCGCCGAGCGCGGCTGACCCGGAACGTGGCGCGCCCGCCGGTCGGCGGGCGCGCGGCCGCGTGGCGGACCCCCGTGCGGGGGTCGCGGCCGGTGCTCGGTCAGTCCTTGTCGGACGGGGTCGGCGAGACCTCGTCCTCGGCGCCGAGGACCCGGTCGATGAGGCCGTACTCGCGGGCCTCCTCGGGGCTGAAGAAGCGGTCGCGCTCCATGTCGCGGTCGATCGTCTCGCGCGACTGGCCGGTGAGGCCCACGTAGATCTCGTTGAGCTTCGAGCGCGTCTTCAGGAGCTCGCGGGCGTGGATCTCGATGTCGGAGGCCTGCCCCTCGAAGCCCGTCACCGACGGCTGGTGGGTGAGGATCCGGCTGTTGGGGAGCGAGAAGCGCTTGCCCTTCGCGCCGGCGGCCAGCAGCAGCGAGCCGGCGGACATCGCGATGCCGACGCAGATCGTGCGCACGTCCGGGCGCACGAAGTTCATCGTGTCCATGATCGCCAGGCCGGCGGTGACCGAGCCGCCCGGCGAGTTGATGTAGAGCGAGATGTCCTTGTCCTCGTCGTCCGAGGCGAGGTGCAGCAGCTGCGCGACGACGAGGTTCGCGATCTGGTCGTCGATCGGCTGCCCGAGGAAGATGATCCGCTCGTTGAGGAGGCGGCTGAAGATGTCGTACTCGCGCTCACCACGCGCGGTGCGCTCGACGACGACCGGAACCAGAGGCATGCGGGACACCCTACTGGCCGGCGGATCCCGCCCCGGTCGCCGCGGACGGACGCCGCTCGGCGCGGGGCGGGCGCGCCGCGCCGGCTCGCGGACGGGACCGGCGCGCCGCGCCGGACGCGGGGCCGAACGCCCGTCGCGGCCGGGAGCGACGGACGCTGCCCTACAGTCGGAGAGGTGCGCCGCTCGTCGATCGACCAGCGCACCGATCATCACCCCCTCCCGGAGTCCCCGGCGACCCTCGCGCCGGCCCTGCGGGTCAGCGGCTTCACGAAGACCTACGCCGACGGCTTCACCGCGGTGCGCGATCTCGCGCTCGAGGTGCCCGCCGGCAGCTTCTTCGGGCTGCTCGGCCCCAACGGGGCGGGGAAGACGACCCTGATCGGTGCGATCACCAACCTCGTGCGTCCCACCGCGGGCCGGATCGAGGTCTTCGGCCACGAGCACGAGACCCGCCACGCGCGGCGGCTCGTTGGGCTCGCGGAGCAGGAGATCAACCTCGACCGCTTCCTCGACGTCGAGGAGGTGCTCGTCTACCACGCCGGCTACTTCGGGATCTCCCGCCGCAACGCGAAGGCGCGCGCGAAGGAGCTCATGGACGTCTTCGACCTCTCGGCGAAGGCCCACGTGCGCCCACCCGCGCTGTCGGGTGGCATGCGCCGGCGCCTGCTCTTCGCCCGCGCGCTCATGCACCGGCCCCGGCTGCTCATCCTCGACGAGCCGACCGCGGGCGTGGACGTGGAGCTGCGCAGCGAGCTCTGGGAGTACACGCGGCGCCTGCATCGCGAGGGCACGACGATCCTCCTCACGACGCACTACCTCGAGGAGGCCGAGGCGCTGTGCGAGGACCTCGCGCTCATCCGTGGCGGGCGGATCGTCGCCCGGGACAGCGCGGCGGGGCTCCGCGCCCGCTACGGCGCCCGCGACATCGCCGAGGTCTACGCGAAGGCGATGTCGGCGGCCGCGGCCGACGGGATCGCGGCCACCGGCGCGGACGCGCAGGCCGCGGCGGCGATGACGCCGGCCGAGGAGGTGGCGCGGTGAGCGCCGCCGCCGAGCCCTACGTCGAGGAGCGCCCCGGGGTCGTCTGGCTCTGCGAGCGCGAGATCGTCCGCTTCCTGAAGCTCTGGGTCCAGACGATCGTCGCGCCGTGCGTCTCGTCGCTGCTGTTCATCGTCGTCTTCGGCATGGCCCTCGGCGACAGCATCGCCTCGGTCGGCGGGGTGCCGTACGACCAGTTCATCGTGCCGGGGCTCGTCGTCCAGGCCGTCCTCACGGCCGCGTTCTCGAACAACAGCTCGACGGTCTTCCAGGCGCGCTCGGACCGGTTCATCAACGACGTCCTGTCGAGCCCCCTGCGGTGGTGGGAGGTGAACCTCGGCCTCGCGATCGGCGGCGTCGTGCGCGGCCTCATCACGGGCGTCCTCCTCACGGCGGCCGCGATCGCGATGACGGGCATCGGCGTCGAGCGCCCGCTCGTGCTCGTCGTGGCCGGCGCGCTCGTCCTCGTCGCGTTCGCGCAGTTCGGCGTGATCGCCGGGATCTACGCGCGGTCGTGGGACTTCATGGCGTTCGTCACGACGCTCGTGATCCTGCCGCTGAGCTTCCTCGGCGGGGTCTTCTACTCCGTCGACCGCCTCCCCGACGCGTGGGAGGTCGTGAGCCACGTCAACCCGATCTTCTACCTCGTGCAGGCGTTCCGCTACGGGTTCTCGGGGCAGGCCGACGTGCCGGTGGGGATCTCGCTCGCGGTGATCGCCGCGCTCGCCCTCGTGCTC
The DNA here is from genome assembly GCF_033949425.1 of Patulibacter brassicae. Lineage (NCBI taxonomy): Bacteria > Bacillati > Actinomycetota > Thermoleophilia > Solirubrobacterales > Patulibacteraceae > Patulibacter > Patulibacter brassicae. Next base: position 25,556 of record NZ_JAXAVX010000016.1, on the reverse strand, counting down.
AGCGCGTGGTGCGCCTGGCTCTTCCGCACCGGGCACCGGCTGAAGCCGTGAGCGGCGCGCCGCGCCGACCGGTGAGCGCCACCTCTGCTTCTACCTCGGCGTGGACCGGGTGGACCTCGGCGTCGCCGTGGCGATCGAGTTCCTCGGGCCGCTGACGGTCGGTGCCGCGCTCGCGCGTCGCCCGGCCGATCGCCTCTGGGTCCTGCTCGCTGCCGCGGGCGTGCTCGCGCTCACCGAGCCGTGGAGCAGCGGCGGCGCCGATCTCGTCGGCGTCGGGTGGCTGCTCGGCGCGGCGGCCTGCTGGGGCGCCTACATCCCGCTCGGCGCGCGGGCGAGCACCGCGCTGCCCGGCCTGCAGCCCGTCGCGCTGGCGATGCTCGTGGCCCTGCTCGTGGCGCTCGTGCCCGGCGTCGTCCAGGGCGGCGACGCGCTGCTGCGCGGCGACGTCCTGCTCGTCGGACTGGTCGCCGCGACCGCCGGCTCGGCGATCCCCTACGCCCTCGAGCAGCTGGCCCTGCGGGACATCGCCCCCGGGGTCTTCGGGGTCCTCATGGCGATCGAGCCGGGGGTCGCGATGCTCGCCGGCCTCGCGGTCCTGCACCAGGAGCCGCGCCTGCTGGGCCTCGCGGGACTCGTGCTCGTCACCGCCGCGGGCGTCGGCGCGACGCGCGCCTCGGTCCGCGCCGCGCGGGCGGTCGCGGCCGGGCCGCAGCCCTGACCGGCCGCACGCCCGCGGCGTCGCAGTGGTGCGGACGCTCCCGGGGCGCGCCATACTTCCGGCGCCGTGCCGCCCGCGAACGTCCCCAACGTCCTGACCGTCGGGCGGATCCTGCTCGTGCCGGTGTTCATCATCGCGCTGCTCGAGCGGACGGAGACGGGGGACGACGTCGCGGCCGCGGTGTTCGTCGTCGCCTCGGCGACCGACTTCGTCGACGGCTGGCTGGCCCGGCGCAGCGAGCAGATCTCGAGCTTCGGGAAGCTCGCCGATCCCCTGGCCGACAAGCTCCTGGTGGGCGGCGCGATGGTGGCGCTCGTCCACCTCGACCGCCTCGCGCTCTGGGTCGCGGTCGTCGTCATCGGCCGCGAGCTCGTCGTCCAGCTCGCCCGGACGTTCGCCGCCCGCCAGGGAGAGGTCATCGCCGCCGCGTGGCTGGGCAAGTGGAAGGCCGCGATCCAGATGCTCGTGATCCTCCTGCTGATCCTCGTCGTCCCGTCCCCCGGCTGGCTCGACGCGCTCGTCTACGCGATGGTGGCGATCACGCTCTGGAGCGGCGCGGACTACTTCCTCGGGATGCGCCGGGCCATGCGGTCCGGCGACGCCACCGCGGCGACCTGAGCGATGGCGCGGACGACCCCGGCGGGCCGGCGCCCGCAGCGGCCGGCGCCCTCGCGCGGATCGCTCGGACCCGAGGCGATCGTGGCCGCGGCCCGCGAGCTCGTCGCCGAGGTCGGGCTCGAGGCGGTCTCGATGCGCCTGCTCGCGGAGCGCCTGCGCTGCACGCCCCGGGCGCTCTACCGCCACGTCGCCGGCAAGGACGAGCTGCTGGAGCTCCTCGCCGACGCCGTCCTGGCCGACGTGCCGGAGGCGCGCGCGGGACGGCCCTGGGAGGAGGAGCTCGCGACGTTCTTCGTCGCGATGCGCGAGCACCTCGTCGCGGAGCCGGCGCTCACCCGGCTCGTCGCGGAGCGGACCGTCTCCGGGCCGCACTTCCGGCGCCACTTCGACCGCCTCGTGGCCCTGCTGCTCGACGCGGGCTTCGACGAGGTGGCCGCCGTCGACCTCGTGCTCGCGGTCGCGTACTACACGCTCGGCGCGTCGCTGCCGGGCACCGGCGACGCGATCCAGGCGCGCTACGCGGCCGGCTGGGACGCGGCGCTGGACGAGTCGGTCCCGGCCCTCCGCCGGGTCGCGCCGGCGCTCGCCGAGGGCTCCGCGGAGTCGCGGTTCCGCGCCGCGCTGCGGCGGATGCTCGCGGCGTACGCGCCCTGACCGCGGATCAGCGCGCGGCGTCCAGCCACTGGCGCAGCGAGGTGTGCTGCGCGGGCTCCTCGCCCCGGGCGAGCTCCGCCCGGAGCTCGCCGAGCGTGCCGTAGCGCTCGGCGACGACGTCGTGCTGGTGGATCGTCTCGAGGTTCTCCTGCTTGGCCAGGACGAAGGCCCCGTCGGCGAGACCGCCGAAGCGCTCGAGCGTCGACCGCAGCATCTCGCGCACGCAGTCCTCGACGAAGCGCGGGTTGCGGTGGGCCTTCTCCACGACGGTGCCCTCGTCGGAGCGCTTCATGAGCTCGTAGATCTCGGCGCTCATCGAGCCCTCCACGACCCGCACGAGATCCAGCGCGTCGACGTCGACCTCGGAGTCCTCGGTCCGCCCGATGAGGAGCGTGCCGAGGCCGCGCTGGTTGTGGGTGGCGACCGGGACGGCCTCGAGGATGGTCGCGATCTGCTCGTCGTCGAAGCCGGCGTCCCGCAGGCGGCCGGTCGAGGAGTCCCGCAGGTGCTCTTGCGCGCACGGGCAGGCCGTCATGCCCTGCGCGGTGACGCCGGTGACGGTCCGCGAGCCGTGCTCGGTCGCCGCCGCGATCCCGTGGAGGGTGAAGATCTCCTGCGTCCGGATGCCCGAGACCGGCGCGGTGCGGTCCTCGGGGTAGCGCGCCGTCAGCCGGACCTCGGCGCGGCGGGCGCCCTGGCGCTCGCGGATCGCCTCGGCGACCCGGCGGGCGAGGTGCTCCGCCCGGACGGCGCGACCGCCGCCCTCGCCGACGATCTCCTCGGCGATGACCTCGTTGACGACCTCCTCGAAGCGCGACATGTGCGCGCCCTTCTGGTGCGGTCCGAGGTCGACGACCGTCTCGAACGTCGCGAGGTACGGCAGCTCCTCGCCCGGCCGGCCGACGCGGATGACCTTCTCCACGCCGGCGACGCCCACGCGCGAGAGGGCGACGGCGACGGTCGGGCGCTGGGCCTGGACGTCGAGGGCGGACGGGACGGGCGTGGTGGGCATCGTCGACGGGCGGGTCGGGGGCCGGCGAGCGCGGCTCGCCGGGGGCTCCGGGTGGAGCGGCGGTCCCCACAAGGTACCCCTCGCCGGGCCCCGGTCCGCGTTCGCGCGCGATCGAACGGCTCGTTCGATCCTCGTCGGCCACCGCCCCGAACCCCCGGTGGCATCGGGGTTTCTGTGACGGCCGTCACCGAAGCGCGGATCCTGTGCTACACCTTGCTGACCGCCGCACCATCGACACGGTGTCAGGGGCAAGCGCTCCGGACGGGTGTTGGGGGAGCGCGGGGGAGTCAGCACCAGCAACACCGCCGTCGACGCGCGTCGCCGACGACAGTCCAGCAACCGACGAGGAGCAGGTTCGGACGTGAGCGACAACGAGGTCCTGTTGACCGAGGATTCCCCGATCACGGAGATCGAGGAGCTGCGCAATCTGATCGCCGAGGGCCAGGAGCGCGGGTTCCTCACGGTCGCCCAGATCGCGAGCGCGCTAGAGGAGGCCGAGGTCACGAAGGAGCAGGTCCGCGACCTGCACGCTCACCTCGAGGAGCTCGGGGTCGACGTCCTCCAGGGCGCCGCCGACCAGACCGACCGCGCGGCGAGCGAGGCCGAGCGGCTCGAGCAGGCCGGCAACCGCAAGGACCGCGAGCCGGGCGCGCCGAAGGGCCGTCCGCAGATCGACCTCACCGTCGAGCCCAGCCTCGACTCGCTGCGCATGTACCTGCGCTCGATCGGCCGCGTCGCGCTGCTGACCGCCGACCAGGAGGTCCAGCTCGCCAAGCGCATCGAGCGCGGCGACGTCGAGGCCAAGCAGGCGATGATCGAGGCGAACCTCCGCCTCGTCGTGTCGATCGCCAAGGCGTACCTCGGGCGCGGCCTCTCCTTCCTCGACCTCATCCAGGAGGGCTCGCTGGGCCTCATCCGCGCGGTCGAGAAGTTCGACTACCGCCGCGGCTACAAGTTCTCGACCTACGCGACCTGGTGGATCCGCCAGGCCGTGACCCGGGCGATCGCCGACAAGGGCCGCACGATCCGGATCCCGGTCCACATGGTCGAGAAGCTCAACAAGGTCGTGCACGTCGAGCGCCAGCTCGTCCAGGCCCTGGGCCGCCAGCCGTCGCCGGAGGAGATCGCGACCGAGGTCGAGATGGACCCGCGCGACGTCCGCGACATCCTGCGGATCTCGCAGCAGCCGATCTCGCTCGAGAAGCCGGTCGGCGAGGACGAGGAGTCCTCGCTCGGCGACTTCGTGGAGGACAAGGACGCCGAGTCGCCCTTCGAGCTCACGAGCGAGCAGCTGCGCAAGGAGCACGTCCGCCGCGCGCTCTCGACGCTGCCCAAGCGCGAGCGCGAGGTCATCGAGATGCGCTTCGGCCTGACCGGCGACCAGCCGTGCACGCTGGAGGAGGTCGGCCGGGCGTTCGACGTCACGCGCGAGCGCATCCGCCAGATCGAGAGCCACACGCTCAAGAAGCTCGAGTCGCTGCCCGAGGCGCAGCGACTCCGCGACGCGGTCTGAGGCGCCGCCGGCCCGCTGGGGAGGCGGACCGGCCGGACGACTCGCGGCCCCGGAACTGCGTCCGGGGCCGGCACGTCGCAGGGTCCAGCGGGCCGTCGGCCCGCTCCGGTCGTCGTACGCGACACCGGCCACCGGACCGCCCTGGGGAGGGGCGGTCCGGTCGCGTCGGCGTCGCTCCGAGCGCCGCGGGTCTCCGCGACGCTCGGAGCGGCGCCGCCGCCCACGGCGACCGCCGGGCGGGACGGCACGGTCCGCCGTCCCTCGCTAGGATCGGTCGCCGCTCGGGGGGATGTCCGAGTGGTTAAAGGAGACGGGCTGTAAACCCGTTGGCTCTGCCTACGCAGGTTCGAATCCTGCTCCCCCCACCTCGACGAACGACCGGCCCTCGGGCCGGTCGTTCGCGTTCTGGGACCGCGGCGGGGACGGGACGGGACGGGACGACGGGACGGCCGCCGCGGGACGGGCGGCGGGCGCCGGGCGGGCGGGCGCGATGAGGCGCAGGGCGAGGACGGACATGCGGGACGGTCGGGGAACGCTGGCTGGGACGACGACAGCCTGACCGGCCGGCTCGGGGCGCGCCATGGGGGAAGCCCCCGGATCGTCCCCGGGGTGGCCCGGGGCTCGGGCGCGTCCGAGCGGGCGCGCCGTAGGCTGTGGCCGTGCGCACCGTGCAGGCCACCCGCTACGTCGCGCCGCTGCGCGAGGGCGGCTCGGTCCCCGCGCTGGTGGAGGCCGACGACCTCGGGCTCTACGTCGTGAAGCTCCACGGCGCCGCGCAGGGCGCCAAGGCGCTCGTCGCCGAGCTCGTCGTCGGCGGGCTCGTGGCCGCGGTCGCGGAGGCGGCGCCCGAGCTCGGGCTCCACGTGCCCGAGCTCGTGCTCGTCGACCTGCCGCTCGAGCTCTCCGTCGCCGAGCCCGACCCCGAGATCCAGGACCACCTGAAGGCCAGCGCGGGACGCAACGTCGGCCTGGACTTCCTGCCGCGGGCGCTGCCCTACACGCCGGCGGGCGGGCTCCAGCCGGGACCGGCGCTCGCCGCCGCGGTCGTGTGGCTCGACGCGCTGTGCGAGAACGTCGACCGGACGCCCCGCAACCCGAACCTCCTGACGTGGCACGACCGGCTGTGGCTCATCGACCACGGCGCGGCCCGCTACCGCCACCACGCCGGCCTCGACCCCGCGCAGGCGCACGGGCGGTTCGCCGCCGTCCGCGACCACGTCCTGCTGCCCCGGGCGGGCTCGATCGAGGAGGCCGACGCGCGCCTGGCGCCCCTCGTCGACGAGGCGCTCGTGCGCCGGCTCGTCGCGGAGGTCCCGGACGAGTGGCTTCCGCCGCAGGAGGCGTCGCTGCACGCCGAGGACCTGCTCGCGCGCGTCCGCGGTCCGCGCGCGTTCGTCGAGGAGGCCGAGCGTGCCCGCCGCGCCTGAGCCCGGCGCGGGCCGGCCGCGCGAGGTCTTCCAGTACGCGCTGCTGCGGGTCGTGCCCGACCAGGAGCGCGGCGAGGGGCTGAACGTCGCGGTCGTCGTCCACTGCCGCCGGCGGGCGTTCCTCGGGGTCCGGACGCACGTCGATCCGGCGCGGCTCGCCGTGCTGGACCCGACGCTGGACCTCGCCGCGATCGCCGCGCACCTGCGGGCGGTCGAGGGGGTGGCGGCAGGCGACCCGGACGCGGGCGCGGTGGCGGCGATGGACCGCTCGGACCGCTTCGGCTGGATCACCGCGCCGTCGAGCACGATCCTGCAGCCCTCGCCCGTCCACACGGGGGTGTGCGACGACCCCGACGCCGTCCTGGAGCGCCTCGCCCGGCGCCTCGTCGCGCCGCCCCGTCCGGCCGCGGACGCGGGCGCGGCGGGCGACGGCGCCGCGGCCCGGCCACCTGGACTACGCTGGCGCGCATGATCGGTCGCCGCCTGCTGCCCGTGCCCCTGGTGCTCGCCGCCGTCCTCGCCGTCGGCTGCGGGGACGAGCGCACCGCCACCGTCGCGTCGGAGGGGCACGGGACCGACACCGAGCACAGCGCCTCGGCGGGGTCCGGCGAGCACGGCGGCGCGGGCCTGGAGGGGCTGTACGCCTCGATCGGCAAGGACGTCAAGACGGCTCCCGGCAGCCCGAAGACGTCGGGCGAGCCGCCCGCCGAGCTCGTCAAGCACGACGTGGTCGAGGGCAAGGGCGCGGCCGCGAAGGTCGGCGACGACGTCGAGGTCCAGTACCAGCTGACGGTCTGGGGCGCCGACGGGCAGGTCGTCGACTCCTCGTGGCAGCGTGGTCAGCCGGCGACGTTCCCGCTGCAGAGCGGGGGGCTCATCGAGGGCTGGATCCAGGGCGTCCCCGGGATGAAGGTCGGCGGCCGTCGGATCCTCGTCGTGCCGCCGGACCTCGGCTACGGCCCGGCCGGCCAGCCGCCGGCGATCCCGGCCAACGCGACGCTCGTCTTCGTCATCGACCTCGTCGGCACCGGCAAGGGCGGCTGAGCCGGGACGCGCGGCGCCGCAGCGCGGCGCCGCGTCCGGCGCGGGTCAGCCGCGCTCGGCGAGCCGCTTGAGCTCGTTCGCGCGTCCGCCGACGAGCATCGGTCGCACGGCGGCCTCGAGCGGCCCGGTGATGAGCCGGCCGAGGATCCGGCCGAAGTCGACCTCGATCGCGTACGTCGCGCGGGTCCGGCCGTCGCCGAGGTCCTCGAGCGTCCAGCTGCCCGCGACGGACTTCACGTCGCCCTTCTCCTGGACCCAGGAGAGCCGGTGCGGCGCCTCGCGGGTGAAGCGCACCCGGGACACGAGCTTGCGGACCTTCGCGTCGTTGACGAACTCGCCCACGACGAGCCGGCCGTCGGCGTCCGCCTCGATCTCCCGCATCTCCAGCAGGCCGTCCTGCCACTCCGGTGCATCGCGCACCTCGTCGATCAGCGCCCAGACCGCGTCGATCGGGGCGTCGATCTCGCTCGTGGACTCGCCGCTCAGGGCCATCTCGTCCTCCTCGTCGGTTGCGGGCCGCACGCTAGCGGCCGCGGGGGCGTCGGTCAGCCGGCGAGGCGCCGCCGCAGCTCCTCGGGGCGGTTCAGCACGAGGCGCTGCCGGAGCTTCTCCTCGACGTCGCCGCGGATGAGCATGCCGAGCCCGAAGCCGGGATCGATCTGCAGCGCGTACGTCGCGCGGGTGCGCCCGCCGCCGAGGTCCTCGAGCGTCCAGGACCCCTCGAGGGCGGAGAGGTCGCCGCGCTCCTGCCGCCAGGCGACGCGCGTGGGCTCGGCGTACGTCACGGCGGCGGTCGAGCGCAGGACCTTGACCTTCGCGTCGATCGACGTGGTCACGCGCGCCCCGCGTCCGGCGGCGTCGCGCTCGAGGACCTCGATGTCGCCGATCGTGCCCTGCCACTCGGCGGCGTGGTCGAAGTCCGAGACGACCGCCCAGACCGCGTCGATCGGGTGGTCGAGCTCGACGTCGGCGCTCCCGCCTACGCGGCCCATCGCGGCGCTCCCGTGATCATGGCGGCGACGCTACCGACCCGCGCGGGCGGACGGGTGAAGATCCGTGGCGGGCCGCGCTGCGCGACCGGGACGTCCGCTAGCGTCGCCGCGGTGGCGGGCGGGGAGCGGACGGAGCGGGTGGCGGCGTCGCCGGAGGCGTGCTTCGCGCTGCTGCTGGACTTCGAGCGCTACCGCACGTGGCAGAGCACGGTGCGCCGCTGCGTCGTGCTGGAGCGCGACGACGCCGGGCGCGGTCGCGTCGTGGAGACCGAGATCGACCTGAAGGTCCGCCGGGCGCGCTACGTCCTGCGCTACCACTACGACCCGCCGCGGCGGATCTGGTGGGACTACGTCGAGGGAGACGTCCGGTCGATCAGCGGCGAGTACCGCTTCGATCCCGTGGGCGAGGACGCCACCGACGTCACGTACGCCGTCGACGTCGAGCTCGGCTTCGCGGTGCCCGGCCGGGTGGCGCGGGCGGTCGCCGAGCGCTCGCTGGCCACCGCCCTGCGCGAGCTGCGGGTCGCGCTCGAGGCCTGAGGGGCCGAGTGCGACCGGAAGGACGGCGCGCTCAGTCGCGCGGCCGCGGGCGGTCCTGGGTGGCGCCCAGGTGGCCGAGCTGGAGGAAGCCGGCGCCGAGTGAATGGAGCAGATCGCGGATCATGATGATCGCATCATAAGTAACGCCGGGACGCCTCGCTGTGCGGCTCGGCACACCGAGGGGTCGGCCGGGCGCGGAGGCGCGCGGGCCGCGGGGGCGCGCCGCCCGCGGGCCGCGTCACGCCGCGCGCGCCGTCCCGCTACTCTTCTCCACCTCGCCCTCTTAGCTCAGTTGGTAGAGCACTTCCATGGTAAGGAAGGGGTCGCCGGTTCGAGTCCGGCAGAGGGCTCTCGGAAGCCTCGCGTTCGCGGGGCTTCTGTCGTTCCGGGGTCAGGCGTCCCCGCCCCGGTGCACGCGCCGGTAGGCCGTCGGGGTGAGCCCGACCCGTCGACGCAGGTGCTCTCGCAGCGCGGCGGTGCTCGGGAAGCCGGCGAGCTGGGCGATCCGCTCGACGTCGTCGTCGGAGCTCTCGAGCAGCTCGCGAGCCCGCGCGACCCGCTGCTCGGTCAGCCACTGCTTCGGCGGGCAGCCGACCTCGCCGGCGAAGCGGCGGTTGAAGGTCCGCACGCTCATGTGGGCATGGCGGGCGAGGTCCGCGATGGCGAGCCGCTCGCCGAGGCGGTCGCAGGCCCAGTCGAGCGTCGGCCCGAGGCCGGTCGCCGCCGCGGGACGGGCGCTCGGCGGGATGAACTGCGCCTGGCCGCCGTCGCGGTGCGGCGCGGTGACGTTCCAGGACGCCAGCCGTGCGGCGACCGCCGCCCCGGCGTGGCGGCGCACGACGTGCAGGCAGAGGTCCAATCCGGCCGCGAGGCCGGCGGAGGTCAGGACGTCGCCCTCGTCGACGTACAGCACGTCGGGGCGGACCTCCACGTCCGGGTAGCCGGCCGCCAGGTCCGCGCAGTAGTCCCAGTGGGTCGTCGCGGTCCGGCCGTCCAGCAGGCCGGCCTGCGCGAGCACGAACGCCCCGATGCAGATGCTCATGACCGTCGCGCCGCGCTCGTGGGCGGCGCGCAGCGCGTCGAGCGCGGCAGGTGGGGCCGGCGCGTCGTGCGGGAAGCTGCCGGGGACGACCACGAGCTCGGCCGCGGCGACCGCCTCGAGCCCGTGCTCGACCTCGAGCAGGAACCCGTCCGGGGTCCGCACCCGTCCGGGGCGGACGCCGCAGGTCGCCAGCGTGAAGCCGTCGGCGACGCCATCGCGCCCGGCCCCGCGGCCGAGCGTCTGGACGGCGCAGCCGAGGTCGAAGGTCACCACGCCGTCGAGGGCCAGGGCGCACGCGCGGACGGTCACCCGCGACAGTGTGGCCGAAAATCGACGGAACGCGGCGAATCGGCCACTGGTCGGCGCCCGCGTCCCGCGCTTGGATCGTCCGCATGGGCGCACCGGCGAGCATGGACTGGCGATGGGCGAGGCGGACCGGGGGGATCCTGAGCGGTGCGCAGAAGCGAGCGCTCGCCGTCGAGCTCGCGAAGGTCGTCGCGCGCTACCCCGGCTCGCGCCTGCGCACGGCGCTCGGCCGGCGCGGCGGCGCCCGGCTGGACCTCGACGCCCTGCGGTGGCCCGACTCCTCCCTCGCCCGCGACGCGGAGGCCGAGGCGATCGCCGTGCTGTCCCCGCACATGCTCCACCACTCCTACCGGGTGTACGTGCTGGGCCTGCTGCTGGCGCAGATCGAGGGGGCCCGGGTCGACGAGGAGCTCGCGTTCGTCGCGTCGATCCTCCACGACACGCACCTCGAGCACCCCACCCCGGGGCGCTGCTTCGCCGTCGTCGGCGGCGAGCGGGCCGAGCGCTTCGCCCTCGACCACGGGGCCGCGCCGGAGGCGGCCTCGGCGGTCGGCGCCGCGATCGGCGCGCACATCACGGTCGGCGCAGGCGACGACCTGTCCGACCTCGGGGGGTTCGTCTCGGCGGGAGCGTTCACCGACATCACCGGCTTCCGCCTCGACGAGGTCGACCCGGCGTGGGTGGCGCAGCTCCTGGAGCGCCACCCGCGCCACGAGCTGACGCGCCACCTGCTGCGCGCCTGGCGCGAGGAGTCCCGCGCGGTCCCCGGTGGCCGCGCGCAGTGGCTCACGCGGTACGGCGCCTTCCCGCTCCTCCTGCGGGCGGCGCCCTACGCCGAGTAGCGCGGCGCGGCGGACCCAGGCGTCAGCGCCGCCCGCCGGCGGCGCGGCGGCGCGGCGCCTCGTCGTCGCTGGCCGCCGGGCGCACCGCGGTGAGGTGCCGGCCCGATCGCTCCGCGGCCTCGTGGTCGGCGCGGTGCCGTCCCTGACGCCACCAGTGGACGAGGAACGCCGCCAGCACGAGGGCGTTGACCGCCAGGACGACCCCCAGCGCCACGAGCAGGACCTGCCCCATCGGGCCACGGTAGCGGGGCCGCCGGAGGCACGGGGCGCGACGCCCCGCTCCGTCAGCGGGTCACGCGGATGGTGATCGCCGCGCCGTCCGCCGCGCTCGTGCTCGATCGGGAGGCGTTCGCCACGACGCGCCACTTCCCGGGCTTCGCGCCGCGGAGGCTCAGCTGCGTGTACGACTGGCCGCAGGCGGTGTTCGGGCCGACGCCACCGCGCAGCGCGACGCGCCGCAGGCGCTTGCCCTTCGACGAGACGAGGTGCACGTACGGCTTGGCGGCGCGCAGGCCCGTGATGTACAGCGGGATCGATCCGCCGGTCGGCGCGCGCTTCGTGCGGGCGAGGATCCGGCGCCGGTCGACCTGCAGGTAGGCGTAGGTGTTGTCGAACCCGTAGCTCGTGGCGCCCGTCGCGTCCGTCGCCTGGACGCGGACGCTGTAGCCGAGCAGCGGCAGGCCGGCGACCGTCGATCCCGGAGGGATCGCGAACGCCTGGCGGAACTGCGGCACGAGCGTGCCCGGCAGGGCCGTCGACGGCGCGTAGGTGATCGGACCCGGCTCCCGGCGGATCGCGTGCTGCGCCTCGGGCAGCAGGGACGGCGAGCCGTCCTTCAGCACCTGCGGCACCAGCACGACGTACCCGCGTTGACGCGACTGGAGGGCGGTCTCCGTGTAGTCGACGGCGACGCTCGCGGTGCCGCCGGGCGCGACGCACCTCGGCTCGTAGGTCGTCTGGGTCGCCGTGGCGGCCGCGGGGACGCCGAGCGGCGACCCGACGAGGAGGGCGAGGAGCGCGCGGGAGCGGAGCATGTGCGCGACGGTACCTGGCGCGCGGGCGCCAGGCGAGCGCCGGAGACCGGCGGCGCTCCGGGGCGGCGGCGACCGACCACCCGGACGCCGGTGCGATGGCGCGGCCCGCCCGTCGCCCGAGGGGGTCGGGGAGATAGCGTGTCCGACCGTGGGGGCCGGAGATCCTCCGCGAGCGACTCTCGACATCCAGGCGACGCAGGGCGGACGCAATGAGCAAGGTCATCTACACCTACACCGACGAGGCGCCGGCGCTGGCCACGCACTCGTTCCTGCCGATCATCGAGGCCTTCGCCGGGGCCGCCGGCGTCGAGGTGGAGCTCCGCGACATCTCGCTCGCGGGCCGGATCCTCGCGCAGTTCCCCGACCGCCTGACCGACGAGCAGCGCGTCCCCGACGCCCTGGCGGAGCTCGGTGAGCTCGCCAAGACGCCCGAGGCGAACATCATCAAGCTGCCGAACATCTCGGCGTCGATCCCACAGCTCAAGGCGGCCATCAAGGAGCTGCAGGACGCCGGGTACGACGTCCCCGCCTACCCCGAGAACCCGCAGACCGACGAGGAGCGCGCCGCGCGCGAGGCCTACGACCGGGTCAAGGGCTCGGCCGTGAACCCCGTCCTGCGACAGGGCAACTCCGACCGCCGCGCTCCGGCGTCGGTCAAGGCCTACGCGAAGAAGCACCCGCACCGCAACAAGCCGTTCGCGGAGGGCTCCAAGACCGCGGTCACGAGCCTCGCGGACCACGACTTCCGCCACAACGAGCGCTCCGTCGTCGCCTCCGCCGACGACACGCTGCGGATCGAGCTCGTCACCGCCGACGGCGAGACGCGCGTGCTGAAGGAGGCGCTCCCCGTCCTGGAGGGCGAGATCGTCGACGCCTCCGTCCTCGAGGCCGCCCCCCTGCAGTCCTTCCTCCGCGACACCGTCGCCCGGGCGAAGGAGGAGGGCATCCTCTACTCCGTCCACCTCAAGGCGACGATGATGAAGGTCTCCGACCCGATCATCTTCGGCCACGCCGTGAAGGCGTTCTTCGCCGACGTCTTCGAGCGCTACGGCGACGACCTCGCCGCCGCGGGCCTCTCGGCCAACGACGGGCTCGGCACGATCCTCCCGGGCCTCGACGCGCTGCCGAACGGCGCGGAGATCAAGGCCGCCTTCGAGCAGGCGATCGCCGACGGTCCCCGCCTCTCCTACGTGAACTCCGACAAGGGGATCACGAACCTCCACGTCCCCAGCGACGTCATCATCGACGCGTCGCTGCCGGCCCTCATCCGCAACGGCGGGCGCCTCTGGGGCCCGCAGGGCGAGGAGGACGACGCCCTCGTCGTCATCCCGGACTCCTCCTACGCCGGCGTGTACGACGCGGTGATCGAGGACGTGAAGGCCAACGGCCCGCTCGATCCCGCGACGATCGGCAGCGTGCCGAACGTGGGCCTCATGGCGCAGGCCGCGCAGGAGTACGGCAGCCACGACAAGACGTTCGAGATCGACGCCGCCGGCACCGTCCGCGTCGTGAGCGGCGCCGGCGAGGTCCTGCTCGAGCAGGCCGTCCAGCCCGGCGACATCTGGCGCGGCACGCAGACGAAGGACGTGCCGATCCGCGACTGGGTCCGGCTGGCCGTCGAGCGCGCCCGGGTCAGCGGCGACCCGGCGATCTTCTGGCTCGACGAGACGCGCGCGCACGACGCGAACCTCATCGCGAAGGTCAACGCGTACCTGCCCGAGCACGACACCGACGGGCTCGACATCCGGATCCTCGCGCCGGCCGAGGCCACGAAGGTCTCGCTCGACCGCCTGCGCCAGGGCCGGAACACGATCTCGGTCACCGGCAACGTGCTGCGCGACTACAACACCGACCTCTTCCCGATCCTCGAGGTCGGCACGAGCGCGAAGATGCTCTCCGTCGTACCGCTGATCGCGGGCGGGGGGCTGTTCGAGACGGGCGCGGGCGGCTCGGCGCCCAAGCACGTGCAGCAGCTCGTCGAGGAGGGCTACCTGCGCTGGGACAGCCTCGGCGAGTTCTTCGCCCTCGTCCCGTCGCTGGAGAAGCACGCCGAGCAGGCGGGCAACGACGCCGCGAAGGTCCTCGCCGGGGCGCTCGATCGCGGGACGGGCCGGTTCCTGGACGAGAACCGCTCGCCGGGGCGCAAGCTCGGCACGATCGACAACCGCGGCAGCCACTTCTACCTCGCCCTGTACTGGGCCCAGGAGCTGGCGTCGCAGACCGAGGACGCCGCCCTCGCCGAGCGCTTCGCCCCGCTCGCCGAGCAGCTCGCGGCGAACGAGGAGCGGATCGTCGGCGAGCTCGCGGCGGCCCAGGGCTCCCCGGTCGACCTCGGCGGCTACTACTTCGTCGACCGGGCGAAGGCCGACGCGGCGATGCGCCCGAGCGCGACGCTCAACGACGCGATCGCGTCGGTGCAGGCCGCCACGGCCTGACGCCGGCGCCGGCGCCGCGCCCCCCCTGCGGCTCGGGTGGCGCGCGCCGGGGACGGCGCTCAGCGCCGCGCGGCCTTCCAGCAGGCCATTCCCGCGTAGACCTCGTCGATCGTCAGCGAGCGCTCCGGCATCGGCGTCGGAGCGTCGCGCGACGCGCGCAGGCCGTCGAGCAGGATCGTCAGGAGCCGTCGCCAGACCTCCGGCTCCAGCGGCTCGGAGAAGTCGACGGCGGTGCCGACGGCGAGCTGGACGAGCGGGATGTCGAACGGCGAGACGTCGTCGCGCAGCGCGCCGGTGGCCTGGGCGCGTCGGACGAGCTCCTCGGCCCGGGGGCGCATCTTCTCGCGCATCGCCGCGACGCGGTCGCGGCCGCGGCCGGTGCTCATGAGCAGCTCCTTCAGCCCGCGGTCGGCGGCCTGGAGCTCCTGGCTGCGGGTGAGGAAGTGGACGAGCCCCTCCCAGGCGTCCTCGTGCGCGAGGCCCTCGTCGGCGGCGCCGACGATCGCCGAGATCCGCTGCTCGAAGAGGGCGTCGATCAGGCCGTCCTTCTCGGGGAAGCGGCGGTACACCGTGCCGACGCCGACCTCGGCGCGCGCGGCGACCTCGTCCATCGTGGCCGACAGCCCCTGCTCCGTGAAGACCTCGCGAGCGGCCTGGAGGATCCGCCGGCGGTTGCGCTCGGCGTCGGCGCGGAGGGGGCGATCGGGCGGCGCGACCTGGGAGTCGTCGGCATCGGGCACGGATCGATCGTAGCGAAACGGAGGACAGGCCTCCGGTTGTCTGCTACCTTCTCCGAAGCGAAGTTGAGGAACGGCCTCCACTTGGAGGTCCATCCTCCGCTTCACCGTCCCGAACGGGTGGCGGCCGTCCCGCAGCACGGGCCGCCACCCGGTCCCGTCCCGTCCCAGGAGCTCACCCATGTCCTCCTCTCCCGACACCCCGGTCGCGGCGCCGGCCGCGGTCGACCCGCACCACGAGCGGCGCTGGCTGATCCTCGTCGTCGTCGGCATCGCCCAGCTGATGGTCGTGCTCGACGCGACGATCACGAACATCGCGCTGCCCTCCGCCCAGGCGGACCTCGGCTTCTCCGACGGCTCGCGCCAGTGGGTCATCACCGCGTACGCGCTCGCCTTCGGCAGCCTCCTCCTGCTCGGGGGGCGGCTCGGCGACCTGCTCGGACGCAAGCGCGTCTTCGTCGTCGGCCTGCTCGGCTTCGCGACCGCGTCCGCGGTCGGCGGTGCCGCGGGCAGCTTCGGCGTGCTCGTCGGCGCCCGTGCCGCCCAGGGCGTGTTCGCCGCGCTGCTCGCGCCCGCCGCCCTCGGCCTGCTCTCCACGACGTTCACCGATCCGGCGGAGCGCGCCAAGGCGTTCGGCGTGTTCGGCGCGATCGCCGGCGCGGGCGCCGGCATCGGCATGCTGCTCGGCGGCGTCCTCACCGACCTCCTGTCCTGGCGCTGGAGCCTCTACGTCAACCTGCTGTTCGCGATCCCCGCGGCGACGGCGGCCGTCCGCCTGCTGCACGGCACGCGCGCGGGCTCGCTCCGCGGCCGGATCGACGTGCCGGGCACGCTCACCGCGACCGCGGGCCTGCTCGCGCTCGTCTACGGCTTCTCGCACGCGGAGAGCGACGGCTGGGGCAACGGCCTGACCGTCGCGATGCTCGCCGCCGCCGCGGTCCTGCTCGTCTCGTTCGTGCTCGTCGAGCGCCGCAGCGACAAGCCGCTGCTGCCGCTCTCCGTCGTCACCGACCGGGCGCGCGCGTCGGCCTACCTCTCCTTCGGCCTCGCCGGCGCCGCGATGTTCGCCGTGTTCCTCTTCATGACGTTCTACCTGCAGCGGACGCTCGGCTTCTCGCCCCTGGAGACCGGGTTCGCGTTCCTGCCGCTGAACCTCGTGATCATCGCCACCGCGACGACGGTGTCGACCCGGATCCTGCCGCGGACCGGCCCCCGGCCGCTCGTCCCGACGGGGATGCTCCTCGGTGCCGCGTCGATGCTCTGGTTCACCGGGCTCGACGTCGACGGCGGCTACGCCGGGCACATCCTGCCGGGGCTCCTCGTCATGGGCGTCGGCATGGGCCTGATCTTCGCCCCGGCGATGGCGACCGCGACGCTCGGCGTCGCGCCGCAGCACGCCGGCGTCGCCTCGGCGATGGTCTCGACCGGCCAGCAGGTTGGCGGCGCGGTCGGCACGGCGCTCCTCAGCACGCTCGCCGCCAGCGCCACGTCGGGCTACGTCGACGGGCGCGTCCCGTCCCAGCAGGTGCTCGCCGAGGCGGCCGTCCACGGGTACACGACGGCCTTCTGGTGGGCCGCGGGGATCTTCCTGCTCGGCGCCGCCGTCTCGGCCGCGCTCCTGCCGCGCCGCGCCGCCGCGCAGGCGCCGGTCGGCGAGCCCGTGCTCGCCCACTGAGCCTGCCCGTCCCGCCGGCTCGGCCGGCGGGACGCGGGCGGACCGCGTCCCCTCAGCGCGAGTCGACCGGGCCCGGGCGCAGGGTCGGGAGCACCGTCCCGAGCAGGCCGCGGACCGTCGCGCTCGTGACGTTCAGCCAGTCGAAGTGGTCGCGCCAGAGCGTGATCCGCCCGTCGCGGACCTCGAACGTCCCGCAGACCCAGAACGCGACGCGCAGGCGGCCGACCTCGAGGACGTCGGTCCGCTCCGTGAGCACGACCGGGCCGTTCACGGCGATCCGGTGCGTGTGCGCCTCGAAGCCCGTGGCGAGCCTCAGGGCCGCGCCGAGCACCCGCCGCAGCGCCTCGCGGCCGTGGACCGTCGGCAGCGAGACGTTCTCGTAGACGAGGTCCTCGGCCACGAGGTTCACCGCCCGCTCCACGTCGCGCAGCTCGAGCGAGGCGAGGAAGGCGCGGACGACGGTGGCCTCGGGGGTGTCGAGCGCGTCGGTCCCGCCCGTGCCGGAGAGGGGCCCGGAGTCGGAGAACGTCATGCCTCCCGACGGTAGCCGGTCCCCGGCGGGCGCGGAAGGGCGGGTGGGACCGGCGGCCGCGGGCGACGCGCCTAGCGCTCGCCGGGCGCGGGCGCGGGCGCCGTGGCGGTCGTCGCCGCGGGCGCGTCGTCGTCGCGCTCGACCGGCACGTCGAGACGCTCGCGGCGCGCGGTCGAGGAGCCGGTCCCCGGGTCGACGGACACGAGGTCGGCGGCCAGCGGCCGGAAGCGCTCGCGCCGGCCGGCGTCGTAGAGCAGCCGGGCGATCCCGACCGCGGTCGGGTCGCCGGCGAGGTTGCCCGTGCCGCCCGCGCCGACGCTGCCGCCGTTGAGCACCGTCACCCGGTCGCCGGGGCGGTCGAGCTCGGCGGCGTGCGTGTGCCCGACGACGAAGACGAGCGGGCGTCGCGGCGGGTCGGCCTCCAGCTCGCGCAGCGCGATCCCGAGCATCGCGGGCTCGTGGACCATGACGACGTCGACCCGTCCCCGCAGCGGGCGCAGCCAGTCGGCGAACGCCTGCTGGTCCTCCGCGCTCGGGCCCCCGTCGTCGTAGCGGTCCCGGTAGCCCTCGCTGCGCAGCCGCACGAACGGGTCCCCGTAGCCGGCGACGCGCACGCCGCCGACCTCGACCGTCGGGTCGCGCCGCGATCCGGGACGGGGCCGGCCGTCGCGGCCGAGCGGCCCGAAGCGTCCGAGGACGAGCGCGCCCCGGCGCGCCAGCGCTCGCGCGAGCAGGTCGGAGTCGTGGTTGCCGGTGACGAAGACGAACGGGCGCCCGAGGTGCACGACCCGCTCGAGGAGGTTCGACTCCAGCGGCGAGCCGCGATCGGTGAGGTCGCCGGCGAAGAGCAGCGGGCCGCCGTCGGTGATCCGCCCGAGGATCGGCAGCGCCAGCACGTTGTTGTGCAGGTCGGAGGCGACCGTGAGCCGGCGTGCGCCGCCGAGCGACGTGCGCCGCGCCGGGTCGACGACGAGGCGGGCGAGGCCGACGAGCTGCGCGTCGAGCTCCTGGTCCAGGACGCCGGCGGAGCGCTGGGCGTCGGAGAGGACCGAGAGCGCGCGCGGGATGTCCGGCCCGAAGGCGTAGTACTGCGGGCGGTCCAGCGCGCCGCGCGGGGGCAGGAGGACGACGAGCAGGATCCCGCCGGCGACCGCGGTGCCGGCGGCCAGCGACGCGGTCCAGCGCAGGCGCGGCCCGTTGCGGGAGCGGACCGCCAGCGCGACGAGCAGGCCGGTCAGGGCCCCGGCGAGGACGGCGATGAGGATCGAGCCGCGCAGGTACCCGGCCAGCGCGTCGCGCGCCTCCGCCTGGACCTCGTGGGCGTCGAGCCGCCCCGCCTCGGCGACCCGGCGGGCGGCGTCGCGGTCGACGGTCCGCAGGTCGACCTCCAGGCGCGCCGGCAGGCGGATCGCCGCGTAGCGCACGCCCCAGTCCACGAGCGGGACGTAGAGGTCCAGCGCGCCGCGGTGCCCGGGGGAGAGCGACATCCGGATCTCGCCGACCGAGAGCCGCGCGGTCCGGTCGTGGACGGCGAGCGCCGCCGTCCCGCCGCCGACCGTGGCGACGACGACGGCGAGGACGGTCAGGACGCGGCGCGCCCGCGGCGCCGCCGTGCCGAGGCGCCGGGCGAGCGCCTGCAGCTGGGTGGGGGCGCGGGCCACGTCCCGAGGGTACGCGGGCCGACCGCGCCCCGGCGTCGCCACGGACGCCTCGGCCGGGGACGCGGCGCGCGGTCCGTCGGGCGCGGCCGGGTCAGGCCGCGCCGGCGGCGGCGCGCGCGGCCTCGACCATCTCCTCGATCCGCGTGAGCTTCACCCGCGGGCGGCCCTGCGGCTCGCCGAGCGCCTGCTCGTGCGCGTCGATCCGCTGCCACGCCGCCCAGTCGATGAGATCCGGCTGGCGCTCGGCGAGGAGCTCGCCGAGGTCGCTCGCGTCCTCGGACGGCGCCGGCAGGGCGCCGGCGGCGACGTCCTCGAGCAGCGCGTCGACGGTGCCCTGGGCGCACTTCTTGTTCGTGCCGATGATCCCCGACGGGCCGCGCTTGATCCAGCCGGCGGTGTAGACGCCCGGGACCTGCTCGTCGGTGTTCTCGTCGATCACGCGGCCCGCGACGTTGCGGATCGTCGCGCGCTGGTCGTCGAAGGGCACGTCGGCGAGCTTCGTGCCGCGGTAGCCGATCGAGCGCAGGACGAGGCCGCACTCGATGACCTCCGTCTCCTCCGTCGGGCGGGCGGAGAGCCAGCCGTCGTCGTCGGCGACGAGCTCGTTCCGCACGAGCTCGATCCCCTCGACCTTGTCCTCGCCGAGGATCCGGACGGGGGAGGCGAGGAACCGCAGGACGATCCGGCGCTTCTTGCCGTCCGGCGTGCGCGTGGAGTACTCCGTGGCGATCTCGACGTTGCGCTTCTCGCGCACGTCGGCGCCGTCGCGCTCGAGCCACGTCCTCGAGTGCTCGTCGAGGGCGACCTCCGCGGGGTCCACGACGATGTCGCAGTCGGCCATCTCGCCGAGCTCGCGCAGCTCCGGGTTCGTGAACGCCGCCTGCGCCAGCCCGCGCCGGCCGACCATGACGATCTCCTCGATCCCGGATTCCGCCAGCGCGGCGATCGCGTGGTCGGCGGTGTCGGTCTCGCGCAGCTCGTCGGCGGAGAGCCCGAGCATCCGGGCGACGTCGACGGCGACGTTGCCGTTGCCGATGACCACGGCGCGCTTCACCGACAGGTCGAACTCGGCGTCCCGGTGGTCGGGGTGGCCGTTGTACCAGGCGACGAACTCGGTGGCGGCGTGCGAGCCCGGGAGGTCCTCGCCGGGGATCCCGAGGCGCCGGTCGTGCGAGGCGCCGGTCGTGTAGATCACCGCGTGGTGGCGCTCGAGCAGCTCCGCGTGCGAGACGTCGCGACCCACCTCGACGTTGCCGAAGAAGCGGAAGCCGGGCTTCGCGGCCGTCTTCTCGTAGATCCGGGTGACGGACTTGATCTTCGGGTGGTCGGGCGCGACGCCGAAGCGCACGAGCCCGAACGGCACGGGCAGGCGGTCCAGCAGCGTGATCTCGACCTCGACGTCCTTGGCGGCCAGGAGCTGGCCGGCGGCGTAGAAGCCGGCCGGGCCGGCGCCGACGATGGCGACCTTCAAGGGGCTGGCGGTTCCGGGCTGGTCGGACACGGGCATCTCGGGTGTCGGGTGCGGGTCGGCGACCGCGGGGGGTCGCGGGGCGCCGCGGACGCCGTACGGCGCCGGGCGGGATCCCCCACCGGCATCGTACGGATTCGAATGTCTGGACGCCCTGTCCGGACGATATGGCTTCCCGCCGTTCGGGCGGGGCGCGACGGCCCTGTCTCTCCCGTTCGGATGGTCCGCACGGGCGGTTCGGACGACCCGCCGCTCCTGACGACGCGCGGCGCCGACGCCCTCTCGGGGGTCCGGTCCCCCGCGTCGGGGGTCGTCGCGGTCGGACGTCAGCGCGTGGGGGTGCCCGCGGCGAACGCGTCGGCCGCCGCGAGGTCGAAGGCGCCGTGGTCGCTGCCCAGGCCGCCCGCCACGAGCGCCGCGCAGGCGCTGCCGAGGATCGCGCTGCCGCGCGGGTCGCGCCCGAGCGCCAGTCCCCGGAGGTAGCCGGCGGAGAACGCGTCGCCGCAGCCCGACGTGTCCACGACGTCGATCGCGAAGGCCGGGACCTCGAGGACCTCCTCGGCCGTGACCACGAGCGCGCCGTCGGCGCCGCGCGTGACCGCGACGGTGCCCGCGCCGCGCGCCACGAGCGCCCGGCAGCCGGCGACGAGGTCCTCCTCGCCGGTGAAGCCGCGGACCTGCGCGTCGTTGGGCAGCAGGTGGTCGATGCCCGGCAGCGCGGGCGCGATCCACTCCAGGAGCCCGGGGTCCCCGTCGGCGAGGACGTCGGCCGAGGTCGTCGCGCCCGCATCGCGGGCGAGCGTCAGGAGCTCGAGGGCGAGCTCGCCGCCGAGGAACTCGGGTCCGCCGAGGTGCAGGTGCGTGCTCTCGCCGATCGCGGCGCGGACGTCCTCGCCGGGCACCCAGCCGCCGTTGGCGCCGATGACGTGGAGGGCGGGACGGTCGCCGTTGGGACGGATCGGCAGGACGCTCGCCGACGTCTGGACGTCGTCCCGGCGCGCGACGAGATCCGGCCGCACGCCGCAGCCGCGCAGGAGCGTCAGGAGGAGGTCGCCGAGCGGATCGCTGCCGACGGCGCCGGCGGTCCGGACCTCGGCGCCGAGCTTCGCGAGCGTGATCGCGGTGCCGGCCGCCGTCCCGGCCGGGACGGCGCGGATCTCCTCCAGGAGCTGCGAGCCCTGGCCGGCCGGGATCTCCTGGACGGGGCGGGCGAGGACGTCCAGGACGTGGACGCCGAGGCAGAGGGCGCGCACCGCTCAGGCCTCCGAGCGGTCGTGGGACGCGGCGTGGGTGGTGCCGTAGCTCCGGGCGACGGCGGCGTCGATCACCGCCTGCACCTGGCCGGCGTCGAGGACCTGGACCGGGCCCGCGGCGCGCGCCCGCAGGTACACGTCGCAGCACCACTCCAGGAGGTCGGTCTGGTCGATCGCGCCGGCGAGGTCGCCGCCGACGACGGTCGCGCCGTGGTTGGCCATCAGGGCGGCCTGGCGCCCGTCGCGCAGCGCCTCGCCGACGAGCGCGGCGAGCTCGGGCGTCCCGAACGGGGCGAAGGGCGCGATCCGCACCGCGCCGCCGAGCCGCAGCAGCTCGTAGTGCACGAGCGGCAGCTCGTCGAGCTCCAGGCAGGACACGGCGGTCGCGGCCGGCGGGTGGCTGTGGACGACCGCGCCGGCGCCGTGGTCGCGGTAGGCGACGAGGTGGAGGTCGAGCTCGGAGGTCGCGCGGAGCGGTCCCCACCGGTGCTCGCCGTCGAGGCCGACCACCGCGACGTCGTCGCCCCGCAGCGTTCCGAGCCGCGCTCCGGTCGGGGTGACGACGACGTCGTCCCCGACCCGCAGGCTGAGGTTGCCGCTCGTTCCCCGGACGAGCCCGGTCGCGGCGAGCTCCCGGGCCGCCTCGGCGATCTGCTCCCGTTCCCCGGCGTGCATGACGGGGAGTCTCCCTGACGGCGCGTCACGCGTGTCGATCGCTGTGCGAACTGGCGGTTGCGCCGTGGGGAACGTGCGGCGTATGCTGAAAGCGCTTCAGGTTTCACCCTCGTAACCGACGACCGTCCGGGTCGCCGCGCCACGGGGGTCCGACGCGCCGCCGCATGCCCTCGACCGACCAGCCCGACCTCCTCGGCCTCCGCCGCACGCCGACCCAGCGCCGGAGCCTCGAGCGGCTGCACCGCGCCCTCGACGCGGCCGACCGCCTCGTCGCGGCGGAGGGCGTCGACGCGCTCACCACGACGACGGTCGCGCGAGAGGCCGACATCTCCGTCGGGTCGCTCTACCAGTACTTCCCCGACCGCGAGGCGATCATCACCGCCCTCGCGAGCCGCTACCTCGCCGGTTTCGACGAGCTCGTCGAGCAGGTCGTCGAGGCGGCCAGCCGCGAGATCTGGCCGGATCCGATCGGCGTCGTGCTCGACGCGTTCGTCGCGCGCTGGCGGTCGGAGCCCGGCTACCGCGCGCTGTGGCTCGGCAGCCAGCTGCCGCCCCAGCTCGTGGAGGCCGACCGCGACAACAACCGCCTGATCGCCGACGCGGCCCGCCGGATCCTCGTCGGCCAGGGCCACCTGCCCGACACCCCCGAGCTCGCCCGCCGCTGCTGGGTGGCGGTGCTCTGCTGCGACGCGCTGCTGCGCGAGGCGTTCCGCGCCGACCCGGAGGGCGATCCCGAGCTGCTGGCCGAGGCCGGCGTCGTGCTCCGGGGCTACCTCCTCGACCCGGCGGACGCGTCCGCCGACCCCTCACCGAAGGACCCGCGATGACCGACCACGCCCTCTCCCGCCGGCGCCTCCTCGGCGCGGGCGCCGCCGCCTCGACCGGGGCGCTCGCCGCCGCCGCGCTGCCCGACGTCGCGGACGCGAAGGCGCGCCGCAAGCCCCGGAAGGCCCGGCCGCGATCGGTCGACGTCGTCGTCGTCGGCGGCGGGCTCTCCGGCCTGACGGCCGCCCGGCGGGTCGCCGCCGCGGGACGCTCGGTCGTCGTGCTCGAGGCCCGGGACCGCGTCGGGGGGCGGACGCTGAACCACGACGTCGCGCCGGGGCGGCCCGTCGAGGCCGGGGGCGAGTACGTCGGCCCGACGCAGAACCACGTCCTGAACGCCTGTCGCGAGATGCAGATCGGCGTCTACCAGGCGTACTTCAAGGGCGACTCGAGCTACGTCGCCGACGGGCAGGTCACGCGCTACCAGGGCGACATCCCGCCCGCGGCGCTGGACCTCGTCGGCCTCCAGGACCTGCTGTCGCAGGTCAACGGCATGGCGGACTCGTTCCGGGTCGGCGAGCCGTGGGGCCATCCGCAGGCCGCGGAGCTCGAGGGGCAGAGCGTCGACAGCTGGCTGCGCAGCCGCGGGCTGCTCATGACCCCGCGGGTCCACGAGCTCGTCGAGTGCCTCATCGAGCCGAGCTTCGGCGCGTCGAACCGCGAGATCTCGATGCTCCTCTTCGCCCGGTTCGTCAACGGCTCCGGGGACGAGCAGCACAAGGGCACGGTCGAGCGGATGCTCGGCGGCAAGGGCGGCGGTCAGGACTCGCGGATCCTCGGCGGCAGCCAGCTCATCTCCCTCGCGATGGCCGACGCGCTCGGCGCCGCGCGCGTCCGCCTGAACGCGCCCGTCCGCCGCGTGACGCAGGCCGGCGGGCGGCTCGAGGTCGTCTCGGACGCCGGCACCTGGAAGGCGCGCAAGGTCGTCGTCGCCGTGCCGCCGCCCCTCGCCGCGGCGATCGACTTCCAGCCCGTCCTCCCGGCCGAGCACCGGATGCTGCTGCAGCGCTCGCCGATGGGGGCGCTCATGAAGTGCGAGGCGGTCTACGACAAGCCGTTCTGGCGCGAGCAGGGCCTCAACGGCTCGGCGGTCGTCGCCGGCGGCTACCCGATGAAGGTCATCTTCGACAACACCCCGCCCGAGGGCGGCCCCGGGGTCCTCTTCGGCTTCTGCGGCGGCGACTCGTGGCGACGCTTCAGCGGCCTGCCCGTCCGCGAGCGGCGGGAGCTCGTGCTGCGGCAGTTCGCCAAGCACGTCGGCCCGCAGGCGCTGAAGGCGAAGGACTACTTCGACATGGACTGGGGCCGCGAGCCGTGGTCGGCCGGCGGCCCGGTCGCGATCCCCTCGGCGGGCACGCTGACGGGCTTCGGCCGCTGGATCCGCCGCCCGCACGGGGACGTCCACTTCGCCGGCACGGAGACGGCCGACTACTGGGCCGGGTTCATGGACGGCGCGATCAGCGCCGGCAAGCGCGCCGCGCGCGAGGTGCTCGCGTGAGCGCCCGGTCGCGCGCCTCCCGGACGGGCGGCGTGGCGCTGCTGGTCGCCACCGCGCTGCTGGCGCCCGCGGCGGGGGCCTCGGCGCACTCCGCCCACGCCGCCGAGGAGGAGATGCGCGAGGCCGCGAAGCTCCCGCAGCGACCGACGACGGCCCCGCGCGGCGCCGCCGAGCTGCGTGCCGCGACGGCGATCGGGCCGGCGTCCTCGTTCGACGCGGGCGAGCTGCCCCCGCCGGACCCGCGCGCGCCCGCCGACGGGCTGCGGGCGGGGGTCGGACGGGCCGACATGACGCCGCCGCTCATGGGCAAGTACTTCCTCGGCGGCTGGACCCGGGCGGACCAGATCGGCCACGGCGTCTCGACGCGGCTGACCGTCAGCGCGCTGACGCTGCAGCGCGGGAGCGAGAAGCTCGCCCTCGTCGCGCTGGCCGGCTTCGCCGTGCCGCAGGGCCTGCAGCAGGCGATCGCGGCGAAGGTCGCCGACCTCGGCTTCACCGAGCGCAACGTCATCATCTCGGCGACGCACACCCACTCGTCGGTCGGGGGCTACTCCCCGTCGGAGACGCTGAACACCGCGGCGCCGGGGCCGCAGATGATCCTCACCGATCCGGTGAGCCTCGCGCGGTTCGTCTCGCCCGCGCCGGCCGACCGGCAGCTCTACACCTTCCTCGTCGAGCGCGCCGCCCTCGCGATCCGCCGTTCGGCGACGACGCTCGTGCCCGCCGTCGCCGGGTGGGGGCACACGACGCTCTACGGCCTGACGCGCAACCGCAGCCTCCCCGCGCGGATGGCGGACCTCGGGATCACCGATCCGGCGAAGGTCCCGTACGAGCGGACGATCAACCCGAACGTCGACGTCCTGCGAGTGGACGCCCTGAGCGCGGCGACGTGCGCGGGCACGGTCCGCGCGGCCAAGCGGCGGGCCACGGCCTCGCGCAAGCGCGCCCGGACGCTGGCCGTCCGGCGCGATCGCGCACGGCGGGCGGCCCGCCGGGCGACGGGCGCGGTGTCGACGAACGGCAGCTCCTCCCGCCCGAAGAGCACGACCCCGACG
>NZ_JAXAVX010000015.1:0-66962 GCF_033949425.1 Patulibacter brassicae | reverse complement strand
CTGCGGGCGGCGCACGTCAGCCGCCGCGCACCCGCAGCCACTCCTCCAGCAGGACCGCCGCCGCGCGCGAGTCCTCGTCCGCGCTGCCGCCGGCCTGCTGCGCCATGCGCGCTGCTCGCGGCGGGACGGCTCCGCGAAGCAAGAGCGCGCGCCGCAACGGGCCGCCGCGCAGCAGGAGCGCGCGGCCGCCGCGCAGCGCCCGCCGGCCACGCGCAGCGAGCGCCAGGAGATCCGCCTGGCGAAGCGCCGGGCGAAGATCCAGCGCCGCACGGGGACCGCGCCCGGCCCCGGCGGCGGCCCCGCGACCGTCCTCGGGCCGCGCACGGCGCCGGCGCGGCGCGGCGTCTCGCGTCTCGCCGCGTTCCTCGTCCTCGTGCCGATCCTCGTCGCGATCGTCGTCGGCGTGGTGCTCTTCCAGCCGCTGAAGGGCGGGGGGGAGGGGCGCGTCGTCGTGACCATCCCGCCCGGCTCGTCGGTCGACGACATCGGGCGCCTGCTGCACGAGAACGGCGTCGTGAGCAACGCGACGTTCTTCGCGGTGCGCGCGCGCCTCAGCGGGGCGGCGGGCGACCTGCGCGCCGGACGGCTCGAGCTGCGGCGCGACATGTCCTACGGCGCCGCGATCGACGCGCTGCAGCAGGACCCGCTCCCGCCGGCGACCGTGAACGTCACCGTGCCCGAGGGCCTCTCGCGGCGCGAGGCGGCGCGCGTGGCCCGCGAGGCGGGCGTGCGGGGCAGCTACCTGTCCGCGTCGGCGAGCAGCCCGGGCTTCGATCCCCACGACTACGGTCAGCCCCGGTCCCGCAGCGGGCTGGAGGGCTTCCTCTTCCCGGCGACGTTCGAGCTGACCCGCGGCAACGCGACCGCCCGGCGGCTCGTCGACGAGCAGATCGGCGCGTTCCGGCGCAACATCCGCGGCATCTCGTGGAAGCGGGCGCGCCGCGCGAACCTCAATCGCTACGACGTCCTCATCATCGCCTCGCTCATCGAGCGCGAGGTCCGCGTGCCGTCGGAGCGGCGGCTCGTCGCGGCGGTCATCTACAACCGCCTGAAGGAGGGCACGCCCCTCTACATCGACGCGACGATCCGGTACGCCGAGCGCAACTGGACCCGCCCGCTGCGCCAGAGCGAGCTGCGCCGGCCCGGGCCGTACAACACGCGGCTGCGCAAGGGCCTGCCGCCGACGCCGATCGGCAGCCCGGGACGGGCGGCGATCGTGGCCGCCGCCAACCCCGCGCGGACCGACGCGACGTACTACGTCGTGCGCCCGTGCGGCAAGGGCCGTCACAACTTCTCCTCCTCCGCCGAGCAGTTCAACCGCGACGCCGCCTTCTACGAGTCCGAGCGCAAGCGCCTCGGCCGCGACCCGTCCGACGCGACGAACTGCCGCAAGCGGTGAGCGCGGAGGGGCCGCAGCCGGTCGGCGTCGCCGACCCGGCCACCGCGTGGCGGCTCGGGGTGCTCGGCTGGCCGGTCGCGCACAGCCGCTCGCCGGCGATGCAGGGGGCCGCGCTCGCCGAGCTCGGGCTCGGCCACTGGTCCTACGGGCTGCTGCCGGTGCCGCCCGACGCGATCGAGGAGACGATCCGGGCGCTCGCCGGGACGGGCTTCGCCGGCGCGAACGTCACGATCCCGCACAAGCACGCCGCGCTGGCCGGCGCGGACGTCGCCACGCCCGCGGCACGCGAGATCGGCGCGGCGAACACGCTGAGCGTCCGGACCGACGGCACGCTCGAGGCCGACAACACCGACGCGCCCGGGCTGCTCGACGCGATCGGCGAGCCGCTCGCCGGGCGGACGGCGACGGTGCTGGGCGCCGGCGGCAGCGCCCGAGCCTGTGCGTGGGCGCTGCGCGAGGCGGGCTGCGCGAGCGTGCGCGTCTGGAACCGGACCCCCGAGCGGGCCCGCGCCCTGGCCGAGGACCTCGCGATCGACGCGGTCGAGGTGGTCTCCCCGGGGGACGTCCTCGTCCAGTCGACGGCCGTGGGCCTCCACGATCCGGGCGAGACGTTCCGCGCGCTGCCGCTCGTGGCGAGCGACCTCGCCGACCACGGGATGGTCGTCGACATGGTCTATCGGCCGGAGGGCACCGCGTTGCTGGAGGCCGCCGCCCGCGCCGGAGCGCGGACGGTCGACGGCCTCGCGATCCTCGTCGCCCAGGGGGCCCGGAGCCTCGAGCGCTGGACGGGTCGTCCGGCGCCGCGGGCGACGATGGATCGCGCGGCGCGGGCGGCCTGAGCCCCCGTGGGCACGCGCGTCGAGGGCGCGCCGCGGACGCCGTACGTCGAGCGGCATGGTCGGTCGTGCGCTTGTCGAGTTCAGGTTTCCGCTGCTGATCGCCGATACTCCGTTGACCGTGCTGGACCATCCTGCCGTCGACGCGCGCAGTGACCCGGGGGTCGAGGACCATCCTCGGGGCGCCCTGCCGCTCGACCGTGCGCTGACGAGCCCGCGCCCCGAGCTGGCCGGTCGGTCGCTGCCGGAGGTCCTCGTCGCGCGCGGCGCGGACGAGATCCGGATCGCCGACGCGCTGGCCACCGCACGCGAGCGCGGCCTGCCGCTGGACCGGGCGATCGTCGAGCTCGGGGTCGTGACCTCGGACCAGCTCGCCCGCGCGCTGGCCGACCGCCACGGCCTGCTGCACCTCGACCTCGCGAACGTCCAGCCGGACCCGGCGGTGCTCTCCACGCTCGGCGCCGACGAGGCGCGCACGTACCAGGCGGTCCCCGTCGCCCGGATCGACGGTGCGGTGCTCGTCGCCGTCGCCGACCCGAGCAACGCCCTCATCGCGGAGGACCTCGCGATGCTCACCCGGTCCAAGGTGAAGCTCGCCGTCGCCGCGCGCGAGGACGTCCAGACGCGGCTGGCGTCGATGACGCGGCTCGACGAGGCGGTGAAGCAGGCGACGCCCGACGAGGCCGAGGTCGACGAGGCCGTCGACCTCGTCGACCTCCGCTCGGGCTCCGAGGACGGGCCGGTCATCGCGCTCGTCAACACGGTGCTCGCGCAGGCGATCGAGCGCCGCGCCTCCGACGTCCACTTCTCGCCGATGACCCACGGCATGCGCGTCCGGTTCCGGATCGACGGCGTGCTGCAGGAGACGGCGACCGTGCCGAAGGCGCTGGTCCCCGGGCTCGTCTCCCGGATCAAGGTCATGGCGGAGCTCGACATCGCCGAGCGGCGCATGCCCCAGGACGGGCGCGTGACCCTGACGATCGACGGCCGGCGCGTCGACCTGCGCGCCGTGACGCTGCCGTCGGTCCACGGCGAGTCGGTCGTCCTGCGGATCCTCGACCGCGACGACGGCGTCATCACGCTCGATCGGCTCGGGATGCAGGAGGAGGACCGCGAGCGGTTCGAGCGGGCCTTCCGCAAGCCCTACGGCGCGATCCTCGCGACCGGCCCGACCGGGTCGGGCAAGTCGACCTCGCTCTACGCCGCGCTGCAGCGCCTGAACACGAGCGACCGCCACATCGTCACGATCGAGGATCCCGTCGAGCGCCAGCTCGACGGCGTGACCCAGGTGCAGGTGAGCCAGCGGCGCGGGATGACCTTCGCCAACGGCCTGCGCTCGATGATGCGCGCCGACCCCGACGTGATCATGGTCGGGGAGATCCGCGACGCGGAGACGGCGAAGATCGCCGTGGAGTCGGCCCTCACCGGCCACCTCGTGCTCTCCACGCTGCACACGAACGACGCGCCGACCGCCGTGACCCGGCTGCTGGAGATGGGCGTCGAGCCGTTCCTCGTCGCCTCCGCGATCGACTGCGTCGTCGCCCAGCGCCTCGCCCGGACCCTCTGCTCGGCGTGCCGCCAGCCGGTGACCGTCTCCGGCGACCTCATCCGCCAGCACGGCGTGGCCTTCGCCGACGACGAGGTCGAGCTCTTCGAGGCCGTCGGCTGCGCGCGCTGCGGCGACACGGGCTACCGCGGCCGGCTCGGGCTCTACGAGGTCATGATCATCGACGAGGCGATCCGCGGGCTCATCGTCGAGCGCGCGCCGATCGAGGCGATCAGCCGCGCGGCGGTGGCCGGCGGCATGCGGCGCCTGCGCGAGGACGGGATCGCGAAGGTCCTCGCCGGCCGGACGACGCTCGCCGAGGTCGCGCGCGTCACCGGCGACGCGCGCTGACCGGCCACCCCGGGCCCGGACGTTCGTCCACGCGGCTGCGCCCACCGTCCGGCGACGCCGACCTCCGTCCGATCGGTCGAGGGAGATGGCCGTCCACTTCCCCGACCTGGTCCAGGCGATGATCGAGCAGGAGGCGTCCGACCTCCACCTCACCGCCGGGAGCCCTCCGATGATCCGCGTCCGGGGCCGGCTCGCGCCCGTCGGCGAGGACGTGATGGACGTCGCGACCTGCCGCGAGCTCGTCTACGGGCTGCTCTCCACGACCCAGCGCCAGCGGCTGGAGACCGAGCGCCAGGTCGACTTCGCCTATCCGGTGCCGGGCGTCGCCCGCTTCCGCGTCAACGCGTTCCAGCAGCGCGGCGCCACCGGCGCGGCGCTGCGCCTCATCCCGGACCGGATCCGGACGCTCGCCGAGCTCGGCCTGCCCGAGGTCCTCACCGACCTCACGGAGAAGCCGCGCGGGCTCGTGCTCGTCACCGGTCCGACCGGCTCGGGCAAGACGACGACGCTCGCGGCGATGATCGACCGGATCAACGAGAACCGGCACGACCACATCCTCACGATCGAGGACCCGATCGAGGTCCTGCACCCGCACAAGGGGTGCATCGTCAACCAGCGCGAGCTCGGCACGGACGCGCCGAGCTTCTCGCTGGCCCTGAAGGCCGCGCTGCGCCAGGACCCCGACGTGATCCTCGTCGGCGAGATGCGCGACCTCGAGACGATGGGCACGGCGCTGACCGCGGCGGAGACCGGCCACCTCGTCTACGCGACGCTGCACACCCAGGACGCGCCGCAGACCGTCGACCGGATCATCGACTCGTTCCCGGCCGCCCAGCAGAACCAGGTCCGGATGCAGCTGGCCGCCGCCCTGCAGGGCGTCGTCTGCCAGCAGATCCTGCCGACCGCCGACGGCCTCGGCCGCTGCGCGGCGCTCGAGGTGATGATCCCGACCGCCGCGATCCGCAACCTCATCCGGGAGGGCAAGACGCACCAGCTGCGCTCGGCGATCCAGACCGGCGCGCGCTACGGCATGCAGACGCTCGAGGCGTCGCTCGTCGAGCTCGTCAACGCCGGGAAGCTCTCCCGCGCCGTCGCCGAGACGCGCGCCAACGACGTCTCCGACTTCCGCCGGCTGCTCGAGAAGGCCGTCGACCCGCGCGAGACGCAGCGGGCCGGCATCGACGCCGTCGGCGGCGCGCCGCCCGTCGGCGACGACGCCCCGCAGCTGACCGCGATCTAGCGCGCCCGCCACCCCTCCAGAACGAGCCCGCCACCGTGAGCACCTTCGCCTACGTCGCCCTCGATCCCCGCGGCGCCCGCGCCAAGGGCGAGCTGGACGCCGAGAACGCCGACGCCGTCACCGAGGCGCTGCGCCAGCGCGGCCTCGTGCCGCTGTCCGTCGACCTGAAGCGCGCCGCGTGGAACGTCGAGATCAAGGTCCTCGAGCGCATCACGCCGCACGACATGGTCGTGTTCAGCCGGCAGTTCGCGACGATGATCTCGTCCGGCATGACGGTCCTGCGGGCGCTCGCGGTCCTCGAGCAGCAGACGGAGAAGGACAAGCTGCGCGAGGTCCTCACGACCGTGCGCTCCGACGTCGAGAACGGCGCGTCGCTCTCCGAGGCGCTCGACAAGCACCCGCGGGTCTTCAACCGCCTGTACGTCGCGATGGTCCACGCCGGCGAGATCGGCGGCGTGCTCGAGGACGCCCTGAACCGCGCCGCCGACCAGCTCGAGAAGGACGCCGAGCTGCGCCGCGCGGTGAAGAGCGCGATGGTCTACCCGGGCGTCGTCATCAGCTTCGCGATGCTCGTGCTCATGGCGCTCGTCGCCTTCCTCGTCCCGGTCTTCGTCGGCGTGCTGGAGGACTTCAACGCCGAGCTGCCGTTCATCACGAAGATCACCGTCGGCATGAGCGACGTCGTCACCGGCTACTGGTGGGCGATCTTCCTCGGCATCGGCGCGACGTTCCTCGCCCTGCGCCAGTACGTGCGGACCGAGAACGGCCGCCGGACGAAGGACCGCCTGCTGCTGAAGCTCCCGGTGAAGATCGGCGAGATCGTGCGCAAGGTCGCGATCGCCCGCTGGTCGCGCACCCTCGGCACCCTCGTGGCCGCCGGCGTCCCGCTGCTGCAGGCGATCGACATCACCGGCCGGACGTCCGGCAACGCGCTGATCGAGGACGCGATGGGCAGCGTGAACGAGAGCGTCCGCCGCGGCGGCACGATCCAGTCGCCGCTGCGCGAGGAGGAGATCTTCCCGCCGATGGTCTCCCACATGGTCGGCGTGGGCGAGGAGACCGGCGCCCTCGACGAGATGCTGAGCAAGATCGCCGACTTCTACGAGTCCGAGGTCGCCGCCGCCGTCAAGGCGCTGACCTCGATCCTCGAGCCGGTCCTCATCGTCGTCGTCGGCGGCATGGTCGGCTTCATCGTCATCTCGATGTACCTGCCGCTCTTCTCCGTCTACGACGCGATCAAGTAGCCGGTCGCGCCGGGCGGTCGCGCCGCCCGGCGTCGCCGCGTCAGCGACGGTCGGGCTTCGGCTCCTCGCTGAGCTCCTCGGGGAGCGGCGCGGGATCCGGGCGGGTGTCCAGCAGCGAGTGCAGGAGCAGGACGAACTTCGGGGCGGTCGTCTCGTCGGGGTGGCGGGCGGCGAGCTTCATCGCCTGGACGAGCTTCGTGATCGCCTTGCCGCGCTGGCGGTCCAGCGAGCGGCCGGAGAAGTGCTGGACGATGAGCTCGAGCGCGTCGCGCTCGTCCTTGGCGCTCAGGCGGCCCTGCTGCTGCAGGTCGCGCGCGCTGCGGATGATCTCCAGGGCCTCCGGGCCACCGTCGAGGTCGCTGAAGTCCTTGGGCGGCGTCGGGGAGGTCAAGGACCGGAAGCTACCGCGCTTCGCGCCGCGTCGTGCTGTCGTGGCGTGATCGGCGCGACGGGCACCGGTCGAGCGTCCACTCGGCGGGGCGCGGCCGGCCGCGTCCGGACGGCCCCGGCCCCGGCCAGCGATCAGGCCACGAGGCCGACGACGAGCAGCGCGATCCCCGCCAGGGGCGGCACGAGCTGCTTCAGCGCCGCGCTCGCCTTGTCGGGCGAGGACACCAGGAGGACGAGGCCGGCGGCGACCATCGAGGCCGCGCCCGCGAGCACGAGCGTCGCGCCGATCGCCTCGTCGCCGACGGCCAGCACGACGACGCCGACGGCGATCTCGACGGCGAGGAAGAGGTTGTAGAAGCCCTGGTTGTAGGCGAGCTCCCGCGTGGCCTCGGCCTGCTCGGGGGTCGTGCCGAAGACCGCGCGGGTCGTCGGGCTCGTCCAGCGCAGCGACTCGAGGACGAAGATGTAGACGTGGATCAGCGCGGCGATCGCGCAGATCGCGGCTCCGGCGACGACCATGGTGCGCTCCTTCCCGGGCCGAGGCCCGCCCGACGGTCGCCGCAGGATAGTCGCCGACCCGGACCGCGGCACCCGCGTGTCGGCTTCGCGGGTCGCGGGTAGCCGACCGCCATGGTGCAGACGGAGGACCGACAGCAGGACGCCTCGCTCGCCGAGCTGCTGCAGCGCGCGACGGAGCAGACGCAGACCCTCGTGCGGCAGGAGCTCCGGCTCGCGCAGCTCGAGCTCCGCGAGAAGGGGCGCCGCGCCGGGGCCGGTGCCGGCCTCTTCGGCGCCGCCGGCCTCACCGCCCTCTTCGGCGTCGGGGCGCTCGTCGCGGCGGCCATCATCGGCCTTGCCACCGCGCTGGACGCGTGGCTCGCGGCGCTGATCGTCGGCGCGGCGCTGCTCGCGCTGTCCGGCGTCATGGCGCTCACGGGCAAGGGGCAGGTGCAGCGGGCCACGCCGCCGGTGCCGGAGCAGGCGACCGAGAGCGTGCGCGCCGACGTCGACGAGGTGAAGGAGCGGGTGCACGACCGATGAGCCAGGACCACGAGCAGGACGCCGAGGAGCTGCGCGAGGAGATCGAGCAGACGCGCGAGGAGCTCGGCGAGACCGTCGAGGCGCTCGCCCAGAAGGTCGACGTCAAGGCCCGGGCGGAGGAGACGGCCGCCGAGGTCAAGGACCAGGCGCAGGAGAAGGTCGCCGAGGCGCGCGAGAAGGCGACGGAGCTCGCCGGCGCGGCGCAGGAGAAGGCCGCCGAGGTGCGCGCGAGCGCCCAGGAGAAGGCGACGGAGTGGCGTGCCGCCACCGACGGGTGGGCCGCGGACGCCGGCGCCGACGCCGGCCGCGCCGCCGACCGGGCGCGCGAGGACCCGCGCCGCGCGATCGCGGCCGCCGCCGCGGTGGTGCTCCTCGCGGTCCTCGTGGTGCGCGCCCGACGGCGCTGAGCCGCGATGGCGGGCGCGCCGCGCATCAGGATCGGCTGCTCCGGCTGGAACTACCGCTCCTGGCGCGGCGCGCTGTACCCGCCCGGGCTGCCGACGTCGCGCTGGCTCGCCCGCTACGCCGAGCGGTTCGACACCGTCGAGGTCAACGCGACCTTCTACCGCCTCCTGCGGCCGGAGACCGCCGCCCGGTGGCTCGAGCAGGTGCCCGACGACTTCCTGTTCGCGGTCAAGGGCAGCCGGTACCTCACGCACATGCGGCGGCTGCGCGACATGGAGCAGGGCCTCGAGCGGTTCTACGCGGGCCTCGGGCCGCTGGCCGGCTCGTCCCGGCTCGGGCCCGTGCTCTGGCAGCTCCCCGAGCGGTTCCCGCGGGACGACGAGCGACTCGCGGCCGCGCTCGAGCGCCTGCCGCCGGGACGCCACGCGTGGGAGTTCCGCCACCCGAGCTGGTTCGTCGAGCCGGTCTACGAGCTGCTGCGCGCGCACGGGATGGCCCTCGTCCACGGGGATCACCCCGACCGCCCGTTCGACGAGGTCCGGGTCACGGCCGACTTCGCCTTCCTGCGCTTCCATCACGGCCGGCGCGGGCGTCGCGGCAACTACGCCCCGACCGAGCTGGACGAGTGGGCCGCGCGGATCGACCGCCTGGGGCGGGACGTCGAGGTGCTCGCGTACTTCAACAACGACTGGGAGGCGTTCGCCGTGCGCAACGCCCTCGGGCTGGCCGACCGGCTGCACGTCGGTCCCGACCGACACTAAGCGGACCGCGGTCCGCTATACTCGCTGCGCGGGCAACATCAGCCATCGTCCCGCGGGAGCCAGCACCATGGAACTCGGACTCGTCACCTTCGCCGACCTCTACGAGGACCCGGACACGCGCCAGCCGGTCGCGCCCGAGCGCCGGATGCGCGAGCTGCTGGAGGAGGTCCGCCTCGCCGACGAGGTCGGCCTCGACGTCTTCGGCATCGGCGAGCACCATCGCGCCGACTACCTCGTGAGCTCGCCGACGACCGCGCTCGCCGCCGCGGCGGCGCAGACCCGGCGGATCCGGCTCTCCAGCGCCGTGACCGTGCTCTCCTCCGAGGACCCGGTCCGGGTCTTCCAGCAGTTCTCGACCGTGGACCTCATCTCGGGCGGACGCGCCGAGATCATGGCCGGCCGCGGGTCCTTCACGGAGTCCTTCCCGCTCTTCGGCCAGGACCTGCAGGACTACGACGAGCTGTTCGCCGAGAAGCTCGACCTGCTGCTGCGGCTGCGCGAGGGCGGCCCCGTCACGTGGCAGGGACGTCACCGCTCGCCGCTCGAGGCCGCGACGATCTACCCGCGCCCGGTGCAGGACCCGCTGCCCGTCTGGATCGCCGTCGGCGGCACGCCGCAGTCGGTGGCCCGCGCCGGCCTGCTCGGCCTGCCGCTGGCGATCGCGATCATCGGCGGGGCGTGGACGAGCTTCGAGCCGCTCGTCGGCCTGCACCGCCGGGCCGTCGACGAGGGGCGGCGCCAGCGCGCCGAGGCGGGGGAGGCGGTCGCCGACGCCGACGTCGTGCCGGTGGCGATCAACACCCACGGCCTGGTCGCCCGGACCGAGCGCGAGGCCGTCGACGCGTTCTTCCCCTCCTGGGCGGCGATGATGACCCGGATCGGGCGGGAGCGGGGGTGGCCGCCCACCACGCGCCGGCAGTTCGACCAGATGCGCACGCCCGACGGCGCGCTCATGATCGGGTCGCCGGAGCAGGTCGCGGAGAAGATCCTCGCCCAGCACGAGCGGCTGGGGCATCAGCGCTACCTGCTGCACTCGAGCCTCGGCGCGGTCCGCCACGCCGACGTCCTGCGGTCGATCGAGCTCCTCGGCACCGAAGTCGCGCCGATCGTGCGCGCGGAGCTCGCGCGGCGCGCGCCGGCGGTCGAGGATCGGACGGACGCGGCCCCGGTGGCCGACCCCGCCGGCGCCTGACCTCCCGGTCCCGGGTGACTCGAGTCGCCTGGAACCGGGATCCCGGTCCTGGATGACTCGAGTCACCTGGAACCGGGATCCCGGTCCTGGATGACTCGCGTCGGCGAGGACGGGACGGTCCCGTGCCGGGGCACCGACGGTCGGGACGAGGCGCCGACCCCGGCTGCGCGATGATCGGGACCGATGGCCGCGTCCCCGTCCTCGCCCGCCCTGCTCGACGCCGACCGCGCCGCGGCGCGGGGCGACGGGCCGCTCGACCCGGCGGCGATCGACCGGCTGGATCGCGCGCACCTCTGGCACCCCTACGCCCCGCCCGAGCGCGACGCCGCGCTGCCGGTCGTCGCGGCCGCGCAGGGCGTGCGGCTGACGCTCGCCGACGGCCGCACGGTGATCGACGGGATGTCGTCGTGGTGGGCGGCGATCCACGGCTACCGCGTGCCGCAGCTCGACGCGGCGGCGCGTGGCCAGCTGGACCGGATGGCGCACGTCATGTTCGGCGGGCTCACCCACGAGCCGGCCGTGCGCCTCGCCGCGCGACTCGTCGACCTCGCGCCCGATCCGCTGCGCCGCGTCTTCCTCGCCGACTCGGGGTCGGTGGCGATGGAGGTCGCGATCAAGGTCGCCCTCCAGCGCCAGCTCTCGCGCGGCCGGCCGGGCCGGCACCGGCTGCTCACCTGGCGCGGCGGCTACCACGGCGACACGTTCGGGGCGATGGCCGTCTGCGACCCCGTCGGCGGCATGCACCACCTGTTCGCGCCGGTGCTGCCCGAGCACGTCTTCGTCGACGCCCCGCCGCCCGGCGTCGACGCGCCCCTCGACGAGGGCTACGTCTCGACGCTGCGGGCCGCCGTCGCCCGCCACGCGGACGAGCTCGCGGCGATCGTGGTCGAGCCGGTCGTGCAGGGGGCCGGCGGCATGCGGTTCCACGCGCCGGGCTACCTGCGGGTGCTGCGCGAGCTCTGCGACGAGCACGACCTGCTGCTGGTCCTCGACGAGATCGCCACGGGGTTCGGTCGCACCGGCGCCCTCTTCGCCTGCGAGCACGCCGGCGTCGTCCCCGACGTCCTGGCGGTCGGCAAGGCGCTGACCGGCGGCTACTGCACCATGGCGGCCGTCCTCTGCACCGACCGGGTCGCCGAGGAGATCGGCCGCGGCGAGGCCGGCGTGCTCATGCACGGGCCGACGTTCATGGCCAACCCGCTCGCCGCGTCGATCGCCTGCGCCTCGATCGACCTGCTGCTCGAGCGCGACTGGGCGGCGGACGTGGCGCGGATCGCGGCCGGGCTGCGGGCCGCGCTCGAGCCGGCGCGCGCGCTCCCCGGCGTCGCCGACCTCCGCGTGCTCGGGGCGATCGGGGTCGTCCAGCTCGACCACCCCGTCGACGTCGCGGCGGCGACCGCGGCGGCGCTGGAGCGCGGCGTGTGGATCCGGCCCTTCCGGGACCTCGTCTACGTCATGCCGCCCTACGCGACCGACGACGAGGACCTGGCGACGATCTGCGCCGCCGTCTGCGCCGCCGCGGCGGTCGCCTGAGCCGCCGGCCCGCCATCGTCGCGACCCGGTGGGCGACGCTCGCGGGCGTCGTCGGGTGCGCGGCGCGGCCGCACGGCGCCCGCGATCCCGCGCCGGCCGGCGCTCGGTGGTGCGACGCTCAGGCGAGGCCGAGGCGCCGGTCCGCGGCGCGCGCCCGGGCCGCCCGCCGCTGGGGCTCGGGGACGAGCGGCCACGACCGGCGGACCGACGCGCGCAGCGCGTGGAGGGCCACGAGGTCGCCGGGCGAGCGCCGTACGCCCAGCAGGCGCCGCGCCTCGCGCGGCAGCGTCACGCGGCCGAGCCACGGCACGGCGTGCACGACGGCGGGACGCGTGAGCCACCAGAGCGGATCGGGCAGCAGCCCCTCCGGAGAGGGCTGGTGCGGGATCGGCCGCAGCCCGTAGCGCGCGACCGGGGTCGCCTGCAGAACGCGCTCGAACATCGCCGCCCAGTACACGCGGAACGCCTCGTACGTCCGGGGCACGGGACGCAGGCTCAGCCCGTAGCGGGCATACCAGGTGATCGACTCGCGATAGAGCTGCTCCTCCTGCTCGACGCTCAGCGGCGTGCCGAACAGGCGCTGCGTGGCGATCTGGCTCTCGAAGAACGTCGCGTGCGCCCAGTAGAACGCCTCCGGGTCCAGCGCGTGGTAGCTCCGGCCCGCCGGATCCCGACCGCGCACGCCGCGATGGACGTCGCGCACCGTGCCCCCGGTGTCGGCGCCCTCGGCGTCGTAGACCACGCCGAGGATCGGGCCGGCCGAGCGCATGAGGCGGCCGAGCGGGTCGCGCCAGACGTTCGACTGGTCCACCAGCGCCTGCGAGATCACCGGATGGAGGTTCTGGAGGATCCCGGCGCGCTGCGCGAGGAGGATCGAGCGGACGTCGCCGAGCAGGTCCCAGGTCAGCGAGCCGGGCCCGAGCGGCAAGCCGAGCTCGTCGAGCTCGTCCGCCGTCAACCCGCGATCGCCCACGCGCGGATCCCACGGACCGGGACGCAGCCCGGCGTTCCCCGCGCGACGGTCCACGGCGACGCTCATCCGGCCACCGCCTCGCGGGCGCCCTGGGGGGTGCGGCGGTCGACGCGCGCGACGAACGCGAACTCGTCCGCCTCGACGCGCCGCACGCGGCGGGCGTACTCGCGCATGAACCCGGGCCAGTTCGTCGTGACCCGCCCGTTCTGCGACCGGTACCAGCTCCCGCAGCGGGTCCAGATCGAGCCGCCGAGTCGCGCCTGCAGCGCGGCGTCCGACGTGGCGGCGACGGCGGGGTCGACGTCCATCGCGACGGCGTCGCGCGCGTCGAGGGTCCGGACGGCGTCCGCGACGTACCCGGCCTGCGCCTCGAGCATCTCGACGACCGAGCCGACGCCGAGGTTCGTGTTCGGGCCGTAGAGGAGGAAGAGGTTCGGGTAGCCCGGCACGGTGATGCCGTGGTGCGCCCGGGGCGCGTCGCCCCACTGCTCGGTGAGCTCGCGCCCGCCGCGCCCGACGATCCGCATCGGCGCGACGAACCGCGTCTCGAAGCCGGTGCCCCAGACGACGACGTCGGCCGGGCGGTGGACGCCGTCGGCGGTGACGACGCCGTCCTCGGTCAGGTGGTCGATCTCGTCCGTGACGAGCTCGACGTGATCGCGGCCCAGCGTCGGGAGCCAGCGGCTGGAGAAGAGCATCCGCTTGCATCCGAGCGGATGGTCCGGGCGGCTCTTCGCCCGCAGCTCGCGGTCCGGGGTCTGGAGGGCCATGAAGCCGAGCGACGCCCGCTCGACCGCGAGGCGCAGCGGCGGCAGGACGGTGAAGCCGGCGATCAGCCCCTCGAGCAGCAGCCGACCGCCCTCGCGCCGCACGCGCTGCACGCCTGGGACGCGCTCGATCGCGGCGCGGGCGAGCGGCGGGTACGGCGCGTTCGCACGGGGGAGGAGGTAGGGCGCCGAGCGCTGGTAGACGTCGACGCGCGCGGCGACGTCTGCGAGCTCCGGCACGAACTGGATCGCGCTGGCGCCGGTCCCGACGACCGCGATTCGCCGGCCGGCGAGGTCGAGGTCGTGGTCCCACGCCGCGGAGTGGAACGCGGGCCCGGCGAAGCGCTCGCGGCCGGGGACCTCGGGGATCGCCGGTCGGGTGAGCTGGCCGCAGGCGGGGACGAGCACGTCGGCGACGTGCTCCTCGCCCGACGCGAGCGTCAGGGTCCACGTCGCCTCGTCCTCGTCCCAGCGGGCCTCGACGACCTCGGCGCCCAGGCGGACGTCGTCGAGGACCCCGTGGTCGCGCGCGACGTCGCGCAGATAGCGCTGGATCTCGGCCTGCGGCGAGCACGGGCGGCTCCAGTCGCGGCGCTGGGCGTAGGAGTAGGAGTAGACGTAGGACGGGACGTCGCACGCGGCGCCCGGGTAGGTGTTGTGCGCCCAGACGCCGCCGACCTCGTCGGCGCGCTCGAGGACGACCTGCTCGTCGTAGCCGGCCTCCCGCAGGGCGATCGCGGCCGCGATCCCGCTGAAGCCCGCGCCGATGATCGCGATCCGTCGCCGGGTGGTGGTGACCATGCCGCGAGAGTAAAGTGAGCGAATGCTCGCCTTCTACTCGCGTTCGGACGCATGAGCTCCGTGCGCCCGAACCGCCGTCGCGAGCCGCAGCAGGACCGCTCCCGACGGACGGTGGAGCGGATCGTGGACGCCGCAGCTCGCGTCCTGGAACGCGATGGGTACCGTGCTGCGTCGACGAACCGGATCGCGGCCGAGGCCGGCGTCAGCCCCGGCAGCCTCTACCAGTACTTCGGGGACCGCGATGCCCTGCTGGAGGCCGTCACCGCGCGGTTCGTCGCGCGGTTCGAGGAGCAGCTCGTCCCCGCCCTGCGCCGCGCGGTCCGCGAGGACCAGGTCGCGGCCACGACGAGCGTCATCGACGCCGTGCTCGCCGCGCTCGAGCAGCAGGCGCCGCTGCTGCGGGCGCTCGTCGCGCGGATCCCGCCCGAGCGCCAGGCGGAGCTCACGCGCGCGATCCGCGAGCGGGTCACGGACTACGTCTTCGGGACCCTCGCGCGTCAGCACGTCGAGCTCTCGCCGGACGCCCTGGACCGCCTGACGTGGGTCGTCGTGGAGCTCGCCCAGTCGCTGCCGCTGCGCTACGTCGTCGACGCGCCGCCGATCCCGCGGGAGGCGTTCGTCGCCGACGTCGCCCGGCTCGTCCTCGCGCACGTCGCGGGGGTCGTCGCCGACGAGGGCGCGATCGCGTCCTGAGGCGCGTCGCTCAGCGGGTCGCGGGTCGTGGCGCGAGCCACGACGCGACGGGCAGGTCGGCGGCCGCCGCGGCGAGCTCCGCCGGGGTGAGCTCCGCCCGGGGCAGGACGTGGACCGGAACCGGCGCCACGAGCTCGGCGATCGTGCGCCGGTTGTCCTCCTGCCGCGCGTCGCCGCCGTCCCACGGGGTGACGACCACGGCGCGGACGTCGAGGCCGGCGGCGCGCGCCGCCTCGACGGTCAGCCGCGCGTGGTTGATCGTGCCCAGGCCGGGGCGCACCGCCACGACGAGCGGCAGCGCGAGGTCCACCGCGAGCGCGCGCACGTCGTAGCCCGCTCGGGTGAACGGCACGAGCAGGCCGCCGATGCCCTCGACGACGAGTGCCTCGGCGCCGTCGCCGGCGGCGCGCGCCGCGGCGCGCAGGTCCGCCGGGTCCAGCCGCTCGCCCGCGAACTCGGCGGCGAGGTGCGGCGAGACCGGCGGGCCGTAGGTCGTCGGGGCGACCTCCTCGGGCCGCTGGCCGGTGCAGGCGGCCAGCAGCTCGTGGTCGCGGCCACCGGGCGGCGCCGCGTCGTCGAGCCCGGTGACGACCGGCTTGTGCGCGCGCACGGCGACGCCGTCGGCGCGCAGCCGGGCGCAGAGCGCGGCGGCGAGGACCGTCTTGCCGACCTCGGTGTCGGTCGCGGTGACGAGCAGGGCCCTCAAGCCGGCGCGGCCTGGCGGTCGATCGCGGTGGCCAGGCGCCGCACGGCGTCGCGCAGCTCGTCGGGCTCGTGCTCGCTGGACACCGTGAGGCGCAGGCGCGAGGTCCCGTCGGGCACGGTCGGCGGTCGGATCGCCTGGACGTAGATCCCGGCCTCGAGCAGCTCGCCGGTGACGGCCATCGCCCGGTCGGCCGCGCCGAGGACGATCGGGACGATCGGGACGCCGGGGTCCACGTCGCCGGGGTCGATGCCGGGTACGTCCGTCCGCACGCCCGCAGCGCGCAGCTCCTCGCGCACGAGCGCGGCGTTGGCCCGCAGCCGCGCGGTGCGCTCCGGCTCGGCCCGCAGCACCTCGAGCGCGCCGAGCGCCGCCCCGATCGCCGGCGGGCCGGGGGCGGTGGAGAAGATGAGCGAACGGGCGCGGTTCACGAGCCAGGCCACGACGTCGGGGTGCGCCGCGACGTACGCCCCGCTGGACCCGAGCGCCTTGCCGAGCGTCCCGACGATCGCGTCGACCTCGC
Source organism: Patulibacter brassicae (assembly GCF_033949425.1). NCBI lineage: Bacteria > Bacillati > Actinomycetota > Thermoleophilia > Solirubrobacterales > Patulibacteraceae > Patulibacter > Patulibacter brassicae. Next base: position 50,564 of record NZ_JAXAVX010000015.1, on the reverse strand, counting down.
CCTCGAGTCCGGCGGCCGCCACGCTGCCCCGCCCGCCGGGGCCGAGGACGCCGGTGGCGTGCGCCTCGTCGACGACGAGCCGGGCCCCGTGCCGGCGGCAGACCTCGACGAGCTCCGGCAGCGGGGCGACGTCGCCGTCCATCGAGAACACGCCGTCGGTGACGACGAGCGGCGCGGGCCTCGCGGTCTCGTGCCGGATCCGCAGCTCGTGGTCGAGGTGCTCCCAGTCGCCGTGGCGGTAGACCACGCGCTCGGCGCCGCTCAGGCGGACCCCGTCGATGATCGACGCGTGGTTCAGCGCGTCGCTGCAGACGATCCCGCCGCGCTGCGCCAGCGCGCCGACGACGCCGACGTTCGCGAGGAACCCGGCGCCGAAGAGCACGGCGCCGCCGGTGCCCTCGAACCGCGCGAGCTCGTCCTCGAGCTCGCGGTGCAGGCGCAGGGTGCCGGCGATCAGCCGCGACGAGCCCGCCCCGGCGCCGTGGTCGATCGCCGCGCGCGCGGCGGCCGCCCGGACCCGGGCGTCGCCGGCGAGGCCGAGGTAGTCGTTCGTGCAGAGCAGCAGGAGCTCGCGGCCGTCGACGACGGCGCGGGGGCCGACCGGTCCCTCGACGGTCCGCAGGGAGCGCCGCAGCCCCTCGCGCTCGAGCTGCGCGAGCTGGGCCCGCAGGGCGGGATCGCCGTCGGCGGGACGGCTCATCGCGACGGGGACGGGATCGGGGACGTGCGCATGGCGGTGCCCGTCGCGCGCGGGCCGCGCGACGGAGGGCGCTCAGACGGCCAGGCCGGGGGCCGACGGCGTCGGCTCGAGCTCGCGCTCGGGCCAGCGGTTCGGCGCGCCGTCGGGGCGCGTCGGGACCTGCCTGTCCTTCGCGACGTAGCGCAGCTGCGTCGAGGGGTCCCAGCGACGGATCGTGATCCCGGCCTCCTCCGCCTGCTCCGGCGTGTCGAGGTACTGCTCCACGACGTCCGGCGTCTCGCCCGCGAGGCGCCCCGACCGGTTGTCGGGCCGCGGGTTCGCCCCGTTGTCGGCGTGCCGGGCGATGTTCAGGCCGAGCTCGCCGAACATCGCGCGGTCGTCCGCGGGGTCGCTGTTGAGCGTCGTGAGGAAGTTGCCCATCATCACGCCGTTGAGCCCGGCCTTCACGGCCAGCCCCTGCCATTCGCGCAGGTTCTCGGCGCGGCCGCCGCAGAGGCGCAGCAGGGCGCTGGGGAGGATCAGGCGGAAGATGGCGACCCACTTGATCGCCTCCCACGGATCCATGTAGTCGCGGTCGCCGAACTTCGTCCCCGGACGCGGGTTCAGGAGGTTGATCGGCACCGAGGTGGGATCGATCTCGGCGAGCTCGAACGCCATCTCGACGCGCTGCTCGGGCGACTCGCCGAGGTTCAGGATGCCGCCGACGCACGTCTCCAGCCCGGCCTCGCGAACCGCGTCGATCGTGCGGATGCGCCCCTCGTAGCGGACGGTCGTCGAGACCTCGGGGTAGTACGAGCGGGCCGTCTCCACGTTGTGGTGGACGCGGTTGATGCCCGCCGCCTTCAGCTGCTTGGCGCGCTTGGGGTTGATGTGCCCGACGGACGCGCAGCGCTTGAGGTTCGTGTGCTCGGTGACGAGCCGGGCGCCCTCGAGCAGCTTCTCGAAGTCGCGGTTGGAGAGCCCCTGGCCCTGGGTGACCATGCAGAAGCGGTGCGCGCCGGCGGCCTCGGCCGCGCGCGCGTGCTCGAGCATCTGCTCGGGCTCCATCATCGCGTGCATCGGGGTCTCCGCCTCGGCGAAGCGCGACTGGGCGCAGAACCCGCAGTCCTCGGCGCAGCCGCCGGACTTCGCGTTCACGAGGGAGCACATGTCGGTCGAGTCGCCGAACTGCTCCTGGCGGGCCTCCCACGCCCGCTCGACCAGGGCGAGGATCTCCTCCTGGGTGGCGAGCTGGCCGAGGCGCAGGGCCTCTTCACGGGTGATCAACGGCGCCATCGGGTCTCCGGATCGGCAGGTCGAGCGACAGAGGGCCGCGCGGACGCGACCGATGGCGCGTGATCCTACCGTCCGTCCGCGGCGTCGCCCTCGCCCGTTCGGTGGATCCCCGTCGCACCGGGGGGAGGGAACGGCCGCTCGTCCATCGGTCTGGCGCCCGGCCACTTGCAGGCGATCTTGAGGCACGGCCGTCACGCTCCCGCGCGTGCTTCCGCGCTCCAGCCTCCTGACGGCCCTCCTCGCGCTCGGGCTGCTCGTGCTCGTCCTGGCCGTGCTCCTGCGCCTCACGCGCGGCGAGCGGTGGCGGCGCCACGTCCCGCTCGTGGCGGGCGGCGCGGCGCTGCTCTCGGGCATCGCGAACCTCGCGTCGGCGGTGAGCCCGGCCGACGACGGGCGGATGGCGCTGCTGCGCGAGGTCGTCGGCGGCGGGGTCCCCGAGCTGGCGCGGACGCTCGCGGTGCCGGCCGGGGTCGTGCTCGTCCTGACGGGCCGCTACCTGGCGCGGCGCCACCGCCGGGCGCTCGAGCTCGCGGTGGGCGCGCTGACGGTGCTGGCGGCGCTGAACGTCGCCAAGGGCCTCGACCTCGCGACGGCCGCGGCGACCGCCGGGATCGCCGCGGTCCTCTGGGGCACGCGCGACGCCTTCGACGTCGAGCCGGTCGGCCGGCGGACGTCCGCCGTGGCCTCGGTCGTCGGGGCCCTCGGGTCGCTGCTCGTCGTGACGGTCGGCGTGCTGGCGGCGGTGACGTGGCGCGAGGGCCTCGAGCCCTCGCTGGGCACGCTCGTCCACGAGGCGCTCCTCCAGCTCACGCTGACCCGCGAGACCGCCCTGCCGATGCCCGACCTGCTCGCCTGGCTGCCGGAGGCGCTCTCGCTGACCGCCGTCACCGTGCTGCTCCTGGCGCTGTGGAACGCGTTCCGGCGTGGTCCGCTCGAGGCGGCCCTCGGCGACCGTCGCCGCGCCGACGCCCTGATCGCCGCGCACGGCACCGACACGCTGAGCGGGTTCGCGCGGCGGACCGACCTCGTCCCGCGCGTCAGCGTCGACGGGCGCGCGGCGGGAACGTGCTCCGTGGCCGCCGGGGTGCTCTTCGTCGGCGGGGCGCCCTCCGGGCCCGACGACGCCGTCGACGACCTGCTCGACGAGCTGCGCGGGGTCGCCGACCAGCACGGGCTGCCGATGGCGATCCTCGGCGCATCGGAGGAGCTCGCGCGGCGGACGGTGGCGCGCGGCGTCGCCGGCCGTCCGCTGAAGGCGATGTACGTCGGCGACGAGGCGGTCGTGCGGCCGTCCGCGTTCACGCTCGAGGGACGGCCGATGAAGAAGGTCCGCCAGGCGGTCGGCCGGGTCGAGCGCGCGGGCTACCGGGCGGAGGTGGCGCGCCTCGGCGACCTCGATGCGCCGACGCGCCGGCAGGTCGCCGACGTCATCGCCGCCTGGGGCGAGAAGGCGGCGCACGGCTTCGTCATGGAGCTGCCGCTGAGCGATCCGGCGGCCTCGAGCTCGCTGGGGGTCCTCGCGCGCGACGGCGACGGGCGGGTCCGGGCCTTCGTCCACGTCGTGCCGACCCCCGCGGGCCGCTGCTGGTCGCTCTCCAGCACGCCGCACGAGCGCGGCCTGCCCAACGGGGTCGTCGACTTCCTCGTCGTGCGGATGATCGAGCGGGCCGCGGAGCTCGGGCTCGAGCGGGTCTCGCTGAACTTCGCGGCCTACCGCGGCTGGATCCACGAGCCGGCCACGCCGTTCCAGCGGGTGATGGGGCGCGTGGTGCTCGTCCTCGACCGGTTCTTCCAGATCGAGCGGCTCCACCGCTTCAACCAGAAGTTCCGGCCCGAGTGGGTGCCGCGCTACATGCTCTACGACGGGCGCCGCCGTCAGCTGCAGACGATGTGGGCGGCGATGGTCGTCGAGGGCCAGCTGCGCCCGCCCGCGGCGTGGACCGCCCTGCGCGAGCGGCTGCGCGACGCGCGAGGGCGGCGGATCCACGGTCCGGCGGTTGGTGACCGGCGCACCGTCTAGGGTCCGCCACGGAGCGTCCGGGAACGCGCCGGCGCTCTGCTCCGACCATCCCTTCCCGCCTGGGAGGCCCCATGCGTCACGACCCGATCGACGTGCCCACCGCCGGTGCCACCGCGCCGCCGAGGACGGGCCGCCGGTCCCGGCGCCCGGCGACGCGCTCGCCGCGCCCCGTCGACCTCGGCATCGCGGTCGTCGCGAGCGAGGAGGCCGGGCTCGCCCTCGCCGAGGAGGTCCTGGACCCGGACCGCGACGCGGTCCTCGTGTGCCTGTCGACGCGGCCGGGCGAGGACCGGCCGGCGTTCGACGTGCGCCGCGTCCGCGAGGCGCTCGGTCGCAACGTCGCCCTCCGCGCGATCCGGACCGGCCCGGCGAGCCGGGCGCTCTCCGCGGCGCTGCCGCCGCAGCTCGGCGTCTTCGGCGGCGCGGCCCGGATCTGGTGGCCGGGCGTCGACGAGCGCGCCGATCCGCGCGCCCATCCGCTGATCCTCGACCGGGCGGGGCGCTACGGGCCGCGGGCCCTCGAGGTCCTCGCCGGTCGGCTCGCGGACGGGCCGCCGGCGACGGTGCGTCCGCTGCGTCGCCGCGACGAGCACGTCGGCGTCGAGCGGTGGGCCGGTGGGCGGCGTGGCCGTGGCGCGGCCGCGCTGACCGAGCGTCTCGCCGCCGGTGGCGGTCGACCGCCGGCGCCGGCGACCTCGCGACAGGGCGCCACCGCGCGGCTGGTCGCCCTGCCGGGCGGCGACGAGGGTCCGCCGTCGGAGCAGGCCGAGCGACAGGTCCTCCAGGCGGCGCTCGACGAGGCGCGAGACGAGATCCGCCGGTTGCGACGCAAGCTCGCCGAGGCGCGGGTCGCCGCCGCGGAGTAGCCCCGGGCACGCCGGGTCGCCGCTGGCCGCGGCGGCCCGTGCGTCGGCCGGCCGGCGAACCGGCCGCGACCGGCTCGGGCCCACCCGTCCGAGCGCGTGCGAGCGTCGCCGCGACGGCCGGCGCGCGCTCGGGACGCGGTCAGCGATCGACGGCGACGCGTCCGTCGGCGACGCGCAGGGACGCGCGACCCTCGAGCAGGTCGAGCACGTCGCCGCCCACGAGCTGCCCGCGCCAGCCCTGGAGCGTGCGGATGCCGTCGTCCTCGCGCCCGTCGCGCCACGAGGTGATGATCCGCTGCAGGTCGCTGCGGGAGGCGAGGAGCTCGTAGGCGAGGTGCTCCTCCTCCGCGCGGGTGCGCACGAGGGTCTCCGCGAGGACGACGAGGGCCGGGTCCGCCGGATCGGTGCGGGGCGGGCGCTCGATCGTCACGGGGATCGGCTCGGCCTCGCGACCGCGAGCGATCGCCTCCAGCAGCGAGTCGCCGCGGCGGTGGAGCGTCGCCTCCGAGAGCCCGCGGATCTGCTTGAGCCGGTCGCGGGACGTGGGACGGCGCTTGGCGAGCTCGACGAGCGTCTGGTCCTGGAGGACCGTCGACGGCGGCCGGTCGACCTGGGCGGCCGTCTCCTCCCGCCACACGAGGAGCGAGAACGCGACGGCCCGCTGGCCCGGATCGAGCCGGTCCACGCGCGGGAGGCGCGGGAAGAGGTCGGTCGGCTCGCGGCTGTCGCGGACGTCCTCGAGCGGGCGGCACTCCTCGATCGCCCAGTCGAGCCGGCCGAGGTCGACGAGCCGGTTCTGCAGCGCGACGGCGAGCTGCAGCAGGTGCTGGACGTCCTCGGCGGCGTAGCGACGCTGCTCCTCGGAGAGCGGCCGCTGCTCCCAGCGGGTGAAGCTCGCCGACTTCTGGAGCTTCACGCGGAGCACCTCCCGCAGGAGGGCGTCGTAGCCCATCTGCGCGCGCAGCCCGGCGAACCCCGCGGCCACCTGCGTGTCGAAGACGTTGCGCACGTCGGTCGACCACGTGCGCTTCAGCAGCGCCACGTCCTGTCGTGCGGCGTGCAGGACGATCTCGACCTCCGGGTCCGCGAGGACCTCCGCGAGGGGGGTCGGGTCGAACTCGTCCTCGATCGGGTCCAGCAGCTCGATCCGCACGCCGCCCGACGGCGTGTCGACGGCGACCTGGGCGAGGCACAGCAGCGGCCGGTACCGGCCCTCGCCGACGAACTCGGTGTCGATCCCGAGCCGGCCGCTGGCGCGGGCGGCGTCGGCGAGCTCCTGGACGATGGTGTCGGTGGGGCGGGGCACTCCCCGCGAGCCTACTGGCGCGTGCGGCGCCGGCGCGGGACCTCGCCGCTGCGGAACTGGGGCCGCATGGCGCTGACCGCCGCCTGGCCGGGCGACATCGCCGCCTCGTCGTCGTCCTCGTCCTGCTCGGGCAGCACGCCGTCGCGCCGGGCCTGGGCCAGGACCTCCGGGGACGCCTCGTCGGGCCACACGCCGTAGCGGGCGAGGAACGCGCGCTGGTCGCTCTCCTGGTCGCGCTCCTGCTCGCCCTTCAGCCCGATCCGGTGCAGGCGGTTGGAGACCGCGACGCCCAGGCCGCCGCCCAGCATGAGGGCCGCGCCCTCGATGCCGACGATGTCGGGGCTGATGATGAGCATCGCCGCGCCGATCGCGAAGATCAGCAGCGGGAGCCAGAAGCGGACGATCCGGACCGGCGAGAACACCCCTGCATTCTCCCGCACGGGCGGGCGCGATGGCGTCCCCGACCCCGGGCGTCGGGTTGTCCGGAGGGTGGGTGCCTTCAGAGCGGCCCGCCGGCGGGGTCCCAGCGCGTCGGTCCTCGACCGCGGATGGCCGCGAGGTCGAAGCGGGCGAGGAGGTCGGCGATCGGCGGGCGCTCGTCCGGCGCGCAGAGCCCGACGCTGGACAGGAGCGCGGCGCGGACGTCCTCCGCGGTCTCGCCGAGGGCCCGTCGGTCCTCCAGGGTGACCGCGCCGTCGCGCTTGGCCAGGCGCCGGCCGTCGGGACCCAGGACGAGCGGCACGTGCGCGTAGCGGGGCACGGTGACGTCGAGGAGCTCCGCCAGCCACGCCTGCGTCGGTGCGCTGTCGGCGAGGTCGGCGCCGCGGACGACCTCCCGCACGCCCTGCTCGTGGTCGTCGAGGACGACCGCGAGGTGGTACGCGAAGGTCCCGTCGCCACGGCGGACCACGACGTCGTCGACGATCCCGTGCACGGGCCCGAGCACGAGGTCCTCGATCGTCCGCTCGGCGCCGTCGGCCCGCACGCGCCACGCGGGAGGACGACCGCCGGCCGCGGCGGCGCGGGCGTCGCGGCCCGCCGCGTCGAGGTCGCGGCAGGTGCCGGGGTAGCGGCCCTCGGCGCCGGGGCCGTGGGGGGCGGCGGCGGCCTCGCGGATCTCCGCGCGGGTGCACCAGCAGGGGTAGGCGAGGTCCGCCTCGCGAAGGCGCTCGAACGCCGCGGCGTAGACCGCGTCCCGCGTGGACTGCCGCGGGACCGGACCGTCCCAGTCGATCCCGAGCGCGCGCAGGTCGGCGAGCTGGCCGGCCTCGTGCTCGGCGCGCGAGCGCTGCCGATCGAGGTCGTCGATGCGCAGGCGGAAGGCCCCGCCGGTCGAGCGGGCGCGCAGCCACGCCAGAAGCGCGGTGCGCAGGTTGCCGAGGTGGAGGGTCCCGCTCGGGCTCGGGGCGTAGCGGCCGTCGGTCGCGCCCATCCCAGGGGAGGCTACGGCCCGTCGCGCCGGGCGGTGACCTGGTCGGCGGCAGCGCCGTCTCGCGCACGACGCGACGGCGGCGACGGCGGCGCGCGTATCCTCGGCGCCGATGGCAGGCCAGGGCACCCGACGCCGGACCGCGAGCAAGGCTCCGGCCCAGGAGGAGCAGGCCGGTCCGCGTACCTGCGGACCCTGTCGCGGCACGGGCAAGCTCCTGTCCGGGGCGGGCGGCACCCAGCACGCGGTCGTCTGCCCGTGGTGCGAGGGCACCGGGACCGAGATCCCGGACCACGACGCGCAGGCCAACCCCGCCGAGCGCCCCGACTGACCCGCGCGGGACGCCCGGGTCGCGCGGCGCCGTCGTTCAGGGGAGCGGGAGGACGCTCGCCGGCGTCGGATCGCCCGGGGCGGGCGTCGCGTCCGGGGTGGAGCGCCCGGGCGGCGGCGTGGACCGGCGCGGGCCGACGACGATCCGGCCGATCGTCTCGTCCTCCTCGAGCAGCCGCACGCGGAACGTGCCCGGCCGGAACGGCAGGACGCGCAGCGTCCGCGGCTGGTCGGCGGAGAGGTACTCGCGGACGAAGAGGCTCTTGATCTCGAGCACCTCGGCGCGCTCGGGCGGCGCGAGCTCGAGCACGACGGTGTCGCCGACGGACGCCTCGATCGGCTCCTTCGACGGCAGCTTCGCCGAGACGGTCGTGCTCGTCCGGCGGTCGCCCGCGGCGCTCGACGGCGGCGCGCCGACCGGGCGGTCCGGCTCGCGCTCGGCCGTCGGGGCGAGCGCGCCGACCGTCGCCAGGACGACGATGACGACCGACGCGAGGATGATCAGGCGGATCGCCGGCACCACCCCAGTATGGCGGGTGGGCGCTCGCGGGCGCGGCGGTCCGGAGCCCGGCCGGGCCGGGCGGGGACGACCCGGCCGACGCGGGCCGGCGCCCCGCCCGGCTCAGTCGGCGGCCAGCGGCCCGACGTTGCGGAACGACCCGCCTACGATGGCGGCGTTGTCCGGCACCCGGACGGCGGCCGCGCGGATGTAGTCCGTGCGGCGCACGAGCATCGTCGGCGTGGTGCCCGCCAGGCTGTTCAGCAGCTGCTGGAGGTTGCCCACCGGGCCGTTGTTCAGCAGGTCCTGCAGCAGGCCCGCCGGCAGCGTCGCGGTGTCGGTGCCGGTGCCGACCTTGTGCCAGTTCATGTTCTGGCCGGCGCAGAAGAGGTTCAGGACGCCGGGGATGCACTTCTGCCAGCGGTCGTAGGTGTAGCCGACGTTGCCGCCGCCGCCGTTGGCGGAGATGAGCGACGAGAGCCCCGGGAGGTTGCCCAGGCCCCCGACCAGCGCCTTGACGAGGCCGCAGGCCTGGGACGACGCGTCGCCGGTCGGGGGACCGGCGACGCCGGCCGGCAGGCGCGCCTCGGCGGTGCCGCCGGTGACGACGCTCAGCAGGCCGCCGAGGAGGTTCGTGAGGCCGTTCACGAGCGGCCCGAGGATCGGCAGGCTGCAGAGGGTCGTGTCGATCGGCGCGGCCACGGAGCTCAGCAGCGGCCCGAGGGCGCCGCCGAGCGTCGTCGGCTGCTCGCCGGGGTAGATCCCGACCTTGCTCCGGATGCCGTCGGCCCACAGCGCCCCGGTGACCCGGGTCGAGGAGCCGTCCGCGAGGCGGTACCCCTCGACGCGGATGACCTCGCGGGTCGGCTGCTGGGCGCGGTAGCGCTGCGTGCAGCCCTCGGCGCCCGCCGACGCGCACTCCTGGCCGTTGAGGGCGTAGACGATCCCATTGACCTTGCCGCGGATGACGAGCCGGCCCTTGTTCACGACGAACGCGCGGACGTCGACGGTGCGCGAGGCGTCGATCGAGCAGGCCTGGTCGCCGTTGCCGATCTGGTCGATGTAGACGACCGTGCCGTCCTGCGCCCGCGTGCCGTCGGCGCGGGTCGTGCCGCCCCAGATCTGGCTCCACGGCAGGTTGCACTCGCTGACGCTGCTCGGGGAGGAGGGCGAGTACGTGCTGCCGGCGATCTGGCTGCGGTAGACGCCCTGCAGGCGCCCGGACCCGCCGACGTCGCCCGTCTGCGCCTCGGTCTTGAAGGCTTCCGCGGCGCGCGCCGGGGCGACGGAGTAGTTGTCGAGGTTGCGGTACCGATTCGTCCCGAGCAGCGGGTCGGTGACGGCGTTCAAGCCCGTCTTCCCGAGCAGCTGGTTCAGGCCGCCGAAGGTCCCGCCGAGGCAGAGGTTCAGATCGAGCTGCTGCAGGTTGATCCCGTTCCCGAGCAGCCCCTTGACGGTGTCGTCGGCGCCCTGGAGCAGTCCGCAGCGCACGCCGATGGCGGCCTTGCCGTCCGAGGCGCGGTTCGACGGGTCGTCGGTGATCAGGTCGTCGCGCTTGCCGAGCAGGCCCTTCGTCCCGGCGACGCCGCCGAGCACCTTCTGGCCGAGGGTCGAGGTGAGCGTGCCGAGGACCTGCCCGGTGACGGCCCCGAGGTCGTTGTCGAAGCTGCCGGTGGCGAGCGCCAGCGACGTGTCGGGATTCCACATCGTCGCACCGCGCTGGACCTTCGCCGCGACGGCGCGGGCGCCCGACTGCGGATCGCCGCCGCTGGTGGACGTCCGCCGCACATCGCCCTGGGCGCGGACCCAGAGCGTCGGCTGCGAGCCGAGCTGGCCGGTGCGCTTCGCGGTGCTCGCGGGCCACGTCGGGAGCGCGGCGGTCGACGCGAGCTTGAGCTTCGTCGCGTCGTCCCAGCGGGCGTCGGTGACCGTCGCGCTGTCGTCGGTGGGGCAGATCTGCACGCGCCAGGCGGTCGAGCGGCCGTTGCGGGAGACGTAGTCCGAGAGCCCGTCGGTGCTGGCGGCGTTGGCGTCGAAGTACGCGTTGACCGCGGTGCGGACGTTCGACTCGAGCGTCCGGCTCGTCCCGCTCGGCGCGCCGCCGAGGTCGCCGGTGACGACCGTGCAGCTCGTCATCGGCGTCGTCCAGACGGCGTTGCTCTCGTCGCTGGCCAGGACGCCGGCGGTCGCCGTGGCGACGCCCTCGGCGAGGGTCTGCGCGGCGTCGCCGACGCGCTCCTGCTGCGCGGCCTGGGTCTGGCGGTCGACGAGCAGCAGCGCGGCGAAGCTCAGTGCGAGGCCGATCGCCAGCAGGGCGATGACCGGGACCATCACCCAGCCGTCCTCGGCGGTGGCGCGGCGGCGGATCACGGGGGGCAGCGGACGCATCGGGGACCTCACTGGGCGATCGCGTTGCGGAGGGACACGGCGGCGCGGGTCACGACGGTGCGGGAGCCGTCGGTGACCGCGATGCGCAAGCCGACGGACCGGACCTGCTCGGGCGCCGGCAGGCACGGCGCCGGGTTCGGCGTGCCCGTGGTCGGCGCCTGCTGCGGGCAGCCGTTGGCCGTGTACGCGGCGTCCGCGGTGTAGGTGAAGAGGGTGGGGGCGGTGGTCACGCCGCCACCGACCATCCGGCCGAAGCTCCAGCCGCTCCCGGTGCCGCAGCTGCCCGGCGCGGCGTACGGCGTCGCCGTCCGCGTTCCGCGCAGCAGGTTCCCCGAGCCGTCGACGCAGTAGACGACCCAGCCGTTCTGCGGACCGCTGCTGGAGTCGAGCACGGTGGCCACCACGAGCTGGGAGCGGCTGAGCTGGACCAGCGGCGTCGTCGCGCCCGCGCTGGCGGTGGACGCCTGGCGCAGGTCGTTCGTCATGACGCGGACGCTGCGGCGGGCCATCTCCTGCGCGTTCGTCAGGCGGCTGGACGCGTTCGTCGTGCGGCCCAGGACGTCGGACGCACCGAGGATCGCCAGCAGGACGATCGTCCCGATCGCCATCGTGACGAGCAGCTCGACGAGGGTGAACCCCTCGTCGCGACGCGGCCGCGAGGCGGCGCGCCGGACGGCGGCGCTCACGGCCCGACCGTCCGGGTCGCGCGGCGGACGGCGGCGGTCTGCCGGATCGTCCGGGTCTGGCCGGTGCCGGCCTCGGTCCAGCGGACGGTCGTCTCGACCTTCGTGGTCGTCGCGATCCCCGCGGCGACGTCGAGCGTCTCGTCGCGCAGCTCGGCGGCCGGGCAGAGGCCGATCTGGGCGTTCGCGCCGAGCGTCCCGAGCAGGCCGGTGACGCCCGAGAGGACGCCGCCGACCGTCGGGCCGACCGGCCCGAGCGCGCCGCACAGCGACGAGACGAGCGGGCCCGTGAGCCCGGTGAGGAGGTTCAGCCCCTTGAGCAGCCCGTCGACGCAGAGGTCGAGGCCCAGGACGCTGAGCAGCTGGAGGTTCACGCTGATGTCGTTCAGCGGCAGCGCGGCCTGCGCGGCCATGTTCATCCCGGAGGAGAGCGTCAGGCCGCACTTCCCGCCGGGCGTCGAGCCGTCGAACTGGCTGCCGCCCGGCACGGTCGTGCCCGTCTCGCTGACCTTGCGCGCGCAGTCGAGGGTCCCCCGGATCACCGTGTTGCTGATCCGGTCCGACGTCGTGCACGCGCGGTACGTGACGGTGTAGCGGGTGTTGCCGCGCGTGAGCGCCCAGCTCGAGCGCCTGACGTACGCGTCACCCACGTCGCTCGTCGTGATCGGGCCGCTGCCGGCATCCCCGTCCGGGTCCAGCGCGGCGCGCAGCCGGGTGGCGACCTCGACCTCGGGTCGCGTCGTCGAGGAGGCGCTGCTGAGGCCGACGAGCTCGTTCGTGTCCGTCGCCGTCGTCGTGCCGTCGGCCGCCGTGGTGGTCGTGCGGAGGTACTTCATGCCGGTGGCGCGCTCGACGACCTCGCGCGCGATCGCCGCCCCGCGGTCCCGCTGCAGCGACGCGCCGGTCGCGGCCGCGCCGCGGTCCATGAGCGCGAGCGTCGCGAAGATCCCGGCGATGAGGATCGTCGCGGCGACGAGGACCTCGACGAGCGTGAAGCCGCCGTCCTCGCTGCGCAGGCGGCGGGCGACGGAGGGCGCGACGGGGGGGCTGCCGGACACGGGGTTCCCATCGACCCGCGGCCGCTCGACGGCCCCGACGGAGGCCCTGCGCTGGACGATCGTACGATCGAGCTTCAGCGCTCGGCGGCGTCGGCAGGACCCCGCGCCGAACGCGCGGACCGGAACGTGATCAGTCGGCGGGGCGCGCGGCGCGGAACGTCCCCGGCACGCGCACCAGCCCGTTCGGCACGTCGATCTGCGACCGGGTGATGACCGAGGCGTCGCGCTCCACCATCGTGCGGTTGCTGAAGACGTTCGTGACCATGTTCAGGAGATCGACGACCGTCGGCTCGTTGCCGATGAGCGTGCCGAGCGAGGAGAGCACGCTCGAGACGGCCGGGATCTGGAACGAGGTCGGCACCGTCGCGCCGCTGCTGGCGATCTCCTGCGCGGTGGCCAGGCGCCAGTCGTAGGCCGGGCTCAGGAGTCCGGCCGTCTTGCGCACCCAGACCTTGGCGTTCGTGATCGGCACCGTGCCCCCGAGCTTCGACACGTCGAGGAGCTTCACCGCCGCCTGCTGGGTGATGAGCGCCGTGTTGAAGAGCCGGCAGGCCTGGTCGTAGGTCGTCGGCGCCGCGGAGTTCGACTGCGGGGTGACGCCGGCCGGGAGGATCTGCGTGGAGACGGTGCCGGCGACGAGCGAGCCGACGAGCTGCAGCACGCCGTTCAGCAGGCCGGTCACGGCGTTGAGCAGCGGCGTGACGATCGGCACCCCGCCGTTGCCGATGTTGCAGACCTGGCTGTCGACGATCGCGTCCGCGCGCTGCACGAGGTTGCCGAGCACGCGGGTGATCTCGTTGCCGACGGTCACCTCGTTCGCGGCGGTCGCGGGGTAGAGGCCGACCTGGCTGTAGGCCCCGTCGGCCCAGACGGCGCCGAGCACGGAGCCCTGCTGCTCGATCCGGGCGACCTCGCGCGGCTTGCCGCTCGGGCGCGAGGCTCGGCGGATCGCCACCGTGCAGGAGGACGGTCGCGGGGCCGCATCGCACTCGTTGCGGTTGAGGAGGTACAGCAGCGACTCGATCCGGCCGCGGACGACGACCCGGCCACGGGCGACGACGACCGCCTTCGCCTGGACGGTGCGGCCGGCGGGGATCTGGCAGTACTGCTCGCCGTCGCCGATCTGCGCGAGGTAGAGCACGCGGCTCGTGGTGACGGTGCTCCAGTCGACCGCGCACTCGGGCGCCGACGCCGGGTCGCCCGAGCCGGGGACCGGCGAGAGGTACGCCGTCGTCCGGGCGTCGGTCGCCGACAGCGGCAGCAGCGCGGTGCTGCGATAGGCGTCCTGGACGATCGAGGGCGCCATCGCGAACGTGTCGAGCGCGGTGAAGCGGTTCAGGCCGAGGTTCAGGCCGCTCGGCCCGAGCAGGGCGTCGAGCCCGGTGCGCTGGGCGATGCCGTCGAGGCCGGAGAACATCCCACCGAGGCAGAGCCCGAGGTTCAGCGACGCCGGGTCGATCTGCAGGTTCGTCGTGTCCTCGAGGCCGTTGAGCAGCCCGCAGCGCACGCCGATGCGGGCGGCATCGTCCTCGATGAGCTGGCGGTTGCTGACGCCGAGGACCTTGCCGATCGCGCCGTCGAGCACGATCGAGCTGCGGCTGAGGTCGCGGAAGAGCTGGGCGGCCTGGGTGCCGAGGTCGCTGGCGAAGGTGCCGGTGCCGACCGCGAACGTCGTCGGAGGCACGAACGGCGTGGCCCCTTGGCGGACCTTCTCCGCGACGGCGCGGACGCGGACCGAGCGACCCTGCGCGTCGCGGACCCGCGCCTGCGCGCGGACCCAGAGCGACCGCCGGCCGTTGATCGTGCCGGTGGCGCCGGTGCGGGAGAGCACGGCGTCGGTGTACGGACCGTCCGTCCCGGCGCCGGTGTCGGTCGTGGGGCAGACGGTCGCGCTCCACGCCACCGTCCGCCCGCCGCGGGCGTACGTCGTCGACGCCTGCGCGTCCTGGAAGGAGCGCTGGACCTCGCGGGCGATCGCCGCGCGGAGCCGGGCGTCGTCGGTCGTCCCGGCCGCAGGGGCGGTGACGAGGTCGCCCGTGACGACGTGGCAGCCGGTGCCGGTCCACCAGGCGTCGGCGTCGGGCAGCGCGAGGACGTTCGCCGTCGCGGCCTTCACGCCCTCCGCGAGGACCTGCGTCGCGTCGAGGTCGCGCTGCTCGCCCGCGGCGTGGATCTGGCGCTCGACGAGCAGCAGCATCGCGAAGGCGAGGCCGAGCGAGACGACGAGGAACGCCATGACCGGGACGAGGACGAAGCCGTGGTCGGCACGGCGGCGGCAACGGTCGTTCATGGGCGGTTCCGTAGTCCGACGGTGCCGCTCTGGTCGATGGTGCGGCCGCGGCCTCCGGCGTCGCGGGCCTGCAGGCGCAGCCGGATGCCGATCGCCCGGACGGCCGTCGCGGCCGGCGGGCAGGAGCCGGTCGTGCCGAAGCACGCGTCCGACGTGAAGGTGAACACGCCGCCGGGGACGAGGCTGCCGGGCACGACCGCCCGGGCGACCCAGCCGAGCGCCGGATCGGTGGCGCTCGTCGTCGCGCAGGTGCCGGGCGCTCCCGGCCACGCGGCGGCGTAGCGCCGGGCGGCGACGAGCGTCCGGCCGTCGGCGGTCACGCAGTAGCGCAGCCACCCGGCTCGCGGGGCGGCGGTGCCGTCGTCGAGCCAGGCGGCGGCGACGAGGTCGCCCGTCGCGCCCGTGCTCGTGTGGTCGATCGGGGTGGTCTCGCCGGTCGGCACGCGCGCCTGGCGCAGGTCGTCGACCATCTGCCGCAGGGTCGCGCGCGCCGTCTCCTCGGCGATCGGCGCGCGAGCCGTCGCCGACGAGGTGCCGGAGAAGACGTCGAGCGCGCCGAGGATCGCGAGCAGCACGACGAGCGCCAGGGACGAGGTCACGAGCAGCTCGACGAGCGCGAAGCCCTCGTCGCGGTGCCGCCGACCGCTCACGTGCCCGACCGCCGGATGAGCGCGCGCTCGACGACGCGCGTGGGGGAGGAGGCGCCGGGCGCCGTCCAGGAGACCGTCGTCACGACGGCGGTCGAGCTCGCCAGGTCGTCGGCGAAGCCCGGTCCCGCGGTGCCGTCCGGCTTCGGGCAGACCGAGAGCGCGATGTCGGACCCCAGTGCGCCGAGCGCGCCGCGAAGGAGCCCCTGGACGGTGTTCAGCGCATAGCCGGCGTCGCCGAGCACCGTGCACAGCGGCGCGACGAGCGCGCTGAGGTTCAGCGCGCCGAGCGTCCCGGTGACGCAGGCCTGCACGCCGAGGAGGTTCAGCAGCTGGACCTGCGCGACGACGTCGTCGGGGTCGGTCACCTGCTGCAGCGCGTTCGGGTTCATGAGCGCCAGCGAGCAGGTCCCGGAGGTCTGGGTGCCGGCCGGCGGGGTCGTGGCGGTGCGGTCGCAGTCGTAGGGCCCGAGCAGCTGCACGTGGTTCGACGCCGCCGAGCGGGTGCAGGCCCGGTAGGTGACGGTGAAGGTCGTGTCCCCGCGGGTCAGCCGCCACTCGGCCGTCGTGCGCCACGGCTCGGTGGCGGACGCGATCGGGGTCGAGGTGCCCTGGATCACCGGGGCCCGCGACGCCGGGGCGCCCGGGTCCATCGACGCCCACAGCCGGTCGGCCGGCGTGCGCGGCGCCGTCGCGCTCACGTCGGTGAGGTCGTTGCGCAGGACGTCGTAGCGGAGGCTCTGCGCCCGCTCGACCACCTCGCGCGCGACGGCGTTGGCCGTGTCGCGGCGCAGGTTCTCCGACGTCGTGCGCATCCCGCCCTCCAGCAGCGGCAGCAGCGCGAGGACGCCGACGAGCAGCAGCGTCGACGCCACGAGGACCTCGACCAGCGTGAACCCCGCGGACGCCGCGCGCCCGGATGCCCGACGGTCTTCCACGACCCGGGTGATCGGCCGCGCGTCCCGCGCGACACCGGCGCCTCGAACGAACGTCCACCTGCCCTAAGGGCCGACGCCGCCTCGCACCGATAGGGGGAGCAGCAGCCAGCACCGAGGTGCCAACGGCAAACCATCCGCGAGGGTGGGACGCAAAGCCACGGGCCTCGCTCACGAGCGAGGCAGCCGGGCCGCCACCGGGGTGCATTGGAGTGGACCCCGCGGCAGGAGTCGCGGAGCTGGACTGCCCCCATTCACGAGGTCCAACCACAGGAGTTCAGCTGTGTCCACCATGATCAACCGGGCGCGCAACCGCGCCGCCGAGGAGAAGGGCTTCACGCTCATCGAGCTCCTCGTCGTGATCCTCATCATCGGCATCCTCGCCGCGATCGCCCTCCCGACCTTCCTGGGTCAGAGCGACAAGGCGAAGGACTCCAGCGCGAAGAGCGATGCGCGCAACGCGATCTCGCAGATCGAGTCGGCCCTCGCCGACGGCAAGTCGGTTGCGACGGCGATCGGCTCGGACGCCGATGGCCCGTACCCCACCGACGAACTGAACCAGTTCAAGAACATCAAGAGCATCACCGCCAACGGCAACGGTTACACGGTCGTCGCGAACGCTCGCGGTAACGAGACCACCGGCGACGGCACGTGGTACTCGATCACCAAGGCGGGGACGTCGCCCGGCGGCTACACGTACGCGGCTGGCTCCGACGCCACGGGCGTCGAGGCCTGGACCGCGAACGGCGGCTCGGGCAACTGAGCCACACGCCCAGCCACCACGGCGCCTGAGTGACCGAAGGGGACGGGCGCTGCCCGTCCCCTTCGCTGTTCCTGGCACATGTCCGCGGTCTTCTCGTTCTCGCGTGCTCGTCGCGCGTCCCTGCTCGCCGCGTGGAACCTCCGAGGCGGCGTCCACCTCTCCGCGTTCGTCGGCGCGTTCGTCGGCGCTGCAGCCGTCGTGCTGTACGGCCTGCGCTCCTACGCGTTCAACGACTACGAGTTCGAGACCCTCGCCGCCGCGCAGCGGCTGCTCGCGGGGGATCTCTCCGGCTTCCTCGAGCGGCTCTCGGCGTACGGCGGAGCGACGCTCCTGCAGGCGCCCGCGATGCTCGCGGGCGCGGCGCTCGGCGGAGAGGGCACCTATGCCGCCCACCAGGATCTCTCGGCGTACCGGGCGTCGGCCGCCCCGGGCCTGGTGCTCTCCGCGGTCCTCGCGATGGTTCTCGTCCGGCGGCTTCGGCTCGGAGAAGGAGCTCTTGCCGCTGGCTGGGCGTTCGTCACCGCCGCGCTCGTGGTCGGCTCGCCGGTCGCGGTCCTCGCCGCGGAGGCCGGGCATCCGGAGGAGGCGCTCGTCGTGGCGCTCGCGCTCGCGGCGGTCCTGCTCGCTGCGGCCGACCGGCCGCTCTTGGCGGCGGCCCTCGTCGGCCTTGCTGCGGCGGCGAAGCCGTGGGCGCTGATCGCCGTCCCGGTCGTGCTGTGCGCGACCGCCGATCGTCGGACGCTGCTGCGACAGCTCGTCGTGTGCGCGGTCGCCGGCGGGGCGCTGCTCGCCCCGATCCTCGCGGCGCAGCATGGGCACCGGGACGTCGCCGCGCCGCTGCAGTCGACGACGGCGGGGATCTTCAAGCCGGACAACCTGTTCTGGTTCGCGGGGGAGCGCAACCCGCGGTGGAGCGCGACGCCGCAGGCGCGACAGGGCGGTGTTCAGGTCCACGACGCCCGACCCGAGGACAAGATCTTCGCGCAGCGCCTCGAGCCGAGTTGGGTCGGACGAGTCTCGCACCCGGCGATCGTGCTCGCGGCCGTCGTGCTGGCCCTGATCTATCTGCGACGACGACCGCCGGCGGATCGTGGCGACGATCTCCTGCTCCTGCTCGCCGCCGTCTGCTGGTGGCGGTGCCTCTTGGATTCCTGGAACGCGAGCTACTACGCGTTCGGCGCTGTCGGGGCGCTCGTCGCCTGGCAGGCCTGGCGAGGCCGTCCGCCGATCCTCGGGCTCGTCCTGGCGCTCGCCGTCTGGGTGATGTTCCGCGTGCTGCCGGGGGACGTGTTCACGCCGGATCGCCACACCGCGGTCTACCTCGCGTGGGCGGTGCCCGCCGGGATCCTCATGGTCGCCCGGCTGCTGGCGCCCGAGCGCGTCGGGGGGCTCGCAGGCCGCGTCGGTCGACCGCTCGTCGGCCGCCTTCCGACGCTCGCGCGGATCGCGGGGGCGCCGGCGCGCTGACCGGGGAGTCGGTGGTCGCTCAGCCCCAGCGGCCGCCGGAGCAGGCCTCGGGGTTCGGGAAGGCCGAGGCGCGGCAGGACTGGACGGCCGTGCCGGGCAGGCGGCGGACGTACGCGAAGCGGTTGCGGGTGCGCGAGACGCCGACGATCCGGACGTTGCGGCGGTCGCCGGCGGTGACCGCGATCTCGGTCGCCTCGGGCGAGCCGGCGACGACGCGCTCGAGGAACGGGCCGAACTGGGCCTCGCTCGCGAACGGCGTGAGCTCCTCGCGCGTGCGGCAGCGCGCGTAGGTGCCCGTGGCGCCGAAGCACGTCTCGACGGCGGAGATCGCGCCGCGCAGCAGCGTCCGCGCCTCGCGGTCGGCGGCCCGGTTGGCCTGGGTCTGGTCGGTCGCCGGGGTGATCGTCGCGTCGACGGCGGCCGTGCGAGTGGGCGCGTCGTCCTCGCCGCCCGACACTGCGAGCCCGACGCTCGCGCCGATGGCCACGAGGACCAGCAGCGCGACGAGGCGACGGACGAGGACGCGACGTCGCGACGGGGCGGCGCCGGCTCCGCGGGTCCACGGCACGCGTCGCCGGGGGGCGCGTTCGGCGACCGGTGTCGGGTCGACGGGCGATCCGTCGGCAGGACGAGCCGTCGCGGCCTCGTCCCCGGGCGACGCGACGACCTCACCGGAGGCCGTCGTACCGTCGCCCCGCGATCGGCCGGCCCGGTCGTCGGCCGGCTCCTCGTGGTCGGCAGCGCCGTCGGCGAGGCCGCCGGTCGGTCCCGAGGCGGACGCCCCTCGTTCGTCGTGTCCGGGAGCGGGGGCGTCGGGGTCGTCGGTCTCGGCCACCGCGGCAGCCTTCCGCCTCCGCACGGCGACGTCAACCGCCCGGGGAGGTGGACCGTCGAAACCCCGGACCGGCGGTCGCACGCGCGAGGAGGCGGACGGTCGAGCCTCCTGACCCGGGTCGGAGCGGTCGGAACGGGCACGCCGACACGGACGGCCGTCTGGACGGCGCTCCGACGTCCGTCCACTCGGATGCGCCGGGGTGACGTCCCGGACGAGGACGCTCCGATGCATGCGAGGACCGACACGCGATCGGCACGGAGGCGCCACGACCCTGGCGCCGTCGTCCACCCGCCCGCCGTCGATCCGTCCCTAGCGTCCGACCGGACCCCCAGCGCATGCTTCCGATGCTCATCGCCTTCGCCGCCGCCTTCGGCCTGTTGATCGGGTCGTTCCTCAACGTCGTGGCCTACCGCCTGCCCGCGGGGACGTCGGTCGCCGCGGGGCGCTCGGAGTGCCCGTCGTGCCACCACCAGATCCGGGCATACGACAACGTCCCGGTCCTCTCCTGGCTGCTCCTGCGGGGTCGCTGTCGCGACTGCGCGGCGCCGATCTCGCGTCGCTACCCGCTCGTGGAGGCCGTCACGGCCGTCCTCTGGGCGCTCGTCGCCGCGATCGCGGACTCGACGGCCCAGGCGGTGCTCGGCATCGTGATGGTCACGGCGCTCGTGCCGATCACGCTCATCGACCTCGACCACCGGCGGATCCCGAACGCCATCACGCTGCCGACCGCGATCGCCGCGATCGCCGTCGGGACGGCCCTGGACCCCTCCGGTCAGGTCGAGCGGCTGATCGCCGGCGCCGCGGCGTTCGCGTTCCTCCTCGTCCCGGCGATCGTTCGGCCCGACGGCATGGGGATGGGCGACGTGAAGCTCGCCGGCGTCCTCGGCCTCTGCCTGGGCGCGCCGGTCGCGGTCGGGATCCTCGTCGCGCTCGTCGTCGGGAGCGTCGCCGGCGCGGTCATCGCCGCGCGCAAGGGCGTCGCCGGCGCCCGCAGGACGACGATCCCGTTCGGGCCGTACCTCGCGCTCGGCGGCGTCGTGGCGCTCGTCGCCGGGCAGCCGCTGATCGACGCGTACGTCAAGACCTTCTGAGCCGGGCGCGGGAGCCGGCCGGCCTCCCGCGCTCCTAGCGCTTCGAGGATCGGCGCCGTGCGCGCAAGCGGTGCCCGGTCGTGCCGGGGCCGCACCCGGTGGAACGCGGGGCGTGTCTCGCGGGCCGGGCCTGCGGGAGCACCGGCCCGACTCCCTCGACCGGGGAGGTGCGGCGTCGGTGCACGCGGCGCCGCGGCGTCGACCCCCGTCCCGCCCCGCCGACGTGTCCGGGGAGACGTCGCTCGTCTCCGTGGCATCGGGGCGCGCGGTCCGCGCTCGCCCGCGGGGGGGGGCGACGGCGGGGTGCTGGGAGCCCGTCCGAGGGTGCCCCCGCGGCGCTGAGCGTCTTCGATGGCGCGCTCGATGCCGAGGCGTCGAGCGCGCCACCACCATCGCGGGGCGGCCGTCCAGCGAGGCAGGATCCGGGGGTCCGATGCCTCGTCCCGCACGAACGATTCGCCGATCCGCGCGAGGGGCGGGCACCCGCCCGGCCCCGGTGGGGCCCTGAGCCCTCGCTGCGCAGTCCAACCCGTGACCGCTCGCCGGCGACCGGAGCCGCCTGAGGTCCCGAGCCCCTGCGTGCGCCGTGCGTCTCGTGCCGCGCCGAACGGCGGAGGGCTCGCGAGACGCTCGCTCGGCGTGCGGTGCCCGTCGCGTGCACCCACGGCGCGCGGAAGCGACGCGCGCGGCACGGACCGCCGACGGGGCGGCGCCGTCGGGTACGAGACACCGGGTGGTCCTCGAACGAGGCGCACGCTCCGTCGCCGAGACGGCCGAGACGGCCGAGACGGCCGAGACGGGCGAGACGGGCGAGACGGGCGAGACGGGCGGGACGGGCGGGACGCTGGACGCCGCTGAGGCCCGGCGTCCAGCGACGTCGATGCCGGGGACGACGCGTGGCGGCCGGATGCGGCCGACGATCGATCGATCTGCGCCCGGACGAACGTCCAGGTGGCTCAAGGCGCTTCAAGCCCGGACGGGGGAGCCGACGATGGGGTGGGCGACCCACCATGGCCCGCCGATCGCTCACCCTCCCTCGACTGCCCTCCGGCCTCCCGGGTCGCAGCACCGCGCTCAGCGGTCGCTCGCGCTCCGGGGGCAAGCGCGGCGGCCCCTCCGCGCCGGTCACCGGCGTGCGGATCGGCGCCACCCACGTCGGCGTCGCGACCGCCAACGCCGGTCGCGGCCCCCTCGCGCCGAAGGCCTCCGCCTCCGCCGTGCTGCCGCCCGGCGCCGTCCGCGACGGCGAGGTCATCGACGCCGCCGCCGTCGCCCAGGCGCTGCGCGACGTGCTGGAGACCCGCAGCGGGTTCGCCAAGCAGGTCCGGCTCGGCGTCGGCTGCCAGAAGGTCGCCGTGCGCGTCCTCGACCTGCCGCCGGTGCGCAACGCCGAGGACGTCGACGCCGCCGTCCGCCTCATCGCCCGGGAGCGGATCCCGACGGCCGCCGACGACGCGCTGATCGACTACCGCCTGCTCGACGAGGTCCCCGCCGACGGCGACACGCCGGCGCACCGCCGCGCGCTCGTCGTCGCGGCGCGCCGCGAGCTCGTCGCGGGCCAGATCGCCGCGGTCCAGGCCGCGGGCCTGGAGCCCGTCGGCGTCGATCTGCTCGCCTTCGGCCTCGCTCGCGTCGTCCGGCCGATCGAGCCGACGCTGCTGCTGGACCTCGACGGCATCACGACCCTCGCGCTCGCGGGGCCCGACGGCTGCCGCTTCGTGCGCACCATCCCGGCCGGCGTGCAGTCGGCGAGCGAGGAGCTCGCCCGCCGGCTCGATCTCGACCCGGCGGACGCGGCGGCCCTGCTGCTCGGCGACCGCCAGCCGGCGGAGGGCGAGCGCGACGCGCTGACCGACGTCGTCGCCCGCACGCTGCGCGCGATCGCCACCACCGTCCGGACGTCGGTCGAGTTCCACGTCGACCAGGAGGACGGCGAGACGCCGGAGTCCTGCGTCACGAGCGGTCCCCTCGCCGGCATGGAGGGCGCCGCCGCCGTCCTCGGCGAGGCGCTCGACCTGCCCGTGCAGTCCGCCGCGGCGCTCGCCGGCGGCGCCGACCCCGTGGCGCTCGGGCTGAGCGTCGAGGAGAGCTGAGATGCGCGCGATCAACCTCCTGCCGCCCGAGCAGCGCGCCGGCGCCGCCCGCGGCGCCGGGGACCTGAAGCTCAACCCGCTGCACGCCATCGTCGGCGGCGGCGCGGTGATCGTCCTCGTGCTGCTCGCCGTCTGGGCGATGGCGCGCCAGGACACCCAGACGGCCCGCGAGGCGGAGGCCAGCGCCGTGGCGCGGACCGCGCAGACGCAGGCCGAGGTGAACCGGCTGCAGCCGGTGGTGGCGCTCGACGAGCGGCGCCGCAGCCGCGAGACCGCGGTCCTGGCGCTGGCGGCCGGCCGCACCGACTGGGCGGCGGTCCTGCGCTCCGTCGCCGGTGCGCTGCCCGGCCCGGTCGGCATCACCCAGCTCAGCGCCGCGGCCGGCGGCGCCACCGCGACGGGCGGCGGGTCCGTGCCGGCCGGCCTCGGCGGCTCCGGCAGCGTCGCGCTGACCGGCTGCGCCGACACGCAGCCCCGGGTCGCCGACACGCTGCGCCGGCTCCGCGCCCTGCCGCAGGTCGCCGACGTCGCCCTGAACCAGACCGCCAAGACGAAGCGCGCCCAGGGCGCGGCGTCCGGCTCCGGCGGATCCGCCGACTGCGACGGCGTCGCCCTCGACGCCGCGGTCGGGCTGTCCCCGACGGTCGTCCTCGACGCCGCGACCCCGGACGCCGCCGCGTCCGCCGCGGCCGACGCGCCGGCCGACCCCGCCACCCAGGCCTCCACCACCACCGACGGAGCGAGCCGATGACCGACTCGATGCGCAACCTCCTCGCGGGCGTCGCCGTCCTGGCGGTCGCCGCGCTCCTCTGGCTCCTGCTCGTGAGCCCGGCCCGCAACGACGCGGCCGCGGCCGAGGAGTCCCAGCAGCAGGCCGAGGCCCAGGCCGCTCAGGTCCAGACGCAGCTCGCGCAGGCCCGGGAGGCCGGGACCCGCGCCGACGCGAACGTCCGGGCGCTCAAGCGCCTCGCCGTCGCCGTGCCGGAGAAGGTCGAGGCCGCCCAGCTCATCGACCAGCTCGAGTCCACGGCCGATCGCTTCGACGTGAGCTTCGACGTCCTGAAGGTCACCGACGCGGCCGCGTCGGCGGCGGCGCCCGCCGCCGCCCCGACCGCGGGAGGCGTCAACGCGGACGGCACCGCTAGCGGGACGACGACCACCGGCGCCGCCACGGCGACCGCGGCGCCCGCCGCGGACGGCACCGACGCGGCCGCCGCCGGCGCCCCCGCCGGGGTCCCGGTCGGCATGAGCGTCCAGGTCAGCGGGAGCTACACCGCGGTCACCCGGTTCGTCCGGGCGATCCAGGGGCTCGTCCGCACGCCCGACGGCAAGCTCCGCGCCAGCGGCCGCCTCCTGCGCGTCGACAGCGTGAACCTCGCGGTCGGCCAGGCGGAGGGCGCCCGCTCGCTCGCCGGCAGCCTCGAGCTGAAGGCGTACCTGCTGCCGCGCGAGGCCGCCACGGCCGCCGCGCCGGCGCCCGGGACCGGCACCACGACCACGACGGGAGGCACCCCGTGAGCTCCAGCAAGCGCATCGCCGGCCACGTCGACCCGCTGCTCGCGGTCGCCGTCGGCGGGGTCCTCGTCGTCGGCGGCGGCCTCGTCGCCTGGGGCGGGGGGCACGACACGGAGTCCGTGGCGAGCGATCCCGCCGCGGCGCTGACGGCCCCGGCCGCCGATCCGGCGGCGGAGCGCGCGCTCGCGGCCGTCCAGGACGCCGACGAGATCGGCGCGGCCCCGCAGCGCTCCGCGGCCGCCGTCGCCCGCGCCGCGGCGCGCGCCAGCGAGCGCGGTGCCGCCCGCGACCCGTTCAGCAAGGCGCTGGCGAAGGCGAACCGCAAGGCGGAGGGGTCCTCGGCGACGCCGCGCGCATCGACCGCGGGGGCGGCGTCGTCCTCCGCCGGGAAGGCCGCGACGGCGACGCCCAGCGCGTCGGTCGCGACCCCGAGCACCGGGGTCGCCCCGACGCCCGCGGCGACGCCGAAGCGCCCGGCCGCCGTCGGCGGCGGCAGCGAGGCCGACCACGCGAAGGCCGTCGCCGCCGCCCGCCGGGCGAGCACGCGCGTGAGCCTGCGGATCGTCCGCGGGGCGCGACGCCAGGCCCGCTCGAAGCTCGCCCTCGGCACGACCGTCCCGTCGAAGCGGGTCGCGCTCGCGCGGATCCAGTCCGTGTCCGACAGCGGCAAGGTCGTGACCCTGCGGCTCGCCGAGGGCCTGTCGCTGCCGGGCAAGCAGTCGGCCGGCACGACGTGCCTCAAGCGCTTCGCCCTGGGCGACAAGCCGTGCAAGGTCGTGCGCGTCCGGGCCGGGCGCACGGTCGTCCTGCAGGAGCCCGGCCGCAAGGGCCGGGAGGGCACGATCACCGCCGTGCGCGTGCTCACCGTGTGGCGCAGCGGCAAGAAGATCGCCGGCGCCTGATCCCGTCCCCGCGCCCCGGACCGCCGGGGCGCAGGACGGCGGCGGAAGGGCGGCCGTAGAATCGGGCGTCCATGTCGCTCACGCTCACGACCGCCGGCGAGTCCCACGGCCCAGGCCTCACGGCCATCGTCGAAGGGCTCCCGGCCGGGCTCGAGCTCGATCGCGAGGCGATCAACCGCGACATGGCCCGGCGCCAGCTCGGCCACGGCCGCGGCGGGCGGATGAAGATCGAGAAGGACGCCGCCGAGCCGACGGCGGGCGTCCGCCACGGCCGCACGCTCGGCGGGCCGATCGCGCTCCAGGTCGCCAACCGCGACTACGCCAACTGGGAGGAGCGGATGAACCCGTGGCCGGTCGAGGCCGACGTGCCGCCGGTCCACATGCCGCGCCCCGGGCACGCGGACCTCGTCGGCGCGTGGAAGTACGGCCACGACGACGTCCGCAACGTCCTCGAGCGCGCCTCCGCCCGCGAGACCGCCGCGCGCGTCGCCGGCGGCGCGCTGGCCAAGGCGTTCCTCTCGGCGCTCGGCGTCGAGATCCGCTCGCACGTCACCCAGATCGGCCCGGTCACGGCGCCGCAGCGCGACCGGCCGCTGGTCGTCGCCGACTTCGAGGGCGTCGACGAGGACCCCGTCCGCTGCCTGGACGCCGAGGCGTCGAAGGCGATGGTCGCCCACATCACCGCCGAGCGGAAGAACAACGAGTCGATCGGCGGCACGTACGAGGTCGTCGTCTACGGGCTCGCGCCGGGCATCGGCTCGCACGTGTCCTGGACGGAGCGCCTCGACGGGCGCCTCGCGCAGGCGATCTGCTCGATCCAGGCCCACAAGGGCGTCGAGTTCGGCGATGGCTTCGACCTCGCCGCCACCCCGGGATCGCAGGCCCAGGACGAGATCTTCGGCGTCGAGGACGTGGCCGACGGGGACGAGCGGACCGGCGCGGTGCGCCGCCGCACGAACCACGCCGGCGGCCTCGAGGGCGGCATGACGAACGGCCAGCCGCTCGTCGTGCGCGCGGTCGTGAAGCCGATCCCGACGATCACGAAGCCGCTGCGCTCCGTCGACCTCGCCACGGGCGAGCCGGCGAAGGCGCTGCGCGAGCGCACGGACAACTGCGTGGTGCCGGCCGCCGGCGTCGTCGGCGAGGCGATGATCGCGTTCGTCCTCGCGTCGGCGTACCGCGAGAAGTTCGGCGGCGACCACATCGACGACGTCCGCGCCGCGCTCGCCGCCTATCAGGAGCGGATCGGCTGGGTCGGCGCGCCGATCGGCGCCTGATCGACGCCGAGCGGGCGCGCCGCTGCGCGCGCGGTGGACGGCGGGCGGCGCGACTAGACTGGCGCGCGCCATGGCGGTCGCCCATCTGGATTCCTCCCTGCGGACCACGCACTGCCTGGTCTGCCGGGCACCCGGACCCTACGCCCCGGTCTTCGACCGCGACGGCCATCACCTCGTGCGCTGCCCGCAGTGCCGGCTCGTCTTCCAGGACCCGCAGGCCTCGGACGCGTCGCTCGAGGAGACCTACTACCACGCGGAGTCCTGGACGGCCGAGTTGCTCGGGCCGCTCGAGGAGCTGACGCTCGAGCGGGCACGCCAGCAGCTGGCGCGGATGCGCGCCTTCGGCGTCGTGCCCGGCGGTCGGCTCCTCGACGTCGGCGCGTCCTCCGGCTCCTGGCTGCGGATCGCGGAGGAGGCCGGCTGGCAGGGCGTCGGGGTCGAGCTCGGCGCGACGACCGCCGAGGCCGCGCGCGGTCGCGGGCTCGACGTCCGCACCGGGACGCTGGACGCGATCGCCTCGACGCTCGAGGCCGGCTCGTTCGACGCGGTGACGTTCTGGGACGTCCTGGAGCACCTGCGCGACCCGCGGGTCGAGCTGGGGATCGCGCGCGACCTGCTGCGCCCCGGCGGCACGCTCGCCGCCGCGATGCCGAACGTCGAGGGGTGGTTCCCGCGCGCGTCGCGGCGGCTGCTGGCCAGCTGGTCCGGCCACTGGGAGTACCCGGAGCTGCCCGTCCACCTCTACGACTTCTCGCCCCGCACGATGGAGCGCCTGCTCGTGGCGCTCGGCTTCGTCGACGTGCGCACGACGACCTACGAGACGCCGTGGTGGTACTACCAGCGCACGAGCATCGCGCTCGGGCGGGTCGGCCACGGACGCCGCGGGCGGCTGATCCGCGCCGCCTACGAGGCGCTGCACGCGCCGCTGTACCCGCTGGCGCGGCTGGCGGACGCCGGCAACTCCTTCTTCGTCACCGCCCGCGTCCCGGACTGACGGGCGCCTCCCGCGCCGGCGGGCCGCACCGCCGGGCGGCGCCGGAGTCGCTCAGCGCCCGCCGGCCGCGAGCAGCTCGTCGACCGCCGCGGTCGCGGTCGCCGGGCCCGCCTCCTGGCGCATCCGCGCGCCGAGCGCGTCCGCGGCGGCGCGCACGCGATCCTCGCCGAGCTGCCGCAGCACGCGGGCCAGCCGGATCGCGGTGAGGCGCCGACGCGGCAGCGGCGCGGGGCCGGCGCCCGCGCGGTGCACGCACCGACCCCAGAACGCCTGGTCGAAGACGAACGGCGCGACGGCCGTCGGCCGGCCGGCGCGCAGGCCGGCGACCGTCGTCCCCGACCCGCCGTGGTGCACGACGCCCGCGGTGCGGGGGAAGAGCAGGTCGTGCGGGACGTGGTCCACGACGAGGACGTCGTCGGCGGCGCCCGTCCCGGCACCGATCCCGCTCCACCCGGAGCCGAGGATCACGCGGCGCCCCGCGGCCCGGGCCGCGGCGACGACGAGCTCGGCCGTCGCCGCCGGATCGGGGTCCGGCATGCTGCCGAAGCCGACGTAGACCGGGGGAGGGCCGGCGTCGAGGAAGGCCTCGACCTCCGCCGCCAGGCCGCCTTCCGCCGCCGGCGACGGGAGGTGGCCGGTGACGCGCAGCTGGGCGGGCCAGTCGGCGGGTCGCGGCGCCAGCGCCGGGCTGTAGGTGTGCAGGACCGGCACGGGGGGCCAGGCCGGCGCGGCGCGCCACGGCCAGGCCGCCACGGGCAGGCCGGCCGCCCGGCGCGCGCGTCGGCGCAGCGGCTCGGCGAGCGGCTCGCCGAGGAGCTTCTGGCTCGGCGGGTACGTCAGGGGCGCCAGCAGCGGTCCGAGCCGCGCACCGCCCGCGAGGACCGGGTGCGCGAAGGCGCGGGTGCGGTGGAACGGCGTCGCCGAGAGGCCGATCGCGGGCAGGCCCAGCTCGTGGGCGACGGTGCCGGCGTAGGCCGTGGGGAGGGTGAAGAGCACCGCCTCGGCGTCCGCGCACGCGGCGCGGTGGTCGTCGGGGGTCGCGGCGCCGAGCAGCTCGGCCATCCCGACGCGGATCGTCGTGGCGTGGGCGACCGGCTTCCACGGGCGGACGGCGGCGATCTCGGACGCCCGGCTCGCGAGCGCGCCCCGGGGATCGCCGGGCAGCGGCGCGAACCCGAGCCCGCGGGACGTCACGGCGTCCTGGAAGGCGGGGTGGGTGGCGACGCGGACCGCGTGCCCGGCGCCCTGCAGCGCGTGCGCGAGGGCGAGGAACGGGAGCACGTCACCCTCGGTCCCCGCGGCGGCGAGCGTCAGGCGCACGCGGCAACTCTACTGCCGGTCGACGTCGCCGATGCGGCGCACCGGTAGCGTGCCGCAGATGCCGCGCCCACCACTCGCACGCCGCGCCTCCTCGCTCCTGCGCCGGGGCGCCGTCCGGGCGCTCTCCGCGCCCCTCGAGGGCGGCGAGGTCGAGCTGCGCCTCCGCGCGGCGATGGCCCTCGCAGGACGCCAGACCACGCATCCGTGGCGCTTCGCGCTCAACGAGCTCCTGCTGCGCCACGGCGTGCGGTCCTACGTCGCGAAGCGGACCGGCCGCCGGATCGTCCTGCGGCACCCGATGTCCGACGCCTGGGTCGTCCACGAGGTGCTCGAGCGGGGGGCCTACGCGCCGCCGCCGGAGGTCGCCGCCGCCGTGCGCGGGCTCGGGCGCCCCCCGCGCGTCCTCGACCTCGGGGCGCACGTCGGCACCACGACGCTCCTGCTGCTGGAGACCTGGCCCGACGCGTCGATCACGGCCGTCGAGCCGAACCCCCACAACGCGCGGCTGCTGCGCCGCATGATCGAGCTCAACGACCTCGGCGACCGGGTCGACCTGCGCGAGGTCGCGGTCGGCGTGGCGCCCGGGGAGGTCCGGATCGCCGGCTTCTCGATCCTCTCGCACGTCGAGCGCGACGAGTTCGAGACGACCGACCTCTGGCCGTTCCTGCGCCGGATCCACGGCGAGCCGCAAGCCGCGGACGTCCCGAGGATCGACGCGTTCGACGTGCTCGCCGACGCCGACGTGGTGAAGCTCGACATCGAGGGCGCGGAGTGGGAGATCCTCGCGGACCCGCGGCTGCGCGACGCCGCCCCGCGCGCGATCGTCCTCGAGTTCCACTGGCAGTCCTGCCCCGGCGACGATGCCGCCACGGAGGCGGCGCGCCTGCTGCGCGAGGCGGGGTTCGAGACCGGCCCGCCGTTCGACGAGCACGACGGCGTCGGGATGCTCTGGGCCTGGCGCCCGGCTGCCTGAGGCGCCGCAGGCGGGGCGGGCGCCGCCGGGCGCCCGCGCGCCGGGCTCAGGTGCCCGGCGCGACGAGGTTCGCGTTGAGGAACCGCTGCAGGCGCGACAGCACGAGGTCGCGGCCGGGGGCGTCGAACGGGTCGTGCCCGCCGCGGTAGGTGACCTCGCGCTTCGGCTGGCGCGCCGCCCGGCGCAGCGCCTCCGCCGACGCGTCGGAGGTGAACGGGTCGCGGTCGCCGTTCATGAGGAGGATCGGCCGCGGCGAGATCCGCCCGACCCAGCGGGCCGGGTCGTACGGGGCGAGGATCCGCAGCGCGCGCTGCAGCGCCGCCGGGTCGCGCTCGATGCCGGGCAGGATGATCGACTGCTTGCCGAGGATCGTCCGCCAGTCGCCGCCGGTGACCATGAGGACCGTGGCGCGGATGCGCTCGTCGGTGCCCGCCAGGAGCGATCCGATCAGGCCGCCCTCGCTGACGCCGAGGTAGCCCGTGCGGTTCGGGTCGCACTCCTCGCGCTGCGCGAGGACGTCGAGCCCCCGGCGCAGGTCGATCGTCGTGTTGCGCAGCGCCGCCGCGATCGCCCGCGGGTCGCGGAGCGTCCGCTCGATCGTGTCCTCATCGTCGGTGACGTCGTTGCCGCCCGCGCGCACGTCGATCGTGAAGAGGCCGATCCCCAGCGCCTCGGCGGCGGGGTAGAGGAAGTCGACCTGCTCCTTCTTCGTCGAGAGACCGCCCTGGTAGAGCAGGCAGGGGTAGGAGCCGCCGCTGTCGGCGGGCACCGCGAGCAGCGCCTGGACGCGCGTCCCGTCGGCGCCGTCGTAGGCGAGCTGCCGGACGCGCATGCCGCCCTGGTCGGTCTCGGCGCCGGTCGTGACGTCGAGGGGGCGATCGCGGTCGTAGGCGAAGATCCGCGTCGGGTCGGCGGGCGGCTCGTCGTCGCGGGAGAGGACGACGTAGAGGGCGGCCAGCGCCGCGATCGCGATCGCGCTGAGGGCCAAGGCGGTGCGGCGCATCCGGCGGTTCCTATCAGACGGTCGGCGCCGCGCTCGCGCGCGCGAGGCGCGGCGGATCTCCCAGACGCAGCTCACGAGCGCCACGAGCTCGGCGGCCACGACGGAGAGGGCGAGTCCCTCGGGCCCCATGCGCGGCACGAGGACGCAGGCCAGCACGATGTTCGTGACGCCGGCGCGGATCGCCGAGGCGACGATCGCGCGGTCCATCCGCAGGGCCATCATCCAGCCACCGGCGAGCGTGCTCGTGATGCCGATCAGCGGCAGGATCAGCACGAGGATCCGCAGCAGGTCGATCGCCTCGTCGAAGGCGTCGCCGTAGATCAGCGGGATGAGGAAGCCGGCCGCGCCGCCGAGCACGAAGACCGCCGAGATCCCGATCGCCGACATCGCGCCGATCGAGATCGTCGCCAGCCGCTTGGCCCGCTCGCGCTCGCGCTCGCGCTGCGCGTGGAGGTAGACGAGCCGGGGGAAGACGGCGACCGCCACGGGGCTCATGAGCTGGACGACCGCGCGGACGATCCGCTCCGCCGCGGCGAAGTGCGCGACCTCGTCGGTCGTGCCGAAGAAGCCCAGCAGCACGACGTTCCCGCTGGAGTAGAGGGCGATCGCCCCGGTGCCGACGAAGACCGCCCACGCGGCGCGCAGCTCGCTCGGCGCCGTGGCCAGGCGCGGGGCGCGCCACGGGATCCGTCGCAGCATGAGCACCATCGCGACGCCCGCCACGACGATCGTCGTCGCGAGGTTGATGACGAGCACGAGCGTCGCGTCGTCGGCGTCGCGGACGAGGACGAAGATCGCGCCGAGCCCGGCGAAGCGGAGCCCGAGCTGCACGAACGACACGAGCCGCAGGCGCTCCGTCCCGACGAAGAACCAGCCGGGGTTGATGCCCTGCACCACGCCGGTGACCCATGCGATCGCGAGGACCTCCGGGTGCTCGCGGAAGCTCTCGACGAGGGGCAGGGTCGCCGCCGCGGCGGCGAGGACGAGGACCGCCAGCAGCAGGCGCGCGCCGAGGACCCGCGCCGCGATCTCGGCGAGCCGGTGCGGCGAGTGCCGGGCGACGGACGCGTCGCGCCCCGCGGTGAACTCGAAGCCGTAGCTCACGACGAGCCCGAGGACGATCGCCGTCGACTGTCCCAGCGCGACGAGGCCGAAGCCCTCGTCGCCGAGGACCCGCGAGAGGTAGGGCAGCGACAGGAGCGGGACGAGGAACGTCGCGACCTGGACGCCGTAGAGCGCCAGGGCGTTCTGGGCGATCCGGTGGCCGGCGAGCCGGCGCAGGCGGCCGCCGGGGCGGGCGCGGCTCATCCCGCCGCCGCCGGGTCGCCCAGCTGCGCGAGCGGCTCCTTGTAGGGGTGCACGACGAGCACGCCGGCGTCGCGCAGCGCGCGCGCCTCGGCGGGGGTGTAGCTCGGCTCGAACCGGACGTGCGCGTAGAGGTCGCCGTGCGCGTCGACGTCCTCGACGCGGAAGCCGAGGTGGTGCACGAGCGTCGGCACGTAGAGCTCGTTGTAGATCCCGTCCGGGTGCTCGACGGCGACGTACGCGGCCAGGGCCTCGCGCGTCATCGCGAAGCCGGTGCCGAGGCAGCCGTAGATCCGCGTGGGATCCTCGCGGACCGACACCCGCCGCAGGTGCTCGAGGAGCGCCGGATCGTCGCGGTAGCGGACGCGGTGCCACCAGTTCGTCGCCGTGCGATCGACCGCGGTCTTGCCGACGAGCCCGGCGCCGGTCTGCTCCAGCAGCGCCAGCACGGCCTCGTCGAGGCCGGGGGCCAGCGGCACCTGGTCGTACTCCAGGACGACGATCGCGTCGATCCGCCGATCGGCCTCGAGGACCTCGTGCGCGGCCTCCAGGGCCTCGTCGTAGGTCTGGAAGGTCGCGGCCGGCGAGCGCAGCCCGGGGTGGGCGAGGAACCGCTTGCGGGGCCAGCGGACCGCCGCGAACCGCTCGGGGGTGCCGCCGTGGCAGAGGAGGATCGGGCCGGGGCAGAGCGTCGCGAGGTACGCGAGGTGCTCGTCGACGGCGTCGGCCTCGAGGTGGCTGACGACGACCTTCAGCAGCCGGTCGCTCACGGGCGGCCGCCTTCCCGTATGCGGCGACAGACCGACGCGTCGACGTGGCGGAAGCCGATCCGGGTGCGCGACTCGAAGTCGGCCCGCACGACGGGGACGAGATCCCCGTCGGCGCCCAGCACCTTGATCTGCCCGCGCGAGGGGTAGATCCACGCGCGGAACAGCCGGCCGCCGCACTCCTCGCACCGCTGCCAGGGCGCGACGCGCACGAGCCGGCGGGTCAGGCGGCCCTTGAAGGACTCGTCGCTCACGGCGGCGTATCGTAGAGCGCCCGATGGTCGATCACGAGAAGGACGCGTTGCGCCTCGGGTACGTCGTCGTGGCCCACACGCGTCCGGGGCAGGTCGGACGGCTCGTGGAGCGGCTCAGCCGCGGCGGCGATCGGGTCTACCTGCACGTCGATCGCCGCGTCGAGATCGCCCCGTTCCTCCGCGCACTCGGACCGGCCGCCGAGCGCTCATCGGTCGAGCTGCTGCCGCGCGTCCGCTGCCGCTGGGGCGGGTGGGGGATCGTCGCCGCGACGCTCGCCGGGCTGCGCGCGGCGACCCGGGGCAGCGATCGCCCCGACCACCTGCTCCTGCTCAGCGGCCTGGACTACCCGATCGCGCCGCGCGACCGGCTCGCCGAGCACCTGGCGGCCAGCGGCGGCGCGATCTTCACCGAGGCGGAGCCGATGCCGGTCGCGGACCTGCCCGACGGGGGCGGGCTGGACCGGCTGACGCGCCGGTACCTGCGCCCCGCGCGCGCCTGGTCGCTGCCCAACCGCCGGATCCCCTGGTGGCCCGAGCGGCGCCTGCCCGCCGGCCTGGAGCCCCACCACGGCTCCCAGTTCTGGTGCATGCCCCGCGACGCGGCGGAGTGGATCCGGGACGAGCTCGACCGCCGGCCGGAGCTCGAGCGGTTCTGGGCGGGGTCGTTCGTCGCCGACGAGCACGCGATCCCGTCGCTGCTCATGAGCGGGCCGCTGCGCGACCGCGTCGCGGGGCGCCACCTGCACCACATGCGCCACCCGCACGGCCAGTCGCATCCCGACCTGCTGCGCGCCGAGGACGTCGCCGAGCTGCGCGCGTCCGGGGCGTTCCTGGCGCGGAAGTTCGACGAGGCCGTCCACCCGGGCGCGCTGGACGCGGTCGAGCGCGAGCTGCTCGACGTCTGAGCGGCGGCGGGCGGGGCGGCCCGTATGCTCCCGGCCGATGTCCCGCCCCGACGAGGAGCCGCACGCGGCCGGCTGGCACCGCGCGGCCGAGCGCATCGGCGGGGTCGTCTGCCTCTCCACGGCCGACTGGGACGCCGAGCTGTGGACGAACAAGCAGCACCTCATGAGCCGGCTGAGCACCGCGGTGCCGGTGGTCTACGTCGAGTCGCTCGGCCTGCGCGAGCCGCGGCTCTCGCTGCGGGACCTGCGGCGGATCCTCGCCCGCCTGCGCCCGGGCCGGCGCCCCGCGGCCGACGTCCCGCCGGACCACGCCGCCGGCGCGCCGGCGGGCGCTCGGCCGACGGTGGTCGCCCCGCTCGTCGTGCCCCTGCACCGCTGGCGCTGGGTCCGGCGCCTGAACCGCCGGCTCGTGCGCCGCGCGCTCGCCGCGCCGGTGGCGGCGCTGCCGCGTCCGCGCGTCCTGTGGGCCTACAGCCCGCTGGCGATCGACGAGGTCGACGTCGACGACTACGACCAGGTCCTCTTCCACTGCGTCGACGACCTGGCGACCGTGCCCGGCGTGCCGTTCGCGGCCACCCGCGACATGGAGGCGCGCCTCGCCGACCGCGCGGACGCGACCTTCGCGTCGGCCCCGGCGAGCGCCGACCGCCTGCGTCCCGTCGCCGGGGACCGCGTCGCGCTGCTGCCGAACGTCGCGGACACCGGGCTCTTCGCCCGCGCGCTCGAGCCGGGGGAGCCGCCCGAGGACCTCGCCGCGATCCCGCAGCCGCGGATCGTCTTCGCCGGCGCCCTGAGCGACCACAAGATCGACTGGGCGCTGCTGGAGGCGGTCGCCCGGGCGGCGCCGGACCTGCAGCTCGTGCTCATCGGCCCCGTCGGCGCCGAGCAGGCGATGGACGGCCACCGGCGCCTGGCGGACCTGCCGAACTGCCACCTGCTCGGGCCGCGGCCGCACGCCGCGCTGCCGGACTACCTGCGCGCCGCGACCGCGGCGATCGTCCCGTACGCCGTGAACGAGCACACCGCGAGCGTCTTCCCGATGAAGGTCTGGGAGTACCTCGCCACCGGCGTGCCGGTGGTCAGCACGTCGCTGCCGGCGATGGTCGACCTGCAGCCGCCGGTCCGCTTCGCCGACGACCCGACGGCGTTCGTCGCCGCGCTGCGGCAGGCGCACCGCGATCCGGTGGAGGACCGCCGGCGCAGCGCCGCGGCCGCCGGCCACAGCTGGGAGGCGAACCTCGAGCGGATGCTCGCGGGCCTCGCCGACGCACCGACCCGAACGGAGGCCCGGGCATGAGCGCCGGCCGCGTGATCCTCCTGGCCAGCACGGACCGCGACGGAGGCGCCGAGCAGTCGCTCGTGCGGCTCTACCGCGGCCTCGCGGACCGCGGGGAGGACGTGCTGCTCGTCGGGCGCATGCCGCGCTGGGCGGAGGCGGGGCTGCCGATCCACCCCGTCGAGATCGGCCCGAAGTGGAGCCGCTCGACGCTCGGGACCTCGCTGCGCGGGGCGCGGGCGGACCGGCGCGCGTTCCTCGACGCCGTGGCCGGGGAGCCCGTCCGCGCGTACCACACCGTCTTCAAGCGCGAGCAGGTCCTGCTCACCCGCGCCCTGGCCCGCCGAGCGCCGGTCGTCTGGTCCGAGCAGGGCCAGCTGCCGAGCACCGGCGTCCTCGGCCTCGCCCAGGCGCGGGCGTATGCGCTGGCGTCCCGGCACGTCGCCGGGATCGCCGCCGTGTCCTCGCTCGTCGTGCGCAGCCTGCCGGAGCCGGCGCGCTCGCGCGCCCGCGTCGTCCACAACGGCATCGACCTCTCCCGCTACCGCCCGGCGGACGCGGAGAGCCGCCGCGAGGCACGGGCTGCGCTGGGCGTCACGGGCGAGGGCCCGGTGCTGGCCTGGACCGGCCGGGTCGACGCGAGCAAGCGCGCCGCGCTCGCGGTGCGGGTCGCCGAGCAGCTGCCGGACGCGACGCTCCTCGTCGCCGGCGACGGGACCGAGCTCGCCGCCGTCCGGGAGGCCGCGTCGCGCCTCCCCGGACGCGTCCACGTGCTCGGCGCCCTGAGCGACCCGAGCCCGGTGTACCGCGCCGCCGACGCGTTCCTCTTCACCTCCGACGGCCGCGGCGAGGGCCTGCCGACCGTCCTCATCGAGGCTGCGGCCACCGGGCTGCCGATCGTCGGGATGGACGACGGCGGCTACGACGAGCTCGTCCGCGACGCAGGCGGCGTGCTGTGCGCTCCGGAGCCCGCGGCGATCGCCGCGGCCGTCCGGCCGTTCCTCCAGCGGCCCCAGCCGCGCGAGGCGGCGCTCGCCTGGGCCCGGACGTGCAGCGTCGACGCGATGGTCGCGGCGTTCGCGGCGTTGCTCGACGAGACCGCCCCGCGCTGAGCGCGCGGGCGGACGCCCTCGGGGTCGTTCGTCGGCGCCGCGGCGGCGTCGCTCAGCGGCGGCGGGCCGCGGGGCGAGCGAGCTGCTCGAGGACGTCGAGGCGCCCCCAGGCGCCGGCCGCCCGCAGCGCCGGCGCGGCGCGGCGCACGTCGCCGGCGGGCGGCGGCTCGAGCGCCGAGGGGGCCGGCAGCGCGGCGCCGGCCGCGAACCAGCCCGACTCGTCCGCGTCGCGCAGCACCCGCGCCGTCCAGGCGCGGACGGCGAGCGCGCCGTGCGCGGCCGGGGCCGGCACGCCGTGGGAGGCGACGGTCGAGGCCGGCACGAGGAGGTGGTCCGGGCCGGCGGCCGCGATCGGCAGGCGGCGCTCGGCCGCGGCGGCGATCTGGCGGTCCGGGCCGCTGCGGGCCCAGTCCGGCAGCGCCGCGCCGATCGGCACGCCCGCGGCGTCGAGCAGCGGCCCGGCCGCGAGGACGCCGCCCACGGCCCGCAGCGCGGCCAGGGCGGCGGCGCCCGGCACGACGCCGGGACCGAGCAGCCAGACGGCCTCGGCACCGTCGCGCACGGCGTCGGCGAGGGCCCCGGCGCGCGCCGCGGCGCCGAGCGGCACGCCGCGCAGCTCGGCGCCCTCGACCGCGGCGGTGGGGGCGACGGCGGGATCGACGAGGACGACGATCATCGGACCGGGTCCCGAAGCCCGCGCCACGCGCCCCGCGCGACGATCCGCAGCCGCTGGGGCTCCGGCCGCGCGCCGAGGTACTCCTGCACCATCCCGGCCATCATCCGGGCGTAGCGCAGGCGCTCGGGGGTCGTGAGGGCCTTCCCGCGCAGCAGCAGCAGCGAGTTGCGCACGAACCAGAAGAACCGGTCGCCGGCCGCGGACACCGGGTTGTGCGGCTTGGCGGTCGCGTGCTCGACCTCGGCCTCCGGCACGAGGTAGCCGTGCCCGTCGCGCAGGATCCGCCCGGTGTACTCGAAGTCGTCGGTCCAGATGAAGTAGTGGGCCAGCGGCAGGCCGTGCGCGGCGACGGCGTCGCGGTGCACGAGCGCGGAGACGAACGTCGTGTGGCGCAGCGGCAGCAGGCCGGCGGCCGCGGCCGCGGCGACCTCGCGGCGCCGGCGCCACGCGAACCACGGCTCGTTCATCGGGTGCAGGCGCCCGTCGCGCCACCGGACGGGCCCGGCGAGGACCTGGGGCCGTCGCGGGGCCCGTGCGGCGCCGTCCAGCAGGGCCGCGAGCGTCCCGGGAGCGACGAACGTGTCGTCGTCCATGAGCCAGATCCAGTCGTGCCCGGCCGCCGTCGCGCGCCGTACGCCCTCGGCGAACCCGCCGGCGCCGCCGACGTTCTCCTCGAGCCGGACGAGCTCGACGTCGGGGAACTCCTCGCGGACCATGTCGGCGGTGCCGTCGCTGCTCTGGTTGTCGATCACGAGCACGGCGTCGGTCGCGCGCTCCTGCGCGGCGAGCCGCTCCAGGCACGTGCGCAGCAGCGCGCGTCGGTCGCGCGTGACGACGACGGCGCAGACCCGTTCCCGGACGTTGACCGGTGGCTCCGGCGTCTCTAGCTTCCCGACGGACATGGCTTCAGACGGTGGTGGGGTTCCGACGGCGGTGGACGATGCGGCGGTCGACGCGCAGCTCGAGCGGTTCAAGCCGCCGGAGCAGCTGCCGCCGTTGCCGAAGGTCGGTCTGGGCACGCGACTCTACGCGGACGAGCGAGTACATCGCGTGGTGCCCGCGCCGATCGGCTTCGGCCTGGCCCGCGCCCGGGCGGAGTACCTGTGGCGCCGCAACGAGGGCCTGCGCGACAACGCCCTGAAGTCGATGGAGTTCGTCGTCGGGCGCTCGTCGCGCAAGCACGAGGTCGAGGCGCTCGCGCAGCGCTACCTCGTGCAGACGGCCTACCGCAGCGAGGTGCTCTGGCGACCGTGGCTCACCGGCAACCTGCCGGTCTCCGGGGTGGAGCATCCGCAGGCGGCGCTGGCCCGCGGCAACGGCGCGATCCTGAACTTCATGCACCACGGGCCCTACGTCGGCCTGACGGTGTCGGTCGACAAGGTCGGCGTGCACGCCTACGCGGCGATCGCGCCGTTCTACTTCGAGGAGCCGACGCCGGGGTTCGCCGGCCACCGCGACCGCCAGCACGGCAAGTGCCTGGCCCGCGGCGCGCACACGTTCAGCGCGGCGGGTGGCTTCCCGCTGCTCACCGGGCTGCTGAAGGCCAACCGGTTCGTCGGCCTGAACACCGACTCGCCGGGCACGCTGGAGATGGACTTCCTCGGCCGGCGCGTGAAGGCCGCCTCGGGCGCCGCGAAGCTCTCGCTGAAGTACGGCTCGCCGATCGTGCCGGTCGTCGCGCGCGACATCGGCAAGCCGGGGCGGGCGAAGATCGAGTTCCTCCCGCCCCTCTATCCGGAGGAGCACCCGGACCCGGAGCAGCTGCAGCAGGCGATCGCGGACGCGCACGCCCCGGCGATCCTCGCCTGGCCCGAGGCGCTCGAGTGGCCTCTGGACCGGTGGAAGCCCGCCGATCCCGAGGAGGCCCGCTACTTCGGCTTCGAGGACTGACCCCTCGGCCGGGACGGGCCGGCGGGCCGGGCCTCGCGGGACGCGACCGTCGGCGCCCCGCCCGCCGCGCGCTCCCGGCCGCGCGCCGGCGGGATCAGGCGCGCAGGGCGACGCCGATGCGGCCGTCGGCGTCCACGCGGCGGAACGGGCCGTCGTCGTCGGCGACGAGGCCGTCGAAGACCGCCTGGATGTCCGACCAGGCGCCGGCGTCGACGTCGTCGAGCACGAGGACGCCGCCCGGCCGCAGCAGGCGGGCGACGACCGTCAGCTCGTCCGAGAGGTACGTCGCGTCGTGGTTGCCGTCGAGCAGGACGAGGTCGAAGCCGCGGGGGGCGAGGTCCGCCAGGCGGGGCAGGGCCTGCGCCGCGGCGGCGCTCTCCTCCATCGCCTGCCACGGCGAGACGCCGTGGTCGTGCTCGTCGAGCCCGTCGTTGCCGAGGTTGCGTCCGAGCGAGTAGGCGGTGATCGGCAGGACGGCGTCGTCGAGCCCGAACGAGCGCAGCAGCGCCATCGCGTGGGCCGCGGGGCGCTCGATGCCGCGGTGGGCGACGTCGGGGTCGACGGCCACGACGACCGATCCGGGGTCCACGGCGCGGACCGTCGCGGTCACGGCCGCGAGCGAGACGCCGAGGAAGTTGCCGACGTGGAGGGCGCGGATCGGCCCGCCGTCGCCGAGCAGCTCGCGGATCGCGGCGTCGCAGCGCTGCAGCGACGCCTCGGGCATCGAGCCGCCGCGGATCTCGTCCTCGTCGAGACCGCGGTCGATGAGGACGGAGACCGCCGCCTCGTAGTCCCACGCCAGGGCATCACCGGCCGCGGCGGCCTGCTCGGCCTTGCGCAGGCGCTCCAGGCGGGCCTGCTGGCGCGCGGCGTCGGCGGCCTCCTTGGCGGCGACGGCGCGCTGGTGCTGGACGCGCCGCACGACGCCGTGGGGGAGGAGATCGCGCAGCCGGTCGCTGCGCCGGGGGGCGCGATCGCTCATGCCGCCCCCGGAGCCCCGTCGCGGGCCAGGCCGTCGAGCAGCTGCTCGGCGGTCGTGAGCGCCTCGCGCATGCAGTCGTCCATGTCGATGTAGACGTAGTTCGCCAGGCGCCCGGCGAAGTGCACGCGCTCGGCGCCGATGACGCCGCGCAGGTGGTCCTGGT
This sequence comes from Patulibacter brassicae, assembly GCF_033949425.1. Lineage (NCBI taxonomy): Bacteria > Bacillati > Actinomycetota > Thermoleophilia > Solirubrobacterales > Patulibacteraceae > Patulibacter > Patulibacter brassicae. The sequence goes on along the minus strand of NZ_JAXAVX010000015.1, from coordinate 10,575 downwards.
AGCGGTCGTTCAGCGCCCGGTTCTCCGGCAGCTCGATCGGATAGTGCCGCGAGGGCGCCCCGGTGAACTCGAAGCCCAGGACGGTGCCCTCGATCTGCTGCCCCGACGCGTGCTTCGTCTCGTGGATCCGGATGAAGGGATAGCCCTCGCCCGGGTAGTTCACGACCATCGCGCCCTGCGCGTACTCGATGTGGGGGATGTGCACCGATCGCACGTCGATCCCGCGCCACTCCAGCGCGCCCAGCTCGTTCCCGCAGAACTCGTCCAGGGGGCAGGTGAGGACGACGAGGTCGGCCTGCTCCTCGCGCACGTGCCGGTCGAGCGTCTCGAGCGTGACGTCGACGCCGGTGCGCACGGTCACGCCGGGGGCGCCGAACAGCCCGTCCAGGAGGTCGGTGTAGCCGTTGGGGCCCGCCGGCCAGCCCTGGTAGGGGTCCGGGAAGAGGTAGGGGTCGTTGTCCCAGCGGACCGAGACCCGTCGCGGCGCCCAGCTCGCCGAGAGCGTGCGCGCCGGGCGACCCCACTGCTTCTCCGTGTACGGGCGGATGTAGCGGTCGTAGAGCGTGGGGCCCATGAGCTCCAGGCACCACTCCTCGAAGTTCGCCGCCTGCGCGCGCGCCTCCGCGTCGACGTCGCGACGGGCCTCGAGCTCGGCCTTGATCTCCTCGCTGCGGCTCTGGGCGTCGATGTCGGAGAGGAGGATCGGCCAGTTGAGGATCTTGCCCTCGATGAGGATGTCGACCCGGTGCCGGTAGTCCCGGAACGGCGTCATCTGGTTGGCGAGGTTCCACACCTCCTCGTCCTCGGTGTGGAAGATGTGGGAGCCGTGCGGCTCGTAGAGCACCCCGCCCATGTGGTCGGAGCGCACGAGGCCGCCGGTCTGCTCGGCGCGCTCCAGCACGGTGGACTCGACGCCGTCCTGCGACAGGCGCCAGGCGAGGGTGGCGGCGGTCAGGCCGCCGCCGACGATGAGGGCACGGGTCACGGTCGTTCCTTGCTCAGCGGCGGATGGCCAGCCCGAGGCCGAGGAGGCCCTGGCCGGTCCGCGCGTGGACGTCGGGGTACTGGTCGATGAACTCGAGGCAGGTGTAGCGGTCCGCCATGCCGTCCCGGATCTCGCGCCACACGGCGCCGACTCCCGGGACCATCTCGTTGGCGATGTCGTGGAAGGCGAGGATCCGCGCGTGCGGCGCGAGGAGCTCGAAGTCCGCGCGGCAGCCGATCTCGCTGTGGTCGCCGTCGATGAGCGCGAGGTCGATCGGGGCGCGCTGCTCGACGATCTTGCGGAACGTCGCGCTGCGGCTGTCGGCGGTGACGTGCTCGACCTCGCGATGCTGCGCGGCGTAGCGAGCGAGCCCGGGCGCGGGCATGAGGTCCAGGCCGACCGCCCAGTCGATCGTGCCGAAGCGCCGCAGGTACTCGACGGTGATCGCGAACGTCCCGCCGTGACGCGTGCCGATCTCGAGGTAGTTCCCGATCCCGTGCTTCGAGAGCTCGGCGAGGTAGGGCGCGAACTGCACCGGGTACTGCCAGTGCAGCAGCCCGCGACCGAGCGACGGGCGCAGCGCCTCGGGCCACGTCTCGTCGGCCTCGTCGTTGAGCCCCAGGCGCGGCAGGAGCTCCGCGAGGCGCTCGGGGTCGCGCAGGTCCTCGAGCGGCGCGTCGCGCAGGAGCGCGAGCGGCTCGAGGTCGATGTCGCGGTTGGCGCCGTAGAGCTCGACGTGCTCGCGCGCCCGGCGGGCGTCGGCGCGACGGCGGACGACGGCCTCGCGGACTGGTCGCGGCAGCGCGGACTTCACGGCGCTGCGCCAGGCACTGGTCATGTCGGATACCTCCGGAGGGGGCCGCTGCCGGCGGCGACGAAGCCGATCAGCAACCAGGTGATGGGCGACAACGCGTAGTGCCCGCCGGTCAGCCACTGGCCGAGGCCGACGACGAGCACGGCGACCACCGGCAGCATGTCCGGTCTTCCGGCGAAGTGCTGCCGGATGGTCGTCGTGAAGATGGAGATGACGAGGGCGAGGTACGTCAGCCCGCCGAGCAGGCCCAGGCCGACGAAGGCGTTCGAGATGTCGATCTCGGTCGGCAGGCCCTTGCCCTTGCCGCCGGAGAGCTTCGAGCCGGCCTGGTTCGTGGACCCCGTGCCGAGGCCGATCGGGTCGCGGAAGCCGAGCTTCATCCCCTCGATCACGAGGTCGACGTGCAGCAGCAGCGTCGAGTTCTCGGGGTTCAGCGGATCCGAGAGCCCGCCGACCTGGCGCGAGACGAGGTCGTTGCTCGACGTCTGCAGCCCGGAGCTCACGACGCGCACCGCCCCGAAGGCCACGACGATCCCGACGAGCACGAGGGCGACGGCGAGGGCCGGGCGCCGGGGCACGAGCGCGAGGATCAGGACGCACGCCAGCAGCGCCGTGATCGTGGCGCTGCGGATCGAGGAGAAGAAGAGCGCCACGAGCAGCACCGGCAGGCAGGCGATCGCCCACGTGCGGCCCTCGACGGTCAGCGCGACGCACATCGCCGCCGCCGAGCCGATGAAGAGCGCGTACTCGGCGTTCGAGGAGAACGTGCCGAACGCGCGGATCGAGTCGCCGACCCGGATCGACGAGTACCCCGCGACGTCGATCCACTGGCTGTCCCACGAGAGGAACCCGATCTGCGTCTGGGCCAGGCCGTAGAGGGCGACGCCGGTGCCGGCGAGCACGAACATCGCCGTGAGGCGCCGGATGAGGTCCCGGGTCATCGCCTCGCGACCGACGAAGAACCAGAGGAGGGGCACGCCGACGAAGAGGAGGCCCCCGAGGCCGGCGAAGATGCCGCCGCCGCGCGGGTTCGCGCTCTGGACGAGCTCGATCGCGAGGAGCAGCAGCACGAGGTTCGACAGCCGGTCGCCGCCCAGCCGCCGCCGCTCGAGCACGAAGAGCTGCGCGACGAGCAGGAAGACGACCGCCGGGCCGACGAGCACGAGCGGGTCGAAGGACTGCCATCCCGCGTAGGGGATGAGGATCCGCCGCAGGAGCGCCAGGACGATGAGGACCCCGAGCGAGGCGAAGATGCCGACGCTGCGCCGCCACGTGATGCAGGCCCACAGCGCGAAGGTGATCGTCGCGGCGGTGAGGAGCCGCAGGAAGAGCGGATCGCCCGCGATGACGGCGCCCCACATCCCGCCGGTCAGCAGGATCGCGACCGCCTTGATCAGGCGGTCGCGACCCGTGAGCAGGGCCGGCGAGGTGAGGACCGCGGGCGACGCCACCGGTCAGCGCGCGGACGCGGTGTAGCTCGAGTAGTACGAGCTCTCGACCCGGGGGCCGAACGTCGCGACGACCCCGATGATCGGGATCCCGAGATCCTGCAGGTCGTCGCGCAGCGCCTCGAGCCCGTCGCGGCTCTCCTTGCCGAGCCGCGCGACGATGATCACGCCGTCGACCTGCTTGGCCAGCGGGATCGGGTCGGCGACGATCCCGGCCGGCGGCGCGTCGAGGACGACGAAGTCGTAGTGCGCCTGGGACTCCTCGATCATCCGGCGCACCGGCGCCGAGTCGAGCATCTCGGACGGGTTGGGCGGCGGGGCGCCGCCGAGGAGGACCTCGACGCTGCCGTCCAGCTGGCGCGGGTGGTCCTCGCCGTCGGGGTCGTCCGCCCGGTCGGTCTTCAGGAGGAAGCGCCCCCCGGGCGGCACCGGCGCGGGCTCGTCGGCGCCGAGCCACGTGCTGATGCCCTCCTCGGCGGGCAGCTCGAGGACCTCCGCCAGGCGCGGGCGACGCAGGTCGGTCTCCACGAGCAGGACGTCGTCCCCGACGCCGGCCGCGGCGAGCGCGAGGTGCAGCGACACGGTCGTCTTGCCGCTCGTGGGGGAGGCGGAGGTCACGAGGACGGAGTGCACGCTGCCGCCGCCCTGGTGGCGCAGCGTCGTCCGGAGGCGGCGGAACGCCTCGGCCTCCGCGCCGTCCAGCCCGAGCCGCCAGCCGTCGTCGGCCTTCAGCACCGAGCTCTGGGGCACCGTGGCGAGGAGCTGCAGGCCCAGGTCGCGGGCGAGGTCCTCCGGCCGCCGGTAGCGCCGGTCCAGCTGCTCGGCCGCCAGCGCGAACGCGAGGCCGAGCACGAGGCCGAGGATGAGCCCGAGGATCGCGTTGGTGACCGGCTTCGGGGCGGCCGGCGAGTCCGGCTCCACGGCCGGCTGCGCGATCTCGGCGTCGCCGGAGCGGACCGTGTCGAGGACCTGCAGCTTGTCGAGGTTGCGCTGCTGCGTGCGCAGCTCGCGGCGGTTCTCCTCGTCGGCGGAGTTCGCGTCCTCCTCCAGCGCCTCGATCCGTCGCTCGAGCGCGCGGATCGCTCGGCGCACCTGCTGGCGGACGGCGTCGCGCCGGTAGGCGACGAACTCGCTGCCCATCGTGTTCGCGATCCGCGTCGCCTCGCGCGCGGTCGTGGCCGAGCCGGTGATCGTCGCGAGGTTCGACGTGCCCTCGGTCCCGATCTTCACCCGCGACTCGAGGTCGTCGGCGGTGTACGGCGGCCCGAGGCGGGCCGCGGCGCGCTCCCGCACGACCGGCAGGTTCAGGAGCCCGACGTTCGTCTCCTGGTCGCGATCGGCGTCGCCGGGCAGGTCGACGATGAGGCCCGACAGCTGCGCGTCGAGCGCGGCGGGCCGGAAGCGGAGCGTCACCGTGCTGTCGTAGCGCTCCTCCTGGAGGAGCGAGAGGCCGACCGCCGCCGCCACGACGACGGAGGTCGTGACGAGGATGAGGAGGGCGCGGCGGCGGAGGACGCCGAGCACCGCTCGGAGGTCCGCCTGCCGGGGCTCAGGCGCGGTCGCCATGGAGGGCCTCCCACCGGTGGAGCGCCGATCGGGCGCTCGATGGACACGGCGGGCGGTCGGGGCGAAGCGGCTGGTGCACGGGCGAGAGGCTCGATCGGAAGGTCGCGGAGGGCTCCGCGACGGTCCCTCACGGTAGAGGAAAATCCGGCGGTCGCTGCACGATGCACGGGAGACGTCGCCGAAGCCCCGTCCCGACGGGCGTTCGCGCGCCGTCCGCGCTCCGCGTCGGAGGCCGCGTGACGGCTCTGTCACCCTTCCGCCGATGCCCGAGACCGCCCGCGTGGCGCTGGCCCACGACTACCTCCTCGTGCTCCGCGGCGCCGAGCGCACGTTCGCGGCGATCGCCGACGAGTGGCCGCAGGCCCCGATCCACACCCTGCTGTGGGATCCGGCGGTCTGCGGGCCCCGGCTGGCCGGGCACCCGGTCGTCGTCTCCCGGCTGAACCGGACGGGGGCGCGGCAGTCGTGGTTCCGCTGGCTGCTCCCGGCGTTCCCGCTCGCCGCCTCGGCGATGCCGCTGCCGGCCGACGCGGACGTCGCGATCATCAGCAGCAGCGCGTTCGCCCACGGGATGCCGTCCGCGCCGGGCACCGCGACCCTCTGCTACTGCCACACGCCGTTCCGCTACGCGTGGTTCGAGGGCGAGCGGGCGCTCGCGTCCGTGCCCGCGCCGGCGCGGCCGGCGCTCGCCGCCACGCTCGCCGCCGTCCGTCGCTGGGACGTGCGCGCCGCCGCGCGCGTGGACCGCTACGTCGCCAACGGCCGGATCACCCAGGAGCGGATCGCCCGCATCTACGGGCGCGAGGCGCCGATCGTGCACCCCCCGGTCGAGGTCGAGCGGTTCGCGCCGGGCACGCCCGAGGGGCACGTGCTCGTCGTCTGCGAGCTCGTGCGCCACAAGCGCGTGGACGTGACGCTCGAGGCCGCACGTCGGGCCGGGGTCCCCGTGCGCGTGGTCGGGACGGGGGCGGACGAGCCGCGGCTGCGCGCCCTGCACGGCGACCACGCGACCTTCCTCGGCCGGGTCGACGACGCCCAGCTGGCCCGCGAGTACGCGAGCGCCGCCGCGCTCGTGATGGCGAACGTCGAGGAGTTCGGCATCGCCGCGGTCGAGGCGCAGGCCGCCGGCCGACCGGTCGTCGCCGCGGACGCCGGCGGCGCGCGGGAGACGGTGCGCGACGGCGAGACCGGCGTCCTCGTGCCGCCCGACGACGTCGACGCGCTCGCCGAGGCGCTGCGCGAGACCGACCTGCACCGCTTCGACGCCGCGCGGATCGCCGCGCACGCCCGGCGCTTCTCGGCGACCGCGTTCCGCCGCCGGATGCGCGAGGAGGTCGAGGCGCTGGCGCGGGCCGGCGGCGACGCGCCGCGCTGAGCCCGGGCCGGACCGCGCCGGCCGGGGGCGCGGCTCAGCCGGGCAGGTCCGGCAGCCGCTCGGTGCGCCCGCCGCGCAGGCGGTGCAGCCGCCACATGGCCGCCGTGGACACCGGACGGCGCTCGTGCCGGTAGCGCCAGCAGATCGCCAGGCCGGCGGCGAGGCCGCTGAACGTCGCGCGCCACTCGCCGACGCGGTGCCCCGCCCGCACGCCGCGGGCGAGGAACTTCGCCTGGTGCACGAGCGCCCACCCGCGCGGGTACCGCGTCCAGCAGAGCAGCAGCTCGTTGCGCCGCCCGTAGTGGGTCATCCGCCACATGTTCCGGTTCGGCGACTCCTCGTGGATGATCGGCTCCGCGCGCCCGAGGCGGATGGCGCGGCCGGCGTCCAGCAGGCGCACGGCGAAGTCGGGCTCCTCGCCCTGGTGCACGATCTCCGCGCGGAACGCCCCGAGCGCGAGGAAGAGCTCCCGGCGCACCGCGTACGCCGTGCCGCGGAACGAGGCGGTCGTCCAGACGCCGTCGTCCTCGGGTGCGCGCTGACGGACCTCCGGGCCCTGCGCGGCCTCGACGTAGGGGACCGCCACGGCGCCCACGCGCGGGTCGGCGAAGTCGCGCAGCGTCTGGGCGACGACGTCGGGGGTCGAGAACCGCGCGTCGTCGTCGATCGACACGAGGACGTCGCCCGTGGCGAGCTCGGCGGCCTCGTTGCGGCGGGCCACGAGGCCCGCGGAGGCGTCGCGGCGGTGCACCGCGACCTCGGGGAACCGGGCCCGGATGCGCTCCGTCGTGTCGTCGGAGGAGCCGTCGTCGATCACGAGCACGTCGACCGGCCCGCGCTGCGCGACGGCGCTCGCCACCGCCGTCTGGAGCTGGTCGACGCGGTCCTTCGTGACGATGACGACCGTCGCCGACAGCCCGGCGGGCGCGGCGTCGCTCACCGGCCGGCGTCCGCGCGGTCGGCGGCCCCCGAGGCGCGGTACAGCGCCTCGAACTGGTCCGCGATCCGGTCCCAGCTGTAGGTCAGGGCGGTGCGACGCGCCGCGGCGCCCATCTCCCGCAGCCGGTCGCGGTCGCCGCTGAGCTCGCGCAGGCGCGCGCCGAACGCGGCCGGCTCGATCGGCAGGAGCCAGCCGTTGACGTCCGGCTCGACGAGGTCCTCGGCGCCGTTGATCGGCGCGGTCAGCAGCACGAGCCCGGCCGACGCGCCCTCGAGCATCGCCAGGGAGAACGCCTCGTAGGAGGAGGGCGCCAGCAACGCGTCGCCGGCGGCGAGCCACGCCTCCGGGTCCGGGACGTGCCCGACGAAGTGCACGCGGTCGCCGGCCCCGTGCTCGCCCGCGAGCCGCTCGTAGCTCGGCTGGTCGCCGCGGCCGACGACGAGCAGGTGCCAGTCGGGGGCCTCGCCGACCGCCTCGATCGCCGTCGCGAGGTTCTTCCGTCCCCAGTCCCCGCCGACGAAGACCGCGACCGGCGCGTCGTCGGCGATCCCGAGCGCGGCGCGGTTGCGGGCCCGCGCGTCGGCGTCCGGCCTGAAGCGGTCGGGGTCGACCCCGTTGGTGACGACGGTCATCGTCTCGCTCGGGCGCGGGTAGAACTGCTCGATCTCCCGCTGCAGCCCCCGCGAGGCGGGCGCCACGAGGTGGGCGCCGGAGCTGCGCAGGGCGCGGCGCTCCACCGCCAGGCCGAAGCGGGTGGCGAGGAACTCGTTGATCCGGTGGGTGATCCACGACCGTCGCCGGCGGGGGATCCCGACGTTCGCGCGGTAGGCGGCGAGGCAGAACTGGGCCTGGTGCACCTCGGCGCGCTGCCAGATCACGGGGTTCACGGTGTGGATCGCGCCCCGCGCGTGGCGCTTGACGAGCCGCGAGCCGAGGACGTAGCTCAGCGGCAGGGCGAGCGTCGCGGGCCGCGAGGGGGAGCGGATCCGGTGGAAGGCGACGTTCGGCCCCGGGGTCACGGCGCAGGCCCGCGCGATGACCGTCACGTGCCACCCGCGGCCGGCCATCCGCTCGGCGATCTCGTAGACCGCGCGTTCCATGCCACCCGTCGGCGCCACGTGCGACGCGACGAACGTCACGTGCCCCGTCGGTGGTTGCCCCGCAGCCGCTGCCGTGCTCGTCACGGGCGGGAGGGTAGCCCAGGTCCTCGCCCGCGACGGTGAATCGCGTGGTGCTTCGTCGCCGGAGGCCCGTGGTACCGTCGCGGCCGCGATGCCTCAGACCTCCGCCGCCGGCGCCCGTTCACGGGGCTGGCTCCCGCCGCTCCTGGCCTGCCTCGTCCTGGCCCTCGTGGGCGCCGCCGCCGGGCTCGTCATCGGCGAGTCGCGGGCGGAGGAGCACGAGGCGACCTCCCAGCTGCTCGCCCGTCCATCGAGCGCGGCGACCGAGGACGCGGCCTCGACGGGCGCCACGACGCCCGACGGCCTCGCCACGGCCGCCGCGGCCGTGACGCGGCGCGCGTCGGTGCTGAGCGCCGTCCAGGCGCAGGTCGGCCGTGTGCCCGACGGGGCGGTGACCACCCGCGTCCTCGCGGGGCGCGGCGTCCTGATGGTCGTGGCGCGCGCCGAGCGCGGGGCGCAGGCCGCGGCCTGGTCGCGGGCGCTCGCGCTCGCGGTGCGGCGGCAGGTCATCGACGACACCCGCGCCGACCTGCGCCGCAACGCCGAGAGCCTCGCCGCCGAGGCCGGGCGACGCCCGTCGCCCGAGCAGCGGGCGCAGATCTCGGCCCTCCGCTCGGCCGCGCGGCTCACGGTCCCGCTCCAGATCCTCGAGCTCGGCACCCTGCGCACGGTCGACCGCACGTCGAGCGCCACGTTCGCCGCCGTCGGCGGGGCGGTGGGCGCGCTCGTCGGCCTGCTCCTCGGGACGCTCGTGGCCCTGACCGCGCGCCGGCGCCGGCGCGGACGCGACGCCGGGATCGTGACCGCCGTCCCCGAGCTGCAGGGCCTCCCGGCCCCGCTCGTGGGCGCCGTGCCGTTCCTCCCGAAGCTCGGTCGCCGGCGCTCGGCGCCGCTGCGGCTCGCCGACCGCGACCTCGACGGCTTCCGCCTCCTGCGCCGGAACCTCGACGACCTCGTCGAGGGCACCCCCGGCCTCGTCCTCGTGACGAGCGCCGAGCCGGCGGTCGGCAAGTCGGTGACCGCCGCCGGGCTCGCGCTCGCCGCCGCCCGCGGGGGCCTGCGCGTCGTGCTCGTGGAGTTCGACGTGCGGCGCCCGGTCCAAGCCGATCGCCTCGGCCTGCAGGAGCGACCGGGCCTCGCCGATCACCTGGCGGGCGACGCGACCCCCGCCGAGGTCCTCCAGCGCGTCGCGGTCGACGACGTCGCCGGTCGGGCGGCCGAGGCGACCGCGCGCGGGGGCGACCTCGTCGTCGTCGTGGCCGGGACCGCGACCACCGAGGTCGCGCCCGGCGCGCTGGACGCCGTCCGCGAGATGCTCGCGTTCATGCGCGACGGCTACGACCTGGCGATCGCCGACGCGCCCTCGCTCCTGACGTCGGCCGACGCCGGGCTCCTGCTCGACGAGGCCGACGTCGTGCTCGTCTGCGCCCGCCCGGGCCAGACGTCCGGTGCCGCGCTCGACGCCGCCGTCGACCTCGCGCGGCGCAACGGGCGCACGGGCATCGGCGTCGTGGCCACCGCGGTCACGAGCGAGAGCGACCCCGCCGGCCTGGCGCCGCGCGGGGACTGACCGGGGCGCGACCGCGCGCGGCCGGGCCGCGGTGGCCGACCGGCGCGCGCCCTCAGCGGTCGGTGGGCGCGGCCCGGGTCTCGGTGCTCGATCGGCGCGCGGACCCGGGACCTCAGCGGTCCTCGCGCAGGGGCGCCCAGCCGCCCGCGGCGGGCGCCGGACCGGCGTCGTCGCCGGTCGCGGTCGCGTCGCCCGGCGCCTCGTCCGCGCGTCCCGGAGCGGGACCGCGGTCGCTCCCGGGCGCCTCCCCGTCGCGGGCCGCGGGGGCCCGGTCGCCGACGGGCTCGGCTGCGCGCTCGGATCCCTCCGGGGCGTCGCCGGGTCCGCTCGCGGGGTCCGTGGACGCCGCGGGCGCCGGGTCCGAGGGCGGCACCACGTCGCCGGAGGCCGATGTCGTGGCGGGTCCCTGGGCGGACGCGACGAGCGGACGCCAGGTCGAGGCCGCGGGCGACGGGCGCGTCGCGCGGTCCGCGGCCGCCTGGTCGGCGTGGTCACCGCCCCCGCCGGTCGTCGTGGCGGGCGCGGCGCTCGGCCGGGCGGCGTCGCTCGCGGCCGTCGAGCCGTCGCCGGGCGCCGGCGGCACGGCGTCGCCGAGGGACGCGTCGTCGGACGAGGGTCCGGACACGGCCGACGAGGCGTCGCCGGGCGTCGCCGCGGCGTCGGCCACCGTCGGCGCGTCCTCGGCGGCCTGCGCGC
>NZ_JAXAVX010000014.1:0-78484 GCF_033949425.1 Patulibacter brassicae | reverse complement strand
CTCGACGATGCTCGGGGCGGGCCCCGGTCCCTCCCGGGTGCCCCTAGCCGCGCCGATCCCGATGGCTGAGGCGGTCGCCTCGACGATGCTCGGGGCGGGCCCCGGTCCCTCCCGGGTGCCCCTAGCCGCGCCGATCCCGATGGCTGAGGCGGTCGCCTCGACGATGCTCGGGGCGGGCCCCGGTCCCTCTCCCCTAGTGGTGGTACGGCTCGTTGCGGAGGATGCGGTGGGCGCGGTAGAGCTGCTCCAGGACGACGACCCGGGCGAGCTGGTGGGGCAGCGTCACCGGACCGAAGGAGACGCGCTCGTCGGCGCGGTCGAGGTCCAGGCCGTCGGCGCCGCCGATGACGAAGCACAGGTCGCGGCCGCTCGCGCGACGCTCCTCGAGCCACGTCGCCTGCGCGACGCTGTCGCGCGCCGGCGCCTCGATCGCCAAGAGCACGCAGTGCGCCCGATCCGGGACCCGGCGCGCGACCTGCTCGGCGGTCGCGTCGTCGCGCAGCTCGATCACGTCGAGCTTCACGTAGGGCCGCAGCAGCTTCTCGTAGTGCGCGACGTCGTCGACGAACGGCGGCCGGACGCGGCCGACGGCGATGACCGTGACCCGCACGCTCAGTCCGCGCCGGCGGGCAGCGCGACGACGGGCGCGGCGGGCGGCAGGGCGATCCCGTGCGCGTCCGCGTGGGCGACGGCGGCGCCGATCCGCTCGAGGACGGTCGGGTGGGTGCCGAGCAGATCGTGCAGCAACCGGCCCACCCCGCGCGGGTCCGGATCGCCGACGTTCGTCACCGCGATCCGCTGGAAGAACCCGATCAGCGCCCCCGGATCGCCCGTCCAGCCCAGCGCCTCGGCGTCGGCGCGCCGCTCGATCGCCCGGGACAGGCGGGCCATCTCGGTCGCGGGCAGCAGCCCGGCGGCGGCGCCGGCCAGGAGCACCGCGGGGACCGAGACCGGCAGCGGGTCGCCGCTGCGGGTGCGCCCGGGGGCTCCGGCGCCGTCCGGGGTGAGCAGCTCGGCGAGCGCGGCGGTCGCCGCCGCCGCGGGCGCCGCGACGAGCGCGAGGAAGACGAGGCTGCGCGGCACGTCGCGGTGCACGACGTGGGAGAGCTCGTGGGCGACGACCATCCGCGTCTCCCGGGCGCCGAAGCCCTCGAGCAGCGTGTCCCAGAACACGACCCGCCGCGAGCGGCCGAAGCCGCTGACGTACGCGTTGACCGCGGTCGTGCGACGGCTCGCATCGGAGACGAGCACCGCTCGCAGCCGGACGCCCGCGCGGCCGGCGATCGCGCGCAGGTCGGCGACGAGCTCCTCGTCCTCGACGGGCCGGCTGCGGCTGAAGAGGGGCTCGATGAGCAGCGGGGCGGCGAAGGTCAGCGCCGCGGAGGCGCCCACGCCGACGCCGGCCGCCGGCCGCCACCATCCCGTGGGATCGCGACGCACGAGCGCCACGGTCCCGGCGCCGAGAGCCGCGCCGGCGGCGGCCTCCAGCGCCGCGGCGCGCGCGAGGTCGGTCGCCCAGAGCCGCCAGGTGCCCGTCGCCAGCCCCGCGCGGACCGCCCGGTGTCGCGCCAGCGCCGCGAGCGGCAGCGGCGCCGCACCGGTGGCGAGCAGCGTCGTGGCACCCGCGAGCGCCCCGGCGAGCACCGGATGGCGCTCGGCGACCGACGGCGCGCGCACGGGCGGCGCGGCGTCCTCCCCCGGCGCGACGGTCGTCGCGGGGGCCGCGGGACGCCGGCGGGCCAGCCGCCAGAGCACCGCGAGCTGGAGCGCCGTCTCGCCCGCCCCGAGCAGCGCCTGCGGGCGCCGGTAGCGGCGCACGCGGTGCAGCTGATCGGCGGTGAAGTACGATTCCGCCTCGATCGCGCCCCGTCCGGCGCCGGGCCGAGCACCGCGCGGTGGCGTGGGCACCGGCGAGCGGGGACGCAGCGCGGTCGTCGCGATCCGGGCGGCGGCCACGGTCGCCACGGCGGCGACGAGCGGCCTCTGGGCACGCACCATCCACTTGAGTATGCACGTCGCGGTCCTCTCCGACATCCACGGCAACCGCCACGCGCTCGACGCCGTCCTGGCCGACGTCGACGACCGCGGATGCGAGGAGATCTGGTGCCTCGGCGACATCGTCGGCTACGGCGCCGACCCGAACGGCTGCTGCGCCGCGATCCGCGAGGTCGCCCGGGTCTGCCTCGTCGGCAACCACGACCTCGTCGCGATCGGCGCGCTCTCGAGCGAGCAGTTCAGCCCGGACGCCGCCGCCGCCGCGGCCTGGACGGCCGGCGAGCTGCAGCCGGAGCACCGCGCCTGGCTGGGCGGCCTCGCGCCGGACGGTGCCGCGCACGGGTGCGCGCTGGCTCACGGCAGCCCGCGCCACCCGGTCTGGGAGTACGTCCTGAGCCCCTCGGTGGCCGAGGCGTCGCTGCAGGCCTTCGATGAGCAGATCGCCCTCGTCGGCCACAGCCACGTGGCGCTCTCGTGCGCGAAGGCCGGCCGCGACCCCGTCGAGCTCGAGCAGCGCGCCGACGGCGACGAGCTGCTGATCGGCGCCCGCCGCTGGATCCTGAACCCCGGCAGCGTCGGCCAGCCCCGGGACCAGGACCCGCGCGCCGCCTGGCTGGAGCTCGACCCGTTCGAGGGACGGCTCGCCTGGCGTCGCGTCCCGTACGACGTCGAGGGCGCCGCGCGCGCCATCCGCGACGCTGGGCTGCCCGCCTCGCTGGCGGATCGCCTGCCCCTCGGCCGGTAGCCTCCATCGGATCGCGCGATCCCCCATGCGTCTCCCGTCCACCCGCATCGCCCTGCTGCTCGTGACCGCCTCGGCCCTCGCCGGGTGCGGCCAGTCGTCGGACCTGCTCGACGCCTCGAGCGCCGACGAGCTCAAGCGCGAGCTGCGGACGATCTCCACCGCCGTCGCCGAGCAGCGCTGCGACGACGCGACCGCGGCCGTCTCCGACGGCGCGCGCAAGGTCGAGGACCTGCCGGGCGACGTCGACGAGCAGCTCGTCTCGCACCTGCGCGACGCCTTCTCGCGGCTGCGCTCGACGGTCGAGTCGGAGTGCGCGGAGGCCACGACGACGACCGACACGACGACGACCACCACCGAGACGCCGACCACGACGACGACCGAGCCCGAGCCGACGACGCCCGATCCGAGCACGAGCACCCCGGAGCAGCCCACCGGTCCCGACCCCGGGACCGACCCGGGCGACGGCGACGGGACCGGCGACGGCGACGAGGACGGCTCCGGCGGCGTCGATCCGGGCGCGGTCGACCCGGGCAGCGGCGCGATCCCGCGCGGCATGCAGGAGTGGCGTCAGCGCGGCCGCGAGCAGGAGCGCCGCATGCGCGAGGCGCTCCGCGAGCTGCGCCGCCAGTACCGAGGGCAGCCGTGAGCGGCGATCTCCTCGTGGGCCGCTACGAGCTGGGCGACCGGCTCGGGAGCGGCGGCATGTCGACCGTCCGGCTCGCGTTCGACCGGCGGCTCGAGCGCCACGTCGCGGTGAAGCTCCTCGCCGAGCACCTCGCCGACGACCGGCAGTTCGTCAGCCGCTTCCGGCGCGAGGCGCTGTCCGCCGCGCGGCTCGTCCACAACAACATCGTCCAGGTCTTCGACTTCGGCTTCGACGACGACTCGCACCGCTACTTCATCGTCATGGAGGCGGTTCGCGGCCAGTCCGGGGCCGAGCTCCTGCGCGACCGGGGCTACCTCTCGGTGCCCGAGACGGTGTCGATCGTCGGCCAGGCGGCGCGCGGGCTGGACTACGCCCACCGCAACGGCGTCATCCACCGCGACGTGAAGCCGGGCAACATCCTGCTCTCGGACGACGGCACGGTGAAGATCGCCGACTTCGGGATCGCGAAGGCGATGGCCGAGGAGTCCTCGATCACGCAGATCGGCTCGGTCGTCGGCACCGCGAGCTACCTCGCTCCCGAGCAGGCGACCGGCGGCGAGCTCGGCCCCGCGTCGGACATCTACGCGCTCGGCGTCGTGACGTACCAGATGCTCGCGGCGCGGCTGCCGTACGAGGCGGACTCGCTCGCCGAGCTCGCGCTGAAGCAGCAGCGCGAGGCGCCGCCGCTCCTGGACCAGCTGAACGCCGAGGTGCCGCCGGAGCTCGGCCTCGTCGTCGACCGGGCGCTGAGCCTCGACCCGGGCATGCGCTACGCGAGCGCCGACGCCTACGCCCAGGCCCTCGACGACGGCGCGGCCGGCAACGGCGCCGACCTCGAGGACCGCACCCGCGTCGTGGATCCCGGGACCGGCGCGACCGCGATCGTCGGCCGCGACCAGATCGCCTCGATCGCCCGCGACTTCGACCCGCCCTTCGACGGCGAGGACGAGGACGCCGGCGACCGCACGCTGCTCCAGCCCGGGCCCGGCGGCCGCCGCAGCTCCGGCACCGACGAGCAGCCCGCCGCACCGCGCCGCACCGCCCGCGAGCCGCGGCGAGCGCCGGTCCGCGAGGAGCCGCGGCGAGAGCCCGCCGGCGGGTGGATCGACCCCCGCGCCCAGCAGCAGCCGGCGCGGGCGCCGCGGCAGCGCGGCTGCCTCGGGCGACTCGTCCGCGCCCTGCTCATCGTCGTCCTGCTGGCCGCCATCGTCGGCGGCGCCATCTACTACGTCGTCGGGCAGGAGATCGCGCCGCGGCTGGACCGCGTGGTCGGCGACAACGTCCAGCAGGTCGTCGACGAGTTCAACAAGCTCATCGACGACAACACGAAGTAAGGCCCGGGGCATCCGGAGAGGGTGCCGGGGCCCACCCCGAGCGTCGTCGAGACCCCCGCCCCAGCCACCGGGAACGCACGGCTCGGGGCACCCGGAAGGGGCCGGGGCCCGCCCCGAGCATCGTCGAGACCCCCGCCCCATCCACCGGGAACGCACGGCTCGGGGCACCCGGAAGGGGCCGGGGCCCGCCCCGAGCATCGTCGAGACCCCCGCCCCAGCCACCGGGAACCCACGGCTCGGGGCACCCGGAATGCCTCCCGAGCGTCGCTAGGGCATCGCGCCGCCGCGGATCGCGGCGGCCTCCTCGGCCAGGCGGCCGTCGATGATCGCCTGGCGCAGGCGGGCCATGAGCCGCGCCACGAAGGCGAGGTTGTGCTGGGTCAGCAGCCGCATGCCGAGCAGCTCGCGGTGCTTCGTGAGGTACCGCAGGTAGCCGCGGGTGAAGCCCTGGGCGCAGGCCGGGCACGGGCAGCCCGCGCAGAGCGGCTCGTCGCTGTCGGTCCACCGGGCCTGGGTCAGGTCGACGCGCCAGCGCTGCTCGGGCTCGGGCACGAGCGCCATTCCGTGGCGCCCGATCCGCGTCGGCATCGCGCAGTCGAAGGTGTCGATCCCGACCTCGACGCCCCGGACGAGGTCGTCGATCTCGCCGATGCCGAGCAGGTGGCGCGGCTTGCGCTCGGCCGCCCCGCCGAGACGCGAGGTCGTCCAGTCCACGACCTCGTACATCTGCTCCTTGTGGCTGCCGAGCGAGCCGCCGATCGCGATGGCGTCGGCGCGCGAGGCCGCGACGAGGTCGGCCGCCTCGTGACGAAGGTCCTCGTAGACGCCCCCCTGGACGATGCCGTAGACGAGCTGCCAGCCGGGGGCGTGCCGCTCGTGCCAGGTCAGGCAGCGCTCGAGCCAGCGGTGGGTGCGCTCCGTCGATCGCTGCGTGTACTCGCGGTCGACGTGGAACGGCGTGCACTCGTCGAAGACGACCGCGAGGTCGGTGCCCAGCGCGGCCTGGACCTCCATCGACCGCTCGGGCGAGAGGAACTGCTTCGAGCCGTCGACGTAGGAGCGGAACGCGACGCCCTCCTCCTCGATCCGATCGATCCGGCCGTGGGAGCGGCTGCCGCTGCCCCCGCCGGCACCCGACGCGCCGCGACCCTTGATCTCGTCGGCGACCGTCCCGTGCCCCATCGAGAAGACCTGGAAGCCGCCGGAGTCCGTGATGATCGGCCCGTCCCACGCCATGAAGCGGTGCAGGCCGCCCGCCCGCCGGATGAGCTCGTGGCCCGGCGCGAGCATGAGGTGGAACGTGTTGCCCAGCACGATGTCGTAGCCGAGCGCCGCGACCTCCGCGGGCAGCAGCCCGCGCACCGTCGCCTTCGTCGCCAGCGGCACGAACCCCGGCGTGCGGATCTCGCCGTGCGCGGTGGCGATGACGCCGGCACGCGCGCGCGAAGCCGGGTCGCGGCGCTCGATCCGGAAGGCCTCGCGCGGGCGCTCGGCTGCCGGCCGGGGCGGGGCGTCGAGGCTCGGCGGATCGGAGGTCGGGACGCTCACCGACCCATCGTAGGCGGGTGCTCCGCGCCGCCGCGGCCTCGACGACGCGACGGCGCCCCGCCGGAAGGGTCCGGCGGGGCGCCGCGTCCGTTCGGGTGCGCGCAGGCGGAGGACCGCCCGTCCCGGTGGGCCCCCCGCCCGCCGGGGCACGCACCCGTCGATGTCCCGTCCCACGGGAGGGCGCCGGAGCGGGCGCCCGGGCGCCGTCGCGGACGACGGCTCCCG
Source organism: Patulibacter brassicae (assembly GCF_033949425.1). NCBI lineage: Bacteria > Bacillati > Actinomycetota > Thermoleophilia > Solirubrobacterales > Patulibacteraceae > Patulibacter > Patulibacter brassicae. Next base: position 71,991 of record NZ_JAXAVX010000014.1, on the reverse strand, counting down.
GAGGCCCGGACGGCCCGCGAGCGGGCCGCCGGCTCCCCGCGGGTGCTCAGCCGCCGGCCAGCGCGGGCTCGCGCTCGTCGACGGGCGCGTCGATGGCCGGGGTCTCGTCGCGGCCGATGCGGATCTCGACCCGGCGGGGCTTCGCCGCCTCCGGCTTCGGGATCCGGACCTCGAGCACGCCGTCGGCGAAGCGCGCCTCGATCGCATCCGCGTCGACGCCCTCGGGCAGGGTGAGCTGCCGTCGGAAGCTCCCGGCGACCCGCTCCGATCGCACGACGCCCCCACGCGGCGCGTCGTGATGGATCTCGCGGCGACCGGCGAGCGTCAGCACGTCGCGCTCGACCTCGATCGTCACGGCGTCCTGGGCGACGCCGGGGAGGTCGGCCACCAGCACGTACTCGCCCTCGCGCTCGACGAGATCGATGGGCGGGATCCACCGCGCGGTCGTGGCCGTCGGAGCGGCGCCCGGCTCGAAGAAGGACGAGAACGCCTGGTTGACCTGCTGCTGGAGCGCGCTGAGCTCGCGGCTCGGGTCCCAACGAACGATCGTCATGTCGTACCTCCGGGTCGGACTGATCTGGTCGATGAGGTCAGTATGAAACCTCAGTCCCTGGATGTCAAGGATCTATGTCCGATGCACTGAGATCTGTCAGGGCACGAGACCGGGCCCGAGCTCCGCGAGCACCCGCGTCCAGATCGCCCCGAGCTGCTCCTGCTCCTCGGCGGAGAGGAGCGAGAGGAACCGGTCGCGAACGGCCTCGAGGTAGTCGGCGCGGGCCGCGGTGACGCGCGAGCGCCCCGCCGCGGTCAGCACGGCGAAGAAGCCGCGCGCGTCGCTCTCGCAGCGCTCCCGGATCACGTGCCCCTCCCGTTCGAGCCGGTCGATGAGGCGCGTGAGCCCGCTGCGACTGAGGATCGCGAGCTCGGCGAGCTCGGCCAGGCGCAAGCGGCCCCCGGGCGCGTCGGAGAGGTGCATCAGGACCTCGTAGGCGCTGAGCTGCAGGCCGTGGTCGCGCAGGAGCTCGGCCTCGAGCTCGCGCGACAGCAGGACGTGCGTCCGCAGCATCCCGCGCCACGCGGCGAGCTCGCGCGCATCGAGCAGGCGCGGGGCCCGGGGCGTGGCGGAAGGGGTCTGGTCGTCGGTCGTCGCGGTCACGTCGGTCCTCGTCGTCGGTCTCACCAGCGTAGCGGTAGTTGCGGTTGCAATCTGATCGACGTGCGCTACGGTGGAGAGGCGAGAAGGTTGATCCAGCAACATCTCGCCGCCCCCGACCGTCCCGAGAGGTTCCGATGCCCACGAAGATCGCCGTCGTCTACTACTCCTCCACCGGCAACGTCCACGAGCTCGCGAAGGCCGTCGCGGCCGGTGCCGAGTCCGAGGGCGCCGAGGTGCGCCTGCGCAAGGTCGCCGAGCTCGCGCCCGACGCCGCCATCGCCGGCAACCCGGCGTGGCAGGCGCACCACGACGCGACGAAGGACGCGCCGGTCGCCACGCCGGAGGACCTCGTGTGGGCCGACGGGTACGCCTTCGGCACGCCGACGCGCTACGGCACCCCCGCCGCGCAGCTCAAGCAGTTCATCGACACGCTCGGTCCGCAGTGGCAGGCCGGCGAGCTGGCGAACAAGGCCGCCACCGCGTTCACCTCCGCGATGAACGTCCACGGCGGCAACGAGTCGACGATCCTCGCCGTCGAGAACGTCTTCCACCACTTCGGCGCCGTGATCGTGCCGCCGGGCTACACCGACCCGTCGATCTTCGCCTTCGGAGGCAACCCGTACGGCGCCTCGCTGCCGACGGGCGGCCTCGGCGAGGACGGCATCCCGGGCGGCGCCCTCGACGTGGCGCGCTATCAGGGCGCCCGCCTGGCGAAGGTCGCCGGGCTCCTCACCCCCTTGCGCGGCTGAGGTCGCGCCGGGCGGCCGCACCCCACCGGGCGGCCGCCCGTGCATCCTCCTCCTCCGCGCGGCACGGCCCAGGGCGCCGGGACAGCGCCGGGACCGTGGCGACGCCCCCGGCGGCGCCTCTGGGACGGGAACGCCGCCGGGTGGCTCGCGCCCGGCCGATCGCTCAGCGATGCAGCGTCGGCCGGAACACACGGTCCTGCACTTGGCCGTCGAAGGTCCGGCTCACGAGTCGGGCTCAGCCCTCGGCGATCATGCTCTGCCCGCCCATCGCGGCGGGCTGCACGATCCCGAGGAGGTCGAGCACCGTCGGCGCGACGTCGGCCAGGATCCCCTCCTCGCGCAGGGCCAGGCCCTCGCGCGTCACGACGAACGGCACCGGGTTCAGCGAGTGCGCGGTGTTCGGGGAGCCGTCCGGCTCGAGCATGTGGTCCGCGTTGCCGTGGTCGGCGGTGACGATCGCCACGCCGCCGCTCTCCTCCACGACCGCCAGGACGTCGGCGAGGCACCCGTCGACGTGCTCGATGGCGGCGACCGCGGCCGGGATCGAGCCGGTGTGGCCGACCATGTCCGGGTTCGCGAAGTTGATGATCCCGAAGGTCGGGCCGTGCTCCCGCCAGAGCCGCACGAACGCGTCGGCGGCGTCCCGCGCCGACATCTCCGGCTTCAGGTCGTAGGTCGGCACGTCGCGCGGGCTCGGGACGACGTCCCGGAACTCGTCGCGGTGCTCCTCCTCGATCCCGCCGTTGAAGAAGTACGTCACGTGCGGGTACTTCTCGGTCTCCGCGACGTGGATCTGCGCCCCGCCGGTGGCCTCGACGACGTCGGCGAGCGTCACGTCCGGGTTCCGCGGCGGGAAGGCGATCGGGTACGGCCACTCGGCCTTGTACTGCGTCATGCAGACGTAGTTCGCCGGCTGGACGGCCGGCAGCGCCGGGTCGACGGGCGGGCGACCCGCGGGCGCCGCGGCCTGGCGGTCCACCTCGACGAAGCCGGGCTCGGCGAGCGCGCGCGTGATCTCGCGCACGCGGTCCGGACGGAAGTTGAAGACGAGCACGACGTCCTCGGGCCCGATCGTCGCGGGGGCTCCGACCGTCGTGGCCGCGATGAACTCGTCCGTCTCGTCGCGCGCGTACGCCGCGCGGGCCGCCTCGGCGGCGGTCTCGGCGTGGTGCGGGGCCTCGCCGTGGACGAGCAGGTCGTAGGCCTGCTGCACGCGCTCCCAGCGCTGGTCGCGATCCATCGCGAAGTAGCGCCCGACGACCGAGCCGATCCGGACCGACGTGGTGGCCGTCGACGCGGCCGCGCACCAGCCCTCGACCGTCTCGAGGTAGCCGGCGCCGGAGGTCGGCAGCGTGTCGCGCCCGTCGGTGAACGCGTGGACGACGACGTCCGGCACCCCCGCGGCGGCGGCCGCGTCGACGAGCGCCTTCAGGTGCTCCATCGACGAGTGCACGCCGCCGTCGGACACGAGCCCGACGAGGTGCAGGCGCCGCGGCCGCAGCTCGACGCCCGCGTCCTCCGCATCGAGGTCGCCGGCGACCGTCGCGCGCTGCCCGGCAGCGACGAGGAACGCGTCGCGGATCGCGTCGACGTCGCGGATCGAGCCGTCGGCGACGGCGTCGTCGATCCGCGCGAGGTCCTGCTTGACGACCGTGCCGGCGCCGAGGTTCAGGTGCCCGACCTCGCTGTTGCCCATCTGCCCCTCCGGCAGCCCGACGGCCGGACCGCAGGCGATGAGCTGGGCGTGCGGGTAGCGGTCCCAGATCCGGTCGAACGTCGGCGTGCGCGCGAGGCTCACCGCGTTGCCGGGGCCGGCCGGCGCGAGCCCGAAGCCGTCGAGGATGACGAGGCAGACGCCGGGTGCCCAGTCCTCGCGGGTGATGCCGATCGCGGCGGTCAGGCCCTGGCCCAGCGATCCGGGCTCCGGCGGGACGACCCCGTCGTCGGGGAGCGCGACCGCGTCGGGGGACGTGCCCTCCGGCACGACCTCGACGGGGATGCCCTCGGACCGCTCGTCGTCGCCCCGCGGGCTCATGCGCGGGCGCCCTCGACGATCCCGGCGAAGGACTGCGGCTCGAGCGCGGCGCCGCCGACGAGCGCGCCGTCGACGTCGGGGAGCGCGAGCAGCTCGGCGGCGTTGTCCGGCTTCACCGAGCCGCCGTACTGGATCCGGACCTGCTCGGCGGCGCCGGCGTCGCGGCCCGCCACGAGCGAGCGGACGAACGCGCACGCCTCCTGCGCCTGGTCCGGCGTGGCGACCTTGCCGGTCCCGATCGCCCAGATCGGCTCGTACGCGATGGTGATCCTCGCGAGGTCCGCGGCGTCGACGTCGGCGATCGCCTCCTCGACCTGGCCGCGGAGGACCTGCTCCATCTCGCCGCCGTCGCGCTGCGCCTCGGTCTCCCCGACGCAGAGGATCGGCTCGAGGCCGGCAGCGAGGATCGCCGGCAGCTTCTTGCTCAGGTCCGCGTCGGTCTCGCCGAAGTACTGGCGGCGCTCGGAGTGCCCGATGACGACGCCGGCGACCTCGAGCTCGTCGAGCATCGGGATCGAGACCTCGCCGGTGTAGGCGCCCTGCTCGGCCCAGTGGACGTTCTGGGCGTAGACCTGGACCGCGGAGCCGCGCGTGGACTCGACGACCGCCTGGATCGCCGGGAACGGCACGCAGACGCCGACCTGGACGTCGTCGACGGCGCCGACGAGCGGCAGCAGGCCGCTGACGAAGGCCTCCGCCTCGGCGATCGTCTTGTGCATCTTCCAGTTGCCGGCGACGAAGGGCGTGCGGGACATCAGGGCTCCGGGGCTTCGGGGAGGTTCAGGTGACGTTTCGGGAGCGGCGGGCGGCCGCGATCCGGATGTCGCCACCCGGATCATCCCGCTCGCGGCGCGCGAGCGGGAGGGACGCGCCGCGGTCGGGCGGGACGACCGCCCGATCGCGGCGCTCGGGATCAAGCGCGCAGGACCTCGACGCCCGGCAGCGCCTTGCCCTCGATGAGCTCCAGCGACGCGCCGCCGCCGGTCGAGAGGTGGGTGACCTGGTCGCCGAGGCCGAACTGCTGCAGCGCGGCGGCGCTGTCGCCGCCGCCGACGACGGTCGTCGCCTCGGTGTCGGCGACGGCCTGGGCGACGGCCTTCGTGCCCGGCGCGAACGTCGCCAGCTCGAAGGCGCCCATCGGGCCGTTCCAGAAGACGGAGCCGGCGCCGAGGATCTCCTGGCGGTAGGCCTCGGCGGTCTTCGGGCCGACGTCGAGGCCCATCCAGCCCTCGGGCGTGTCCACGCCGTCGACGTCCCGCTGCTCGGTGTCGGCGGAGAACTCGCGACCGACGGAGAGGTCGACCGGCAGCAGCAGGCGGCAGCCCTTGAGCTCGGCGTCGCGCAGCGCGCGGGACGCGGGCTCGACGCCCGCCTCCTCGCAGAGCGAGCTGCCGACCTCGTGGCCCTGCGCCTTGAAGAACGGGAACGCCATCGCGCCGCCGATGAGGATCGTGTCGGCGCGCTCGAGGAACGCGTCGATGACCCCGATCTTGTCGGTGACCTTCGCGCCGCCGACGATCGCCACCAGGGGACGACCCGGATTGGCCAGGATCCCCTCGAGCGTCTCGACCTCGCCCTGGAGGAGCAGGCCGGCGGCGGCCTGCTCGACCTCGTGGGCGACGCCCTCGGTCGAGGCGTGCGCGCGGTGCGCGGCGCCGAAGGCGTCGTTCACGAAGACCCCGTCGGCGAGCGCGGCGTACCCCCGGGCGAGCTCGGGGTCGTTCTTCGTCTCGCCCGCCTCGTAGCGCACGTTCTCGAGCATGAGGATCCGCTTGCCCTCGACCCCCGGCTCGAGCGCCGCGGCGGCGGCCGTCACGGCGTCGCCCACGACCGCCGGAGCGAGCGTCACGGTCTCGCCGAGCAGCTGCTGCAGGCGCGCGGCGACCGGGGCGAGCGAGAGGGCCGGATCGACGCCCTTCGGCCGGCCGAGGTGGGCGGCGAGCACGAGCGCCGCGCCGTCGGCGAGCAGCCGCTGGATCGTCGGGACGGCCGCCCGGATCCGCGTGTCGTCGGTGATGATCTCGTCCGGCGCCGGCGAGTCGGCCGGGGCCGGTCCGGCGAGCGGGACGTTGAAGTCGACCCGGACGAAGACGCGCTTCCCGCCGACCTGCAGGTCGTCGAGCGTGCGGATCGCGGCCGGCGTGGTCGAGGCGTCGGAGCTCATGGGCGGTCCTGTCGTGCGGAGTGGGGCGTCGGTGTCCGGCGGAACGGGACGGGACCGCGCAGCTGCGCGGTCCCGGCGTGCGGCCGCCGCCGGGCGGCCGCGTGGGCGACGGCGGCCGCGGAGGCCGCCGTCGTCGCGTGCGTGGGTCCTAGAGGATCTTGCCGACGAGGTCGACGACGCGGTTCGAGTAGCCCCACTCGTTGTCGTACCAGGAGACGACCTTCACGAGCGTGCCGTCGATGACCGACGTGAGCTTCGAGTCGAAGATCGAGCTGTGCGGGTCCGTGACGATGTCGGAGGAGACGATCGGGTCCTCGGTGTAGGCGAGGATGCCCTGCATCGGGCCCTCCGCGGCGGCCTTCACCGCGGCGTTGAGCTCCTCGACCGAGGTCTCGCGCTCGGCGACGAGCGTCAGGTCGACGACCGAGCCGGTCGGCACGGGGGCGCGGACGGCCATGCCGCTGAGCTTGCCGTTGAGCTCCGGCAGGACGAGGCCGACGGCCTTCGCGGCACCGGTCGAGGCCGGGACGAGGTTCGTCGCGGCGGCGCGGGCGCGACGCAGGTCGCTGTGCGGCGCGTCGAGCAGGCGCTGGTCGCCGGTGTAGGCGTGGATCGTCGTCATCAGGCCGTGCTTGATGCCGACGGCGTCGTTGATCGCCTTGGCGAACGGCGCGAGGCAGTTCGTCGTGCAGGAGGCGTTCGAGACGACGTGGTGCTTCGACGCGTCGTACTGGTCGAAGTTCACGCCGAGCACGACGGTGATGTCCTCGCCGGAGGCGGGCGCGGAGATGATGACCTTCTTCACCGAGCCCTTGAGGTGCTTCTCGGCGTCGGGGCGCTTCGTGAAGAAGCCGGTCGACTCGATGACGACGTCGACGTCCAGCGACGACCAGTCGATGTCGGCGGGGTCGCGCTCGGCGAAGACCTTGATCGGCGAGCCATCGACGACGATCGAGTCGCCGTCGACCTCGACGGTGCCCGGGAAGCGGCCCAGGATCGAGTCGTACTTGACGAGGTGGGCGAGCGTGCCGGGATCGGTCAGGTCGTTGACCGCCACGAACTCGATGTCCGCCCCCGCGGCCTTGGCGGCGCGGAAGACGTTGCGGCCGATCCGGCCGAAGCCGTTGATGCCGACGCGTACGGGCATGGAACCGTCCTTGGGATCCGAGTCAGGTCGAGGGCGTCCGGGCCCACTCCGACCGGACCTGACGGCCGACGCGGGCGACCAGGCGGAGGCTATAGGAGCGGGCCTCCCCCACGCCGTGCGCCGGGCCTCCGGCGCGTGGCGCGTGGCCGCTCGTCACTCGCCGGTGCGCGTGCGGTGCAGCTGGGCGTAGATCTCGCGCGCGATCTTCCCCGGCAGCCCCGGCGTCGCCTCGAGCTCCTCGCGACTGGCGCCGACGATCCGGTCCGGCGAGCCGAAGTGGGCCAGCAGCGCCTTCTTGCGCGCCGGTCCGACGCCGGTCAGGTCGTCGAGCACCGACCCGGTCATCCGACGGTCGCGGCGGCCGCGGTGGTGGGTGATCGCGAACCGGTGGGCCTCGTCGCGGACGCGCTGCAGGAGCTGGAGCGCCGGGGTGTCGTGGCCGAGGACGATCGGGTCCGGCCGCCCGGGCAGGAAGACCTCCTCGATCCGCTTGGCGAGCGAGACGACCGCCACCCCGCGCTCGAGGAACGGCTCGAGCGCGGCGAGGCCGGCGGAGAGCTGGCCCTTGCCGCCGTCGATCACGATGAGGTCCGGCAGGCTCGCGAACGACGCGTCGCGACCGGGCTCGTGGACGGGCTTCTCCTGCTGACGGGTCCACTGCGAGAGCCGCCGGCGCAGGACCTCGTTCATCGAGCGGAAGTCGTCGGGCTGGTCGTCCTCGAGGTCCCGGATGACGAACCGGCGGTAGTGGTCGTTCGCCGGGGCGCCGCCCTCGAGCACCACCATCGACGCGACGGTCTCCGTGCCCATGAGGTGCGAGATGTCGTAGCACTCGACCCGCATCGGCATCCGCTCGAGGCCGAGGATCCGCTGCAGGTCGCCGAGCGCCTCGACCCGCTGCTCGCGCTGGCGCTCGGCCTTCAGGCGCTCCTGGCCGAGCGCGAGCTCCGCGTTGCGCCGCGCCATGTCGAGCAGCCGGCGACGCCCGCCGCGCTGCGGCTTGAGGACCTCGACGCGGGCGCCGCGCAGCTCGCGCAGCGCGCCGGCGAGCCCGGCGACGTCCGCCTCGTCGAGCTCGTCGGGCACGAGCACGGTCGGCGGGATCGTCGTGGCGCCGTAGTAGCGCAGCAGGAACTGCTCGACGACCTCGGGGACCTCCCCCGAGACGCCGGAGAGGTAGAAGGAGTGGCGGTCGGTGAGCGAGCCGTCGCGGACCTGGAAGACCTGCGCGTTGGCGTCGTCGCCCTCGACCGTGACGGCGATCGCGTCGAGCGTGCCGATGCTCTCGCCGCTGACGCGCTGGCGCTCCAGGAGCGACCGCACCGCCTGCAGCCGGTCGCGCTCGCGGGCCGCGCGCTCGTACTCCTGCGCCGCCGCGGCGTCGTGCATCCGCGCCTCGATCTCCTCCTCGATCTCGCGGTAGCGGCCGGAGAGGAACGACATGACGCCGTCGATCGCGTCGCGGTACTCCTCGCGCGTCACGTAGCCGACGCAGGGCGCGGTGCAGCGGTCGATGTGGAAGTCCAGGCACGGCGAGCCGGAGCGCCGGCCGGGCTCGCGGCCCTCGCAGGTGCGGAACTGGAACAGCCGCCCGAGCAGGTCGAGGGTGTGGCGCACGCGCTTGGCGTTCGAGTACGGCCCGAAGTAGCGCCGGCCGGCCTTGTGCTTCTCGCGCGTGAGGTAGACCCGCGGGTAGTCCTCGTCGAGCGTGACGCAGACGTAGGGGTAGGACTTGTCGTCGCGCAGCCGGATGTTGAACTCCGGCTGGTACTGCTTGATGAAGCGGTTCTCGACGAGCAGCGCCTCCGTCTCGCTCGAGACGAGCACGAAGTCGATGCTGTCGGCGACGTCGACCATCTCGACCGCGCCGCGCGTGACCGGGTTGACGAAGTGGCTCGCGACGCGCTTCTTGATCGATCGCGCCTTGCCGACGTAGATCACGCGGCCCTCCCGGTCCCGGAAGAGGTAGACGCCCGGCCCGTCGGGCAGCGCGCGTCGCTGCTCGGCGAACCGCTCGCGGCGGGCGTCGGAGGTCGACCGGGCCATCCGATCGAGGATAGGGCGCGACGGCGACGGGCCCGCCGCGGCCGAGCGAGGGCCGCCGCGCGCGGCGCGATGTCGACACCGGTTCGGCGCGCGACCGCCACCGTCGGGGGCTGGAGCCGACACGGGCCGGACGGCGACGCTGGCGTCCATGCCGCTCCCCCACCCCACGCGCGGGCAGGCGTCGGTCGAGCTCGTCGCGACGCTCCCGGTGCTCGGGCTGCTCGTGCTCTCGATGCTCCAGGCCGCGTTCGCCGGGTACGCGGCCTGGTCGGCCACGACGGCGGCCCGCGCCGGCGCGCGCGCGGCCGCCGTCGGCAAGGACCCCGTCGTCGCCGTTCGGCGGGCCGCGCCCCTCGGGGGCGCGGCCGCGCGCGTGGTCCGTCGCGAGGACGCCGTCGTCGTGGCGCTGCCGATCCCCCGCGTGCTGCCGGTCGACCTCGGCCGCGTCACCGGTCGCGCGCACCTGGAGCCCCAGCGATGACCGCGCCGCGCGCGCGTCGGGCCCGGGCCGGGCAGCGTGGTCAGGCGAGCGTCGAGGTCGTCGCGCTCGCCCCGCTCGTGCTCGTCGTCGCGACCGCCATCGTCGTCGCCCTCCAGGCCCGGCGGGCCGGCGAGGCCGCCGGCGTCGCGGCGCACGCGGCCGGGATCGCGCGGATCGCCGGGCGCGATCCGGTGGCGGCGGCGCGCGGCGCCGTCCCCGCGGTGCCCCGCGACCGGCTGCGGGTCCGGGTGACGGGATCGCGCATCACCGTCCGCGTGCGCGCCGCCGGCCCCCGGGTGCTCGTCGGCCGCTTCGACGCGGAGCGCACGGTCGACGCCCGTCGGGCCGAGGAGGGCCGATGACCGTGCGGCGCCTCTTCCTGCGGCCGGGCGACGCGCGCGACGCGGTGCCGCCCGCCCGCACCGACGGTCCCTCGCGCGACCGCGCGCTCCCGGAGGCCGCCGACCCCGAGCGGTCGACGCTCACCCTCGTCCTCGCGCGACCGGACCGCGCCGCGCTCGCCGGCGCGCAGGCCGCCGCGGCCCGCGGCGCCGAGATCGTGGCGTGCTGGACGGGCGCCGACCCCGGGACGACGTCCCCCGAGACGCGCGTCGCCGCCGCGGGGGCGCGCCGCGCCGCCCGCGCGGCCGCGGCGTGCGGCGTCGAGGTCACCGCGCGCGGGCGTCTCGCCCACGTCGCCCTGCCGGGCGACGACGCCCAGGCCGTGGCGGCGATCGCCCGCCTCCGCGACGTGGGCGTCGGCCTCGTCGTCGTGCTGGCCGGACCGTGGGGCGCGCCGTTCGTCCCGCTGCTCGAGCAGCGCCGCGAGGTCCTCGTGGACGGGTCCGACGCCGCCCGCCGTGCCTGTCGCGCGGCGATGGCGCGGCACGCGATCGACGTCCGGCCGCTGCCGGGCGCGGCCGGACCGGTCTCGCGCGCGCTGCTGCGCGGCGGGTGGACGGCACGCGCCTGCGTCGGCGCGGACGAGGGCGAGGCCGGCCAGGCGCTGCCGCTGCTCGTCTCGGGCCTGCTGGTCGTGCTGCTCGTCGTCGGCGCGCTCGGCGGGGTCGCCGCCGCGATGGGCTCGCGGGAGGACCGCCAGCGCACGGTCGACCTGGCGGCGCTCGCCGCCGCCGACCGCATGCGCGCCGACTGGCCGGATCGCGCCGGGGTACCCGCCCGGCTGAGTCCCGACGCGTACCGGCGCCGGGCGGTCGCGGCCGCCGCCGCCACCGCGGCCCGCAACGGCCTCGACGACGTCCGCGTCGACTTCCCGGACGCCGGCGACGCCGCCACGGACGGCGGCCCGCTCGTCGTGCGCGTCCGCGCCGGCGGGCGCACGCTCGTGCACGGCGTGTCCTTCGACCGCTCCGTCAGCGCGACCGCCGAGCTGACGCCGCCCGCTCCGACGCTCGAGGAGGCCGCGGCCGGCGCGGAGTACGACGGCGCGCTCGCCCGCCGCGACGGCCAGCCGATGCGGCCCGACGTCGCCCAGGCCTACGACCGGCTCGCCCGCGCGGCCTCCCGCGACGGCGTCCCGCTGACGGTCGTCAGCGGCTTCCGCTCCAACGCCGAGCAGGCGCGCCTGTTCGCGGCCAACCCCAACCCGCGGATGGTCGCCCCGCCCGGCCGCAGCAACCACCGGCTCGGGATCGCGCTCGACCTCGGACCGGCCGCCTCGTACGGCTGGCTCGCTGCGAACGCGCCGCGGTTCGGCTTCGTCAAGCCGATGGCCTGGGAACCGTGGCACTGGGAGCTCCGGCGGGCGGTGGGGAGCACCGTCGAGACGCGCGGCCCCGGCGCCCGTCCGCGACCCGCATCCGCCGGGGCCCTGCCCGGGTGGGTGCCGGCCGCGTACCGCGACGCGCTCCGCGCGGCGAGCATCCGCCACCAGGTCTCGGCGGCGCTCCTCGCCGCGCAGCTGCGCCAGGAGTCGGGGTTCGACCCGCGCGCGGTCTCGCCGGCGGGCGCGCGGGGCATCGCGCAGTTCATGCCCGCGACCGCGCGCGCGATGGGGCTGCGCGACCCGTTCGATCCGGAGCGGGCGATCGACGCCCAGGCGCGGCTCATGCGCGGGCTGCTGCGCCGATTCGGCTCCGTCCAGCTCGCCCTGGCGGCGTACAACGCCGGCGAGGGCGCCGTCGGACGCTGCAACTGCATCCCGCCCTACCGCGAGACCCAGCACTACGTCGCGGTCATCGTCGCGATGATGCGCGGCCACGACCCGACCGGCGGCTTCGCCGACGCGCTCGCGATCCGGCTCATCGCGTGACCCGGGCTCGACGCGCGGCGACCGACGATCGGACGCGCGGCGCGGACCCGGGTCGCACCGGGGAGCGCGGATCAGACCTCGCGCCAGCGCTGGAACACGGCGTAGAGCATCGCCGCGGCGGACACCAGCAGGACGATGAAGAGCGCCGTGCCGGCCCCGTCGCTGATCATGCCGTCGCGGGCCGCGAAGGCGACGACGATCATCGCGATCGACGCGTAGAGCAGCAGGCGGTGCGAGTCCCCCAGCAGCTCGATCCGCCCCCGGCCCTCGCGGTAGAGCCGGACGCCGAGCAGGACGATCGCGGCCATGATGAGCGTCGAGAGCGCCGTGGAGATCGTCTCGCCGGTCGTGCCGCCGCCGGGGACCGCCCAGACGGCGGTCGCCAGGAGCAGGACGATGACGACGGTGCGGGCGCCACGGGTCACCGGCACAGCCTACGACCCGCGGGGCTACGACGCAGCGGTCTGCAGGGCCTCGTCGGCGTCCACCGGGACGTCGACGGGACGGAGCTCGCGCTGCGGCTCGGCGACCGGGAGGTCCTCCGGCTCCGGGGCGAACCGGTAGCCGACGCCGAAGTGCGTGTGGATGTAGCGCCAGCCCGGCGAGGCCTTGTCGAGCTTCTGCCGGAGCTTCCGCACGAAGACGTCGACCGAACGGTCGCCTCGGGCCATCGCGTAGCCCCAGACGCGCTGGTAGATCTCCTCGCGCTCCAGGACGCGGCCCTCGGCCGCGGCGAGGAGGTCGATGAGCTCGAACTCGCGCTTCGTCAGCTCGGCGGACTGGCCGGCGACGAAGACCTGGAACTGGTCGTTGCGGATCTCGAGCTCGCCGGAGACGCGCGGGCCCTGCTTCGCGGCCGGCTCGGCGCGGCGACGGCGCCGCACGACGGCCTCGATCCGCGCCATGAGCTCCTCCGGGTGGCACGGCTTGCCGACCCAGTCGTCGGCGCCGAGCCGCAGACCGCGGACGCGCTGGGCGACGCTGGACTGCCCGGTGCAGACGAGGATCCCGAGGCCCGGCATCCGGGTGGCGACCTTCTCGACGTACTCCCAGCACTGCGGGCCGAGGACGGCGACGTCCACGACGAGCGCGCTGAGGCGCATCGCGACGAGATCCTCCACCGGCACGGGGCTCGCGAGCACGCGGCGCTGCCAGCCCGCTCGCTCGAACCGCTTGCCGAGGACCTGGAGGAAGCCGCTGTCGGTGTCGATGACGGCGACGCGCATGACGCCGCCACCGGCAGGTGCGGTGGCCGAAGCGGAGGTTGGCTCCTGCATCGACAGCCAGTGTAGACGCCGGCCGGACGATTCCTCCACCGCGGCGCCAACGGTCACAGCCTGTTCACAACCCGTCGGCGGGCGGCTCGCCCGGCGTGCTGCCGGGCGGGGCGTCGTTGCCGCTCACCGCGCGACGGCGGACCTCGCCGCGCTCGCCGAACTCCGGGAAGAGCCCCTCGACGACGAACGCGACCTGCTCGCCGATGTCCACGGCGTTGTCGCCGATCCGCTCGAACGCGCGGGCCACCATCGTCATCGTCATGAGCCACTCGCGCGTGTCGAGGTCGTCCCCGAGCTCGATCGCGAGCCGGAAGACCTCGCGGTTCAGCGCGTTGAGCTCCTGGTCGCGCCGGACGATGTCGTGGGCGAGCTCCACGTCGCGCAGCTCGAGCGCCTGCCGGCACTGGACGACCTCGTCCCGCGCGAGGACGCCCATCCGCAGGATCGGCTTGAGCACCTCGTCCCGCCGCGGCGGGTCGTTGCCCGTCAGGGGGATGAGCTTCGCGATGTTCACGCACTGGTCGCCCATCCGCTCGAAGTGCTTGGCGACGTGCATGAGGCTCGCGATGAGCCGCAGGTCGCCGGCGACGGGCGCCTGGAGCGCGAAGAGCGACAGGGCGCCCTGGTTCACCTCGAGGTAGCGGCCGTCGACCCGGTCGTCGTCGGCGATGACGAACGTCCCGAGCTCGACGTCCTGGTGCTCCAGCGCCTCGGTCACCCGCTCGACCTGGCGCACGACGAGGTCCAGCGCGCCCAGGCACGCGGCCTCGAGCTGCTGGAGCTCCTGACGGTACTGCGATCGCGTGGTCGCCACGTGGCTCACCCTAGTCCGTTCCCGGTCGCGGACCGGGGACCGCGACGCGCCTCGTCGTGCCGGTCCACCGGCGGTGGCCCGGGGCGCGCCCGGGCCCCGGCCGCACGGCCGGACCGCGGCTCACGAGAACTTGCCGGAGACGTACTCCTCCGTGCGGGGGTCCTCGGGGTTCGTGAAGATCTTGTCCGTCGGGCCCGCCTCGACGAGGTCGCCGAGGTACATGAACGCCGTGCGGTCGCCCACGCGGGCGGCCTGCTGCATGTTGTGGGTCACGAGGACGATCGTGAACTCCTGCTTGAGCTCCTGGATGAGCTCCTCGACCTTCAGCGTCGCGATCGGATCGAGCGCCGAGCAGGGCTCGTCCATGAGGATCACGTCGGGCTTGATCGCGATCGTGCGCGCGATGCAGAGCCGCTGCTGCTGGCCGCCCGAGAGGCCGACGCCCGGGGCGTCGAGGCGGTCCTTGACCTCGTCCCAGAGGCCGGCCCCGCGCAGCGCCCACTCGACCCGCTCGTCGTGGTCGACGTCCTTGATCTTGTTGAACCGCAGCCCGGCCGCGACGTTCTCGCGGATCGACATCGTCGGGAACGGGTTCGGCCGCTGGAAGACCATGCCGATCATCCGGCGGATCGCCACCACGTCCGTGCCCGCGGCGTTGATGTCGACGCCGTCGAGGAGGATCTCGCCCTCGACGCGCGCGCCCGGGATCTCCTCGTGCATGCGGTTGATCGAGCGCAACAGCGTCGACTTGCCGCAGCCCGACGGGCCGATCATCGCGGTGACCTCGTTGGCGCGGTACTCGAGGTCCACGCCCTTCACCGCCATCGCGTCACCGTAGAACGACTTGACGCCCTTCAGCGTGACCGTGTGGCCCGTGCCCGTGGTCGGGGCCGCGGCGGGCGTCGCCGCGCCCGAGTCGAGCGGACGCAGCGGCGTCGGCGCGTCGCTCACGGCCTCCTCCAGGTCGCGGATGGCGGCGTTGTCGGGGTTCGGGGAGGTCATGCGATGCGGCTCCTGCGCTGGGCGAGGCGGGCGATGAGGCTGAGGAGGAGGATCAGCACGACGAGGGTGAGCGCAGCGCCCCACGCCCGGTCGTGCTGGGCCGACGAGGACGCGGTCACGTCGGCGTAGATCTGGGCCGGCAGCGTGTTGAGCGGGCCGTTCGGATCCCCGGCGAGCGCGGTGGCGACGCCGGCGGTGAAGATGATCGGGGCCGTCTCGCCGGCCGCGCGGGCGATCGCCAGCAGCGAGCCCGTCACGAGGCCCGGCGCCGCGGTCGGCAGGACGATCCGGAGGATGACCTTCCAGCGCGGCACGCCGAGGGCGAGGGCCGCCTCGCGCAGCTGCTGGGGCACGAGCCGCAGCACCGGCAGGGCGGAGTTGATGACGATCGGCAGCATCAGCAAGCCGAGGGCGACCGCGGCCTTCCAGCCGGCGAACGGGACGCCGCCGACCTGGCTCACGACGAGCGTGATGTAGACGAAGAGGCCGAACACCACCGACGGGACGCCGGTCATGACGTCGACGAGGTAGCGGACGAAGTTCCCGAACCGCGTGCCCTCGCCGTACTCGACGAGGTACACCGCGACCGCGATGCCCACCGGGACGACGACGGCCGCGGCGATGCCGACGACCTCGAGCGTGCCGAGGATCGCCGAGCGGATGCCGCCCAGGTCGGCCGATGCGCCGGAGCTCGACGCCGCCCCGCCGAGGAACCGCTCGGCGTTGCTCACGGCGCCCGCGGCGCCCGTCGGGTCGGTCGTGAAGAAGTCCCAGCTCAGGGCCCCGCCCCCGCGGACGACGAGGAAGCCGAGCAGCAGCGCCAGCGGCAGGAGCGCGATCGCCGTGAGGACGCCGATCGTGCCGCGGGCCGCCTTGTCGACGCGCTGGCGCGCCTCGAGCGACGTCGCCAGCTCGATCCGCGGGAGGAGCTGCCGGCGACGGCGGACCTTCGGCAGCTCGCCGGCCGCGATCGCCTCCGTCGCGCGCTTCGCGTCGCGCTCGGCCCGCTGCAGGCGGGTCTCCGAGCGCGTGATGTACGCGCGGGCGATCGCGTTGATGACGAGCGTCACGGCGAAGAGCAGCAGGCCGGCGCCGATGAGCGCGGCGCGGTGCTCCGGATCGGCCGTGGCCTCCTGGAACTCGAGGGCGATGACCGACGCGAGCGTCGAGCCCTGCGAGAAGATCGACTCGCCGACGCCGGAGGTCGCGCCCCCGATGAGGATCGCGACGGCGATCGTCTCGCCCAGCGCGCGGCCGAGGCCGAGCATCGAGCCGCCGACGATGCCCGCCCGCGAGTACGGCAGGACGGCGGTGCGGATCATCTCCCAGCGCGTGGCGCCGAGGGCGAGGGCCGCCTCCTTGTGGTCCTGCGGCACCGTCGCCATGACCTCGCGCGAGATCGCGGAGACGATCGGGATGATCATGATCGCCAGGATCAGGCCGGTGACGAAGTAGTTCGCCGCCGAGACCTCGCCGCCGACGAACGGCAGGAACGAGAAGGTGTCCGAGAACCACTGCTCGGCCGGCTCGATCTTCGGCGCGAGGAAGAGGAAGCCCCAGAGGCCGTAGACCACCGAGGGGACGGCGGCGAGGAGCTCGAGCAGCCCCGAGATCCAGCTGCGCCACCGGGCCGGTGCGAGCTCGGTCACGAAGAGCGCCGTGGCGACCGCGACCGGGACGCCGATGACGAGCGCCACGGCCGAGGTGATGAGCGTGCCGGCGACCAGGGCGCCGGCGCCGAAGGTCTCCTGCGAGGGGAGCCAGTCGACCTTGAAGATGAAGTCGGTGAAGCCGTACGCCGAGAAGACCGGCTCGGACTCCGAGGCGAGCTTGATGAGGAAGTACGCGAGCAGGACGAAGATCAGTCCCGCGAGGCCCGTCAGGGCGCGCTTGACCCACGGGTCCAGCCAGGAGCCCGTCTTCTGGCGTGCGAGCGTGGCGCGCAGGCGGCTGGAGGCGTCGGAGGTGGGAACGGTGGCGGATTCCATCGGCAGCGTGGGTCGGGGTGCGGCGGGCCGGGAGCGACGCCTCGACCCCCGCGCGCCGGGGCGCGCGGGGGTCGGCGAACGTCACGTCGGGGCGATCAGCCCGCGATCGGTGCTCCGTTGCACTCGAGGGAGTCGACGGCGGCCTTCGCCTTGGCGAGGACGCCGGCGGGCAGCGGCGCGTAGGCGAGCTGCTTGGCCTCCTCCTGGCCGTCCGTCAGGCCGTACGTGAGGAAGTTCTTCACGTCCTTGGCCACGGCCTCGGTCTTGCCCGCCTTGCAGAGGTCCTTCGGGACGATCACGAACGTCGCCGACGCGTCGGGGTACGTCTGGTCGCCCGGGGCGTTGCCGATCGCGAAGCGCAGGTCCGCCGGGACCTCGACGCCGTCGCCCGCGGCCGAGACCGACTCGAGCGTCGGCTCGATGTAGTTGCCGGCCGAGTTCTTCAGGCTCGCGTAGTTGAAGTTGTTCTGCAGCGCGTAGGCCTGCTCGACGTAGCCGATGCCGCCCTCGGTCTGCTTGACCGCGGCCGCGACGCCGTCGTTGCCCTTCGCGCCGGTGCCCGTCGGCCACTTGACCGACTTGTCGACGCCCGGGCCGTCCTCCCACTCCTTGGAGTAGGCGCCGAGGTAGGACAGGAACGCCTTCGTGGTGCCCGACTCGTCGGACCGGTGCACGACCTTGATCGGCTCGTCCGGCAGCGTCACGCCGTCGTTCTGGCCGGCGATCGCCGGGTCGTTCCAGCGCTTGACCTTGCCGAGGTAGATGTCGGCGAGGGTCTCGCCGTCGAGCTTCAGGCCCGTCTCGATGCCCTTGACGTTGTAGGCGGCCACGACGGCGCCGAAGAACGTCGGGACGTGGACGACCTCGCCGGCCTTGCCCTTCTCGGCCGCGGCGAGCTCCTCGTCGTCCATGGCGGAGTCGGAGCCGCCGAAGTCGAGGGTGCCGTCGGTGACGCCCGCGATGCCGGCGCCGGAGCCCGTGCCGGCGTAGTTGAACGTCAGGCCGCTGCCCTTGAGCTTCGCGCCCCAGGTGTCGTAGACGGGCTTGGCGAACGTCGAGCCACCGGCGTTGACCGCACCGGAGAAGCTCAGGTCGGCGGACGCCGTGGTGGACGCGCCGTTCGAGCCGGTCGAGGCCGAGTCGTTGGAATCGTCGTCGGAGCCGCAGGCGGCGACTCCCAGGGCGAGGACGGCAGAGGCGCCGATCGCGGTGAACGTACGAATGCGCACGCGGTCTCCTTGGTGTTCTCGTTCGAGGGTTCGTGAACGGCGGCCAGCGTGTCAGTGCCTGGCCACCATCCTGTTACTCGGGTGTGGACTCGGTGTGAAAGCGCTGTGAACGGCGCCCGGAATCGCCCGTGGAGCGGGGCCTGGGAGCCCATCGGTCGACGCGCCGCTCAGACGGCCGGCTCGGGCGCGAAGCGGTACCCGAAGCCGACGTGGGTGTGGATGAACGTCCAGCCCGGCGAGGCGGCCTCGAGCTTCTGCCGCAGCTTGTGGACGTAGACGTCGATCGAGCGGTCGCCGCGTCGCAGCGACCCGCCCCAGACGGTGGAGAAGAGCTCCTCGCGGGCGATCACGTGGCCCGCGCGCCGCGCCAGCGCGGTGAGGAGCGAGAACTCGCGGACGGACAGCGCCACCGCGCGGTCGCCCACCATCGCCATGCCCTCCCGGGGACGGATCTCGACGTGCGCCACGCGGAGCGGCAGGCCGTCGGACGCCTCGGGCAGGTCGGTCGCACGAGTGGCCGTCGTCATCGGTCACGAGTGTCCGGGGGCCCGCGCCGGGTCGGGTTACCGGTCGGTGAACCACCTGTGAACCGGACGTGAAACCGGTCGGGCGTCGCTGGGCGGACCGCGCCGCGCGGGGTAGCGTCGAGCGCAGCGATGGTCCAGTTCCTGCGCGCGAGCACCGGCGACGGTGCCCTGTTCGACCTCCTCGAGGAGTACGGCCGCGCGATCCAGCGCGCCACCCTGCTCCTGCGGGACCTCGTCCGGGACTACCCGGAGGGCGCCGGGGCGCGGACGCAGGCGATGGTCGACTGCGAGCGCGAGGGCGACCGGATCGCCCACGACCTCATCCACCGGCTGAGCGAGCGACGCCACGCCGGCGCGGCGGACCGCCCGTTCGAGATCGACGACGGGTTCCGGCTGGCCACGGCCCTCGACGACGTCATCGACGACGCCGAGGCGGTCGCGGACATGCTCGCGGTGTACCGGGTCGAGGCGACGACCGAGCAGGCCCAGCAGCTCGCCGAGCTGCTCGTCGGCTGCGGCGAGCAGCTGGCGCTCGCGCTCGCCGCGCTGCGCCGCGACGGCGACCTCGCGCCGTACCTCGTCGAGATCCATCGGCTCGAGAACGACGGCGATCGGATCAGCCGCGACGCGATCGGCTCGCTCTTCGAGCTCGGTCTCGATCCGCTGTTCGTCATCCGCTGGAAGGACCTCTACGGCGCGCTCGAGGACACCATCGACGCGTGCGAGACCGTCGCGCACCACCTCGAGGGCATCGCCCTCAAGCGCCGCTGAGGGGCCCGAGGACCGGCGCCGCGCCGCCGACCGGTGCGGGCCAGCGGCCCGCGACGCCGTCGGCGAGATCGCAGGCGAGCGCCGACCAGCCGAAGCCGCGTGCCGCGTACCCGCGGCCGTCGCGCGGGTCGTAGTACTCCCGCAGCCCCTCGCGCGCGACGGCGGTCACGAGCGACGCGGCGATCTCGCCGGCCTCGCGCTCGTAGCCCAGGGCGGCGACCGTCGGCAGCAGGAGCCACGAGACGTTGACCCACGACGGGCCGCGCCAGGTGCGCCAGCGGTCGAAGGCCGGGCGGAAGGACGGCTCGGCCTGGGAGACGGACGGGACGCCCACGGCGGCGCGGAAGCGCCGGCGGTCCAGGAGCTGCTCCTCGACGATCCGGCGGCGGATCGGCTCGGGCACCCCCGGCAGGACGAGCGGCGCGAGGCCCGACCACGTCGCGACCCGCACCGGGCGACGGCCGGGGCCGGCGAGGTCGCGGAAGAGCCCCGCCGACTCGTCCCAGCAGCGCTCGACGAGGGCCCGCTCGCTGCGCGCCGCCAGCGTCGCCCACGTCCGGTCGCCGCTGAGCCGCGCCATCGCGTGCAGCGACAGCGCGTAGGCGGTCGTCGTCCACACGTCGGCGACGTGGTGCGGACGCCGGTCGGCGAGGCGGTGCGCGTCGTAGCCGGCGCGGCGCACGCGCTCGACGAGGCGGAAGTACCCCGGTCCGTCGTGGGCGAGGCCGCGGAACGGCCCGTCGTACTGCGGGCTGTCGTCGAGCCCGGACTCGTCGGGCAGGAGGATCGTGAGCAGGCCGTCGCCCGCGAGATCGCGGTGGCGGCCGAGCCAGTCGAGATGCGCCGCCAGCGGCTCGAGCGCCTCGGCGGCGAACGTCGCGTCGTCGGTCGCCGTCGCCACGCGCTCCCAGGCCATCGGCAGCAGCGGCGGCCCGATCGACGCCGTGGCCAGGCCGCCCCACCGCTCCCGCGTGGCGTAGAACGGCGCGCGCCGCCACCCCGCCGGGCGGTCCCAGAACGTCGTGTGCGGCAGGAACCCCGAGAACCCGGTGCCGCGGCGGGTCCCGGCGGGCACCGCCGGCGAGATCCGCGGGTCGCCGCTGCGCAGCACGGTGCGCAGCTCCTCGCGGGCCCGGTCGCCGTCGAAGCGCGACCACGCGATCGCGGTGAAGCAGCTGTCCCAGTGCCACTGGTGGCGGTAGCGGGGCGTCGCGGGGCAGGTGTAGCCGTACGGCACGCCCTCGCGCACGCCGCTGCGCCAGTTCGCCGCGAGCGTCTCGCGGGCGAGCCGGTCGACGGTCCGCGACGCGTCCGTCATGCCCCGACGAGCTCGCTGCCGGTGACCGCCGGCCGGCCCGCGTGGCGCCGCAGCAGGGACTCCGCCGCGGCGACGCGCCGCGGGTGGTCGAGGTCCCCGGGATGCAGCTCGATCCGCAGCAGCGCCGCCCGTCCGGCGAGGACCCGGCGACGCAGCGGACCCGCGGCCCGCGCGACCGGGTCCGCACCGGCGAGGTCCAGCGCCGGCGCGTGCAGCGGCGCGCCGGCCGGGGCGTGGATCGCCGCCGACGTCGCCCACCACCCGTAGCGCTCGCGCAGCGCGGCGTGCAGCGGCGCCGTGTACGCGAAGCCCTGCGGCACGAACCCCGCGGGCGCCAGGCCGGCCGCCCGCAGGATCCGGCGCCCCGCGTCGAGCGCCCGAGCGGTCTCCTCGGCGTCGAGCCGGGCGAACTCGCCGGGTCCCGCGTGCCCGACGCGGGGCACGCCCCGCCAGCGGCCCTCGCCGGACGGCCGGCCGCGCCCCGGGCAGAACCCCTGCTGGACGATCTCGTCGCCGTCCGCGAGCCGATCGGCGAGCCAGTCGCGCAGCGACGGGCTGCGGCGGTCGAACGGATGCAGGTCCGGTGCCGGCACGACGAGCAGCGCGACCCGCCGCACGCCGTGATCGGCGAGCCACTCGCGCAGCAGCGCGCAGCGCTCCCAGGTGGCGGGCTCGATCTCGTGGATCGAGACGGCCAGCCGCTGCGGCTCCCGGTGCCGGCCGGCGGCCGATCCGGACCCGCGCGGTCCGGCGTCCGCGGTCGGCCACGCGCCACGAAGCGCGCGCCCGCCGGCTGCGCCCGTGCCGTCGAGGCCGACCAGCCGGCTCACGCCGCGACGCTCCGCTCCGCGCGCTCCAGCAGGGCGACGAGGTCGACGAGCTCCTCGTGGAAGAGGGTCGTCCAGCCGTGGCGCCACGCGATCCGCCGACCGAGCGCCGGATCGCCACCGGCGGCGCCGCGCGCCCGCGCCGCGTCGACCGCCGCGCGCAGCGCGCCCACGTCCCCGGCGGGGAACCGGTGGGCCAGCGGTCCGATCCGCGCCGCCGACGGCGCGCCCGCGCAGCAGACCACGGGCGCCCCGGTCGCGGCGGCCTCGAGCCCGACGAGCCCGAACGTCTCGTTCGGACCCGGCATGACGACGCACGCCGCCCGCGCGTAGCGCGCCGCGACGGCCGCGCGATCCTCGACGTAGGGCTCGAGCGTCACGCGCTCGGAGAGGCCCCGCGTCGCGATCTCCGCGGGCAGCCCGGTCCGCCACGGCCCGTCGCCGACGAGCCGCAGGCGCCAGTCCGCGCCGACGGCCGCGTCGAGCAGGTCGCCGACGCCCTTGGAGCGCGAGAGCCGACCGAGGTACAGGACCTCGTCGCCGCGGACGACCTCCGGGCGGGGCCGGAACGCGGGGTCCAGCCCGAGCCGCAGGGGCAGATCGGCCCCCCGCCCGCTGTCCGGTGTCGGGTCGACGACCGACATCACGGCGTCGACGGCCCGGTAGGCGTGCCGGATCCAGGCGCGGAACACGGGGGTCCAGAGCAGGTCGGGACCCGGCATCCCGGCGGCGTCGAGCGCCGCGGAGCCGTGGTGCACCGCCACGACGAGCGATCCGGAGGCGTGCGCCGCGGCGACCGCCTGCCGTGGCGTCCAGAACGGGTCGTGCAGCAGCACGACGTCCGGGCGCAGCTCGGCGATCGTGCGGCACAGCCCCCGGCCGCCCGGCGGCAGGCGGTAGTCGTTGCGGGTCACGCGCACGCCGCGGATCCGGTGCATGCCGTCGTGGTGGCCGTCGCGCTCGCCGGGCACGATCACGTGGTGCTCGAACGCGCCGGTCGTGGCGGCGTGACGCCGCTTCGCGTCGAGGTAGCTCTTGATCCCGCCGGAGCGCTCGCCGTACCAGAGCGTGACGTCGACGATCCGCAGCCGCCGTCCGTGACGCCGCGTCGGGCCCGGCCGCTCGCCGTCGAGCGGCCGGGCGATCGGCACCGGCGCAGCGCCGTCCGCGACGGCCGGATCGGTGCCGGTGGACCGCCGCCGCGCGCGCCGGTCCGCCAGCGAGACCGCGTCAGGCAACCCGGCGCTCCCCGGCGGGCCGCACGAGCTCGCGGGCGGCGGCCGCCTCGGCGTCGCGGCGGGCGGCGCGCAGGGTGCCGGCGGCCAGCGCGCGGCGGTAGCCGGCGGCGAGCCGCCCGAGGGCCGCGTCCCAGGTGCGATCGGCGACCGCGGCGAGCCCGCCCGCCGCGAGCCGCTCGCGCAGGCGGCGGTCGGCGGAGAGGGCCAGCAGCGCCTCCGCCAGCGCGTCGGCCGCGGCGGGTCGCAGGAACCCGCTGACGCCGTCGGCGACGAGCGACCGGGGCCCGCCCTCGTCGACCGCGACGATCGGCAGGCCGGACGCCTGGGCCTCGAGCAGGACCTGCCCGAACGTGTCCGTGCGGCTCGCGAAGAGGAAGAGGTCGGCGCTCGCGTAGGCGTCGGCGAGGTCGTCGCCCGAGAGCCAGCCGAGGAACGTCGCGTGTCCGCCGAGCCGGGCGCGGAGCTGCTCCTCCTCGGGGCCGCCGCCGGCGAGCACGAGGTGCAGGCGCGGATCCCGGCGGCGCGCGGCGAGGAACGCCTCCGCCAGCAGGTCGACGCCCTTCTCCTTCGTCAGGCGCCCGGCGTAGAGCACGTAGACGTGGTCGTCGCCGGCGTCGGCGACCTCGTGGCCGGCGGCGATCGCCAGCCGGCGGCGGTCGCGACGGGCCGGGCTGAAGCGCTCGACGTCGACGCCGCGGTCCCAGCGGCCGATCCGGTCCTCGGCGATGCCCAGGGCGCGGACGGCCTCGTCGCTCTGCGGGCTCGGCGTCACGACGACGTCGGCCTGGCCGTAGAAGGCCCCGAGCGCGAGCGTCGCCCACTGCTCGAGGTGCCGGTCGGCCGAGCGCAGGCCGGTGTAGGTCGCCAGCTCCGTGTGGTAGCTGCCCAGCAGCGGCAGCTCGAGGAGCTTCGCCAGGCCGAGGCCGACGACGCCCGCCGGCCCGGGAGAGCAGAGGTGGACGACGTCGTAGCGGCCCTCGGAGAGCTCCTCGACGAGCGCCGGGACGCTCGGGACGCCGAGCCGCAGGCCCTCGTAGAAGGGGATGTCGACCTCCGCGACGGCCGGGAGCCGCCGGTCGACGTTGTGGTCGGTGCCGATGACCTCGACGTCGAAGCCGGGGACGCCGCGCTCGCGGATCGTGTTCAGCGTGTGGGTCACGCCGTGCATCCCCCCGATGCCGTCGGCGATCAGCGCCACGCGCGGGCGCTCGCCGTCCATCCGCGGCTTGAGCTTGCGCCGCTCCCGGCCGAGGAAGGCCGTCGAGGGGGCGTACGGGATCACCGGCACCAGCGCGTCGAGGAGCTCGCCGCCGAGCTCGGGCAGCCGCTCCCCGGCGGCCGCGACCGCCTCCTCGCTGCCGTCGAGCGACGTGACCGCGTCGAGCACGCCCTCGACCGCGGTCACGAGCTTGCGCTCGTGCGCGCGGGTCGCGCGGCGCTGGAGGTCGGCGTGGTCGAAGCCCTCCTCCTGGAACATCGCCAGGAGCTCGTCGGCGCCGAGGTGCTGGAGCCCGACCCCGTCGAGCCAGGCCCGGAGCATCGAGCGCGCGTCCTCGGGGCCGATGTCGCGCTGCTGCTCCTGCTCGCCGCGACGGACGTCGCCCTCGCTCATGACGCGGCTGACGATCTTCAGCATCGCCTCGGGCCGCGGACGGGCGACCGGCTCGCCGCCCTCCCCCAGGCCCAGCGCGCGGATCGCGATCCCCATGGCCGCGTGCGACCACTTCGCCGCGCCCCCCTGGATCCCGCGGGCGACGCAGCGGCCGGCGCGGATGTGCGCGAGGTACTCGGCCGGACCGTAGGCCAGCGGCGTCTCGGTGTACGTCCGGCCGATGTCGACGCCGGCGTGGTCGTCGGTGCCGCCGATCCCGATCCCGCCGTGCGTGTCGATGTACGTCGCGGCCGGGGCGTTCAGCTCGCGGGCCCGGGAGCCGTTGCGGACCTCCCAGATCGGGAAGAGCTCGGCGAGCAGCCGGCGGTGACGGGCGGTCAGCGGCGCCTCGACGTAGTAGAAGGGATGGGCGAGCGCCGTGGTGATCTCGCGACCGTGGAGGTATTCGGCGCAGCGCACGACGTCGTGGTTGTGCGCCTGGAGCCAGTCGTGGTCGTCCTGGGTGATGCCGAGGCAGAGGACGTGCACGGCGCAGGGCTCCCCCTTGAACCAGGCGGTCAGCTCCTCGCCGACGATGACGTCGGGCCGGTCGGCGATCTGCAGGGCGCCCGCGATCGTGTCGTGGTCGGTGACGGCCACGAAGTCCATCCCGCGCCGCTTGGCGACCTCGTAGGCCTCCTCCGGCGGCGTGGCGCACTCCGGCATGCCGACGGAGCGCTGCACGCCGAGCTTCGAGTAGGCCGACGCCGTGGTGTGGACGTGGAGGTCGGCCCGGGACAGCGCCGGGGGGATCCGGGACGCGTCGGAGGCCGAGGCCTCGAGCGCGCTCAGCCCGTGGTCGTCGCTCGGTCCTGGCTGGGGGGCGTTGCCGTGCGGGGTGCTCATGCCCCGCAAGGGTCCGCCTCGTGGACGGCGTCCTCGTGACGGCCTCGTGACCGACTCGTGACGATGGCGTGAAGGCCGGAAGGGGATCCGGAGCCCGCCGCAACCCCGCCGCAACCCCGGCCCTTGCAGGAGGTTTCCACGAGCGTGCGACGTTCACCGAGCGTTCACCGCGAGCGCGGGCGCGACGCCGAGCATGGGGCCTCGTGGCCGCCGTCCCGACCTCCTCCCCGGTCGTGCTGGAGCTCGCGCGCGGACGGGTCCGCGTGCGGATCACGGCGGACCCGCTGCGCGTCGTGGTCGAGCGCGACGGTCGTCCCGGCGCGCCGCTGTCGATCACGCCCTGGGCGCGCGACGGGACGGTGCACGACCGCTTCGTCCGCGTGACGGAGGGCGTCGTGGCGCACGAGCGGCTCGAGCCGGAGGACGAGCTCGTCGGCCTCGGCGCCCTCCCCCGGGCGGCGGGCGCCGCGGGCGGCACGCTCGCGCTGCGGGCGGCGAGCGGGCGTCGCGGCACCCTGCGCGTCGGGCTCCCGGCCGACGACGTCGTCGTCGTCGAGCTGACCGTCGACGGACGGGACCCGGAGGACCCCAACGGCACGACGACGCCCGAGGACCCGCCGCTGCGGATCGGCGCGCGCTGGGCGACGGCGAGCGGCACGCGCCTGGCCGGGCTCGGGGCCCGCCATCACCCGTCCGTCGACCACGCGGGTCGTCGGATCCAGCTCGGCGCCGACCGGCGCTACCTCGGGCCGGGCTGCTCGCCGGCGATGGCGGCGGCCGGCGGCGTCCCCCAGGGGGACTACGCCCCCGTCCCGTTCCTCCAGTCCTCCGACGGCTGGGCCGCGTGGCTGGACACCGCCGGCAACGGCACGCGCTTCGACCTCGACGCCGGAGCCGCCTCGGCGAGCGTGCGCAGCGCCAGCGGTCCGCTCCGACTCGTGCTGCACGTCCACCCCGGTCCGGTCCAGCGACTGCTCGCCTTCCAGCGTGCCACCGGCCGGCCCGCGCTGCTGCCCGACTGGGGCTATGGCTTCTGGAAGTCGCGCGACGTCCACGAGCACCAGGACCAGGTCGAGGAGGACGTGCGCGGCTGCCGCTGGCACGACATCCCGCTGGACGCCGTGGTGCTCGACTCCCCGTGGGAGACGCAGTACAACACCTGGCGCCCGAACCCCCACCAGCTGCCGGACTTCGGTGGGATGCTCCGCCGGCTGCGCGAGGACGGCGTGCGGACGGTGGTGTGGGTCACGCCGTGGGTCAACGTCGACGCCGTCGGGGGCCAGACGCCGCCGGACCCGGCGTCGATCCGGCTGCACGCCCGATCGGCGGAGACGTACGCCGAGGGCGCGCGGACGGGGGCGTACGTCCGGCCGCCCGCGACCGAGGCCGCCGACCACCTGGCCGCCGTCCGCGACGCGCTCGCCGGCGAGGAGGACGCGCTGGAGGACCTGCCGGTCGCCGGGGCGCCGTACCTCGCCCAGTGGTGGATGGGCCGCGGCTCGCCGATCGACTTCACCGGGCCCGGCGAGGCGTGGTGGCGGACGCAGGCCGAGACGACGCTCGCGCTCGGCGTGCAGGGCATCAAGGCCGACGACGGCGAGGGCTACTACCTCCCGGAGACGGTCCGCTTCGCCGACGGCACGACCGGCGCCACCCGCGCCTGGCGGTGGGGCGACGACTACCGCCGCTCCATGCGCCGCGCGCTCGAGCGCGTCCACCCCGGGCAGGGCGTGCTCTTCGGCCGCTCCGGCTGGACCGGCCAGCAGGCGACGGGGATGCTCTGGGCCGGCGACCAGGCGTCGGACTTCTGGTCGCTGCGGGTCCTGCTGGCGGCGACGATCTCGGCCGCGCACTCCGGGATCTCGAACTGGTCGCACGACGTCGGCGGCTACCTCGGGGACGCCGGCGTGGCCCGCTGCAGCCCCGAGCTGCTCGTCCGCTGGGCGCAGCTGGGCTGCTTCACCCCGCTGATGCAGGCCCACGCGCGGCTGGAGCAGGAGCCGTGGACCTACGACCATCGGACGCTCGACCTCTTCCGCGGGGCGGCCCTGCTGCACGAGATGCTCGTGCCCTACGTGCTCGCCGCGGCGCGGAGCGCGTCGCGCAGCGGCGTGCCGATCGTGCGGCCGCTGGCGTGGCTGGACCCGGGGGACGACCGGCTCTGGGGCGTGCCCGACGCGTTCGGCTACGGGCCGTCGCTGCTCGTCGCGCCGATCGTCGACGAGGGCAGCGACGGCCGGACGGTGCCGCTGCCGGAGGGCCGCTGGGTCGAGACCTGGAGCGGGCGCGAGGTCGTCGCGCGCCGCGGCGACCCCCCGGTGCCGGTCGCGGCGCCGCTCGAGCGCACGCCGGTCTGGGTCCGGTCGGGCGCGATCGTCGTGAGCCACCCGCTCGAGCACGTCGCGCGCGGCCTCGGGGACGTGCCGGCCGCCGAGCGCCCGTACGTCGCGACGCTCTGGGGCCGTCCCGATCGCGGCCGCGCGGTCGCACTGCTGCCCGACGGCGCGGCGGTCCGCTGGCGCGACGGCCGGTGGGAGCCGCCCGACGGCCGTGACGTCACGACCGCGGAGCGGTGAGCGCCGCTCCACCGGAACAGGGACCTGGGATCCGCGGGTCGCGGTGGAGCGGCCGGCCGGCTCAGCGCCGCAGGGTCACCGCGATGGTGCGCGTCGTCCGCTGTGCGCCGTGGTCGACGCGAACCGCCATCCGCAGCCGGGTCGCCCGCCCCCGGAGGCTGCGGCGCGCCGCGGTCGGCAGCTGGACGCGCACGGCCTTGCGCGTGCCCGCGGCGACCGTCCCCGCGCCCCGCACCGCCGCCCGGTGCCGCTTGCCGGCGATCCGGACCGCCACCCGGGACGGGAGGCGCAGGCGGCAGGCCGTGGTCCCCTCCGGGCAGCGCACCGTCGCCAGGGTCGCTCCGCCGCGGGCGTCGAGGCGCAACCGCGACGCGCGACGCGCGACGGTCGGCCGGCGCGGGCCGCTGGGCCCGGGCACCAGCCGCTCGACCACCTGCGTCACCTGCAGGACGGGCGCCGGATCGGGCGCGGGCGGCCGGGGCTGCGGCTCGGGCTGCGGCTGCGGCGTCGTCGGCTCGCCGCTGACCGCGAGCGACAGCGGGTCGAACGCCTCCCCCTCCGCGTAGCTGCCGAAGATCGCCGCGCCGTCGGCGGTCAGCGTCGTCGGAGCGTTCGTCCAGGTGAGCGCGCCGTCGCGGACGACCGGTCCGGTCCCGGCGACGCGGACCCGCACGATCTCGACGTCGCGATGCGCCGTCGGGGTCGGCGATTCCATCGTCGCGCCGACGGCGTCGCCGCGCAGCGCCACGACGTCGCCCTGCCCCTCGATCCGGAGGTTCGAGAACGTCGTGTCCAGCTGCGGGACGTCGCTGCCGGGCACGTGGTGCGCGTGACCCCAGAACCGGACGGTGCCGGCGAGCCGCACCAGCAGCCGGCCGCCGGCCGGGTCGTAGCTGCCGCCGGTGACCGCGAAGCGGAAGCTCTCCGATCCGGCGTTGTCGGTGCAGAGCGGGCCGCTGGCGAGCGTGCCGGGGTTGCGGGCGATCCCGCCGTCCACGACGACCCCGCCACGAGCGACCTGCCCCACGACGTAGCAGCGCCAGCGGGCCGCGAAGCCCCAGTCGACGTGGCCGCCGCGGATCGTCGTCGGCGAGGTCGGCGGTCCGCTGACCCCGAGCCGCACCGCGCGGCTGAACGTCGTCCCGACGGCGTTGACGAGCTTCGCGCGGAAGAGGCTTCCGTGCTGCTCGGCGGTCGCCGACGGGACCGTCAGCACGCCGCGCGCGATCCGGACGTCTCCGTCCTCGGGATCGATCGTCTGCCAGAAGCCGCCGACCCGGCGCTGCCAGGTGACCTCCGGGTCCGGGTTGCCGATCGGCATGACCTGGAACCGCGCGTCGGCGCCCTCGACGACGTCGGCGTCGTCCGGCTGGACCGAGATCCCGGGCAGGGTCTGCACGTCGACGCGAACGCGGGCGCTGGCGACCGCCCCGGCCTGGTTGGACGCGACCGCCCGGTACTGCCGGCCGCCGTCCTCGGCGCCGACCCGGACGGTGAGCGTCGGCGTCGCGGCGCCCTGCACGTGCTCGCCGTCGACGAGGTCCTCCCAGCCGGCGACGCCCGGCGTACGGGCCTGCCAGCGGAGCGTCGGCGCCGGGACGCCGGCCGCGGTCGCGGTGAACGTCGCGGTCCCGCGGGCGCCGTCCTGCCGGATCTGCGTGACCTGCTCCTGCGGCTGCGTGCCGAACTGCGGGGTCGTCCCCTCGTGGTGCAGCCGCAGCAGCGCGTCGTCCTCGATCGACGTGACCTGGAGGTCACCCTCCGGATCGAGGCCGAGGACCGAGTGGTTCCAGTACCCCAGCCCGTCCGGCAGGCTCGGGACCGCGAAGTCGTGCTGGAAGACGCCGGCGCGGACCCGTGCGATCCGCTGCAGTCCGCCGGTCGCGGACACGAACGTGTCGGTGGCCGGGTCGACCGCGTTCCAGTCGCCGCGGCGGTTGAGGTCGCCGCGCGGCAGCGCCACCCGCTGCGGCTGGCCGATCGTGCCCCACGGCCCCTTGCCGACCGGGTACCACAGGAGGTCCGACCCGGCGAGCGCGTAGATGCCGTTGTCGGTGCGCCAGAGCTGCGAGACGCCGGGGGTCTCCGCATCGTCGGCGAGCATCGGCGACGCCGTCGCGCCGTCGTCCTCGAGCACGACGCGCAGCGTCGGCCGGTCGCCCGACCAGACCGCAGCGGCCAGATGGACCGGCCCGCCCTGCTGCCCGCTGGGGATCGGCGTCAGGCTCGCCACGCGCTGGGGCAGCGGCCGGCCGTTCTCGCCGCGGATCGGACCGATCTCGCGGACGCCCCATGCGCCGCCGGCGGCCTTCGCCTCCCACAGCGTCTGGACCTGGCTCGTGCGGAGCTGCCGGACGTAGAGGTAGCGGTCGTTGGCGGCGTCCCAGACCCCGGCGCCCTTGAACGACGGGTCGGTGTGGGCGTCCGGGCCGCGCTCGGACCCGGGGATGGCGCCGCCGGTGAGCGCCGAGCCGTCCCAGGCGAAGCGGACGACCGCGCCGTCGCCCTCGGCTCGCACGCCGAAGATCGCCTTGGCCTTGGGGTCGACGGCGAGCGTGTCGAGCGCGAGGTAGTTCCCGGGCCCGCTGACGAACGCGTCGGCGCTCGGCGCCTTCAGCGTGCGCGCGTCGACGACCCCGACGCCGTACGTGTCGGAGCGGACCGCGAGCATCCCGCCGCCGACGCTGCCGATCCGCGTGGTCGCCACGAACCGCCCGGTGCCGCCGATCGGCAGCTTCGTCTCGGTGTAGCGCCCCTCGGACGGCGTCGCCCACTCCTCGAGCGCCGGCGTGCCGCCATCCCCGTCGTAGCCGAGGCTCACCGCGTCCAGCAGGGTGCCGATCGCGTACGTGAAAACCTTGGAGCCCTCGGCGGCCATCCGCGCCTCGAGTCCGTCCCAGGTGACCTTCCCGGACTGGACCACCGGCGTGGCGTCCTCGAGGTCGAGCGCGGCGATCTGCACGTCCGGCAGGTCCTCGAGCTCGCCGCCGTCGATCGGCCGGCTGACCATCTTGCCGTAGAGGAACCCACCGTCGCCGGTCAGCTCGATCCGCGGCGCGGAGAGCGTCGTGTCCAGGGCGCACGGACGCACGTGCGTCCCGCCCTCGCCCTCGCAGTGCCCGAGGAACTGGACCGTGCCGCCGAACTGGACGGTCGTCTCGCGGGTCTCGGGGTCGTAGCTGCCGCCCGTCACGGGGAAGTGAAAGCGGCCGGACGCCGCGTCGTACGTCGCACCGTCGGAGAGCGTCGTCCCGGCGGTCCCGATGTACGTGCGCCAAGAGGCCTTCAGCCCCCAGTCGAGGCCCGCCCCGGCCGTGATCGGCGTCGGCGCGGCCGCGGCGGTGCCGGCCGTGCCGAGGAGGAGCACGAGGAGGAGCGAGACGCACGCGGCGATCCGCGGCGCTCCGGTCGATGCCGATGACCGGGCGGAAGGGGGGACGTGGTCGATCACGAGGGGGCTCTCCTGGTGCGCTGGCGTGAACCGGGCCGCGCACGGCGCCGCCCGGACGTTCCGGCCCGTCGGGGCGTGCGCCATCGACGCACCAGCGGACGCTGTACGCGATGTCGTGCCGAGACGAGGTCGCGAACCACTCGCGGACACCGAGGGAGGGGATCACCCCCACCACCGGGCCGAAGCAGTTCTTAGGCCGACCTTACAAGCTTCCCCGCCGGCCCGTCCCGTCGGTGATCGGGCACGCCACCGACGCGCAGCGCCGACGCGGCTCAGCCCTCGGCGACGGCGAGCAGCCGCCGCGCCTTGAGCTCCGTCTCGCGCCACTCCCCCTCGGGATCGCTGTCCCACGTGACGCCGCCGCCGGTGCCGAGTCGCAGCGTCCCGGCGCTGCGCCAGAAGGTGCGGATGCCGACCGCGAGCTCGGCGTGGTCGTCGTCGGCGTCGATCCAGCCGATCGCCCCGCAGTAGGGGCCGCGCGGCACCGGCTCGAGCCGCCGGATGACGTCGAGGGCCGCGAGCTTCGGGGCGCCGACGACGGAGCCGGGCGGGAACGTCGCCGCGAGGATCTCGCCCCAGCCGACGTCGTCCGCCAGCGTGCCCTCGACGGTCGAGACGAGGTGCACGAGCCCGGGGTGGTGCTCCGGCGCGCAGAGCGCCGTGGCGCGGACGCTCCCCGGCACGCAGACCCGTCCCAGGTCGTTGCGCATGAGGTCGACGATCATGACGTTCTCCGCGCGGTCCTTGTCCAGGAACGCGTCGGCCGTCGCCGCGGTGCCCTTGATCGGCCGCGTCACGAGGTGCTCGCGGTCGCGGCGCAGGAAGAGCTCGGGCGAGGCCGAGGCGACGTCGAGGTCGTGCTCGGGCAGGTAGACGTGGCTCGCGTACGGCGCCGGGTGCGCGGCCGCGAGGGCGGCGTGCAGGCCGTGGAGCGTCGTCCCGTCGTCCAGCGGCGTCTCGAGCACCCGGCAGAGGTTCACCTGGTAGACGTCGCCCGCAGCGATCCTCGCCCGGATCTCGTCGACGCCCTCGGCGTGGGCGAGCGGCCCGAGCGAGCTGTCCCAGCGGCTGGCGGGCACCCCGGACCAGCGGCCCCCGACCGCGTCGGCCGTCGCGTCGGCGCGCCGCCACGTGCGGAAGCGCGCCGCGGTGATCGTGCCCTCGAAGTCGACGACGACCGCCCAGCGACCACCGCGGTCGACGACCGCCGGGTCGTCGGTGACGGCGACGAGGTCCTCGGCGAGGAGGTCGCCGAAGCGGGCGCGCGGGAGCTGTGGTCGGGCGGGCACGCCCCGGCACGCTAGCCGGGACCGCGGCTCGGGTCGATCCCAGCGGACGGGCGACCGCTCCGGAAGGTCTCGCCCGCAGACCCGCCGGCGACCGCGCGCCGCTGGCGGTCCGCCGCTCAGGAACCTCCCAGCCGTTCCGGACGGGCCTCTCGGCCCGTGCTCACGTCCGCCTCATCCCGGCGGCGGACCATCGGCCCATGCACCGCGTGACCCCCGACCCGCCGGCCCCGGAGCGCGACGCGGCGCCCCCGGGCGACGCCGGCGAGCGCGCTCGCCTGGCGCGTGCCCTGCAGCGTCGCCGCTTCCGCCGGCGCGCGGCGATCGCCACCGCCGGCTCGACTGCCGCCACGTTCCTCGTGGTCCTCGTGCTGCTCGGCGCACGCGTGGCGTCGGGCGACGACCCGCGACTCGGCACGGTCGCCTCCGGCGCCGCGACGAGCACGACGACGAGCGACGGGAGCGACGCGACGTCGGGTGCCACGACGGGGTCCGAGGACGACGGCGACGCGTCGAGCGCCACGGCGGACGGCGACGGCTCGTGGGACGACGGCACGAGCTCCGGCGACGCCGGTTCCGCCGCGGCGAGCGCCGGGGACGCCGCCTCCTCGAGCCCCGACCTGACCACCCGCAGCTCGTGACCGCCGTGCCGAGCCTCCGCTTCCCCGCCGGCACCCGCGACGCCCCGGCGCCGCCGCTCCGCGCCGCATCGACGTTCCGGGCCCTCGGCACGGCCTGCCGGGTCGTGGTCGAGAGCCCGTCGTCCGGCCCGGATCCGGGCGCGGCCGTCGCTGCCGTGCGCGACCTCGTCGCCGAGGCCCAGCGCCGCCTGACGCGCTTCGCTCCCGACAGCGACCTCATGCTGCTGAACCGCGCGCGCGAGGAGACCGTCGTCGTGCACCCTCTCGTCCTCGACGCGTTGGGCGCCGCACAGGCCGCCACCGCGCGGACGGAAGGTCTGCTCGACCCGACCGTCCTGCCCGCCCTCGTCGCGGAGGGGTACGCCGAGAGCCGCCGCGACGCCCGCCCCGCCGGGCTGCTCGCCGCGCTGCGGGACGCGCCGACGCGCCGACCGGCGGCACCGGCGCACGACGGCCGTTGGCGGTCCGTGCGCCTCGGACGCCGGGAGCGCACCGTCACCCGGCCCGTCGGCGTGCAGCTCGACGTCGGCGCGACCGCGAAGGGCTGGCTCGCGGACCGCGCCGCGGCGCTCCTGCACCCGTTCGCCCGCTGGGCCGTCGACCTCGGCGGCGACCTGCGCGTCGGCGGGCCCGGCGCGCGGACGCGGCCGTTCGCCGTCGACGTCGCCGGACCGCTCGGCGGCCCGGTCGGTCGGGTCCTCCTCTCGGGCGGGGCGATCGCGACGTCCGGGATCGACCGCCGGATCTGGCGCCGACCCGACGGCCGACCGGCCCACCACCTCATCGACCCGTCGTCCGGGCGCTCGGCCTGGACCGGCCTGCTGACGGTGACGGCGCTCGCGCCGACGGCGGAGGAGGCCGAGATCCTCGCCGGCGCCACCCTGCTGCGCGGCCCCGCAGCGGTCGATGCCCTGGCGCCGCGCGGCGGTCTCGCCGTCGACGAGCACGGGGTGGTCCTGCGCCACGCCACCGACCGCGCCGGCGCGTGGCGGTGGTCCGCGTGAGCCCCGTGGTGGCCGCCGTCGCCCAGCGCGACCCGACCGCGTACGCCGCCTGGCTCACGGCGCGAGCCGCGGGCGTCGCCGCGCTCGTCGCGCTGACCCTCACCGTCTGGCTCGGCCTTGCCTCGGCCGGGGGGCTGCTGCGACGCCGTCCGCACCTGCGCCAGCAGGTCGGGGTCGTGCACGAGATGCTCGCCGTCGCGGCGATCGGCGCGCTCGCCGTCCACGTCCTCGCGCTGCTGTTCGACGGCTGGCTGCGGCCGAGCGTCGTCGAGGTGCTCGTGCCCTTCGCCGTCGACCACGCGCCCGTCTGGACCGGGTTCGGCCAGATCGCGGGGTACGGCGTGCTGCTGCTCGGGCCGAGCTTCTACCTGCGCAAGCGGATCGGAGCGACGCGGTGGCGCAGCATCCACCGGTGCACGACGGTGGCGTTCCTGCTCGCGGTCGGCCACGCGATCGGGTCGGGCACCGACGGACGCAGCGCCTGGCTCCTGCTGCCGGTGCTGGGCGGCACCGCGGTCGCGGTGGTCCTCGCCGCGGTCCGCGCCCGCCGGGCGACGCAGCCGCCGTCCGCGCGCCCGGCGCCCCGCCGGCCGGGACCGACGCGACGCGACGCGTCCGTAGGCGAGCGGGCCGTCGCCGCGCGCCCCCGCCGCGACCCGCTCTGGCTCGAGGGCCGCCCGCCGGCCCGCGGTTCGCGTCAGGCGGAGAGCTGCTCGAGCCGGTCGTAGAGCTCGGCGACCTTCGCCTGCGCGTCGCCGAGCCGCCGCTCGTTCTTCGCCGAGGCCTCGGGGGTCGCCCAGGCGTCGGGGGCGGCGAGCTCCTCCTCGAGCGCCGAGAGCGCCTGCTCGGCCCGCTCGATCCGCTCCTCGGCCTTCTCGATCTCGCGCCGGCGGTTCTTCGACAGCGGCTTGGCCGGTGCGGTCGTCGGGGCGGAGGCCTTCCCACCGCCGGCCGCCGGGCGCTCCTCGCGCGTGCTGCCGCCCGATGCCGTCCCCCGGGACGGCGCCGCCGTGCCCGCGGCCTTCGCGGCCTCCTTCGCGGCGCGCTCGAGCGCCTGGCGCTCCTCGCGGACCTCGACGTACTCCTGCCAGCCGCCGAGGTAGTTGTGCAGCTCGCCGTCCTCGACCGCCACGGTCCGCGTCCCGATCGCCTCGAGCAGGGCGCGGTCGTGGCTGATCATGATCATCGAGCCCTCGTAGGACTCCAGGGCCGCCTCGAGCGCCTCGCGCGACTCGATGTCGAGGTGGTTCGTCGGCTCGTCGAGGATCAGGACGTTCGCCCCCGAGGCGACGAGGACCGCCAGCCCGAGGCGCTTGTGCTCGCCGCCGGAGAGCCCGTCGAGCTCCTTCTCGGCGTCCTCGCCCGAGAAGAGGAACTTGCCCAGCAGCGAGCGCGCCTCGTTCGGCTTCAGCCCCGTCGCCTTTATGCACGCCTCGATCACCGTGCGTGCCCCGGGGAAGTGCAGCTCCTCGCCGTGCTGGGAGAGGTAGCCGATCTGGACGTTGTGCCCCGTCCGGATCGTGCCGTCGGCGAGCGGCCGGCGGCCCGCGAGGGTCTCGATGAGCGTCGTCTTGCCGACGCCGTTGGGACCGACGAGGTTCACGTGCTCGCCGCGCTCGAGCCAGAGCTCGGCGGCCTCCAGCAGGACGCGCGCGTCGGGGGCGGAGACCATCGTCCGAGCACCGGTGTTCGGGTCGGCGACCTCGCGCGGCGGCGGCACCTCGATCCGGCCCTGCTCGAGCTCGAAGATGATCTTCCCGGCGCGCTCGGGCTTCTTGAACTGGAAGCCCATCGTGCGGTCGTCGGTCGGATCGCGGCTGATCCGCTCGATCTTGCTGAGCTGCTTGACCCGCGACTGCGCCTGGCGGGCCTTCGTCGCCTTCGCGGAGAAGCGGCGGACGAAGTCCTCCATCCGCGCGATCTGGGCCTCCTGCTTGGCGATCGCCTTGCCGAGCGCGATCTCGCGGGCCGCCTGCTCCTTGCGCCACTGGTGCCAGGTGCCCTTGAAGAACCGGCCGCGTCCGGCCTCGATCTCGAGCACCGACGTGCCGACGGCCTCGAGGAACCAGCGGTCGTGGGCGACGAGGACGATCGCCGAGTCGTACGTGACGAGCGTCTTCTCGAGCCACTCGAGCGACTCGAGGTCGAGGTGGTTCGTCGGCTCGTCGAGCAGCAGCAGGTCGGGCTTCGCCGCCAGCGCGCGGGCCAGCGAGGCACGCGTGAGCTGCCCGCCGGAGAACGTCTCGAGGTTGCGGTCGAGGTCCGCGTCGGTGAAGCCGAGGCCGCGGACGATGTCCAGCGCCTCGTCGCGCCAGCGGTAGCCGCCGAGCGCCTCGAGCTCCGTCTGGGCCTTCGAGTAGGCGTCGAAGACGTCCATGTCCCCGTCGGCCATCCGCTGCTCGAGCTCCCGCAGGGTCAGCTCGAGCTCGACGAGGTCCTGGCGGCCGGAGGTGACGTACTCCTGGAGCGTGATCCCCTGCTCCCGCGGCGGGCGCTGGTCGTGGAGGATCACCCGCGCGTTCTTCTCGAACGAGAGCCCGCCGCCGTCGGGGTTCGTCTGCCCCGCGAGGATCCGCAGCAGCGTCGTCTTGCCCGCGCCGTTGCGGCCGGAGAGCGTCATCCGGTCGCGGCGCTCGAGCTTGAACGACAGCCCCTGCCACAGCGGGTTGCCGTTGATGTCCTTCTGCAGGTCGGAGGCGATGAGGACGGCCATGGGTCGACGTCCGATGGTACGGGCCGCTTGCTCGCTCCGGCGCCTCCCACGACACTGGTGGCGTGAACCGCGACTGGCACGCCGCCCACCCGATGCCGCCCCGCGCGACCTGGGAGCAGCGCGTCGCGTGGCACCGCGAGCACGCCGCCGCATGCGGTTGCCGCCGGCCGCCGCCGGACGTCGTCGCCGAGCTCGACCGGGAGGCGGCGTCCGTCGCCGACCCCCCGGCGCCTGCGGGCCAGCACGGATGAGCCCTGGGACGCGCCCGGTCAGGATCCTCCGATGGCCCGCACGTACCGCCTCTCCCCCGCCCGTCGGGCGCTCAACGCGCTGGTCCGCACGGGGCTGCGGGTCGGCGTCGGCCCGCCCCGCACCTGGCTGCTGACCGTCGTCGGGCGGCGCACCGGCAAGCGGTACACGACCCCGGTGACGCTCGTGGAGCGCGACGGGCAGCAGTACCTCGTGGCGCCCTACGGCGAGGTCGCGTGGGTCCGCAACGCCCGCGCCGCCGGCGAGGTCGAGCTCGCCCGGGGCCGGCGACGGGAGACGCTCGGGCTCGAACCGCTGCCCGCCGGCGAGTCCGGCGCGATCCTGCGCGCCTACGCGCAGGAGGTCGCCGTCACGCGCCCGTTCTTCGATGCGCGGCCAACCGATCCGCCCGAGGCGTTCGCCGCCGAGGCGGACCGGCACCCGGCCTTCCGCCTGCGGTCGCTGGCGATGTGAGGGGCACGGCGGATCCCGCGCGAGAGCACGTCGCGAGCGGTCAGGTGGTGCACCAACATCCGGGGACGCTCGCGCCAGCGTTCTCCCTGCTCCCCGCCTGGTTCTCCCGTTCGAAGCGCGGTTCAAGCCGGCTCAATCGCGTCGACGATCGGGACCTCTCGCCACGGCGTGCGAAACTCCTGCAAATCACAGGCGCGATTCGCGAGCCGTGCCTCTGGTCGCAAAGCGGCCTCTTCGTAGAAGCCGGACCGTTCGCCCTCCGCGAGGGCTCCGTAACGAGCCGCCGTATGGAACCGTACCCCCAGGCGCTGTCGCGGATCGACGCCGATGCGGCCGACCTCCGCTCGACGATCGCCGATGGCCTGGTCGTCCCGGCGCGAGCCCGAGCGCTCTACGCCGAGGCGCTCGAGCGACTCTTCCGGTATCCCGCGACCGACCCGGACGGGCTGCGCCACCGGATCGACGAGGTGCTGGAGCCGAACCGGCGGGCACGACGTGTCACCAGGCGTCGAGGAGGTCCTCGGCGGTGAACCGTTCGTCGATGCCCAACTGCTCGCCGAATCCCGAAGCGGAGACGGCCACCAGCGACGCACGCGTAGCCCCAGGGACGAGCTGGCGCGCCGCGACGAGCGCCCGAGCGTCCTCGCGGTCGAACGGCCTGGCAGTGCGCCACTTCACCGACCCGACGAACGTGATCGCCGACGGTCGGTCGCCGGCGTCTGCACCCACGAGGTCGACCTCGTCCCGGTGGTCGCGGCGCCACCAACCCCCGACCGCGGCGGTCCCCTCCAGGATCGACCGGCTGCCTGCTGTCGCGAGCCGCTCGACCGCCTCGCGGACGAGCGGCTCGATCGCCCGACCAGCGTAGGACGACCAGTCGCCCTCGATCCGGTCGACCACCGTCCGGCCCAGTCCACGCGTGATCTCCGCGAGGTGCGGCCGTACGAATCGCAGCCAGAAGCGCAGGTACGGGTCGGCCACGACGTACTTCGCGCTCTTCCCCGGGGGCGGAACCGCCAGCGGCGATCGTCGCTCGACGAGACCCTTGCGGTCGACGAGCAGCTCGAGCGCCTTCATGACGCCGCTCTGCGAGACGCCGCTGCGTTGCACGATCCGGGTGAATGCCGTCTCGCCCGCGCCGATCGTCTCGATCACGCGCCGGGCCGCCGGGGACGACGCGAGCTCGCCGTCCAGCAACCACACCGCTTGGACGACGAACGGCGTCTGGTCGTCTTGCAGCGCGTCGCGGAGGAAGTCTCGACGTGTCCGGGCACCGCGCCAGGCAGCGGCGAGCGCCGGAAGACCGCCGACGACGAGGTAGCGCTCCAAGGCGTCGCGGGCGTCACCGGCACCGACGAGCGCGGCGACCGTTCGCGGGTCGAGCGGCGCGACCCGGAGCAGGCGCGTCGGACGCCCGTGCAGCGGCGCGTGGGCTCGCACGAGCTCCTCCATCATCCGGACGTCCGAGCCGATGGCGACGAGGAGCACCGGGAGGCTCTCGAGCGCCCGGTCCCAGGCCCGCTGCAGATCGGCCGCGAACCCGTCGTCGGCCGCCGCGAGATACGGCAACTCGTCGAGCACGACCACGACCGGTGCCTCGGCCGTGGCGCCCCGCGTCGCGGCGATCAGCGCCGCATCCCAGCGAGCGAAGCTCGTGCCCTCTACCAGCGCGGCGTCGGGCAAGGTCGAGGCGGAGACGGCGTCGACGAAGTCAGCCAGCGCCGCCTCGCGGCCACGCTCGGGCGCTTGGAAGAAGCAGTACGGGACGCCCGCGCGACTGCACAGCTCCTGCACGAGCCGCGACTTGCCGACCCGCCGTCGACCGTGAACCCAGATGAACCGTCCCAGGCCGTCCTCGCGGATCGCGTCGAGCTCGGCGGTCAGGGTCGCAAGCTCTTCGGTGCGCCCAAGAAACGTCGACATAGGTCAACTATGCCCGAAAAATCATTTCTTCCAAAATGTTTTGTCTAAAGGGGAGGTCGGATCAGATCTCGCGCGATGAAGACCACGAAACCAGGGTCTTCACCGAACGAGTTGGCAGGTCGACGCTGATCCGCGATCGTCGCGTCGGAACGAACGCGGCCTCCGTAGAAGCAGTGACCTCGACGCCGACGAGCGAGCACGCCCTCGTCTGGCGGACCGCACTCCCGCAAGGAGCTCGCCGCGGGGGCTCCCTTCAGGGAAGGGGCCCCCGCGGCGCCGGTTCCTCAGAGCCGCTCGCGCCAGCCGACCGCCGCCTCGGCGACCTGGCGCAGGGCCCCCCGCAGCTGGTGCGGGTTGGCCGAGCGCCGGGCCGACGTGAGCGCCGCGAGCGCCTCCGCCAGGACGACCGGGCCTGCGGGGCTCTCCGCCCGCAACTGGTCCAGCTCGTCCCGGGTCAGGCGGCGGGGCTCGCCCCGGACGGCGGCGACCGTCTCGCGCAGCTCGCGTTCCGCGGCGGCGGCCCGCTCCTCGGCGGCGGCCGCATCCCGACGCGCCTGCGCGGCCTCGGCCAGCGCGTCGCGCACCGCGATCGCGGCCGCGGCGGAGGCCTGGGCCTCCCCCGCGCTCGCCGGCGACCGGGCGACGGCCGCCGACCGCGAGACCCGCTCGGCGTCGGCGCGCGCAGCGCGCAGCAGCTCGTCGAGCGCGCCGGCCTCGGCCGTCGCCTCGTCGAGCTGCGCCCGCAGCTCGCGCCGCTCGCGACGCAGGTCGCCGACGGAGGACTCCGCCCGTGCCAGCCGCGTGCGCAGGGCCTCGCTCGCCGTCCGGGACTCGGCCGCCTCGGCCCGCGCGGCCTCCATCCGGGCCTCGGCCCGGCGGAGGTCCCGCGCGGCCCGCTCCAGCGCGCCGTCCTGGGCGACCCGCTCGCGTGCCTCGCGCGCCCCGGCCCGCCGGCGTGCGTCGTCGCGCTCCTCGGCCAGCCGCACCGCGCGGTCGTGCGCGCGGTCCAGCCGGTCCTGGAGCGTCGAGGACTGCCGCTCGGCGTCCCGGGCCGCGGCGAGCGCGGCGTCGAGCAGCACGCGGACCTCCGGCGGCATCTGCAACCGGTCGACCTGCGCGGGCTCGACGTCGCTGCGACGCCGCGGCCCCGGCTTGGCGGGCTCGAACCCCGCGGCCCGGATCGCCTCGGCCAGCGAGCCGCCGAACGGCCGCTTCGCGGCGTTCAGCGACGGCCACGGCGTGCCGTCGGCCCGGCCGTCGCGGTAGCGCTCCACGCGCCACGTCTGGCCGGACCACTTGGCCGAGGACGGGTTCCAGTCGGCCGCACGGGGCGGCTCGTCGTATGTGGCGACCCACTCCTGGATCGCGTTGATGATCGAGTCGCGGTTCCACGCAACCCGGGTGCGCCCCGTCGTCTGAGACGGAACCGTCCGGACCGTGACCCCCGCGACCGTCGCGGGAGCCATTCGATGGTCCTTCCGCTTAGACGGTGTGCGTGAACGTGATGGGGTGCCGGTGCTCGGGTCGCGGTCGCGCGTCGAGCTGCATGCCCCCGGCCAGGGCGAACGCGATGGCGGCGGCGCCCGTCGGGGCGTCGCTGCAGCGCGTGTGGCTCTGCCAGGTCGAGAACATGACCCGAAGGACCCTAGTGATCGCGCGCCGGCTCCGCAAACCCCGTGGGGGTTCCCGCCCGAAGGGTTCGAACC
The DNA here is from genome assembly GCF_033949425.1 of Patulibacter brassicae. Taxonomy (NCBI): domain Bacteria; kingdom Bacillati; phylum Actinomycetota; class Thermoleophilia; order Solirubrobacterales; family Patulibacteraceae; genus Patulibacter; species Patulibacter brassicae. The sequence continues at coordinate 30,430 of NZ_JAXAVX010000014.1, read as the reverse complement.
CTCCGCGGGTCGGGCGGGCTCGAACCGACCTGGCGCGAATCGAACCCTCGGCCGGCGCGCTCCCGGCGTTCCGCGAGGGCCGGCCACCGGCGATGCTCGGGGCATGAACGAGATCCCGATCACCGTCCGCGGGGACGTCGACGACCGGGCCGTCGCGCAGCTGGAGCGCTGCGCTCGGGCCGGTGACGCGGTCGCCGGCGTGCTGTGCGCCGACGGCCACGTCGGCTACTCGCAGCCGATCGGCGGCGCGATCGCCTACCCCGACCACGTGTCGCCGTCCGGCGTCGGCTACGACATCGGCTGCGGCAACAAGGCCGTGCGGACCGACGTCCGGACGGACGACCTGCTGCCGCTCCTGCCGAAGGTCATGGACGAGGTCTTCGCCCGGATCTCGTTCGGTGTCGGCCGCAAGAACGACGAGCCGGTCGACCACCCGGTGCTCGACGCGATCGCCGACGCCGCGTTCCGGCCCCAGCGGGCGCTCCTGCCGTCCGCGCGCAAGCAGCTCGGCACGGTCGGCGCGGGCAACCACTACGTCGACCTCTTCGCGGGCGACGACGGGTTCGCCTGGGTCGGCGTCCACTTCGGCTCGCGGGGGTTCGGTCACCGCACGGCGTCGGGGTTCCTCTCGATGGCGGCGGGCGGGTCCTTCACGGACCGTGCGCCGGACGGCGAGATGGACGCGCCGCCGACGCTCCTGCCCGACGACTCCGAGATCGGTCAGGCGTACGTCGCGGCGATGGAGCTCGCAGGCGCCTACGCGTACGCGGGGCGCGACGTCATCGTCGACAAGGTCCTCGAGATCCTCGGGGCGCGGGCGACGCACGAGGTCCACAACCATCACAACTACGCGTGGCGCGAGCGCCACCACGGCGTCGACGCCTGGGTCGTCCGCAAGGGCTGCACCCCGGCGTTCCCGGGCCAGGAGGGGTTCGTCGGCGCGACGATGGGCGAGCCGTCGGTGATCCTCCGCGGCCGGGAGGGCGTCGGGACCGACGCGCTGCTGGCGTCGACGGTCCACGGGGCGGGCCGAGTGATGTCCCGCACGCAGGCGGCGGGCCGGCTCGCCAACCGGATGGAGTGCTCGGCGCGGGACTGCCCGTTCTGGGTCTCCATGGGCGCGTTCCGCGACGCGCGCGAGCGCGCGGGCCTGACGCAGAACGACCGCTTCACCTGCTGCCCGGACCACCCCGACGGGCGGATGGTGAAGCGCCGGGGCCGCGTCCGGACGGGGGCGATCGACTTCGCCGCCGTCCAGGCCGAGCTCGCGGGCGGCGGGATCGAGCTGCGGGGCGGCGCCGCCGACGAGGCCCCGGCGGCGTACAAGCGGCTGGACCACGTCCTGGCGGCGCACGCCGACACGATCGAGGTCCTGCACCGGCTGACGCCGATCGGCGTGGCGATGGCCCCCGCCGACACCGTCGATCCGTTCAAGGACTGATCGGGCGGACGGGCGAGGAGCGGCCCGTCCGCACGGCCGCCGGGACGGCTGCGGCAACCGCCGTGTCCGCCCCCGACCCGGCGGGGACGTGCGCCATCACCCTGGAGGCGACGGCCCGGTGTGGCAGCCTTCCGCCGCATGGAGCACGCCTTCCGCGCGGCCGAGGGACGCACGCCCTTCTCGATCGGCATCGAGGAGGAGCTCATGATCGTCGACCCCGACGGCTACGGGCTGGTCAACGCCATCGAGCGCCTCCTCGGCGAGGCGCCCGTCGGCGAGGTCAAGCCCGAGCTCATGGAGTCGGTGCTGGAGATCGCCACCGAGCCCTGCGCGACCACGACGGACGCGGCCGCCCAGCTGCGGACCCTGCGCAGCCACGTCGCGAGCGTCGCGGGCGAGCACGGCCTGACGATCGGCTCGGCGGGGACCCACCCGTTCGCGCTCTGGGAGGACCAGCGGATCGCCGCCCGCGACCGCTACCGCGACCTCGTCCGCGAGCTGCGCTTCGTCGCCCGCCAGGAGCTCCTGTTCGGCCTCCACGTGCACGTCGGCATCGACGACCCGGACGTCGCGATCCACGTCGTCGACGGGATGCGGGTCCACCTGCCGATCCTCCTGGCGCTCAGCGCGAACTCGCCGTTCTGGCGGGGTGACCGCACCGGCCTCATGTCGAGCCGGACCCCGGTCTTCCGGGCGTTCCCGCGGATCGGCGTGCCCCAGGCCTACGGCAGCTGGGACCGGTACGAGCAGGACGTCGAGTTCCTCATGCGGTCCGGCGTGATGAGCGACCCGACCTACGTCTGGCACGACGTCCGGCCGCAGCCGAAGCTCGGCACGGTCGAGGTCCGCGTCTGCGACGGGCAGACGCGCGTCGAGCACACCGTGGCGCTCGCGGCGCTGATCCAGGCGATGGTCCACGAGCTGGCGGCGCACTACGAGGCGGATGCGCAGCTCGGCGACTACCCGTGGCAGATCCTCGACGAGAACAAGTACCTCGCGGCGATCCACGGCATGGAGGGCGAGCTCGTCGACCTGCCCTCGTCCGATCGCGTGGCGACGAAGGAGCTCGCCCAGCGGCTGCTGGACCGGCTGCGCGAGCACGCCCAGGAGCTCGGCTCCGAGGACGCCCTGGAGGGCATCTCGGACATCCTGGCCCGCGGCACCGGCGCCGACCGCCAGATCCTCGTGCACGACACGAACCACGACCTGCGCGAGGTCATGCAGGAGATCGTCGCCACGACCGTCGGCCGCTGAGCGGGGCCCGCCTCGGCGTCCGCGCGACGGTTCCCGGTGGCGCCCCGCCGCTCGATGCGCGACGATCGGCGGCGATGAGCACGACCGGCGGCCCCCAGCAGGCGCCCTCCAAGCGCGACGATCGCCAGACCGGCCTCCTGATCGTCGGCGCGATGTCCGCGTTGATGTGGCTCGTCGAGATCATCGACCAGGCCACGGGCGACGACCTCGACCGGTTCGGGATCCGGCCGCGCGCCGTCGACGGACTGGACGGGATCCTCTTCAGCCCGTTCCTGCACGGCAGCTTCGGGCACCTCATCGGCAACACGTTCCCGTTCCTCATCATGGGCGGCGTGATCGCGCTGTCCGGCGCGGCCCGGGTCGTGCTCGTGACGGTGATCGTCGGCCTCGTGGCCGGCGTCGGCACGTGGCTCACCGCCCCGGACAACTCGATCACCGTCGGCGCCAGCGGGATCGTGCTGGGGTACGCGACCTACCTGCTCGCGCGCGGCATCTTCAGCCGGCGCCTGCTGCAGATCGTGGTCGGCGTCGTCGTCGGCGTCGTCTGGGGCGGATCCCTGCTGCTGAGCCTCGTGCCCCGCGACGGCGTCTCGTGGCAGGCGCACCTCTTCGGGGCGATCGGCGGCGTCCTCGCCGCCTACCTGCTCGACACGCGGCCGTCCCGGACGGGCGCGACGAGCGCGCGCTGAGCGCGGGTCCGTCGATCCCGGGGTCGGCGATCCCGGATCCCTCGACGGACTCCCGAGGCGTCCCCGCGGACGCCGGTCAGGCGCGCGGGGCGTGGTGCACGGCCTCGAGGCTCGTGCCGTCCGGATCGCGCACGAAAGCCCCGTAGTACCCGGGGTGGTAGACGGGTCGCAGGCCGGGCGCCCCGTCGTCCGTCGCGCCGGCGGCGGTCGTCGCCGCGTGGAAGCGGTCCACCGTCGCCCGATCCGCCGCGGTCAGCGCGAAGTGCAGGCCGCGCGTCGGCGTGCCGCGGACGGCGTGGACCGATCCGCTGCCCGGGCCGCGCCACAGCCGCAGCCGGCCGGGCCGGTCGTCCAGCGCGGCGCCGACCGCCGCCGCGGCGGCCGCCCAGGGCACGCGCGTCCTCGCGAGGTCGGCCACCCGGACCCAGACGTGATCGACGACGCCGGCCCGCGGCGGGCGGACCGCCTCGTGGTGGACCGCCTCGAGGCTGTTGCCGTCGGCGTCGCGCAGGAACGCGCCGTAGTAGCCGGGGACGTAGTCGCGCTCCCCCGGGGGGCCGTCGTCCTGCAGCCCCGCCGCGCGACCCGCCTCCCACGCCGCGTCGACCGCCTCCCGCGAGGCGGCACCGAGGCCGACGTGCGCCCCGGTCGTGGCCGGGTGCGCGTCGTCGACCGGCGAGAGCGTCAGCTCCTCGATCCAGCGGAACGCGTCGTCGCCGGTGAACGGGGCGTGCCCCAGCGCGACCGCCACCGCCTCGTAGCCCGCCAGCGCGGCGTCGAGCTCGCTGACGCGCAGGCCGACGTGATCGATGGTGGCGCGCCCGGGCTCAGCCATCGTCGCGGGGGTCGGCGGTGATCGCCGCCTCGAGCGCGTCGGCGATCGGCCGATCGCCCGCGGTGAGGGTGAAGATCCGGCCGTCGGTGCGGTGGTCGTGGAGGATCGCGGCGGTCACCGCCGCGACGTCGTCGCGCGGGACCTCGCCTCGCGGCAGGTGCCGCGCCAGGGCGACGCGGCCGGTCCCGGGCTCGTCGGTCAGCCCGCCGGGGCGCACGATCGTCCAGCGCCGATCGCTCTCCATCAGACCGCGGTCGGCGTCGGCCTTGGCCCGCAGGTAGACGCTGAAGACGTCGTCGCCCTCGGGCGGCTCCTCCGTCCCCATCGCGCTGATCATCACGTACTCGGGCACCCGCGCCGCGATCGCGGCCTCGAGCAGCAGCAGCGCCCCGTCGCGATCCATCGTCGCCTTGCGCTCCACGCCGCTGCCCGGCCCGGCCCCGGCGGCGAACACGACCGCGTCGGCGCCCTCGATCGTCAGCGCGACCTCCTCGACCGTCGAGCGCTCGAGGTCGCAGACCGCCGGCTGGCCGCCGTCGGCGCGCACGTCGGCGGCGTGCGCCGGGTTGCGGATGAGGCCGCGGACGACGTCGCCGCGCTCGGCGAGCAGGCGGACGAGGCGACGCGCGATCTGGCCGTGGGCTCCGGCGACGGCGATGTCCATGCCGAGACGCTACCGCCCCGCGTCCGCCGTCCCGCGTCGCCCGCAGGCGGAGCGCGGGTACCGTGGCGGTCGTGCGACCCGTCGGCGAGCGCAGCGACGAGCGGTGGCGGCAGCTGCTCGTGGGCCATGCGGCCGCCGCCGTGCGCAAGCGCGCCCCCGCCGTCGAGCGGACGCCGTGGGGCTGGATGCTCCATGCGCCCGCGCTGTCGCGGGTCTGGGCCCTGAACCGCGCCCAGATCGTCCCGGGCGCCGGCGGGATGGCACCGGACGCCGTCGTCGCCGACGTGCTGGAGCACCACCGCCGCCGCGGTCTGTCGCACGTCGCCGTCGACGTGCGCGCCGACGGCGACGTGCCCGCCCTCGCGCCCGCCCTCGCGCGCGCCGGTCTCGTGGTGGCCGCGCTCGAGGTCCTCGTGGCCGATCCGGCGACGCTCGCCGACGAGGCCGCCGCGCCTCCGGGCGTCGCGGTCGCCGTCGAGGACCCCGAGGCGGCCCGCGGGCTCCGGCACGCCGGCAGCGCCGACCTGCCCGAGCCGGAGCGGACGGAGGTCGCTGCGCAGTGGTCGCCGGGAGGCGACCCGCAGACCCTGCACCTCCTCGCTCGCGACGGCGCGGGCACGCCGGTCGGGGCCGCGGTCCTGCACCTCGCGCGCCTGCACGTCGAGCTCGACGACGTCCTGACCCATCCCGACCACCGCCGCGCCGGGGTCGGCACCGCGATCGTCGGCGCGGCGGCCGCGATCGCCCGTGATCGCGGCGTCGGCGCCGTCGGGCTCCTCAGCGACCCCGGCTCGCCGGCCGCGCGCTGGTACCGCCGGCTCGGCTTCGTGCCCGTCGGACCCGCCGTCAGCGCGGTGCGCGCCGGGGACTGACCCGGTCCGGGCCGCGACCGCGCCTGACGCGCTCCGGAGCGCGTCAGGCGCGGTCGCGCCCCTGCGGCAGGCCCGACCCGTGGCGCTGCCAGTCCAGGAGGATCGCGTTCTCGCGCGCGGTGCGGCCGACGAGGTCCTCGCCGTCGCGGAACATCGCCTTCAGCCGTCGCAGGCCCTCGGGCGGACGGCGGGCGATCTCGCTCGCCAGCTCGACCGCGGCCCGCTCGGCCTCGGCCGCGGGGACGACGCGCTCGGCGAGGCCGATCCGCGCGGCCTCCTCGGCGCCGACGACGCGCCCGGTGTAGACGAGCTCCTTCGCGCGGGCGAGCCCGACGAGCGGGACGAGCCGCGCCGGCCCGACGGGCACGCCGAGCTTCGCGCCCGCCCACGCGAGCTTCAGGTTGTCCCCGGCGACCCGCAGGTCGCAGGCGGCGGCGAGCTCCGCGCCCGCACCGACGACGTTGCCGACGCAGACGGCGATCGTCGGGACGGGGACGTCGGTGAGCGCGGCGTAGAGCCCGGCGAACCGCTCCATCCGCGCGATGCCCCCGACCCGATCCAGCCGCTCGCCCACGTCGGCGCCGGCGCAGAGCGCGACGGGGTCGGTCGTGGACACGACGAGGGCCCGCAGGTCGCGATCGGCGACGAGCTCGCCGAAGGCGACCAGCAGCGCGTCGAGCGTCGCGGTGTCGAGGGCGTTGCGCACCTGCGGGCGATCGAGCCGCAGGAGCTCGATCCCGTCGTCGGTGCGGGTGCGGAGGAGACCGTTCATCGCCCGGCGGGTTCTATACGATGCCGCCCATGCGCCTGCGCCGACTGACGCTGCTCGTCAGCACCCTCGTCGCCACCCTGACCGTGTCCGTCGGCACCGCGATGGCCGGCATCGACAGCGGCCAGGGCACGATCGGCGAGAACAACGACCTCCAGGTGACCCTCTTCGGGTTCGCCGTCATCGTCGGCATTCCGGCCTTCGCCCTCGTCATGAGCCTCCTGCAGTGGCGGCTCGACAAGCGCAAGTACGCGAAGCTCGCGGCGAAGAAGGCGCGGCAGTCCACGCGCGACGAGCGCCTCGGCTGGTAGCACCCCCTGCCGGTCGCGCCCCGGCGACCACGACGTCCCGACGAGCCGCCCCGCGCGGCTCGTTCGCGTTCCCGGGGGAGGTCGTCCCGGCCCCGTCGTGACGCCCCCGTCACGTCGGCGCGCAGCGGTCGAGATCCGGCCTCCCGCCAGGTAGCCTCGACCCCTCGCGGGCGACGGTCACGAGACGAGGAGCGAGCGCATGGCCTACCTGGTCACCGGGGCGACGGGGTTCATCGGGCGGCATCTCGTCGCCGTCCTGCTGGAGCGGCGCGAGGGCGACGTGCACGTCGTCGTCCGCGACGCGTCGCTGCCGAAGCTCCAGCGGCTCGTCGCCGGCTGGCCGGCCGACGCCGCCGAGCGCGTGCGGCCGGTGGTGGGCGACCTCGAGTCGCCGTCGATGGGCGTCGACGCCGCCTGGCTCGAGGAGCACCGCGGGCGGATCGACCACGTCTTCCACCTCGCGGCGATCTACGACATGACCGCCGACGACGAGCGCAACGAGGCGCTCAACGTCGCCGGCACCCGCCACGCCGTCGAGCTCGCCAACGTGCTGGAGGCCGGCTGCTTCCACCACGTCTCGTCGGTCGCGGTGGCCGGCGACCACGGCGGCGTCTTCCGCGAGGACATGTTCGACGAGGGCCAGTCGCTGCCCTCGCCGTACCACCGCACGAAGTTCGAGGCTGAGCGGATCGCCCGCGGCGAGACGCTCGTCCCGTGGCGGATCTACCGGCCGTCGATCGTCGTCGGGCACTCCGAGACCGGCGAGATGGACAAGGTCGACGGGCCCTACTACGTCTTCGGGCTGCTCAAGCGGCTGCGCAAGCTGCCGGGCGCGCTGCCGCTGATGGCGCCCGACCTCGGCGCCACGAACCTCGTGCCCGTCGACTACGTCGCGGCCGCGATGGACCACATCGCCCACGCGGAGGGCCTCGACCAGCAGGCCTTCCACCTCTGCGCGCCGCGGCCCCAGCCGGTCGTCGACGCGATCAACGCGTTCGCGCGGGCGGCCCGCGCGCCGCGGCTCGTGCTGCGTCCCCCGGTCGTGCGCAAGGTCGACCTCCACGAGGGCCTCGTCGGGCGGCTCGTGCGCAGCGAGGTCCTCGGCCCGCTGCGACGCGCGGCGATCGCCCCGACCGGGATCCCGGACGAGGTCCTCCCCCACCTCTCCTTCCCCGCGGTCTACGACGCCCGGCGCGCGGAACAGGCCCTCGCCGGGAGCGGCATCGTCGTGCCGCGGCTGCGGGAGTACGCGGCGACGCTCTGGGACTTCTGGGAGCGCTACCTCGACCCGGACCTCCACGAGGACCGCGCGCTGCGCGACGCCGTCCACGGACGGACGGTCCTCATCACCGGCGCGTCGTCGGGGATCGGCGAGGCGACGGCGCTGAAGATCGCCCTCGCGGGCGGCACGCCGCTGCTCGTCGCGCGAACCGCGTCGAAGCTCGAGGCGCTCAAGCGGCAGATCGAGCTGCACGGCGGCACCGCCTACGTCTATCCCTGCGACCTGAACGACCTCGACGCGATCGACGAGCTGTGCCGCCAGGTCACGCGCGAGCACCGGATCGACGTCGTCGTGAACAACGCCGGGCGGTCGATCCGCCGGTCGCTGAAGCTCAGCCTCAACCGCTTCCACGACTTCGAGCGGACGATGCAGCTGAACTACTTCGGCGCGATCCGCCTCGTCATGGGCCTCATGCCGCACATGGTCGAGCACGGCGGCGGGCACGTCGTGAACATCAGCTCGATCGGCGCGCAGACGTGGCCCCCGCGCTTCAGCGCCTACGTCGCGTCGAAGGCGGCGCTCGACGCGTGGACGCGCGTCGTGGCGGCGGAGCTCGTCGGGGCGCGCGTGTCCTTCACGACGATCCACATGCCGCTCGTGCGCACGCCGATGATCGCGCCGACGAAGCTCTACGAGCGCGTGCCGACGATCACGCCGGTGGAGGCGGCCGACCTCGTCGGCCGCGCGATCATCGGGCACCCGAAGCGGGTCGACACGCTGCTGGGGACCGCGGGCGAGGTGCTCTACGCGGTCGCGCCGAAGATCAGCGACCGGATCCTGAACACGGGCTTCCGGATCTTCCCCGACTCGGCGGCGGCGCGCGGGGCGGAGAACCCCGACGAGCGGGCGGGCGTCGAGATGCGGCTGCTCGCCGCGCTCACGCGCGGGATGCACTGGTAGGGACGGAGAGCCCCTCCAGCAGCAGGCCGACCGCCTGCTCCAGCAGCTCGTCGCTGTCGCTCTGCTGCATGTGGTCGGCGCTGTCCCGGACGAGCGGGGCGTCGAGGAGGTCCTCGTCGTCGGCGCGACGGACCTCCTCCAGCGACGCCACCGCGTCGTCCCAGTCCGTGCGGGCCGCCATCGCGCCGCGCAGGAGCCAGATGATCGACGCGACGACCGTGCTGCGCTCGCGACGGGAGACCTCGGCGACGACCAGCGGCTCGGTCAGCGCCTCGAGCCAGCGCACGACGCCCGGCCGCGACAGCGTGCGCCCGCGGAGCCGGTCGGGCAGGCCCTCGAACTCGGCGAGCACCGCCGCCGTGCGCGTGACGACCGCCGTCAGCCGCGCGTCCCAGGCCTCGGGCAGGTCGTCCAGCGGGACGGTCCCGAGGACCGCGTCGACGACCTCGTCGTCGAGCCCGTCCTTGCCGGGGACATGGCGGTAGGCCGCCATCGTCGAGACCCCGAGCTCGTTGGCGAGACGCCGCATCGACAGGCCGTCGAAGCCGTCTCTGCGAGCGACCGCGACGGCCGCGTCGACGACCCGTTCACGACTCAGCCGCTCCCCGGAGCGGAGGCGATCAGCGTCGGCGCGGGGCGTCTCGTTGCTCACCCGTTCCACGCTACCTCACCGGGGTGATGCTCCGATCAGCAAACGGCGATCCGGTCGACGAACGGTCGACGTCCGCGGTTGAGCGGCCGTCCACCGGACCGATCTCACTCTTCGAGATCGGCTTCGCGCGCGCGGCGCGCGTGGAGCTCCATGAGCTCGCGCTGCAGCCCGCGCGGATGCTCCGGGTCGGCGGGCCGCACCCGCTCCCACCCGCCGTCGGAGCGCAGCTCCCACGAGCCGACCTCGTCGCAGAAGGCGCGGTCGAGGGCGTCGATGAGCTGCGCCTTGGCCGCCTCGTCGTGCACCGGGACGACGAGCTCGACCCGGTTGTCGAGGTTGCGCTCCATGATGTCGGCGGAGCCCATGTAGACGACGGACTCCTCGTCGCGCTCGAACGCGTAGATCCGCGAGTGCTCGAGGAAGCGGCCGAGGACCGACCGCACCCGGATGGTCTCCGACAGCCCGGGGATGCCCGCACGCAGGCAGCAGATGCCGCGGACGTTGATCTCGATCGGGACGCCGGCCTGCGAGGCGCGGTAGAGCGCCTGGATCGAGACGCGATCGACGATCGAGTTCATCTTCAGGCGGATCCGCGTCCGGCGACCCGCCCGGTGCGCGGCGACGGTGCGCTCGATCTCCTCGACGAGGCCGTCGCGCAGCCCGTTCGGCGCGACGAGGGCCCGGTCGAACCGGCCCGGCTTCGCGAAGCCCGTCAGCTGGTTGAACATCTCGGCGACGTCGCGCCCGATCGCCGGATCGGTCGTGAAGAGCCCGAAGTCCGTGTAGAGCCGCGCCGTCTTGGCGTGGTAGTTGCCCGTGCCGACGTGCACGTAGTGCCGCACCCGCTCGCCCTCGCGGCGGACGACGAGGATGCACTTCGCGTGCGTCTTCAGCGCCGGATGGCCGTACACGACGTGGACGCCGGTGTCCTCGAGCAGCTGCGCCCACCGGATGTTCGCCTGCTCGTCGAAGCGCGCCTTGAGCTCCACGAGCGCGACGGTCTGCTTGCCCTGCTCCGACGCGCGCACGAGCGACGGCAGCAGCGTGCTGTCCGCGCTCGTCCGGTACACGGTCATCTTGATCGCGAGCACGTCGCGGTCGGCGACCGCCTGCTCGACGAACCGCTCGACCGAGGTCTCGAAGCTGTCGTACGGATGGTGGACGAGGACGTCGCCGCGGCGCATCGCCCCGAAGACGTCGGCCTGCTCGTCGTCGCCCTCGCGCAGCCGCGGCGGGGTGACGGGACGCCACGGGTCGTCGAGCAGGTCGTTGTGCCCGGGCACCTTCACGAGCTGCCACAGGGCGGTGAGGTCCAGGAGCCCGTCGATGTCGTAGACCATCCGCTCCTCGACGCCGAGCTGCTCGACGATCTCGGTGCGCAGGGCCTCGCTCATGTCGGCGTCGATCTCGACCCGGACGATCTCGCCGAAGCGCCGGTTGCGCAGCTGCGCCTCGAGGGCCCGCTTGACGTCGTCGGCCTCATCGGAGATCTCGAAGTCCGCGTCGCGGGTGACGCGGAACATGCCGCGGTCGAGGATCTCCATGCCGGGGAACAGGCGGTCGAGGTGGGCCTCGACGATCGCCTCCAGCGGCACGAAGACCTGCTCGTCGTCGGTCGGGACGCGCTCGAGCCGGTCGACGACCTCGGTCGGGAGCTTCACGCGCGCGAACACCGTCTGCCGGGTGTCCGGGTCGCGCACGAGCACGCCGAGGTTCAGCGAGAGGTTCGAGATGTACGGGAACGGGCGACCGAGCCCGACCGCCAGCGGCGTGAGCACCGGGTAGATCCGGTGCTGGAAGCGGTCGGCGAGCTCGGCGCGCTGGGCGTCGGAGAGCTCCTCGTAGCGCGCGATCCGCACGCCCTCCTCGGCGAGCAGCGGCAGCAGGTCGTCGCGGACGATCCGCGAGTGCGCGCCGGTCAGGGGCTCCAGCTGTGCGCGCAGCAGGTCGAGGACCTCGTCCGCCGTGCGCCCGTCCGGTCCGCGTCGACGGACCTCGTTCCAGACCTTCGCGTGCAGCCCGGCCACGCGGATCATGAAGAACTCGTCGAGGTTCGACGCGAAGATGGCGGCGAACTTCACGCGCTCCAGCAACGGCTGGCGCTCGTCCCCGGCGAGCTCGAGGACCCGCTCGTCGAAGTCGACCCACGAGAGCTCGCGGTTGACGAAGAACGCCGGATCGCCCGGGTCCGGCGTCGGGACGTCGGCGACCGTGGCGCCGGGCACCGCGGCGCTCGCCGGCATGGTCGAGGAGGTCGCGTCGTCGTGCATCGGGGATCGCACCCTATGGTCGCGTGGCGCGCCCCCGGTTGTCATCCGGTGAAAGCCGTGTGATCGTCGCGGGCGGGCCGCTCGGCCAGCGCGAACTCCAGTCGCGCGCCGAATCCCTCGCGCTGGAGCTCCTGCCAGAGCAGGAGGAACCGGTCGTAGAGCAGGTCCCGGCGCGCCTCGAGGTACGTCGCGAGCGTCACGAGCCCGCGGTGCTCGGCGGCGTGGGGCAGCCCGACCGCCAGGCGCGGGTCGAGGTCGCTCGCCTCGGCCGCCCGCTCGCGCAGCGCCGCGACGTCGGCCGCCCGGCGCTCCGCGATCGCCTCGCGCAGGCGCGGCAGCGCGACGTCGCAGTCGTGGATCTCGCCGATGAGGTCCTGCAGGTGCTTCGCGCGCTTCGCCGCGGTCCGCGCGTAGGGCCCGAAGCACGACTCGGCGGTGACCTCCAGGACGTAGCGCAGGCGCTTGGCCGCGATCCGCATGTCGTGCAGCGCCTCGACCTCGTCCGGGTCGAGCGCCGCGGGGACGAACGACTGCAGCTCGGCGAGCCGGACCCGCACGATCCGCTCGGCGTTGTCGGCGAGCGTCCCCTCGGGCTCGATGCCCTCGACGCGCTGGGCCTTCACGCCGCCTGCTCCTCGTCCGCGGACGCCGCCGGCTCCTCGTCCGCGGCGGAGGGAGCGAGCGCCTCGGCCGCGTCGGCGAGGGCCGCCAGCCGCGTCTCGAGGTCGCGCTGCTCGAGCCGCCGCAGGCCGGCCGCGAGCCGCTCGTTGCCCGCGACCTGCTCCGCGCGGATCCCGTCGAGGTAGGCCTCGAGCCCCGCCCGATCCTCGTCGGCCATGAGCGAGGCGAACCGCTCGAGTCCCTCGATCTGGACGTCGGGATCGCGCCGGGCGCCGAGGGCGTCGGCGATCCGCTTCACCTCGCGCAGGACGGCGCGGTGCTCCTTGGCCGGGAAGCACGGGGCGTAGATCTCCAGGACGGCGCGCAGGCGCCGGCTCGCGACGCGCATCGCGTGGACCCGCTCGATGTCCTCGACGTCGAGGACCCCGTCGGCGTGGGCGAAGAGCTCCGCGGCGCGCACGCGCACCGTCGCGGCGGCCGCCTGCGCGTACGGCAGGTCGGCGGTGAGCCCCGGGATCGGCTTGGCCTTGGCCATCGCCCCCACCCTAGTCCCGTGCCGACGGCGGATGCGACCGTCCGGTGAAGCCGCGCCGGCGCTACTCCCAGCGGAAGGTCAGCGCGGCGCCGGTGAGGGTCACCACCGCCCAGGCGCCGAGGACGAGGACGTCGGTCACCGGCGCCACCTCGCCCGTCTCGAGCACCATCCGCAGCCCGTTGGACAGCGCCCCCGTGGGCAGGAGCTCCATGAGGTCGGCCGCGCCGCCCAGCTCGTGCAGCGGGAACGCGATCCCGCCGAACACGAGCAGCAGGAACCAGACGATGTTCGCGAGCGCGAGCGTCGTCATCGCCCGCAGCAGGCCGGCCATGAGGAAGGCCATGCCGCAGAAGGCCGCGGTGCCGACGCCGATGAGCACGGCCACCGAGAGGGGGTTGCCGTGCGGCTCCCAGCCCAGCGCGATGCCGGCGAGGCAGAGGACGGCGACCTGCAGCAGCTCGATGACCAGCACGGCGCAGGTCTTCGCGCCGAGGAGGATCGTCCGCGGCAGCGCCGTCGCGCCGAGCCGCTTGAGGACCCCGTACTGGCGGTCGAAGCCGGTCGCGATCGCCTGGCCCGTGAACGCCGCCGACATCACCGCGAGCGCGAGCACGCCGGGGACGAAGAAGTCCGCCCGCTCCCCGCTCACCTCGATGAACGGGATCTTCGTGCAGACGACGAGCAGCCCGAGCGGGACGATGAGGTTCAGCAGGACCTGCTCGCCGTTGCGCAGGATGAGCGTGAGCTCCATCCGCGTCTGGGCGAGGAGCATCGCGAGCGTGCCGGCGCGCCCGGGTCGCGGCGCGAACGCCCCCGGCACGTGCCCGGCGGGCTCGACGGGCGCCGATCCGGTCGGCGCGGTGACGCTCATGCGCGCAGCTCCCGTCCCGTGAGCTCGAGGAAGACGTCCTCGAGCGTGCGCTGCTTCACCTGCAGGCCCTCGACGAGGACGTCGCGCGCGGCGCACCAGCTCGTGATCGCGGCGACGAGCCCGGGATCGACGTCCCCCGCCACGACGTAGACGCCCGGCGCGGGCTCCACGACGTGGACGCCCGGCGGCAGCGCCGCCTCGAGGTCGGCCGTCGGCAGTCCCGGGGGCGCGGTGAAGCGGACCTCGCGCTCGGCCCCGCCGCGGATGAGCTCGTGCGGGGTCCCGGCGGCGATGACGCGACCGTGGTCGATGATCACGATCTCGTCGGCGAGCCGCTCAGCCTCGTCCATGAAGTGCGTGGTGAGCACGACGCTCACGCCGTCCTCGCGCAGCGCGCGGACGATCCGCCAGGTCTCGTGCCGCGCCTGCGGGTCCAGCCCCGCGGTCGGCTCGTCGAGGAAGACGAGCTCCGGCCGCCCGACGAGCGCCATCGCGAGCGACAGGCGCTGCTGCTGGCCGCCGGAGAGCCGGCGGAACGGGACGTTCGCGACGTCCGTCAGGCCGAGGCGCTCGAGCAGCGCGTCGGGGTCCAGCGGGTCCGCCGCGTAGGCGGCGACGAGCCGGAGCATCTCGCGGCACCGCGCCGCTTGGTAGACGCCACCGGACTGGAGCATCACGCCGATCCGCGGACGCAGCCGCTCGCTCTCGGCGATCGGATCCAGCCCGAGGACGCGGATCCGCCCGCCGTCGGGTCGCCGGAAGCCGACGCAGGACTCGACGGTCGTCGTCTTGCCCGCCCCGTTCGGCCCGAGGAGCGCGAGCACGCGAGCGCGGTCCAGCCGCAGCGACACGCCGTCGACGGCCGTGCGGTCGCCGTAGCGCTTCGCCAGCCCCTCGACCTCCAGCGCCGGCGTCGCGGGCGGGGTGACGCCCCGCGCAGGGGCCGTCACGTCGTCGCGGACGGCGGGGACGATCGAGGCCGGGGCCGCCGCGGACGGTGCGGCGACGGCGTGGGCGGCGCGAGGGCGGTGAGGGCGCGGGCGCAACCCGACCATGATGGCGGATCGTCCCGCTCGCGCGACGCCCCCTCCCCCGACGGGGCCGGCCGTCAGTCCACGGCCACGAACGGCGCGGGAGGCTCGCCGACGACGGTGATCGCGCCGGCGAACTCCGCGCGCAGCGCCGAGCGCTCCCACTCCTCGCGCAGCAGCCCGAAGACGTTGACGTCGAGGAACGCCTCGCCGTGGCGGTGGTACCCGCGCAGCACGCCCTCGAGCCGCAGCCCGACGCCCTGCAGCGCCCGGGTCGAGCGCTCGTTGACCGGGTTGGAGTAGCTGCCGAAGCGCTGCATGCCGAGCGTCTCGAACGCGAGGTGCTGGAGCAGCGCCTTGCTCTCGCGGTTGGCCCCCGTCCCCCAGAAGTCGCGTCCGAACCACGTGCCGCAGACGCAGCGCCGGTCGCGCGGGTGGAACTCGTACAGGCCGGTGATCCCGGCGGGGCCGTGCCGGCGGTGGACGGCGAGCAGGTCGAGCTTCACCCCGTCGCGGCGCTCCTGCTCGAGCCCCGCGATGAAGCGTCGCGGCTGCTCGACGTCCGTGTAGGGCCCCCAGGAGAACCAGCGCGTGACCTCGGGGTCCGACGCGAGCCCCAGCAGCGCCTCGGCGTCCTCCGCGGTCGGGTAGCGCAGCGTGAGCGTCGGACCGCGGACCTCGAGCGACATGCGCCGCGCAGCCTACCCCCGCGTGGGTGCCGGTCAGCCCGCGGTGGGCGGCTCGGCCGCGGCGCCGCAGCGACCGGTGAGCTCGGCGAAGCTCGGCGCCGGCGGCTCCAGCTGCGTGGCGCCCTCGGGCCGCAAGCCGTCGAGCACGACGCCGAGGTACCGCCGCCAGAGGTCGTCGGAGAGCGCCGGCTTGCCGGCGCACTTCTCGCCGGTGGCGCCGACCGCCGTGAGGAGGAACGGCAGGTCCTCGGCCCGGACGTCGGCGCGCAGCACGCCGGCCTCCTGCGCCCGCGCGACCAGCGCCTCGGTCCGCGCGTGACGGCGGGCGTGGATCTCCTGCAGCCGCGGCTCCCGGAAGAGCTCGGGGCCCAGGGCGTCGTAGAAGGCCTTGTTGCGCGCCTGGATCTCGGCGGAGCCGCTGAACATGACGACGAACGCCTCCCACGGGTCCGCGAGCTCCTCGGCGTCGTCGAACGCCCCGACGATCTCCTCGAGGCTGTCCTCGAGCGCCGCGAGCAGGAGGTCCCGCTTCGTCGGGAAGTTCCGGAAGATCGTGCCCGCGCCGACCCCGGCCCGGCGCGCGATCTCCGCGACGCTGCCGTCCGTCCCCTGCTCGGCGAAGACCTCGCGCGCGGCGACGAGCACGCGCTCGCGGTTGCGGCGCGCGTCGGCCCGCAGAGGCTTCAGCGCCTCGGCGGTCACCGCGACGGTCGGCGTCGAGGTGCTCATGGATCGATGCTAGACGAGCCGGCCCGCCGGCGGTGCACCCGTCCGCCCCGCGCCCCTCGGACTCCGAGGGGCACGGATCGGCGGACGGGCGGACCGCTCGGTCAGGCGGCCTCCGCGGAGGGCGCGCCCGCGCGGGGGCGGTCGCCTGCCGGCGCGTGGTCGAGCGCCGGGGCGTCCTCCTCGCGCAGGACGGTGATGGCGGCGACGATCGCGGCGACGACCACGGCCGCGGCGATGATGTACGCCACGTGGAAGCCCGCGTTCAGCGCCTCGAGCGGGGCGGCGCCGTCGGCGACGCGCGCCGCGGTCCGGTCGGCCGCGAACGTCGCCAGGACCGACAGCGCGATCGCGCCGCCGACCTGCATCGACGTGTTCACGACGCCCGACGCGATGCCCGAGTCCTGCGGCTCCACGCCCGACATCGCCAGGCCCATGATCTGCGGGAAGCTCACGCCGGCGCCGAGGCCGAGCAGGACCATCGACGGCAGGACGTGCGCCACGTAGGTGCCGTCGACCGGGCTGCGCAGGAAGAGCAGCACGCCGGCGGCGATCGTCGCCAGGCCGCCGATGAGCACCTTGCGCGGGCTGAGGCGCTCGGCCAGCGGCTGGGCGAGCTTCGTCGACGCGAAGCCGATCAGCGCGGTGAGCGGCAGGAACGCCAGGCCGATCTCGATCGGGCTGTAGCCGAGCACCTCGCCCGCGTAGCGCGCCCCGAAGAAGAACACGCTGAACATGCCCGACAGGACGCCGAGGAGGACGATGTTCGCCCCGGTCACGTTGCGCGAGCGGAAGAGCCGCAGCGGCATGAGCGGGTGCGGGATCCGCGCCTGGCGCACGACGAAGGACGACAGCGACGCGATGGCGACCGCGATCAGCGCCAGGGTCTGCGTCGCGCCCCAGCCGTGCTCCTCGGCCCCGATGATCCCGTAGGCGAGGACCATCAGGCCGCCGGTCAGCAGCACGGCGCCGGGCACGTCGACCCGGTGCTCGCGCAGGCCGAGGCCGTCGGGGTTCGGGACCAGGCGCAGGGCCAGGACGACCGTCGCGATGCCGATCGGCAGGTTGACGAAGAAGATCCAGTGCCAGCTGAGGATGTCGGTCAGCACGCCGCCGAGCAGCAGGCCGATCGAGCCGCCGGCCGACGCGACGAACGAGTACACGCCGATCGCGCGGCCCTGGACCCGGGGCTCGCGGAACATCGTGATGATCATGCCGAGGATCACCGACGAGCCCAGCGCGCCGCCGACGCCCTGCAGGAAGCGGGCGCCGATGAGCATCTCCTGGCTCTCGGCGAGGCCGCACAGGAGCGAGGCGACGGTGAACAGCGCCATGCCGCCGACGAACATCCGCCGCTGGCCGAGCAGGTCGCCGAGCCGGCCCGACAGCATGAGCAGGCCGCCGAACGGGATCAGGTAGGCGTTGAGGACCCAGGTCAGGTTGCCGTCGGAGAAGTCGAGGCTCTCCTTCAGCACGGGGAGGGCGGTGTTCACGATCGTCCCGTCGAGGACGATCATGAGCATGCCGAGGCACAGGACGTACAGCGCGATCCAATCGCGCCGGGGTGGCGAGACGTCGGGACTCATCTGGTGGGACTCCGGGACGGGAACGGGACGGAGCGGCGGTGCCGAAGAGGTGGGACGGCGGCGACCGGCGCAACCGGAGCAGGTGCTCCGGTTGACACCGTAGCACGATCCGGAGCGGTCGATCCGCTTCGTTCACGAATCCGTCACCTCCGGCCCGGTTCGAGCCCCCGCGAGGCGACCCCGTGGAGGTCCCGGAGCAGCCCGGCGCGGGGCCCGGACCGCCGAGCGATAGCGTGCGGCGGGTGCTCGCGCTCCTCTACGACGTGCACGGCAACCTCGCCGCGCTCGACGCGGTGCTGGCCGACGCGCGCGAGCAGGGCGCCGACGCGTTCCTCGTCGGCGGCGACATGACCGCCTTCGGCGGCTGGCCGGAGGAGACGCTCGCCCGCTTGCGCGGGCTCGAGCACGCGCGGTTCCTGCGCGGCAACCACGAGCGCTGGGCCGTCGAGGGCGACGCCGTGCCGGACGCCCCGCTGGCGCGAGCGGGCGAGGCCGCGACCCACGAGGCCCTCGACGCGGCGACGATCGCCGAGCTCTACGCCCTGCCCCTCTGGCAGCCGGTGCCCG
This sequence comes from Patulibacter brassicae, assembly GCF_033949425.1. Classification (NCBI taxonomy): domain Bacteria; kingdom Bacillati; phylum Actinomycetota; class Thermoleophilia; order Solirubrobacterales; family Patulibacteraceae; genus Patulibacter; species Patulibacter brassicae. The sequence goes on along the minus strand of NZ_JAXAVX010000014.1, from coordinate 11,865 downwards.
GCGGCGAGGCGTGGCACGGGTCGCCCCACTCCGACGTCGACGGGTTCCTGCCCGAGCCCGCGGAGCGCGACGCCGACCTGCTGCTGGACCGCACGCCCGAGCTCCTCGTCGTCGGGCACACGCACCTGCCCCTCGACCGCGAGATCGTGCGTCGCGACGGCGGACGCACCCGCGTGGTGAACCCCGGCAGCGTTGGCCTGCCGTTCGACGGCGACCCCCGCGCGGCGTACGCGCTGCTGCACGACGACGGCGCGATCGAGCACCGCCGCGTCGCCTACGACGCCGCGGCGGCGGCCGCGCGCCAGGCCGAGCGGTGGGGCGACGCGAAGTGGTCGTCGGTCGTCGCGGACACCATCCGGACCGGCCAGCCCGCGCCGTGGCCCGACACCGAGCCGATCCCGATCGTCCGACCCGACCAGGAGGAGCGCGCGTGAGCGACGAGCCCATCGACCTCGTCACGACCGTCGGCACGCTCGACGAGACCGTCGTCCTGCTGCGCGAGCTGCTGCACCGCGCCCGCGCGACGCAGGCGATCGCCGTCGTGGCCGGCGGCATCGGCCGGCACGACCTGACGGAGCCGGCGATCGTCGACGTCGAGCGGCTCGCGCCGATCGAGGTCACGATCGGCGAGCGCGTCGTGCACCTCCCCCACGTCGTCGAGCTCGACGTGGCACCGCCGCTCGCGATCCCCGAGTTCAAGCAGCTGCCGCCGTTCGACGCGGACCCCGAGACCGGGGACGTCGCCGCGCCGCTCGGCGGGGTCGAGCACTACGCGATGGCCACGCGCGACACCGCCGCGCTGCTGCCCGAGGGCGACGTCCTGCAGCTCCGCTGGGACACGGCGCGCCCCGACGTGCGCTTCTCGATCACCGCCCGCTCCGGGGGCGGCGAGCCGCTCGTGCTCGGCGTCGGCGACCAGGCGTTCCCGATGCCGCCGCAGTGGCCCGACGTGCCGACGACCACCACCGGCGCGGCCGCGGACCCCGACGAGGGCTGACGCCGGCGGGGCGGGGCGGCTCCCGTCCGCGGAGGAGCCGACGCCGGGGGGGCCGGTTCTGGCATCATGCCCTGCCCTATGGCCCGACCCTCTCGATCCCCGCGCGGCCGCCGGTCGCCGAAGGGCGGCACCCGGCGTGCCCCCAAGCTCACCAAGGAGCAGATCGCGCAGATCGACCATCTGCACGTCGACGCGCTCCGCGCCCTGGTGACCGAGAAGGGCAAGATCCGCTCCCGTCGCGCGACCGGCCTGAACCGGCGCGACCAGAACCGCGCCGCCCGCGCGGTGAAGCAGGCGCGCGAGCTCGCGCTGCTCCCCTACCCGCACCCGCGCATGATCGCCATGCCGGGCCGCGAGGACCGGGGCGACGATCGTCCCCGCGGCGGTGGCCGCGGGCGCGACCGCGACGAGTAGGACCTTGCCGCGACGGCGCCCCGGCGCCGCGCACCGATCCGAGCCCGGTCCCGACCGGGCTCGTCGCCGTTCCGGGACCGCGCGGCGCGCCCTACGGCGCGAGCGGCGCCGGCGGGATGCGGGGCTCGCCCCGGACCTCCGGGATCCGCATCGCCGTCTCGTCGGCGTAGCACCACGACCACTCCTCGCCCGGCTCGATCGAGCGGATCAGGGGGTGCCCGGTGGCCTGCGCGTGGGCCGTGGCGTGGCGCGCCGGCGAGTCGTCGCAGCAGCCCACGTGCCCGCACGCGAGGCAGAGGCGCAGGTGCACCCACGCGCCGCCGATCGCCAGGCAGTCCTCGCAGCCGTCGACCTCCTCCGGCAGCTGGGTGATCGCGACCTGGTCGGCGTGGGCGCAGCGCGGCATCGGGTCCTCCTGGAGGGGTCGGGGCTCAGGCGATCGGCTCCGGGGCCGCGGGACCGCGGGCGCCCGGCTCGAACGGGATCCAGACGTGGAAGGTCGTGCGGCCCGGCTCCGAGTCGACGGTCAGCGATCCGTCGTGCCGGTCCACGACGATGCTCCGGGCGGTCGAGAGGCCCAGGCCCGTGCCCTGGCCGACGTCCTTCGTCGTGAAGAACGACTCGAAGACGCGCTCCCGGACCTCGGGCGGCATGCCGGGACCGTCGTCGCTGACGTCGACGAGCACGCAGGGCCCGTCGCGCCGGGTGGAGATCGTGATCGTGCCGGACTCCCCGAGCGCCTGGATCGCGTTGTCGATGAGGTTCGTCCAGACCTGGTTGAGCTCCGGTCCGCGGGCCATGAGCTTCGGGAGCGTGCGGTCGTAGTCGCGCACGACCTCGATCCGCGTCCGCTTGAGCTTGTGGCCCATGACGACGAGCGTCGTCTCCAGGCCCTCGTGGACGTCGACCTCTACGATCTCGCCGCGGTCGACGTAGGCGTAGGACTTGATCGCCCCGACGAGGCTCGAGATCCGCGCGGTCGACTCCTGCAGCTCGCTCGCCAGGCCCTGGGCGGCGAGCGTCGCGGCGATCCAGTGGAACGCCGGACCGGCCGCCGGTCCCGCGAGCGCCACGACCTCGTCGACCCAGGCGTCGTCGGCGCCCCCGCGCGCGAGCGGCTCGACGATCTTCCAGGCCCGCTCGACGCCCAGGTCCTCCAGCCGGTCCTGCAGGTCGTCCTCGGCGTCGGCGGCGTCGAGCGCGTCGAGCGCCGTGCAGGCTGCCGCGTGGGCGATGGCCCGCTGCTGGAGCGCCACGAGGCCCTGGGCGCTCTCGAGCGAGATCCCGGCGGCCACGAACTCGCCCATCGCGCCGGACACCGACTCGATCGCGTGCGCGAGGTGCGCCGCGGCGCGCTGCGCGGCCGCGGCCGGGTTGTTCAGCTCGTGCGCGAGACCCGCGGCCATCCGGCCGAGCCCGGCGAGCCGCTCGCGGTTCTGGCCGACCGCGGCCATCCGCTGGGCGACCGGCGAGACCTTCGAGAGCACCCGCTCCCGCACGACGGGCTGCTCGTACACGATCCGCCGGAAGTCCTCGGCGGGGATCACCGCGATGCGCCCGTCCTCGACGAGCTGCATCTGGACCGCGTGCACGCCGTCGAGGACGACCGCCACCGCGCCCATCCACGTCGGGGCGACCTGCAGGCCCGTCGGCTCGCGTCGGCCGGCGTCGAACATGACGTTCTGGACCGTGCCGCGCAGGAGGAGGTGGACCCCGACGGGCGGGCGTCCCTGCGCCGCGACGATGGTCCCGGCGGGCAGGTCGACGGGGATCGCCACGGCGGCCCAGCGCGCGAGCTGCTCGTCGTCGAGGCCGTCGAAGAGGTCCACGGCGCGGAGCTCCGCCGGGTCGATCCCGGGCGGCGCGTCGGGCAGCCCGATGTCGGCGGGCGGCTCGTCGGGCTCCTCGACGGTCGTCACGGCTCAGGCCTCCGCCAGGTACTGGTGCACGAGCGAGACGGCCATCGAGCCCTCGCCGACCGCGCTCGCGACGCGCTTGATCGACCGCGAGCGCACGTCGCCGGCGACGAACACCCCCGGGACGCTCGTCTCCAGCAGATAGGGGTCGCGGGACAGGCCCCACCCGCCGCCGGCCGCGACGTCCGGGCCGGCGAGGATGAACCCGCGGTCGTCGCGCGCGACCACGCCGTCGAGCCAGTCCGTGCGCGGCTGCGCGCCGATGAAGACGAAGCACGCGTCGGCGCGCAGGTCGCCCTCCCCCTCCGGGCCGCGGATCCGCAGCGACGCGAGGTGCCCGTCGCGGCCGGTCGCGGCGACCGCCTGCGTGTCGGTCCGCACCTCGACGTTCGGCAGCGCCCCGAGCTGCTCGATGAGGTAGTGCGACATCGACGCCTCGAGCGACGCGCCGCGCACGAGCATCGTCACCCGCCGCGCGAACCCGGCGAAGTGGACCGCGGCCTGACCGGCGGAGTTCGCGCCGCCGATGACGACCACCTCCTGATCGGCGCAGGCGCGGGCCTCGGTGATCGCCGCGCCGTAGTAGACGCCGGCGCCGGTGAGCTCGTCGAAGCCGGGCACCTGCAGCTGGCGGTACGAGACCCCGGAGGCGACGAGCACGCAGTTCGCGCTGAGGGTGGCGCCGCCGCTGAGCTCGACGATCCGACCGGACCCCTCGGCGCGCAGCGCGACGGCGTCCTGGATCGTCAGGAGCTCGGCGCCGAGCCGGCGCGCCTGGTCGGTGCCGCGGCGCGCGAGGTCCGATCCCGAGAGCCCCGCCGGGAAGCCGAGGTAGTTCTCGATCCGGCTCGACTGCCCCGCCTGGCCGCCCGGGGCCTCGCGCTCGACCATCACGGTCCGCAGGCCCTCCGAGGCGCCGTAGACGGCCGCCGCCAGGCCCGCGGGCCCGCCGCCGACGATGACGAGGTCGTAGTGCTCCTGCGCCGCCTGCCCGCTGACGCCGAGGCGCTCGGCGAGCTCGAGGACCGACGGGCGCTCGAGGATCGATCCGTCCTCCAGCAGGACGGTCGGCAGCCGGTCGTCGGCGACGCCCGCCACCGCGAGCAGCTCGCGCGCCTCGGCGTCGCGCTCGACGTCGAGCCAGCGCGCCGGGACCCGGTTGCGGGCGAGGAAGTCGCGCAGCTCGTGCGAGTCGCGCGAGAAGCGATGCCCGACGACCCGCACGCCGCCGGCCTCGAGCGCCGCCCCGGCCTCCCAGGTCGTCAGCAGGTCCTCGACCACCGGGAAGAGCTGCTCCTCCGGCGGGTCCCACGGCTTGAGCAGGTAGTAGTCCAGCGCGACCTCGTTGATCGCCTGGATCGCCGCCTCGGTGTCCGCGTAGGCGGTCAGCAGGACCCGCTTGGCGTCCGGGACGAGCTTGCGCGCCTCGACGAGGTACTCCGTGCCCGACATGCCGGGCATTCGCTGGTCGGCCACGAGCAGCGCGACGGCGTCGCCGCGGGCGCGCGTCTGGCGCAGGAGCTCGAGCGCCTCGGGACCGGATGACGCGCGGAGGATCCGGTAGCGGTCCCCGAACCGGCGGCGCAGGTCGCGCGCGACCGCGGCGAGCACCGCGGGCTCGTCGTCGACGGCGACGATCGCCGGGCGCGACGCGCGGCGTGATGGGGCTCCCTCGTCCGGCACGCCCGGCACCTTCGCACACCTGTCAAGGCGCCCCGCCGTCGCGGGGGGACGGCGCTCAGTGCGTCTTGACGAGCTCGCGGTCCGGGTCGATGCCCCAGCGCCGCGCGGCCTCGAGCTGGGGCGTGCCGATGCCCCACCCGTCGGGCTGCTCGTCGCCCTCGAAGACCGGGGAGGCGCCCTTGAGCGCCATGCAGCCGCTGTTGTCGCCGAGCTGGGTGATGCGGTCGAGCTCGGCGGTCGTCAGGCGCTGCTCGCGGGGCAGCGCGGCGAGCTCGGCCCGCTTCTCGAGGATCGGACGCGGCGCCGGGGCCTCGACGCCCTCGGGCGCCGGCAGCTCCTCGATGAGCGTCGGCACGACGCACGCCACGGCCGGCTGGGCGAGCGTCCACTGCGCGGCGACCTGCATCGGCGTGAGCCCCCGGGCCGCGCCGATCGTCGCCACCTCGCGCAGGAGCCGTCCGGCGCGCTCGATCCAGCCGTCCGGGCGGAAGCGGCGATGGTCCCACTCCCCCATCGGGGTCTGCGGCGTCAGGTCGCCCCAGAACGCCCCGCCGTAGTCCGTCACGCGCGTGAGCACCCGCACGTCGTGCTGGACGCAGGCCTCGAGCGCCAGGCGCCCGGGCCACGGCTCGGCCGGCCCGAGGATGAGCATCGCCCAGTCGATCTCGTCGCCGAACCGGTCCAGGCAGGTGAGAACGTCGAGCGTGAAGCCGTTGGCCGGGCCCGGCGCGATCCCCAGGCCCCCGGTCAGGCCCTCGTCGCGCAGCGCCACGAGGCCCTCCCAGACCGCCTCGGACGTGTAGCCGATCCGGTCGGGGTTGTGGAGCAGCAGCAGGTCGAAGCGGTCGGTCCCGCAGCGCTCGAGGCTCGCCTCGCACGCGCGGCGCAGGTAGTCCGCGTAGCCCTCGGGACCGCGCAGCGCCGGGGAGGTGAAGCGCGGGAAGCCCTTCGCGCCCTGCCGCTCGCCGTCGTAGAAGTCGTGGCCGATCGCGCCGACGAGGCGGACCTCGTCGCGCGGGCGACCGGCGATCGCCCGGCCCACGACGCGGTCCGCGTCGCCGGCGCCGTAGACGTCGGCGGTGATGACGGTCCGCAGGCGATCGTCGGGGCGCAGGAGCTCGACGACCTCCTCCTCGTCCAGCGGCCGGCCGAAGTGCATGAAGCGCCCGCCGCCCCAGGCTCCGAGCGCGGCGTGTCCCAGATCGACCATGACCCGGAGCGTACGCCCCCGGCTCGCGGACCCGACGTCCGGGCCGACGCGCCCCGCGCCGCTCCCCCCGTCCGGCGGGCGCGTGCGGCGCACGGCCGCACGGACGGCGCGCGACGGCGCTCCGGCGCGCGAACGCGCAGTAACCTCGCCCGCCGTGAGCGACGCAGCGCAGCCGGCGACCGAGGTCCCGGCCTGGAAGCGGCCATGGCTCGGCGGCGACGGCGCCCGCGGCCTCGGCGCGCTCATGGTCTTCATGGCGCACATCGCGTTCGCCGAGGGGACGTACGCCGGCCTCGGCTGGACCGACCTGCCGGGGCGCGACGCGAACGCGATCTTCGGCGGCCCGGTCGGGCTGCACGCGGTCTTCTCGCCCGCGCGGCTCGTGAACCTCTTCTTCGCGTTCTCGGCCTACCTGCTGGCCCGGCCGTTCATCGCCGCCGCGCTCGGACGGGGCCATCGCCCGGGGACCCGCAACTTCTTCATCCGCCGCGCCCTGCGGCTCATGCCGGGCTACTGGGTGCTCTGCGGGCTCGTCGTCCTGTGGCTCGTGGTGCTCAAGGGCGGGTCGTTCGACGTCACGCAGTCGATCAAGACGTTCCTCGTCCTCGACGGCGGGCTGACGCACGCCTCGTCGGGGACGTTCAGCTGGATGGCGCCCCTGGCCGTCACCTGGACCGTCCGCGTCGAGGCGCTCGGGTACCTGCTGCTGCCGCTGCTCGGGTGGATCTGGCTGCAGTGCGGTCGTCGCTGGGGGATGCGCGGGCTCGTGTGGAGCCTCGTCGTCATCACCGTCCTGACGATCTTCCTGCGGTTCCACAACCTCGCGGCGTTCCCGTACCCGCTGCTCGACGGCCCCGCCGTCATGCAGTGGCTCTTCGTCCCGGGCCTCGCGGTCGCGCTCATCGAGGCGCACGACCCGTGGCAGCGCTGGTGGGCGCGCCGGCGGCGGCTGCCGACGCTCTGGCTGGCGATCGTCGGCTTCCTCCTGCTCATCGGCTCGGAGCCCGCCTCCCAGGCGATCATCCAGGAGGTCGCCACGCAGGACGGGCCGCTGCCCGCCGACCCGCAGGCGGCCTTCGCGGTGATCGTCGACGCCACGCGCGCGGGCACGTGGCTCGCGGTCCCGATGCAGGTCCTCGGTGCCGGCCTGCTGCTGCTCTGCCTGCTCGCGGTCGAGTGGCAGGGCGGCCGGCCGCCGTGGCGCCTCGACGGGCCGGTGATGCGCTGGGTCGGCTTGCGCTCCTACAGCTTCTACCTCGTCCACTTCCCGGTCCTCGGCCTGCTCCTGCCGCACGTCGCCGCCGGCGAGAAGGGCCTGCTCGGGTACGCCGCCCTCGGCGCCGCGTCGCTCGTCGTCTCGCTGACCGCGGCCGCGGTCCTCTACCGCTTCGTCGAGCAGCCCGGCATCGCGCTCGCGCAGCGGCTCACCGGCCGCAAGCCCGGGCCGCTCGGGGGCGCGCCGTCGCCCGGCGCGCCCGCGTCGGGGTCCCCCGACGCCGCCGGCGGGCCCGCGAGCGTCACCGCGGCCAGCGCGCCGGAGGAGGCACCGGTCGACGAGGCGCGCGAGCTGCGTCGCCGGATGCGGGTCTTCGAGGCCGGCGACGCCGTCCGCGGCTGGGGCCTGCTGCTCGTCATCACCTGGCACCTGGCCGGGTTCGCGGTCGCGCTGCGCTTCGGCACGCCGGTGCCGGACTTCGCCCACTACGGCCGCAGCGTCGGGGCCGGGATCGAGGCCTTCCAGGCGAGCGTCTGGCTCTTCTTCGGGCTCTCGGCCTACCTCCTGGCCCGCCCGTTCGCGGCCGCGGCCTTCGGCCTCGGGCGGCGGCCGCCGATGAAGCGCTACGTCGCCCACCGCGTCGGGCGCGTGGGACCGGCGCTCTGGGCGGTCATCACCATCTGCCTGCTGCTCTACGGGACCGCCGGGGCGAGCTTCGGCGAGGTGACGGCGATGTACGGCTTCGCCCAGGTCTGGGCGCCCGCCGCGGTCAACGCGCCCGTCGGCCACGCCTGGTCGATCGACGTCGAGGTCGCCTACTACCTCGTGCTGCCGATCGCCGGGCTCGGGTGCGCCTGGCTCATGCGGCGCTGGCCCGGACGGGTCGGCGGGGGCCTCGCGATCGCGGTGATCGTGGCGATCGGCGCGCTCGGCCTGACGTTCGCCGCGACCTGGCTGCCGAGCGAGACGCCCCCGATGCACTCGCCGATCGGCGCGATCGTGGCGTTCATCCCCGGTGTCGCCGTCGCGATCGCCGAGGTCCGCTGGGGGATCCTCCTGTCGCGCTGGCCCGCCGCCCGGGGCGTCGGCGCGGTGCTCGCGATCGCCGGCGTGGTCGTCTTCTACAAGATGAGCTCGTGGACGACGATCGGCTCGACGGAGGCGATCGCCTACAACGCGGTCGCGGCCGGCCTGATCGTCGCCGGCCTCGTCCTCTGGCAGCTCACCGGCAGCGCCACCTGGGCGCCGCTGCGCTGGAGCGTGCCGCGGTGGCTCGGCGAGCGGTCCTACTCGATCTTCATGGGCCACGGGATCATCGCCTACGAGCTGCGCGACGTCGGCACGGACGCCGGCTCGCTCTGGGGGCACTTCCTGCTCTACGAGGCGATCGCGCTGCCGCTGTCGATCGCGTTCGGGGCGATCCTCTTCCAGCTCTTCGAGCTGCCGGCGATGCGCTGGTCGCGCGGGGAGCGGCCCCTCTGGGGCGGCGGGCACGAGGTGACCGGCTTCGAGGCCGACGCGCGCCCGCGGACGGCGACGGCCCCCGCACCCGGGGACTGACGGGGCCACCGGCCCGCGGTCCGTGCGCCGGAGTCGGCGTGCCGGCCGCGGTCGGCGGGTCAGGGCACCCAGACCGCGAAGCCGTCGACGCTCCGCGGCCGGCCCGGGAACGTGCAGCGCTCGTCCGCCGGCACGCCCGGGCCGACGGCGACGACCCGGCCGGCGGCCAGCGCGGCGGCGAGGCGGCCGCAGTCGTCCTCGACGATCGCCCCCGGCTCGCCGTGGGCGCCCAGCGACCAGGCCGGGGTGGAGCCCTGCGCGAGGATCGGCTGCGCGCTCGACGGCGGCTCGGCGTCGCCGCGCACCGCGTAGGCGTGGCGGTGCCAGAAGCCGGGCGCCGCGAGGACGAGTCCCACGACGAGCGCCGTCGCGACCGCGACCGCGCCGCCGAGGACGATGCCCCGGCGCACGAGCAGCGCCCGCAGGCGCGTCCCGACGGCGACCTCCAGCGCGACCGCCCCACCGAAGAGGATGGCGATCAGCGTCTGCTCGACCGGGACGCGATGGAGCGGGTCGTCGATGCGATGCATCGTGTCGTAGAGCAGCGCGAGCTGGGCGATCGCCGCCGCGGCGGCGGCGCCGACCACGCACGGCCGCAGGCGCTCGCCGGGCCACGCCCAGACCGCGACGGCCAGCAGGGTCCAGCACGGCAGCGCGTACCGCAGGGCGCCGACGACGACCGACGCGTCGCCGAGGATCGCCGTCGCCGGGGCGAACGTCCAGGCGACGGCGCCGAGCAGGCCGCACGCCGCGAGCAGCCGGCGCCAGGACCGCTCGCGCCCGGCCGCGGCCACGAGCACGGCCGCGACCGGCACGAGCAGCACGATCGGCCAGCCGATCCGCAGGTACTCCCAGCCGCCGGCCTCGATCGCCGCGCGAGGCTGCTCGATGAAGCGGCCGGTCGCCGACTCCAGCAGCGGGGGCAGCGGATCCCCGAACGAGGAGGCCATGAGCGGCCACGCCGGGTGGCCGTGGAGGACGAGGTTGCGCAGGAGCCACGCCCCGCCGCAGGCCGCCGCCAGCGCCAGCGGCGCCAGCCACCACGGCCGCGCGCGCAGGTGGCGCAGGAGGTCGCCGCGGACGCTCCAGGCGAGGAGCAGCCCGACGAGGACGCCGCAGGCGGTCGGCGTCTTCACCCCGAGCGCCAGGAGCAGGCCCAGGAAGCCGACGAGCAGCCCGTCCAGCGACCCCGCGCGCCCCGCGCGATGGCCCTGCACGGCGTCGAGCGCCACCACGAGCCCGAGCGTCATGACGAGCGCGGCCAGGACGTCGTTGCCGATCTGGGCGGCGCCGGCCAGCGACGGCATGCTCAGCGCGACGACGACCGTCGCGCCCCAGGCCCCGGCCACGAGCGCCCCGAGCCGCCGGGCGAGGGTCCAGGTCGCCACCGCGAGCAGCCCGAGCGCCACCGGCGGCACGACGACGACGATCGCCGTGAGGTCCGTGAGCCGGACGAGCCAGCCGAGCGCCTGCTCCATCCCGACCGGGTACGCCTCGACCGGCAGCCCGTCGATCACCGTCGGCAGCGAGGCGAGTCCGCCGTCGCCGGCCCACGCGGCCGGCAGCGGCAGGTGGTAGAGCAGCGCGTCGAAGCCGAGCGCCGGCCGGCGCAGGGCGAGCCCGACGAGCACGAGGACCGTGACGACGACCGCCGCCAGCAGCGGCACGGCCGCCAGGTCGGTCGCCGGGCGCTCGCGCGGACGCGCCGGGACCCACCGCAGGACGGCGAGCGCCGCGACGACGAGCGGCAGGCCGACGCGCGGCAGCTCCCCCGGGAGCGGCAGGTGCGTCGCGAAGGCCGCCAGCTGGATCCCGAGCCAGCCCCAGACGACGGCGGCGAGCAGGACGACGAGCCGGTCCCCGGCCACCGTGCGCTCCGCGAGGCGCCAGGACGCCGCGGCGAGCAGGCCGAGGACCGCGAAGCCGACGAGCGCGTGCGGGACCCACATGGCGGGACCGCTCAGCGCCGCGGCCGGCGGGCCACCGCGACGAGGTCGAGGCTCGCGGGGACGTCGTCGTCCCCGAGGCGGAAGTCGTCGACGTCGATCGCCGCCGCCAGCGGGTCGGCGTTGCGGCGCGTCGCGGTGAGCGCCGTGTCGTAGGCGAGCTGCATGACGCGCCGCGGCAGCCGGTGGCGCAGGCCCAGCACGTCGAGGCCGAGCACCCGGTCCATCCGGCGCTTCTCGCCGTCCTGGAAGCGCAGGTAGCGCTCGGAGCCGTGCAGCCCGAGGATCTCGACCTCGGCGAACCAGCCCTCCACGAGCGCGCGCAGCTGCTCGCGGTCGTACTCGATCTCGTGGTACGGGTCGACGATCTCGTCCGGCCGCGCGAAGGTCAGCCGGTTCGGGGTCACGAGGACCGCGACCCCGTCGTCCTGCAGGACGCGGGCGATCTCGGCGATCGCGTCGGCGGGCCGCGTCACGTGCTCGATCGCGTGGACGGAGACGACGGCGGCGAACCGCCGGTCCCAGCCCGCGGGCAGGTCCCGCATGTCGGCGACGTGCGTCTCGCGGCCCTGGCCGGCCAGCGCCTGCGCCGAGACGTCGACGCCGACGGTCGTGCGCGGCGCGAGCTCGTGGAACGAGTGCCCCACGCCGCAGCCGAGGTCGAGGACGGGGCCGGCATCGGCCGCCGGCAGCAGCGGCGCGGCCGTCCGGTACGCGGCGACGTGGCGCTGGAAGGTCGGGTTGAACGCGCCGGCGGGCGACGTGACGCGCTCCCCGGTGACGAGAGGACCTGGCACGACGGGCGATTGTAGGGGCCGGGCCCCGACCCGAGCATCGCCGGGACGACCGCCCCAGCCACCGGCATCGCCACGGCTCGGGCCACCCGGAGAGGGCCGGGCCCCGACCCGAGCATCGCCGGGACG
>NZ_JAXAVX010000013.1:0-94413 GCF_033949425.1 Patulibacter brassicae | reverse complement strand
CGGGGTGTCGGTGTCGGGCTACTACGCCCGCAAGAGCCGGGCGCCGTCCGCTCGCCAGCAGGAGGATGAGCGGTTGCTGGACCTGATCCGGCAGATGCACGCCGAGAACTACGCGGCCTACGGGTACCGCCGGATGTGGAAGGCGCTGCGACGCGCGGGCGAGCCCGTGGCGCGTTGCCAGGTGCAGCGGCTGATGCGCCACGACGGCCTCGTCGGCGCGAAGCGCCGCGGCAAGCCGTGGCGGACCACGATCCCGGACCCCGACGCAACGCGGGCACCGGACCGCGTGGACCGCGACTTCGCCGCCGATCGCCCCGATCGGTTGTGGGTCGCGGACTTCACCTATGCGCGGTGCTGGGAGGGCCGGGTGTTCTTCAGCTTCGTGCTCGACGTGTTCTCCCGCAAGATCGTCGGTTGGCAGTTCGCTGACCACATGCGCACCAGCCTCGTCCAGGACGCCGTCCAGATGGCGCTCGGGACCCGCCAGCGCGGCGCCGACGTCGAGCTGGTCCATCACAGCGACGCCGGGTCCCAGTACACCTCCGGCGAGTTCACGCAGACACTCGTCGATCACGGTGTTCTGGCGTCGATCGGCAGCGTCGGCGACGCCTACGACAACGCGATGGCCGAGAGCTTCGTGGACACGTTCAAGACCGAGCTGATCGCCGACCGCGTCTGGCGCACGAAGAGTCAGCTAGAGCTCGCGATCGTGGAGTGGGTCGGCTGGTACAACCATTCCCGGTTGCACAGCGCGCTCGACGACGTGCCGCCGATCGAGCACGAACAGGCCTGGCACGACGCGGCGCGCGGCGGCAGCGATCTTCGCTCGCGCTACGCGCTCGCTCCGATCGCTGCCGCCGCCGAGTCTCCTACCGTTCCCAACTGACCCAAGTAGAACGGCCTCCACGCAACCCGGTCCGGCTCAGCTGCTGTTCGAGGACCGCGCGGGCCTGGTGGAGCTGCGCCTGCGCGACGCACGGACCGGTCGGTGGTCCCAGCGGTTCCGGGCGGCCAGCGACCTCGAAGCGGCTGCGGCGTTCGGGATCGAGGCCGCCACGCGGCACGACGTCTACGTCGGGGTGCTGCCGCGCACGCGGCGGGGTGGTCGTCGGGCCGACCTGCCCGAGACCGGGGCGGTGGCGTGGGTCGATCTGGACCGTGAGGATGCCGCAACGGTGCTCGAGGCCGCAGACATTCCCGCGCCGTCGTTGGTCGTCGCGTCGGGGTCGCCGGGGCATCGGCATCTGTACTGGCGGCTGGAGGAGCCGGTCGCGCTGGACGAGCTGGAGGACCTGAACATGGGGTTGGCGGTCCAGCTCGGCGGGGACCTCCGCGCTGGTGATGCGCCGCGGATCCTGCGGCTGGCCGGCACGCTGAACCACAAGCCACCGACCCCGACCCCAGTGCTCATCGACGGCGGGCCACCGACCGGGGCAGCGGCGGTGCGGCTCGCCGACCTCCGGCTGTTGACGGCGCCGAGCCCGACCCCGTCTCCCCGGCCGCGACGCGGTCCTGCCGCTACACCAGGCGGAGAGCGGCAGCGTGCTCGGCGGGCGGCGGTCTCGGCGAAGGTGCGGGCGTTGGAGGCGATCGCCCCAGCGGTCTACGTCGAGACGCTGACCCGCCAGACGGTCCCTCCGAGGTCTCGAAAGGTCCGCTGTCCGTTGCATGAGGACGACACGCCGTCCTTGCACGTCTACGAGACCCCGGAGCAAGGGTGGTTCTGCTTCGGGTGCCGGCGCGGCGGGTCGGTGTACGACCTCGCCGCCGCGACGCTCAGCCGGCAGCTACGCGGCCATGGGTTCGTCGAGCTACAGCGGGACCTGATCGACCTACTCGTCGACCGGACTGCTCCGTCGCCGCGGCGTCGATGATCGCTTTCCCGGGAATGGTGCTCGAGAGAGCGGTGGTGGTGCGGGGCCCGGTGCAGGATCGCGTTGGGCCGGGATGGTGGCGCGCCCGCCCGGCCGCACCACCCCGGCCTGCTGCGCGGCGGCGCTCGTGGTTCCGGGTCGGGGTGGTGCTGGGCGGGCGTGCCGGTCCCGGCCCTGCAACGCGGTCCCGCACCGGGCGGGGCCCACCGGAACCCGAGAGGGGTTGAGGCCGATGGCCACCACCGAGCAGACCCACGAGACCGAGCAGCAGCAGGAGACGACGAGCACGACGTCCGCGTCCGTCCCCGAGGAGACGACGCCGCAGACGACGACGCCCGGGGCTCCGGACCTGCGGGTGATCGAGCTGGACCGGATCCAGGTGCGCGAGAACTTCAACCCGCGGACCCGTCGGGACGAGGAGCGGTTCGGCCGCACGGCGTTCTCGATCGCGCAGGACGGCGTGCTGGCGCCCGTCCTGGTGACCCCGACCGCCCCGGATGCGGAGACATACTGGCTGGTGGCCGGCGAGGGCCGCTACCGCGCCGCCGAGCAGGCCGGCCACGCCACGATCCCCGTCCTCGTCCGCGCGGTCGACGAGCGCACCGGCGGCCTGGAGCTGGCGTTGGCGGAGAACCTCGCCCGCGAGGACCTCGACCCTGTCGCGATCGCCCACGGCTTCGACCGACTGAAGGCTGCGGGGTGGGGGCGTCGGCAGATCGCCGAGCAGTTCTCCGTCACGCAGAAGCTCGTGGCCGACCGGCTCCAGATCCTCAAGATCCCGCAGGATCTGCACCCCCAGGTCGCGACCGGCGAGATCCCGCTCTCGGCGGTCAAGCCGCTGGCCCGGTTGGCGCAGGCCCACCCCGAGCTGCCCGCCGTGCTCGTCGCCCGCGTCCGGAAGGGCAAGCCGGCCCAGTCGTGGGTCGAGCCGCTGGACTGGCCGGCCGCGGTCGAGGACCCGATCGGCGCGCTCACCTTGGACTACCAGGGTCCCGGCACCCGGCTGCCGGCCGGCGTCTATGACCCGAACGAGCCCGTGGATCCGAAGGCCCTGCCGTTGCCGGAGCAGGCGCGCAAGCAGTTGCGGGAGCTGGCGCAGCTGCGGCGCGTCGACCCGGGCAAGGCCACGGTGCGGGTCACGCGCGAGGGGCTAGACCACGCGCGCTCGCTTGGGGCGGTGGTCTCGCATCCGCGGGGGTTCTCGCACCTGCTGATCGGCGAGGACGTCCTCGTCCAGGTCCTCACGGACCAGACCAAGGCAGCGGTCAAGCACGCGCGCAAGGTCGCCAAGCGCCAGCGCGACGCCGCCAAGCAGCGCGACGCGACCGACGCGGACGCCACCAACACGCAGGCGCGCAACGACGACGGATCCCCTGACGCTCCTGAGCTGTCGCCGGAGGAGCAGGCCGAGCAGCGCCGTCGGGAGCGGCAGCAGGAGCTGGAGGCCCGCCGCAAGGCACGGGCGCACAACGAGGAGCTGGGCGCGGCGGTGTTGCGGTCGCTGGTGCGGTTGAAGCTCGACGAGCGGAGTCTGAAGGTCCTGCTGGCGACGATCCCGTTGCTGGACCTGCCCGGCCTGGCGATGCGCGGCGCCCGCTACTGCCTGCCCGGCTGGCCGGTCGAGGAGGCCACGGAGGCCGGGAAGGCGAAGGTCACCTACCCCGACCTCGGCGACAGCCGCCGCAAGGCGATCGAGTTCCTGAACGGCGCCACGACGGTCGGCGAGATCACCGGCCGCCTGTTCTCCCTGATCGCGTTGGCGCGCTACGCCGACGAGCACGCGGTCGCGAGGTCCAACCGGTCGACCTACCGGTTCCCGCGGCTGGAGCACACGCCGTGGGAGCAGGAGACCGTCGACCTGATCGACGAGATCTGCACCGACCGGCTCCCCGGACACCTGACCGCCCCGGTGCAAGAGGAGCGCCGTGCGTTCCTGGCCACCCAGGAGCGCGGGCGGCGGGAGCGTCGCGAGGCCGCGCAGCGCGTGCAGGCCGCGCTGGAGCGGATCGGCGAGCTGAGCGAAGACGAGCGCACGCAGGTGGTCGAGGACGCCAAGCGCGCGTGGGGGCCGTGGGACCCGAAGGTCTGGGACGTGCGCCGCAAGCTCCGCGAGAGCGAGCCGAACACCGGCCCCGACCAGACCGGAGACGCGGCCGCGACGGACGCCCACGACACGACCACGACCTCGACCGCCCATGACGGTGAGCCGCACGAGGGATCGTCCGAGGAGCATGGGGACCGGTCCGGCGAGGAGTCGCAGGCGGCGTGATCTCGTGGCGGGTCGGGTGCGGACGGGGTCGCCATGGTCGCCCCGGCCCGCATCTGGCCGGCATCGACCCGTGACCTGCCCGCCCGCGAGCCGGCCTCCGTCTGGCGGTGGTCTTCGAGGGCCGGGGCGGGAGGCGACCCATGCCCGCACCCGACCACCCGACCACAACGACCGACCGGTCGCCGACCGCGCGGCAGCTCGCGTACCTGCGCACGCTCGCCGAGCGCACCGGCACCAGCTTCACCGTCCCGACGACGCGGCGGGAGGCGTCGCGGCAGATCGACGCGATGCGCACCCGGCCGCGCTCCAGCCGCCTGGACCGCGATCTCGACCGCCACGCCGTCCGCGGCGGCGATCTCCCCGTCCAGCGATGAGCACCAACGAGCCGCTCACCCACCTGACCGTCGGGCAGGAGATCGGCGGAGTCGACCTCCACGTGCTCCACGGGACCGAGTCGTGGGGCGAGGAGGCGACCGTGACGGTGCGCGCCGTCTTCGACGGCACTCCCGAGAGCTACCTGCTCGTCGACGCCGTGTTTGGTCGCGAGCACGACGCCACCCTCGAGCAGATCAACCGCGCGCGCAGCGGCGACTGATCCCGGCTGCGTCCGCCAAAGTCCGCCACCGCCCGTCGCGCGACGCCGCCGGGGGACGCGACGCGAGCCCCCGGTTCTGCCGCTGGCCGTTCGCGGACCGGGGCACCTGCGCGCGGGCGAGGTCGACCGCAACGACGACGCTGTCGCGGCCGCGCACCGCCACCGGCGGAGCTGACGGTTCGCGGGCCCTCTTCGCGCTGTCGAGTCGGGGTCCCGCGCCGTCGTCATCCAAGCGCGCTCAACTCATGGCTATTCTCGCGCGGATGCGTGCTCGGCTGATGTCGCTAGTCGTGATCGGGGCGTCGACCGTGGTGACGGCGCTGGCGGTACCCACGGCGGCCTCCGCGGCGCGAGCGTGCAGCGGCACCGTCCAAGCGAAGGGCTCGCTCTCGGGCGGCCTGGGCTGGGAGGTCACCGCCCGGCAGATCCGCGCCACGGGGCTGGGATGCGCCTCGGCGCGTCGCCGGGTCAAGCGGCTGGCGGTCGCGCGTGCCGGACACGGCGCTCGTCCGAAGGGGTGGCGGCTGCGCAGCACGCGGCGCTCGACGACCGGGTTCCCGCGCGTGACCTACCAGCGCGGCAGGCAGCGCGTCACCTTCACCTACTCCTACGCCGAGGGGTAGACGAACGAGCGCCGCGCGCCGCGTCACGCGCGCGATCGCCGGCGCTTTGCCGTCGCGCCTTGCGTGGTGTTCGCGTCGGCGGGGCGGCTACCCGACCTGCACGTGTTGCGAGTCGCGCTGTTGCGCGTGCGGCGCCGATGGGTCCGCCGTGACGCGCCTTGCCTACGTGACCGGCGCGGCGATCTCCGCGAACTTTCCCGGAGCGACGTGCCCGCGATGCGTCCACCAGTCGTGCCTGCCGTGTTGCGAGTCGCGATGTGCGCGAGATCCGATGAGCGCAGGGTCACGACCTGCTCACCGTCTCGATCGTTCGCCCGCCCTACCGTCGAGGCAACGACCACGACCGTCGGCACCGCCCCGGACACGTCGGGCCGGCACTGACGGGAGCGCCCAAAGTGCGGATCGCGACGTTCAACCTCAACAACCTGTTCGACCGGTTCAACTTCGAGGTGCAGCTCGACGCGCTGCCCTCGCGCGAGGAGATCGCCGCCCAAGCTCTGAAGGTCATCCCTGACGAGGATGGGAGCCTTGGCCGCACGGACGGTGGGATCGGTGGGCTGGTGAAGCCCAAGCCGCTGACCGAGCGGATCCGGTTGGCGGAGCGGATCCGCCTCCTGGATGCCGACGTGCTGGTGGTGCAGGAGGTCGAGCATCGCGACGCGCTGCGCGAGTTCAACGCCGCGGCGCCCGAGCACGGCGGGCTGGGCGGCCTCTACTCGATCGTCGTGTGCATCGACGGCAACGACCCGCGGCGGATCGATGTCGGCGTGCTCTCCCGGATCCCGTTGGGTGGGGTGACGAGCTGGCAGCACGTGATCCACCCGGAGCTGCCCGACCGCCCCGTCTTCTCGCGCGACCTGCTGGAGGTCGACCTGCTCGACAGCCGCTTCGAGCGGGTGGTCGCGACCTGCCTGGTGACGCACCTCAAGAGCCAACTGATCCCCTACGAGCGCGGCCAGACCGCGACCGATCGGGAACGCGTCGAGCGGGCCAACGACCTGCTCCGGGGCCGGCAGGCGGAGATGATCGCCCGGATCCTCCAGCGGCGCCGGCTGGACCGGCCGCACCTCGTGGCCGGCGACATGAACGACGCCCCCGACAGCGAACCGCTGCGGCCGTTGCGTGACGCGCCGACCGGCCTGGTCGACGGGCTCGCCGACCCGGTCGAGGAGCCGCCCTACCGGTTGGCGGAGGACGACCCGCCGCAGAGCGTCCGGTGGACGCACCGCTACCGCACCGGCGGGTCGACGAGCTACGAGTTGTTCGATCAGCTCTGGCTGGACCCCCGGGCGGCCGAGCGGCAGACCGGGTCCGGGATCGGCCGACGCCGGCGCAAGACCACCGACGGGTCCGACCACGACCCCGCCTGGGTCGACCTCGACCTGCCCCACTGACCCCGTCCCTCCCGCTGCCCCGGACCCGTCCGGGGACAGCCCGCGCGGCACGATCCCACGCCACGCACGGGCCGGCGGGCCGGGCCGCCCGAGCACCGCGAGGACCGGCCGGCGGGAACGCCGCGACCAGCCGCGCGGTGCGCCTCGTCGCGCGCCGCGTCGCACGGACGACGCTCGCCCATGAGGCGAGGCATCGCAGCCGGCCCCGGGCGGCGGGACGTCCTGACCGAGCCCAGACATCCGCGAAGCGAGAGAGCAGCGGGGCCGAGGGCGGGCCGGGTCGGGGGCGCGGGTGCCGGGGTCTCGGGGTGGGGCGGCCAGGCGGGAGGACGCGCCGGGCCGGGTTGGACGGGCCCGGGTCCAGGCGCTTCTGGGACACGCCGGGTTGGCGGTCCGGTGGGCCCTGACTGTTCCTTCCCTGCAGTGTGCCGGCCGCTCGCCCGGCTGCGGCCAACCCGCCAGAGCTGGTTTGCGGGGATAGGGGCCTTCGGCCAGAGGGGATCGCGCCTCCTTCGTCGGCGCAAACCAGCCCGACGGGTCGGTCGCCCTCGCTGCGCTCGGCCTCCGCCGGGCTCGTCGGCCGGCGGCCTTCCGGGGCGTCACACAGGGCCACCGGCCCACCACCCGAGCCCCAGAAAGAAGGCCGATCTCCAGATGCAGTCCAACACCACCATCAGCGGCTACCTCGGCCAGACCCCCGAGGTCCGCGAGACCCCCGGCGGCCACAAGGTCGCGACCGTCCGGGTCGCCGTCAACGACCGCCGCCTCTCCGACCAGGCGCTCTGGTTCTCCGTCGATCAGTGGGACGACGCCGCCGAGCGCGCCGCGAAGTTCCTGGTCAAGGGCCAGCACGTCGTCGCCGAGGGCCTGCAGCGCGCCGAGATCTACACCGACCGCCACGGCCAGCCGCGACTGGACCTCCGGCTCCTGCGCGCCTACATCGACTACGGCCCCAGGCCCACCAGCACCGAGGCCACCGCTTCTCCGCAGGACGCCCCGCCGGAGCCCGCCACCAGCGCTCCGGCCAAGCGCAAGCCCCGCAAGACCGAGCCCGCGCCGGTCGCCGCCTAACCCCGGCGGGTCTCGGGCCGCGACCCCACAACGGGTCGCGGCCCGCCCCGCGCACCACACGAACAGGAGCACCCCCGTGACTCCCACCGTCTGCGCGTTCCCCGACGACGACCCGTCGTTCGACGCCTCCCGCCTGCACCCCGACCTCCTCGACGACCTCTTGGACGACGAGCGCCTCGACCCCCGCTGGCTCGCCGACCTGGACGAGCCCTGGCAGCCCGACGAGCCGTGGGCCCCGACCGACTTCGACGACGGCCTGATCTGACATGACCACCACCAGCCCCAAGCCCCGAACGCCGGCGCGACGCGACGTCGCCCAGGCCGTGACCGCGCGGATCCTCGACCAGCTCGACCACGGGACCGTCCCGTGGCAGCGGCCCTGGTCCACCAGCGGGTTCGACCCGTTCCCGCGCAACCTCGCCACCGGCGCCGCGTACCGCGGCATCAACGTCACGCTGCTGTGGAGCGCCGACTGCGGCTCGCCGTGGTGGGTGACCTACCACCAGGTCCGCAAGCTCGGCGGCCAGGTCCGCAAGGGCGAGCACAGCGCGCCGATCGTCGTCTGGAAGGACACGCTGAAGCGCCTGCGCACCCAGACCCAGCTCGACGAGGCCCGCCGCGAGCGCCGCCAGATCGTCCGCCACCCCAACGGCGGCCTGGCCGCGAAGGTCGTCTTCGGCCGGATCTACCACGTCTTCAACGCGACCGACCAGGTCGACGGCCTCGACGACCACCCCGTGCTCCAAGCGACCCGGGAGGAGCCCGACTGGGATCCGCTCCCGGTCTGCGAGGACCTCGTCGCCCGCTACCCCAACCCGCCGACGATCACCACCGGCGGAATCCAGGCGTTCTACGACCTGGCTCGTGACCTCGTGCGGATGCCCGACCGGCACCGCTTTCCCGAGCCGACACGGTGGCACGCGGCGCTCTTCCACGAACTCGTCCACTCTACCGGCGCGCCCGCCCGCCTGCACCGCCTCGACCTCACCCAGGCCGCCCGGCGCGATAGCCAGGCATATGCCAGAGAGGAGCTGACCGCCGAGATCGGCGCGGCGTTCCTCTGCGCCCACGCCCGCATCGACACCCCGCACCTGCACGACCAGCACGCCGCCTACATCGACGGCTGGCGCCGAAGGGTCACCGGTGACCCCAAGCTCGTCCTGCTCGCCGCGCAGCGCGCGCAGAAGGCCGTCGACCACATCCTCGACCAGCACGGGCCCCGGGAGCGCGAGGAAGCAGCATGACCAACCCGACGCTCCCCCCGGACCCCGACCAGATGCAGTCCGCCGTCCTGCTCGTGCTGCTGGACCTGCACCCGACCCCGGTCACCCGCGGCGAGCTGCGCACCCGCCTCGGTGTCCCCGACGACGCGCCGTTCGTCGACCACGACCCGATCGATGTCGCGATCGACGAGCTGGCCAGCTACGGCCTCCTGCACCAGCACGACGGCTGGCTGCTCGCGACCCAGCCGACGATCCACACCGCCCGGCTTCTCGGATAGCGGCCGCCGGCAGCCGACACGGGGGCCCCGACGCGCCGGGGCCCCTCCGCCAGCGGCACGCACCGCGCGACGGTCAGCGAGACACGACACGACAACAGCACGGGGGGCGAACGGCGGAACAGGGGGCCGCGAGCGAAGAGCACAGGGAGGCGGCCGGTCCGAAGGAGGAACGGGGTGGGCGCCGGGGTGAGGGCCCAAGCCGGACGAGAAAGGGGGCCCTTCGCGCGACGGAGCGGCGCGGGGCCTTCGTTCCGTGCGGCCTGGACGGAACGCTCACGCTAGCCGACGCCGCCCGCCCCTCCGGCCCTCCTCCCGAAGATTTTTCGCCCTACCAACAAGACCGCCCCCACCGACGCAACCGCCCCGCACCGACCAGCCGATCGCCCAGTGCGGGGGCGGCGAAAATTCTTCGTCCCCCGGACCTCCGGAACGATCGACGCCGGCTTGCTGACGCTCACCGCCCAGACCACCCAGAACGAAGGCCGGCACCGTGAGCACCACCGCGAACCCCCAGCAGACCGACCCCACCACCCTGGACCACGCGCTCCTGAACGCGGAGATCCACGCCGCCCGCCTGGCCGGCGACCACGACGACCCGCAGGCCGCCGCGGCGTACCGCTGGGTCGGCCAGCGCCTCAGCGAGCTGCGGGTCGACGCCGCGACGGTCGGCGGCCTGGAGCCGTAGCCGGCCAGGCCGGGGCGCGCGGCCAGCCCCCGGCCGCGCGTCTTCGCGCTGCGAGCGTTACGAGGGGGCGCCGGGCATCCGCGCGGCGCCCCCTCGTCCGGTGTTCGCCGCCGACGTCGGCGGCAATCGGCTGCTGCGCGTCGCGCTGCGCTGCGCGAGCCCGCAGCCCTCGCGAGCCCGCAGCCCAGACCGCCCCCCGATCCCATGGCCCTCAGCACGCAGCTTCCGGCCCACGACGCCGCCCACGAAGCGCCCGCACCCCCGCTCCCAGCACAGCGGCACCCGTGCCGCGCAAGACGGAGAGGATCAGGGTTGCGTCGCAGAGCGACGCGACCCACACAGTTGCATCAAGATGCCACACAACGTAGTCTCAACGTGTGCTTTCGATCGGGAAGCTCGTGCCCGGCCAAGCCTCCTACTACGAGCAAACGGTCGCGAAGGGCCGCGACGACTACTACTCCGGACAGGGCGAAGCGCCAGGACAGTGGGTTGGCCGTGCTGCCGGGGCAGCTCGGGCTCGACGGGCGGGTCGAGGCGGCGCGGTTCAACGCGATGGTCGCCGGCCTGGACCCACGAGACACGACACTACGCAGCCGACTGTTGTTCAGACAGCGCAAGCCGCGCGTCATCGACGGCAAGCGCTACGCCCCCGTGGCCGCCTACGACCTGACCTTCTCCGCCCCGAAGTCCGTGTCGGTGCTCTTCGCGCTCGCCGACCCCCAGACCGCCCGCGAGCTCGTCGCCGCCCACGACGCCGCGGTCCACGCCGCGATCGGCTACCTCGAGGACGAAGCCGTCTGGACCCGCCGCGGCCGCAACGGCGCCGTCGTCGAGCGCGGCGCAGGTCTCGTGGCGGCCGCCTACCGGCACCGCATGTCGCGCGCGAAGGACCCGCAGCTACACACCCACGTCGTGGCCGGCAACGTCGTCCAGACCCCGTCCGACGGCCAATGGCGCACCCTGCACGCCGCCGTCATCTACCGCCACGCCCGCACCGCCGGCGTCCTCTACCAAGCCCACCTCAGGGCCGAGGTCACCGACCGCCTCGGCCTCCAATGGGGACCGGTCGTCAAGGGCGCGGCCGAGCTGAACGGGATCGCGCACGACGTGCTCCGCGAGTTCTCCCGGCGACGGGTCGAGATCGAGCAGGCCGCGCGCGAGGACGGCATCGGCCTGAGCACCAAGGCCGCCGCCGAAGCGGTCGCGTTGAAGACCCGCGCCGCCAAGGAGGAGCAGGTCCGCACCCGCGACTGGCGGATCGACCTCCAGGCGCGCGCCGAGGAGCACGGCCTCGATCACCGGGCGATCGACGAGCTGCTGGTCGCCGGCCGAGCTCGCCTCGCCCGCCACGATCTCGCCGACGACCAACCCCCAGCCGCTGACAAGAGCTTCGCCCGTCCCGCGACCTCCGAGCCCGCGCGCGTCGCCGAGCAGGCGCCGGCCGGCACCGCGCCCCCGACCACCCGCGCCACGACCGACCCCTACGACGAGGCGCTCGAGGACGCGGCCGCGCTGGAGACGCGGCTCGTCGGCCCAGACGGCCTGACCCACACCGCCAACACCTTCGACCAACGCGACGCACTCACCACGATCGCCGAGCACCACCAGCACGGCCTACGGATCTCGGAGATCCGCGACCACTACCGCACCCTGCTGGAGCACCCCGACGTCCACGCCACCCGGCCCGGCGACTTCACCGGCATCGAGGAGCCCCGCCACACGACCACCGACCTGATCCAGACCGAAGACCGCTTGATCGCCGCCGCCATCGGCCGCATCGCCACCGACACCGCCCGGATCGACCCCGACGAGGTCGACCGGTTCCTGACCGGCCGCGACCAGCCGCTCACCGACGAGCAACAGCACGTCGTCCGCCGTGTCGCGACCTCAGGCAACGGCGTCGACGTCATCGAAGCGCTCGCGGGGACCGGCAAGACGTTCACCGCCAACGCTATCCACGACCTGTACCACCAGACCGGCCGACCGGTCCTCGGGCTCGCCCCGACTGGCCGCGCCGCCCGCGAACTGACCGAGGTCGGGATCCCCGCCCGCACCGTCCACTCCCTCCTCACCGCCATCGACCACCAGCCCGACCGACCCGCGCTCCCCGACGGGGCGGTGCTGCTGCTCGACGAAGCCGGCATGACCCCCACCCGGCTGACCGACCGGCTCCTGCGCCTCGCCCACCAGGCCGGGGCGAAGACCGTCGCGATCGGCGACTCCGGCCAGCTGCCCTCCGTCGAAGCCGGGGGCTGGCTCAGGCAGATCGGCCGCAGCACCGGGGCGCTGCGCCTCCAGACGGTGATGCGTCAACGCGACCCCGCTGAACGAGACGCCCTTCGCCAGCTGCACGACCACACCACCGGCGGCCGCACCTACGTCAACTGGCTCGCTGGTCGCGGGCGCCTGCACATCGACGACCAGCCCGCCCGGCTACTCGACCACGCGATCGCGGACTGGACCACCGCCGTCGGCGAGCACGGCATCGAGCAAGCCGTGCTCATCGCCCGCGACCACCAGACCCGCCACGCCCTCAACCAGCGCGCCCGCCGCTGGCAGCGCGAGCAGGGGCTCCTCGGAGACGACCACCACTACGACGAACGGACCCTCGCCGTCGGCGATCGCGTGATCGCCAGGCGCAACGACCCGACGCTGAACGTCGACAACGGCACCCGCGCCACCATCACCGCCGCCCGACCCGACCACGTCGAGCTGCGCACCGACGCCGGCGCGACCCGGCTCGTGCCCGCCGACTACGCGCGCGAGCACCTCGAGCACGCCTACGCGCTAACCGGCCACGCCATGCAAGGCGCGACCGTGCAGTGGGCCGCCGTCATCGCCCGACAGGAGCAGCTGACGAAGGGCTGGGCCTACACCGCGCTCTCCCGCGCCCGCGAGCACACCGCCCTCTACGTCCCGACCGAGAACCCCCAACTCCGCGACGACCGCGCCGAGATCGCTCCACACGACGACCAGATCCCCGTCGACCACGACGACCTCCTCCAACGGATCGCCGCACGCATGGCGATCCGCGACGACGAAGACCTCGCCACCACCCAACTCTCTCCCACGAACGCTGTGTCGAGGAAGACGTCGCATGTCGAGCCGCATCGTGTGCGCGGCGACGACTCGCTGCTCGCATCCGCCCACCGGGAGCGCCTCCCGGATCCGATGCTCGGCACCCAGGGCACGGTGGCGCCCTTCGCGCCTCGGCCTCATCACGGCGAGCTCGAGCCACCGTCGTCTCAGGGGAGAGCAGGGGCTTGGGTTGATGACCTCGAGGCTGCGCGAGTGCATATCGAGCGTCAGCGCTCCGACGTCCAGCGGCAGCTCGACGCGCTACCCGCCCCGACGCCGCGCCGTTTCGCCCCGCCTCGTGACGGATGTGCCCTCGAACGTGCGGCTCTCATCGCCCGCATTCAGGCCGCCGACGCGACGCTCGTCCGGTTGAGCGTCGACAGCGAGCACGACCACCGGTCGCCGACGCCGCGGGGCGCTCCGCTCGACACCTCTACGCTCCTCGGCCGCTTCGTCGGGCAGAGCGCCCCCGAGCGGTCTCGATCTGCCTCCGGGCCTGGCCCCTCGGAGCGACCAGACGTCACCGACGATCTGTAGGTCGCACGGTCCGCCCACGTCGACCCCGAGAGGCTGGCTCCCCACCGGACTGACATGCTCCGGCATAGCCCGTCGAGTCGTCTCCGCACTCCGCCCGCCCGCCTCCAACCCCCCGCTCCAGCAACGCCGCGGCATGGGCCGGATCGGTCGCGATTCTGGCTCGCAGTTCGACGCCGAGCGGCGCGTCCGCGAGCGCAGCGTCCAAGAGCGCCTCGCGCTGACGGGCGCGATGCTCGACAACCGTGTCGGCTTCGAACCGCGGCACGACGACCATCGTACGTCGCCGGAACCCGGGCCCTCCCCCGCACCCAGCGCGTCGCCCCAAGGTCACGCGGGCGACGGCCAGGCCCGCATTCCGTCCCGGTTCGGTCCGCCAGACCGCTCATAGTCCGCAGGGAGGGCACACGTGTCGAAGAGCTCCGCCCGGGTCACCGGCAGATCCCGAGGCCAGTGTCACCAGGATCCAGCCGACGGCTGCCACGAGGAACCCGCTCGCCCCGACGATCGCAACCGCGAGCAGGAGCTTCTCGCCGACGGACGCTCGCACCGGCCCTCCACCGAGGAGCTCCTCCACGCGCTGCGCCACGCCGGCACCGGATAGCAGCGCCAGGGCCGGACCTCCGGCTCGCGAGAGAGCGCTCTTGCAGATCGCGCTGGCCAGGGCGACACGGTCATGGTCGCGACGGACCGCCCAGGCATCGGCATCTCGTTCGATCTGCTTGTGGACCTCCGCCACGATCGCCCGCGTGCCGGGCACCGGGCGGGCGATCGTCCCGCACAACTCGGCGAAGGCAGCGATGAACCGATGGCCGCGGCGAATGTGTGCGCGTTCGTGGGCGATCGCAGCGGCCAGCTCAGCGTCATCGAGAGCCACCAGCGCACCGGCCGAGACCACCACCCGTGGGCGCAAGAAGCCGGCGGCTCCGAGCATGACCTCGCGACCGCCCAGGATCACCGCTCCCCGAGGTCCGACCCCCACGGTCGACTGCGAGACCATCTGACGCACCTCGCGGGCGCCACGCGCGACGCGCACCGCCCCCCACAGCGCCGACAGGTTGAGCGCCACGAACGGCAACAGCGAAAGCGCATCCCCGACCTCGGGGCCGAGAACTCCGACATGAGCCGCGAGCACCGGAACGGCAGTATCGACGCACCAGTCGGTGACGGCAGTGAACACCGTCGTCGACGGCAGCCGAATCATCAGCCACAGCGCCACCAGCAGGCATCCTCCAGCCCGGACTCCCAGGGCGACGACCCAGAGCAGGAGCGAGGTCGACGGTGACCAGCATCCGCGTCGCACCATGTGAGGCAAAGCCATCAGAACGACGCCCAGCGCGGCCGGCAGGGCGGTCATCGTGCGTTCTTCGCCGCGTTGCGCGCCCGCTGAGCCTGCTCACTGAGCTGGAGGAGCTCGTCCGCCTCCAGACCGCCGATGAGCTCGGTCAAGGCAACTCGACGCGCCTCCAGCGACGCTCCCGCCAGCGTCCGCTCAAGGCTCTGGGACAGGTACTGGGCTTCGCTCAGCGTCGCCGCGTACGTCATCGTCCGGCCCTGCCGCGACCGGCTGACCAGACCCCGTTCAGACAAGCGATTGAGCACCGTCTGGACCGTCGTGTAAGCGCTGCGGTGGCGCGTGGGGAGACCCTCGCGGACGTGCTCGACCGTCCCTGGTCCGGTGCGCCAGAGCGCAGCCATGATCTGCTCCTGCAGCTCGCCCTGGATCTCGCCGCTCACGGTGCAGCCAGTAAAGCACGCACCCTCTGCCGCACCGTCTGTCGGCGCCGCGCACGAGCACCGGGCCTGCCGTCGCCCGCCTCCTACGAGATGTAGGATTTTCCCCGTGGCGGTGTCGCAACCCAAGCTCCAGCAGGGACGATGAGCGCACCGCTCGCGCACGTCGGCGGCCTTCACGCCGTGCTGTACCTCTCCCCGGTGCTGTTCGTGGCCGGCGGACTGTGGATGGCCGGCCGCCATCTGCCTGAGGAAGAACCCTTCGAGCCCGATGACGACGAGCCCACCGACTGACGCGCGCCCCCGCGGGGGAGGCCCCCGCCCGGTGGACGGACGTGACGAGTCCCCACGCTGCGCCTCACGCCAGCGCGCCGCGGCCGCCCCGCAACCGCGGCGCGCTGCTCGAGAACCTTGCCCACCGCCCGTCGACGGCGGGCACAGGGCTACCTCCACCCGCCGCGCACCCCCGCGGCGGCGCCGAGCAGACCACCGACGTCCGAAGCGGTTCAGACGACCGACCCAGGGCTTTCGCGCCGAGACGCCGAGACGCTCCGCGGCCTCGCCAGTGACGAGCGTGCAACCCGGTGACGCGACGCTCACCATCTCGGCCTCCGCCCCCGGAGCCCGGCGGCGACCATGGCCGCCCACGTCGTAGATGACCCGCCCATCGACACCATCAAGCCGCCCACCGCCGCGAAGGCGGGAGCTTCTCGGCAGTCCAGCGCTCCGCGTACGGGGCGCAGCCGGGCTCGACACCTCGCCGTCGCCCTGGCGGCCGGCGTGGCGGTGCTCCTCACGCCGAGCACCGCGGCAGCGCACGGGGGCATCTCCGTCGCCGAGGGTGGATCCGGTGGCGTACGCATCGCCGTTCAGGGCTCGCCCGCGGGACCGGGTCAGGTCGATCTCGCCACGACGCTCTCCGGTCGCGGGACCGGCGCCGGCTCGAAGGTCGTCTACTGGATCAGGCCCGAAGGTCGCCGCCGATCCGTTCGCGTCGCCACCCAGCGCGACGAGCGCGGCATCCACCACGCCGAGATCCCGATAGCCGGCCGTGGCTCGTGGCAGGATTGGGACGTCGCCGCGTACGTCACGCTCAGCACCGGCACCCGGCTGCGGGTCACCAACGACCGCTCCGCTCCCCCGGGCCCGCCCCAGCGACCGGATGCCAGCCGGGCCGCGCGACCTGAGGGACGCACCACCACCGCGCCCTCCGCCCCACAGCCTGCTGCCTCGGAAGCGGCCGTCGAGGACGTCTCGGGCGAGGGCGACGGCGCTCCGCCCTGGGTCGTCCCGAGCCTCGGGGCCCTGATCCTCGTGAGCGCCCTGGGCGTTGCCTCGCTCAAGCGGAGGCGGCGGGGCCGCGACGATCGGTAGAGGAGCCCCCGCCGGCGACGGTTCGCGCGCTCAGCCGGCCGCCCACGCCTCGAGGTCGGGGCGAGGATCGCGCGGGACCCCGCCCTCGTACCACCCGGGAGCAGTCCAGAGCTCGAAGTGCAGGAGACACGCCGTGGCGTTGCCCGTGTCCCCGACGCGGCCGATCGGCGCCCCCGCCTGGAGCCGGTCGCCCGCACGCAGCGCCGGACGTTCCTGGAGATGCGAGTAGACCTGATCGGTACGCGTCGAGGTCCCGGTGACGACGACGTAGTTGCCCGCCTTCTCGTGGTTGGCGACGCGCTTGACGGTCCCGGACGACACGGCGACGACCGGCACTCCACAATCGGCCAACAGATCGATCCCCTCGTGCGCGCCGCCACGCGTGCCGAAGCCGGTGCCAGCACCGCCGAACGTCCAGCCGCCCTGGAGCGGGAACCGCGAGCCTGAGCCGTCGACCTGAGCAGCCCGAAGCTCCGCCTCGACCCTCGCGACGAACGGCAGGTCGAGCGCCCTCAGCGTCTCGACGTTCGGGACCCCGGTCTTCGCGAGGCGCTTGCGCTGCTGGAACCGGCGCAGAGCCTTCCGAGTGCGTGCACCGAGCACGCCGTCGGCACGAACGCCCACCCGCCGCTGGACGCTCCGCAGCTCCCGGCGCGTGAGCCGCACCGGCTGGGTCTCCGAGACGCCCGCTGAGCTGCCGCCGACGACCGCCTGCGCGCTCGCCCCTCCGCTCCCGACAGCCGCCCCGGCCGAGGCCGGCACCGTGAGCAACGAGAGGCCGATAGCCGCCAAGCCGAGCCGGCGCGCGGAGGATCTGAGCATCGAACTGGTCCCTTTCGTCCGCCTACGGGGTTAGCTGACGGGCTAGCGCAGAAAGAGACGCGCCTCCACACGACCGTGGATGAGCCCCGAAATGCCCGGGTCCCCCGTTCGCCGCGGACGTCCCCGGCGATTCGGCCGCTCGACCGTATCACGGCCACGGAATCTGCTCTACATACTGTAGGAGATAAACGGCGCACGGCCGGAGCATCCGCCGCCGCGCGGCCGAACCTCCCCCGCGCAGAGCGCGACCTCCCCCGCCCGATCGCCTACCGCCGGCTTCTCTCGGCCTCCGCGACAGGCGCAGTCCAATCGAGCGCGGGAACCTCGATCGGCAAACGGTTTTTGGCATGCCATACTCTCAGGCATGCCAAGCATCAATCGCCGACGTCTCTTCGCCGGCGGCCTGCCGGCCCTCGGGGCCGGGATGGCGCTGCTCCAAGCGACGTCATCTCGCGCCCAAGGGCCCGGCGGCCACGCGGGGAACCACGGAGGCGCGGGAAACTCCGACACATCGTCGGCGAACTCGTCCTCGGGCACCCATGGAGGGCACGCGAACTTCCGGGGCGGCGGCGAGGTCGACCATGCACGGAACGGGTTCGATCCGCACGAGATCCTTCGCGACTTCGACTGGGGACGCACCCGCCGCCTCCCGTCAGGGAGGGTCCTGCGGGAGTGGACGCTGGTAGCCGGGGACCAGGACATCGAGGTCGCCCCCGGCGTGACGTTCCCGGCGTGGAGCTACAACGGTCGGATCCCAGGTCCGACGCTGCGATGCCGCGAGGGCGAGCGGCTGCGCATCCGGTTCGAGAACCTCTCGCAGCACCCCCACACCATCCATTTCCACGGCATCCATACCGCCGAGATGGACGGCGTCCCCGGGATCGGAGCCGGCGAGATCGCACCGGGCTCCTCCACGGTGTACGAGTTCGACGCCGAGCCGGCCGGCCTGCATCTCTACCACTGCCACGTCCGGCCGCTCGCCGAGCACATCGCAAAGGGCATGTACGGCGCCTTCATCGTCGACCCGAAGGAGGGTCGGGAGGACGCCGACGAGATGGTGATGGTGATGAACGGGTTCGACACGAACTTCGATCGCGCCAACGAGCTCTACGCCGCGAACACGATTCCGTTCGCCTACATGAACCGCCCGATCGCGGTGCGACGCAACGAGCTGGTCCGCGTCTACATCGTGAACATCCTCGAGTACGACCTGATCAACAGCTTCCACCTCCACGGGAACTTCTTCGACTACTTCCCGACCGGCACGAGCCTCCGCCCGTCGGAGCTGACCGACACGGTCATGCTCTGCCAAGGGCAGCGCGGGATCGCTGAATGGCGCTTCCCCTCCCCGGGGAAGTACATGTTCCATGCCCACCAGTCGGAGTTCACCGAACTCGGCTGGCAGGGGTTCTTCGAGGTCGGCTGATGTCGCTCGACGCCCCCTCGCCCCACGGGTCGACTCGCCGACGGCCGACGTGGCTCCTCGGCATCCTGCCGCTCCTCCTCATCGTCGTCACGCTGGGCGGCTTCCTGGCCCTCGACGGGCCGGGACTCGGCGACCGCAACGGCCCGCCTGTCGAGGAGATCAGCGTCGAGCGGACGACGCTGAAGCCCGGCCTGATCGACCTGCAGGTCCGCAACGACGGACCCGACGCGGTGACGATCGCCCAAGCGCAGGTGAACGACGCCTTCGTGCAGTTCTCCGGCGGCGAACGTCCCATCCCGCGCCTCGGAGTCGAGACGCTCCGCATCCACCAGCCGTGGATCGAGGGGGAGGCCTACGAGATCGCGTTGATGACCTCGACCGGCGCCACGATCCTGCACCCGATCGACGTGGCGGTCGAGACACCGGGCGAGGACGTCTCCTTCCTCGGCCTGATGGCGCTCCTTGGCATCTACGTGGGGGTGATCCCCGTCGCGCTGGGGATGCTCTGGCTTCCCTGGTTGCGCCGCGTCCCGGCGAGCCGGATCCGCTTCCTGATGGCCCTGACGATCGGCCTGCTCGCGTTCCTCGCCATCGACGCCACCCTGGAAGGGCTCGCTCTGGCCCAGCAGGGCTCGCAGGCGTTCGGAGGCTCCGCGCTCGTCTGGACCGGCGCGCTCGTGGCGTTCCTGTTGCTCTCCGGCATCTCGGCGTTCATGGCCGATCGCGAGCGGCGGGCCCGCGCCGCAGGTGCCGGCGGTGGGACGCTGGCGCTGCTGATCGCCGTCGGGATCGGGTTGCACAACCTCGGGGAGGGGATCGCGATCGGGTCGGCGTATGCCACCGGCGCGCTCGCCCTCGGCGCGTTCCTCGTCTTCGGGTTCGCGTTGCACAACACCACGGAGGGTCTCGCGATCGTCGCCCCGCTCGCGGACCGCCGGCCGCGCCTCGCGCGGTTGGCGAGCCTCGGCCTGATCGCCGGGGCCCCCGCGATCCTCGGCGCCTGGATCGGCAGCGCCGCGTTCAACGCGAATCTGGCGGCGTTCCTGTTCGGGTTCGGCGCGGGAGCCGTCGTCCAGGTGATCGCGCAGCTGCTGCCGACCATCCGCGACGATCAGGAGCGCACCCTCCACCCGGCAGCGGTCGCCGGCCTGCTGACGGGCCTCGGCATCATGTTCGCGACCGGCCTGCTGGTCAGCGGCTGAGGGGCTGGCGGCGTGGACCCGGCAGCGACGCGACGCGGTACCGTGTGCGGCGAATGATGGGCCGCTCTCACCGGCATTCGCTCGCGCTGCTTGTCGCGGTTGGCGTGGTCCTGTGCCTGTTGCCGGTCCTGCTGGACGGGCTCGCGCGGTGCATCGAGGCGCTGCACGCCGCACCGACGCTCGCCCTCGCCGCACCGCTGCTCCTCGGCGTGCCGCTCGTCCACATCACGCTCGCGCGCGCTGCGCTCGCGTCCGTCTCGACGAGCTGGCGCCGAGGCACGGCTCCGGCCCTCGTCGGAGGCGGCCCGGCGATGCCGGTGCGAGGAGGACGGCGTCTCGGCAGCACGCTCGCGGTACGGCCGCCGCCGTCCGCCGAGCCGACCGTCTGATCGTCGGCGCTCTCGCTTCCCTTCCGGCTCCTGGCGGCGCCGTCTCGTCCTGCGTCACGCGAGGACCCCGGAGCCGTTCCGCCTCGCCCGTCCGCTGCGCGTGCGCAGCCGCATCTCCCTGGCAACAATGCCCGCAACGCCTCCTCCCCGTCCCCGACGCCCGCCGTCCGGCCCCGACGTCGCACGCCAGTCCACGCACGCGCCGTGACCGATCCCACGATCTTCATGGCCTTCGCCGCGGGCCTCCTGTCGTTCGCGTCGCCCTGCGTGCTCCCCCTCGTCCCCGGCTATCTCTCGGTGCTCACCGGCAATGCGGTCACCTCAGGCCCCGGTACCCCGACGATCCGTCGCACGCTCGGCCCGAGCCTCCTCTTCT
The DNA here is from genome assembly GCF_033949425.1 of Patulibacter brassicae. Taxonomy (NCBI): domain Bacteria; kingdom Bacillati; phylum Actinomycetota; class Thermoleophilia; order Solirubrobacterales; family Patulibacteraceae; genus Patulibacter; species Patulibacter brassicae. Next base: position 73,466 of record NZ_JAXAVX010000013.1, on the reverse strand, counting down.
GCTTGAGCTTCATCCTGGTCTTCGTCGCCCTCGGGCTGTTCGCCACCGGCATCGGCGCGCCCCTGGCACGTCACCGCACGACGCTCGAGGTCGTCTCGGGCGTCCTGCTGATGATGATGGGAGCGCTCTACCTGCTGGCCCCGCTCGTCCCGCGCCTGAACCGGTCGGCCCGCCCCGCGGCGCTCCTGAGCCGCGCCGCTACCGGCAACCCGGCACTGGCGGGCATGGCGTTCGCCCTGGCCTGGACACCGTGCACCGGCCCGATCCTCGGCGCGATCCTCACCGCGGCTGCGACACGCAGCGGCACCGGCGGCGGCGCGTTCCTGCTGCTCTTCTACGGGCTGGGCCTGGCGGTGCCGTTCCTGCTGGCCGCGTTGGCCTTCGAACGCGTCACCTCGGCAGCGCGGATCATCCGCGATCACTACCGAGCCCTGTCGATGGTCGGCGGCGTGATCCTCCTCATCGTCGGGTGGCTGACCGCCAACCATGAGATGACCCGCCTCGCCTCCGAGACCCGGCAGCTGATCGACGATCTCGGCCTCGCGCCGCTCCTGCGCACCATCGAACGCTGACTCCCACATGCCACAGACCGATCCCCGCCCGCCGCGCCCCGACACCGCCCAGAGCCCGCTTCCGCGGCTCCTCTTCGGACTCGTCGTGACCTCGCTGGTGATGCTGGCCGTCGTCACCACCCTGGCGCTCGCCCGCGCCCCGAGCCCGGGGCAGGAGCTGGCCGACGGCGTCATCAGCGCCCGGAGCGACTTCCTCGGCGCCGACCGCGGTGGTCATCCTTCGCCCCCGTTCCGCCTGCGCGACCAGCGCGGCAGGATCACGACGCTGGGGCAGCTCCGCGGGCGGCCGGCCGTCCTGACGTTCCTGTTCAGCAGCTGTGAGGACACCTGCCCGATCCTGGCCCGCCAGATCGCCGGTGCTCTGGACCGTCTCGACGATCCGATCCCGGCGATCGCGATCAGCGTCGATCCGGAAGGCGACACCCCCAGCTCCGCCCAACGGTTCCTCAACCGCATGCGGCTCGGGGACCGCATGCGGTTCCTGCTGGGCGACCGTTCCCGTCTGGCCCCGATCTGGAAGGCCTATGGGATCCAGCCCCAAGGCCAGGACTTCGACCACAGCGCCTACGTCGTGCTCCTGGACCAGGAAGGACGACAGCAGGTGTCCTTCCCCGCCGACAAGGTCACCGACGACGGGCTGCTGCACGACATTCGCGTGCTCCAAGAGCGCGCCGCCGAACGCGGCAGTTGAGCAACGCGCGCGGTCGGAGCGCGTCACCGGCTGCTGTCGGGAGCGGCCTCGTGCGGACGAGGCCGCTCCCGCTGGCACGGTCAGGCGCCGCTCGCGAGCGCTGCCCCGTCGCGGGCTGGCGTGCCGGCCGACGGCCGCCGCGGGGTACGCCGATCCGAGCGCGTGCGGGTCCGGAAGAGCCGCAGGCTGTTGGCCGTGACGCCGGTCGAGGTCACGGCGTCCTCGAGCACCGCCAGCCAGAGCGGGATCAGCCCGATCGGCGCCAGGACGGTGAACCCGGTGTTGAAGACGATCGACGCCACGATGTTCTGCTTGATCATCCGCTCGGCGCGTCGCGACAGCTCGACGGCGTCGGCGACCTTCGACAGATCGTCGGCCATCAACGCGATGTCCGCCGCCTCCAGCGCCGCGTCGGTCCCGGCCGCGCCCATGGCGAAGCTGACGTCGGCCGCGGCGAGCGCCGGCGCGTCGTTGATCCCGTCGCCGACCATCCCGGCCGATCCGCGCTCGGGCGCGAGCTCGCGGATCGCGGCGACCTTGTCCTCGGGGAGCAGCTGCGCCCGGTACTCGATGCCGAGTTCCTCGGCCACGCGACGCGCCGGCGCATCGGCGTCGCCGGTCAGCATCACCAGTCGCTCGACTCCGATTCGCCGCAACGCGTCGAGCGCCTCATGGGCGTCCTGGCGGATCGCGTCGGCCAGGCCGAGCACCGCGACCGGGCCGCGCTCGTCCCCCACGATCACGGGCGTCTCGCCGGCGTCCTCGACGACGCGCAGGTCCGCTGCGATCGGCTCCAGCGAGATCCCGCGCTCCGTGTAGAGGCGCGGGCTCCCCACCAGATGTCGGCGTCCTCCGACCATGCCCTCGGCACCGCGGCCCGGGATCGACCGGAAGTCCTGGACCTCCGGCAGCTCCGCGTCGCCGGCGGCCGCGAGGATCGCGTGCGCCAGCGGGTGCTCGGAGCGCCGCTCGAGCGCCGCCGCGACCCGCAGCACGCTCGCCTCGTCCGCGCCGTCCCGCGAGATGACCCGCTCGACCACCGGTCGTCCCTCCGTGAGGGTCCCGGTCTTGTCGAAGAACATCGTCGTCAGCTTGCCGGACGCCTCCAGGGCGCTGCCGCCCTTGATCAGGATCCCGCGGCGCGACGCTGCACCGATCGCCGAGACGACCGAGACCGGCGTCGAGATCACCAGCGCGCACGGGCAGGACACGATCAGCAGCACGAGCGCCCGGTAGAACCAGGTCGAGAACTCGCCGCCCAAAAGCGGCGGCACGAGCGCCACCAGGAGCGCCGCGACGAGCACGATCGGCGTGTACACGCGCGAGAAGCGGCTGACGAACTGCTCGATCGGCGCCTTCGTGCCCTGCGCCTCCTCGACCATGCGGGTGATTCGCTGCAACGTCGATGCGCCCGCGTCCTTCGTGACCCGCAGCACCAGGCCCCCGGCGCCGTTGAGGCTGCCGGAGTAGACCGGGTCGCCGACGCCCTTCTCCGCCGGTGTGCTCTCCCCGGTGACCGGCGACTCGTCCAACGCGGAGGCGCCTTCGAGGACCTCGCCGTCGACGCCGATCCGCTCGCCCGGGCGCACCACGACGAGGTCGCCCACGAGGACCTCCTCGACCGGGACCTCGACCTCGCGGCCGTCGCGCCGGACCAGGACCTCGTTGGGGGCCAGCCGCGCCAGCGCCCGGACCGAGCCGCGCGTCCGGCCCACCGCATAGACCTGCAACGCGTTGCTGACGGCGAACAGGATCACCACCAGCGACGCCTCGCCCCAAGCCCCGATCGCCACCGCACCGATCACGGCGAGCGTCATCAGGACGTTGATGTCGGCGACCCGCGTCATCGCCGAGGCGACCGCCGCCCGGTAGATCGGCAACCCGCCGACCGCCGTGGCCACGACGTAGGCGACGTTCGTCACCGTGTCGGAGGCCCCGACCAGCGCCAGCACGTGAGCGAGCAGGAAGATCGCCAGGCCGGCCACGGTCAGCAGCACGCGCGGCTGGGTCCAGAACGCCTCTCGCTCGGCTGCAGCACCGCGCTCGATGCCGTAGCCGGCGCGGACGACCGCCTCCTCGATGACCTCGCGCGCGAGGCCCTCGTCGTGCTCGGCGTCCAGCCGCCCAGCCGCGAAGTTGACCGTCGCGCGATGCACGCCGGGCAGCTGTCCCACCCGCTTCTCGATCGTCACCGCACAGCTCGCGCAGTCCATCCCCGTCACGCGCACCACGGTGCGCGCGCCCGCGGCGGACCCCTCGTCCGTCGCCGACACCCGACCCACCGACGCGCTCAGCCGCGCGGCGGCATCGGGCGCGCAGCAGTCGTCCTGGCCCCCGCCGCCGTCGACGGCCCGCGCCTCCGCCGTCGCCGGAGCGCAACAGTCGTCGACGCACGCGTCCTGGGCGACCGACTCCGCAGCCGCCTGCGGAGCGCAGCAATCGTCGAAGCACGCGTCGTCCTGGGCGATCGGCACCGCAGGCGCCTGCGGAGCGCAGCAATCGTCGAAGCACGCGTCGTCCTGGGCGATCGGCACCGCAGGCGCCTTCGACGCGCAGCAGTCGTCCTCGCACACGCCCCCCGCCTGGCGCGCTGCGTCCTGCGCAACGGCCGGGGCCCGGCCGGTGTCCCGACGCGCCAGGGGCAACGCCCCCGGTGCGCTCGTGCAGCACTCCTCCTGGCACCCGGGCTGCGCAACCGCCGCCGCGAGGTCCGGTGCCGGGGCGCAGCATCCGTCCTGACAGACACCGTCCGACGCGGACCCCGTCTGAACGACTTCGAGGCCCGGCTCGCGGCTCATGCCGTCGCTCCGTCGATCTCGCCCGCCGCCAGCACCGCGCCGAGCAGCGCCCGACCGGCGTCGGTCAAGGAGTACATGACCATCTTGCCGTCGCGTCGCGAGGCGACCAGGCCTGCCGAGCGCAACCGTCGAACGTGATGGGACACGAGGTTCTCGGCGCGTCCCGCGACCCACGACAGGTCGCAGACGCAGAGCTCACCGCCGCGATCGAGCGCGTGCGCGAGCATCAGCCGCGTCGGGTCGCCGAGGGCCGACGCCGCGCTGGCGGCCGGCTCCGCCTCCGGGGGCTCCAGGCGATCGGCGCGCAACCGCTCCGCGACCTCGAGATCCAAGCACAGCAGGTCGCAACGTCCGTCGTCCATAGCAACACTCTAACACGCATTGTTCCGTTGAACTGGCGTCGGACCCGACAGGCCGCTCACGAGAGCAACCAGAGGCCGAGCGAGGTGAACGCGACCATGACTCCGAGCATCCAGTACTGCGAGCGCACCGCAGAGCGCTGGCCCGGGAGCACGCGCAGCGCCACGTCGTGCGCTGCGACCAGGCCGGCGACGTGGCCGCCTACCAGGGCTGCCACCTGCACGTACCAGGCGCCCTCCGGGGAGAGCAGGTCGTAGTTCACGCCCCACCCGGCGGTGCCGAAGAGGTTCGAGCCGTCGCCGCGCGGGTCCGAGACGAGGAAGCCCAGCGCCTGCCCCTGGATCATCAGCAGCGACCAGTAGTGCGCCACGACATAGCCGAGCGCGATCGGCACGAGACTCGGGGCGAAGCGCGAGAGCGCCTCACGTCCGCCGACCCGCCCGCGGCTGGCGCGGCGCACACCGCCGATCCCGAACAGCACGAGCAGCGACACCACGGCGACGCAGAACAGGAGGCCGACGGTCGCCGCAGCCGTCGCCGCCGCGGCGGGCGCCAGGCCCAGGTCCGAGAAGAGCCCCTCCAGCGCCGGACCCACGGAGCCATCGGTCGACCACAGATCGCCGCCCGACAGCCCGTCGAAGGTCGTGGTGCCGATGATCACGAGCACGACCGCCGGAAGGCCACGTCCTTCGCGGATGCGCGCGAGGCCCGTGCCGGGGATCCGCACGCGCAGCCGCCCGCCTCCCCACTGGACCGGCGCGAGGGCGGAGGCCAGCTCGAAGTAGCGATCGAAGCCGTCGACCCGATCGAGGAACGCCCGGCCGTAGAAGCCGCAGCCGATGAGCATCGCCGCGCCGTAGAGCAACGCGAGCGTGCCCAGCAATCCGGGGTCGTCGCGGTTGTCGGCCGCGAGCTCGAGCCATCCGAACGCCAAGAGGACCACGGCCGCGGGCCACATCCCGAGGCGCTCGGGGTACGCGAGGGGCCTGGGGACCCCACCGCCGGCCAGTCGCGCGACCCAGGCGGCGAGGTCGGCGATGGTGCCAGGGGCTGATCGCCTTCCAGACGTCGCCGACGAGCAGCGCCAGCACCGGTACCGCGACCCAGAAGCCCACGAAGACCATCGTCGGAGCGAGGTTCGCCTGCGGGTTGTCGCTCCCGCTCAGGCCGGCCCAGACCGTGAGGCCGTACAGCCCGAGCCCGAGCAGTCCGAGGATCGCCCGGCCCCCGCGTCGGACCGCACCCGGCACCGCGAAGCTCCGTCCCTCGGCGAGCGCGCGGAGCCGCGGGCGCGGCCAGAGGATCGAGAGCCCCACGAACGACACGATGAGCACGATCGCGGCCGCCCAGGCGAACAGCCACTCCGGGATCGGCAGCTGCCGACCCCCCGAGAGCCCGTGCGCCGCGGCGGACGCCGGGAACGCGGCCAGGAGCGACCCGGCGAGCACGACCGGCGCTGCGAGGCGCGACGCCCTCGCTCCGCGAGACGCCGTCGGCCCCAGGCCACCCGTCCCTCCAGGCTCGTCGGTTTCGATCAGGTGCAGCATGGCACCAGCGGGGTCGGCAAGATCACGGCCTGGCATACGATTCAACGGTCGTTAGTATGTAGGTATGGACGAGCCAGACCGACGAGCGTCCTCGCTCGACGAGCCGCCCGACAACGGGGACAAGACCGGGCACGGCGGCGAGGCCGTCGCCCGCGTGCGCGACCTGCCGGATGTCCGGCTGTCGGCGCTCTCCGGCGTCGCGCTGGCTGTCGGCCTGGCGCTCGGTCATCTGACCGAAGTCCCGGACGCAATGGTCCGGGCGCTCGACGTGATCGCCATCCTCGCCGGGGGCGCGACCTTCGTCCCCGAGACGCTGCGTGGTCTGCTCCGCGGCCGACTCTCCGTGGGAACCCTGATGCTCGTCGCCGGGGTCGGCGCGATCGCGCTGGGACAGATCACGGAGGCCGCCACGCTCGCGTTCCTCTACTCCGTCAGCGAGGCACTGGAGAGCTACGCGCTCACCAGGACCCGTCGCAGCCTCCGCGCGCTGCTCGACCTCGTCCCGGACCGCGCGCGAATCCTGCGGGACGGCGAGGAGGTGGAGGTCGATCCGGGAGCGCTCCGGTCCGGCGAGCTCCTCGTCGTCCGCCCCGGCGAGCGCCTGGCGACCGACGGCATCGTTCGCCGCGGGCGATCGGCGCTGGACTTCTCGGCCATCACCGGCGAATCGGTGCCGGTCGAGCGCGAGCCCGGCGGCGAGGTCTTCGCCGGAGCGATCAACGGCCGTGGCGCCCTGGAGGTCGAGGTCACCGCGAGTGCCGCGGACAACTCGCTGGCCCGCATCGTGCGGATCGTCGAGGACGCGCAAGAGCGCAAGGGCGCCGGGCAGCGCCTCGCGTCGAGGGTGGCGCAGCCGCTCGTCCCCGGCATCCTCGTCGTCGCCACCGCGATCGCCCTCATCGGCAGCCTCGTGACCGGCGACACCGGCGAGTGGATCTCTCGCGGCCTGGTCGTCCTCGTCGCAGCCGCGCCGTGCGCGTTCGCGATCGCCGTACCGGTCACCGTCGTCGCCGCGATCGGCGCCGCCACCCGCGCCGGGGCGCTGATCAAGGGCGGTGCCGCGCTCGAGGCACTCGCACGCGTGCGCGTCGTCGCCCTGGACAAGACCGGGACCCTGACCCGCAACGAGCCGCGCGTCCTCGACGTCCTGCACGGGGCCGGCATCACCCGCCAAGAGGTGCTGGCGCTCGCCGCAGCGCTCGAGGCCCGCAGCGAGCACCCGCTGGCGGCGGCCATCCTCGCCGCAGCTCCGCCCCCACCACCCGCCGAGGACGTCGAGGCGATCACCGGCGCCGGGCTCGAGGGAACCGTCGACGGGCACCCCGTGCGCCTCGGCCGCCCGGGCTACGTCGATGCCGGCCCATGGGCGGACGGTGTCGCGACGCTCCAGGGCCAGGGCGCCACGGTGGTCCTGCTCGAGCGGGGCGGCGACCCCGTCGGCGTCATCGCCGTGCGCGACGAGCTGCGCGACGAGGCCGGCGCCGCGGTCGACGGACTCACCGCGCTCGGCATCCAGCGCGTCGCGATGCTGACCGGCGACAACGAGCGCGCAGCCCGCGCCCTGGCCGGCGATGCGCAGATCGACGACGTCCACGCGGACCTGCGCCCGGAGGACAAGGCCCGGATCATCGAGGAGCTCCGTCGTCACGGGGCGGTCGCGATGGTCGGCGACGGCATCAACGACGCACCGGCGCTCGCCGGCGCCGACGTCGGCATCGCCATGGGGGCGATGGGCAGCGACGTCGCGATCGAGACCGCGGACGTCGCGCTGCTCGGAGACGACCTGCGCTCGCTGCCGCGGACGATCGGCCATGCCCGCCGGGCGAACCGCATCATGCTCCAGAACCTGGCGCTGTCGGGCGGCATCATCGCGATCCTCATCCCGCTGGCCGCCGCCGGACTGGTTGGCCTCGCCGCCGTGGTCTCCGTCCACGAGCTCGCCGAGGTCCTCGTGATCCTCAACGGCGTGCGCGCCGCGCGGTGGGCCGTCGGCTCCGCCCCGCCCTCGCAGCCGTGAGCCGTTCCTGCCCCCGGACCACGCGGACAGCGGCCACGCAACGAGCCCGCACTCACACCAGCACCGAGTCCCACGGCGCCCAGAAGCGCTCGGCCACGAGCGCCACGATCGTCAGCAGCCAGGCGGTGAGGACGATCCCGTGATTCCGTCGAAGCCCGTTCACCAGCGTTCCCAGGGGCGAGGATCGCCCCGCGAAGCCCCCGAGGTTGTGCAGCGTCACGTACCAGAACGCCGGGATCGTCGCCGCCCACATCGCCATGCAGAACGGGCACAGCGCCCCGATGCGGTAGAGCCCCTGAACGACCAGCCAGTGCACGAAGACGACGGCGAAGGTCACCCCTGCTTGGAGCAGGAGCCAGAACCACCGGGCCGGCGCCGCTCCACCGGCGAGCATGAGACCCGTCGTGAGCAGCGCACCGAACCCGGCGAGTCCGATGAACGGGTTCGGAATGCCCAGGATCGCCTCGGCCTGCGCGCTGCGCATGATCGATCCGCAGTCGACGACCTCGCCGAGCGAGCAGGGCGGGACGTAGAGCGGGTTCTCGAGCAGGCGGAACTTCTCGATCGCCAGCTCGGCCGACGTCGCCAGGCCGACGAGGCCCGTCGCCACGAGGAGCAGCCCGAGCCTCCGGAGCGCCGCGGCCGAGGTCGGCCCGACCGAGGCGGCCCGACCCTCAGCGGTCCGGCTGCTCACGACCCCGACAGCGCCGCATCGATCTCGCTGCGCAGGTCCTCCACCGACTGCGGCTCGATCCGGCGCTCGCCGATGAAGAACGTCGGCGTTCCCTGAACGCCCAGCGCAATGCCGGCGTCGACGTCGCGCTGGATCCGCCCCGCGGTCCGGGGGTCGGAGACCGCCGCATCGTAGGCGTTCAGTTCGAGACCCAGCTCGCGTGCGAAGCCACGGAACAGCTCCGCCTTGGAATCGGACTGCTCACCCCACTCCCGCTGCGTCTCGTACATCTTCACGTACATCTGCTCGAGCTTGCCCTGACGATGTGCCGCTTCCACGGCGAGCGCCGCGTTGCGCGCGTTGCGGTGGCTCGGCAGCGGGAAGTAGCGGATGTTGAAGGTCACCCGGCCCGCGTACTCCTTCCGCAGCTCCTCGATCAGCGGGAACGCGGCGCCACAGCCCTCGCACTCGAAATCCAGGAACTCCGTGAACGTGACGCCCGCCCGACCACGGGCGCCGAGCCGCCGCGGGTCTCCCGCGACGACGCGCGGAAGCGCGGACGGCTCAGGCCCGGTCGTCGTCCCGGGACCACCCGGCGTCCTCGCGGACGTCGACGTGGAGGGCGTCGCCTCCCCGGCTGTCGGAGCTTCATCGTCGCCAGCGGCGACGAGGCCGATCACGACGGCAATCGCGATGAACAGCGCTACGAGCGCGATCGAGTACTTCACGTTCCGGGACACAGTGCTCCTCGCTTCGACGGGATCCTCGGTGAAGGGCGCGCCCCGCCCCTCGCAGGACGGGCACCCGTGGCGGGACGTCCCCGCTCCGCCATCTCGACGCGCCTCACCACGACCGCCCTCGCGGGAGCAGCCGACTGATCCAGCGGTCCAGGTCGTCCTGCGCGACCTCGCCCCTCGCGATGGCCCGCACGAGGCCACGCTGGTCGATCACGATGGTCTCGGGGACCTGCAGCACTCCGTAGTCAGCGGCCAACGCGCCACCCGGATCGCGATAGGACGGAAAGGTCGTGCCGTGCTTGCGCTCGAACGCCAGCGAGTCCGGAGGGGTATCGCGAACCGTCACGCCCATCACCGTTCCCAACCGAGCGCGGCGCAGTCGCTCGTGCGTCCGCTGCAGCACGGGCGCCTCTCGCTCGCACGGACGGCACCACGATGCCCAGAAGTTCACCACCACGATCTGGCCTCGCAGCATGCCGATCGTCCCTTGGCGACGGCCATCGAGGCTTTGCAGCAACCGATCGCTCCCAGGCGCCGGGACGACATCGCCCGCAGCTACGCCGTCGTCGAGCCGGTCCCGGCTGGCCTCCCCCGGATCGGAGCGCAGGAGGCCGTAGACGAGCAGGGCCACCAGCGCGAGCGAGATCAGGACCGCGAGGACGGGAACGCGGAAGTGCTTCACCGATCGCTCAGGCGCGCCGCGGACCATCTCCTACAAAGTGTAGTAGGAGATGGTCGGCCGCGCTCCGGGCCCACCATCCGCCGCCGGCTCGTGCAGGGCGGCGCCCACAAGCCGCTCCGGCGCATCGGGCCGCGCCCTTCCGTCACCAGGCGGTCAAGGAGAGACCTTGCGCTCCAGCTCGCGAGCCACGTCGACGAACACGCGATCCCGCACCTTGTCGTAGCCGGCGGCGCCCGCGCGCGTCACGACGTACGTCGGCGTTCCCCCGACGTCATAGCGACGCCGCAGCGCCTCGGTCTCGGCCTCAAGCCGGCGAGTCCGGCCGTCGGGCGTGGTCGACACCCCGCGAAGGCCGGGGCTCGCCTCGCCGATGCGGCGCAACAGATCAGGCGAGATCCAGGCGCCACCCTCGGCTCCCTGGTTGTAGAACAGCATCGTCGCCAGTCGCCACGGCTCCCCTCCGCCGAGGGCGAGTCGCTCCACCGCAGTCCGCCCGACAGCCGAGTTCGGCGACAGCGTGGCGAGCAGGCGCAGCTCGAGCTTCGCGCGCCCGGGCCGCACGAGTCGGTCGACGATGTCGCGCTGCTCCGAGCCCGTGAAGTGGGCCCGACAGATCGGGCAATGCAGGTCGGCGAAGACCCTGATCGTCGCGGGCGCGTCGGCTCGACCCAGCCGCAGCCCGTCGTAGGGAACCCCCCGCAGCAACGATGTCGTCTCGCGCTCGCCCCGGATCCCGTTCGCGGAAAGCGTTCCGACCGGCTTGGAGCGAAACGCGCCCAGCGCCAAGGCGAGTCCGCCCGCGACCGCGAGCAGCAGCACCATGACCGACAGCACCTGCCAGCGCCGAGCCCGCGCGCTCGCGGCCTGGTCAGAGGAGGGACCGGGGCTCATCGCCTCGCCACCCTATAGCGCTCGGCAACCGGGTCTTGCGCCTCGTCGTCGGCGCTCCGGACGTCATCTCTGCTCGCACTGAAGCGTCCCCCGGCGTTCTTGCTCGCGCTCCGCCCCAGAGCCGATCGTCCGACGCGCCGACTCACCGGGCGGGCAGCAGCGGGCCGTCGCCGGCGCCGCGCCGGATCCCGAGGGCGAGCCCCGTCAGGATCGCCATCGCGACGACCCACAGCGCCAGGCCCTGGGCGGCGCTCCAGTCGGCGGCCTGGGTGATCGCGACCGTGTTGTTCGTCGCGTGTAGGACGATCGGCAGGTACAGCGAGCCGGTCCACTGGTAGAGCAGGCAGAGGATGGCGCCGAAGAGCGCGAGGATCGGCAGGAACCCGATGTCGGTCCCCGCCGCGTGCAGCGCGCCGAAGAGGAGCCCGTCGATGATCGCGGCGAGCGCGATCGCCAGCCAGCCGGGGGCGACCTTCCCGAACGTCGTGCGCAGGCCGGGGTAGACGACGCCGCGCAGCAGCGTCTCCTCGCCGATCGGCGCGAGCACCGTCACGGCCAGGCCGATGACGATCGCCGCCAGCGCCGAGACGTTCACGCCCAGCTCGTCGGGCAGGTCGTCCTGCTCGTCGGCGACGCCGAGGAGGTGCGCCAGGCCGGCGGACAGGAGGAGGTACGTCACGGCGGCCGCGACGAGCAGCCCGATCGCCAGCCACGTCCGCCGCGGCGCGCGCCAGCCGAGGTCCCCGCGCGTGGCGCGGTAGCCCATCACCCCGAGCAGCGCGATCGGCGCGCCGACGAAGATCACGTTCTGCAGCAGCATCGAGATCGCGTTGCCGGTGACCTCGGCGGTGCCGGAGTCCTCGCCGATCACGACCGCCGGGATGCCGGCGAAGAGCGTCAGGCCGATCGCCGTGACGAGGGCGAGGATCCCCTCGAGGGCGCCCCAGCGACGGCCGGTGGGCGGGTGATCGGGGCCGGACCGCGCGTCGCTCACGGCGGGAACGGTACCCGGCCGCCGAACGAGCGAGCCGCAGCTCCTCGCACGCGCCGTCGTCGGCGAGGGACCCTAGCCACGACGACGGCACGCGCCGGGTGCCGTCCGAACGGCTCTTCGAATAGCGGCTCCACCGTGCGGCGCGGCGGGCCAAGGAAGCTCACCGGCGCTGGCCGGTGCGTCAGGACGCGATCGCGCTCAACACGACCGGGTTGAGCGTCACCGACACGTCGTGCTTCGCCGACTGGCCGATCGGCGCCAAGCTCGCACGGTGGGGCATCAATGCCCACTTGGGTCTGCTGTTCGGAATCGCCAACCAGGTCGCTCTCGCGACTCTCGCGCTGTTGCTGCTGACGCTCACCTTCTTGGGCTACCGCATGTGGTGGCAGCGACGACCGCGCCACGGTCCAGCCTTGCGGATGGGACGTCCGATGCCACGTGGCGGGTGGCGCCACGTGGCTTCGCCAGCACTGGTGCCGCTGCCGCTCTTCACGATCGCGATCGGGTGGTTCCTTCCGTTGCTCGGAATCACGCCGGCCGCGTTCCTGGTCATCGACGCATCGATCGGAGCGGCGCGGCGTCCGCGTAGTTCCGACTGCTAACCCATACGCGACCGAGAGACCACCAGCTTGCAGTCGCAGCCGGCGCTCTCCTTCCACCGAATCCGACGGCCGAGGTCGAGTGCCGTCCGTCGAAATCGCGACCTTGGCGACCTCGCTGCGAACTCCCGCGCGTCTAGGGTTCTCCGGATGCAGCCCGAGATCGACCTGCTCGGCGTGCCGCTGAAGACCTTCGGGATCTGCTTCGCCCTGGCATTCATCGCCGCGGGACTGCTGCTTGCCCGGCGATTCCGGGAGTTCCGCTGGCCAGCCGAGCACGCCACCGAGGCGATGCTCGCAGCGCTCGCCGGAGGCCTGATCGGCGCTCGCGCCTACTGGCTCCTCGACGCATACGACCCGGACACGCACGGCAACCTCATCGACTCCCTCATCGACGGGGCTGGTCTAACGTGGTACGGCGGGGCGGCAGGCGGAGCGCTCGCGGTGCTCGCCTGGGCGACGTGGCGCGGACACCTCGAAGAGCGGTTGCTCGGCGCCACGGCGCCGGTGCTCGCGCTCGGCTATGCAATCGGTCGGGTCGGGTGCCAGATCTCCGGCGACGGCGACTACGGGAAGTCGTCCGACCTGCCGTGGGCCATGAGCTACCCCGACGCTGCCGTGCCGACCACGAGCGACGTGCAACCAACGCCGATCTACGAGACCCTCGCCATGGGCTTCGCAGCGATGCTGCTCTGGCAGATGCGTGACCGGATGCGTCCGGCGGCGCTCTTCGCTCTCTATCTCATGCTCGCTGGCAGTGAGCGTCTCCTGATCGAGTTCTGGCGCCAGAACGACGAAGTCGTCGCGAGCCTCACCACCGCTCAGCTCACGAGCGTCGCGATGGTCCTCGCCGGCGGGATTGCCCTGCTGTCGTTGCGAAATCGAATGCGTCGTTCCTAACGCCCGCCTACAGCAGCCCCGGTTGGCCGCCCCTCGTTCGTTAGAGCTCAGTACCAGAGGGTGAACCAGATCCGGTAGCCGCCACGCCGCTGAACGGCGAACGTCCCGCCTTCCCGCGCGGTCGGGTCCCTGGCCTTGGCGACGGACCAGCCGGCCTGGGTCCACCAGGAGCGCTCGTCGGGCCACGTCTGGGGCACCGCAGCGACCTGGAGGATCATCGAACCCACGAGCCGGCGGGTGGTGCGACAGCTCACTCGGCGAGCCTTGATGTTCGTGGCGGCGCGCAGGACCTTGACTGGACCCTGGGCAGTGGCGAGGTTGGGCCGCACGACCACCGACGCGCAGGTCCTGATGACGGGGCGCTTGGCGTCCGCCGCCGGAACGGCGGCCAGCAAGGGCAGCGACGCGACGGCCATTGCGGTCGCGAGGCGGGTGATCGGGAAGGGCATGGGATCTCCTGATCGATGATGCTGCGGGGTCAGCGGACGCGTACGCGTCGGGCGGGTGAGACATTGCTCAGGTACGGGTACGGCGTCGCGCGTGTCGGACGGGTCCGGGCGCGGAAGCGGTAGCTGCCGGTGCCGCTGCGACTGAACCGATAGCTGGCGCGGAACCGGCCGCCGGCCTTCGTCGAGACGGCCTCGAAGACCCGCCACTTGCCGCGGTAGTGCACCTCCAACGCCACGGGGACGCCGGAGGCGCGGTCGGCGATCTGGCCACGGAAGCGGATCCGGTCACCGGGCCGCAGCGACCGGCGGCTCACCCGCAACGCCAGACGGGAGCGCACCAGCAGCGACGCTGCCGTCCTTGCGGCGGGGACCTCGTCGAACTCGCGCGCGAACGTCCGAATCTCCAGGGTGCGCGAGCCGATGTTGCGCGGCACCCTGGTCGTCCATCGGCCGGTCTGCGAGGTGCGGGTCGTCGTCTCCCACCGCGCGGCAGGCCCGCGCGAGACCGTCCCGGTCAGCTGGACCGGCGCGCCGGGAACCGGCTGCCCGGCCGCGTTGGTCACACGGCCCGTCACGACGACGGTCTTCGTGGTCGAGTATCCGCCCTTCCAGATCGAGCGTGCTGGACGAGAGCGGCAGGTCTTGGGGTGGTGGCGCCGGTAGCTGCGGATCGTGCAGCGCGTCGAGGGCCGCTTGCGGGTCGCGGGGAACGTGGCGGTGATCTTCGACCCGTCGCTGACGCCCGGCGCGGTCGGGTTCCCGCGCAACTCCTCCGGGGATCCCGGGCCGATCGGCTGGTTGGCGACGAGCACCCGCCCCTGCCAGAGCGTCGCCTGGTTGCCCGAGGCATCGGTGGCCACCAGCGCGGCGGTGTGGCCGCCGTCGCTGACCCCAACGGTGTTCCAGTTGATCGACGCGTTCTGCGCCAGCCCACATGGCACCCGCTTGCTTGTCGGCTGCGGCGTGCAGCCGTTGCCGGTACCGGCAACCGGCTGGCCGTCGATGAGCAGCTCGGTGCGCGCGACGCCGGAGCCGACGTCCTCGACCAACCCGCCGATCGACGCCTGGCCGCGCAGCGCCCTTGCGGGTGTCGTGGCCTGCGGGACGGTGCCGGTCACCGCCGCGCGGATGCTCGGCGCGTAGGAGTCCTTCAAGAGGATCTGGCCACCCGTGTCGATCAGCGTCGCCGAGCCCTTGCAGAGGTTCGAGTCGGGCACCTCGTTGACGCAGGTCACGCGCGCCTCGACCTGACGCGCTCCGTCGAAGGCGGGGTAGGCGCCGTTGATCGCTCCCGGACACTCGTTGTCGGCGCAGCTCAACGGGAACGTCCCCGACGGGATAGCCCCGACGTTCAACCGGAACCGCTCGTTCGCGCCGCTGTCCTGCTTGAAGGCATGGAAGGTCAGATGCGGACGCCACTCCACGATCGACACGCCGTCCGGCGCGGTGAACGTGAGCCCCATCGTGGATCCCTCGCCCCACGCCTGGAACGGCAACTCGGCCAGCAGCAACGGGCTCGTGCCGGTGCACGACACCTCCCCGCGGCCGGGGTCCGTCGCGCCGACCGTGAACCCATCGGCCGTACCATCCGCTCCGCAGTAGTTCATCGCGTAGATCCCCGCCTCGACGCTCCGCGGCGCGCCCAACGCGATTGCTGCAGCGACTCCCAGCGTGAGCACCACCGCGGCGATCCGGCGCCGCGCCGACCGACCGTACGTCACGCGGTCGCGTCGCTCGCGCGCGTTGGTCCTGCTGCGACCCTCGACCGCCGCGTGCATCTCAGAAGAACTCCCCCGGCCCCTTGGCCGGTCTCGAACCCGACCCGCCCCTCCCCGATCCGGCCGATCCACTGGAGGTGCCCGTAGCGCCGGCTCCACCGGGCGAGGACGACGACGTGCCCGCCCCGGTGGTCGCGACCCCCGACCCTGCAGACGACGACGCCACCACGGGCGTTACCCGCTGCTCGCTCGCACGTCGCTGCGCCGCCCGGGGTCGCTCTGCGCGCTCGGCCTGCGTCACGCTCGCTATCACCGACCGACGCCGGTCGGGCAACGGATCGCCGTACCGACTGCGCGCACGCTGCAGGTGACGACGCGCCGACCGCAGATGTCCGTCGCGCACCGCGCGTCGCGCCCGTGACAACACGACCCCCGCACCAGCCGACCGCCACCGATCCACCCCACGCTCATCACCCGCCGCCGCGGCCAGCTCGAGAGCCGCGTCGTAATCCCCACGCGCCCCGGCCCGTGCGCTTGCGGAGACCAGCGACCGCTCCAGCTCGCGCTCGACTCCCACCAGCGACGCCCCGCGAACCTCAGCCACAGCGCCCGACCGATCACCAACGCCCTGGAACGCGAGGGTCCCCAGGACGATCGTCGCTACGGCAATCGCGACAAGGACCCCAGCACGCAACGCCCGATGTGGCCCTCTGCCCGCGTGGCTCGCGCTCGGCCGGGCCGGCCGGAAGTCAATGGCATCGCCGGCTTCCGGCGCTTCAGGCTCCTCGTCGGCCGGAGACGACGACGCGTCACGCAAGGTCCTCTCAAGCGGCCCCGCAGTTGCCGCGTGGTCGCTCGGTCCACCGCTGGCGGAGCTGTCGGTTGGCTCGAGGCCGTCCGCAGCGCTCGCCCCCTCGGTCGCCTCGAGCTCGCTAGACGGCCTAGCACGTCGCGGCTCCTCATCGGGGTTCAGCCATGCGTGCAGCTCGGCATCGTCGATCTCCGCCCGCGGGACGCGGCTGACGCCGTCGAGGGCTTCGACCGGCAGCAGCCCAGCCGTTACCAAGTTCAACGGATTCGTATAGACCCGGCCACCGATCCGCACCACACCAACGCGACGTGCCCGGATTCGTGCCCGCAGCGCCGCCTCGCTGATCGGCGCAGACCCGCGCTGGGCGATCAGATCGACCGCCTGACGGACCGTCAAACGCTGCTCGGGGGACATGGGGATCAGGGCCCGGGGGGTTGGAGCCGCCCTAACGCTACACACGAAATGCGACCCTGTGTGTTCTTCGTGCATTGGCGAACGTCGTCGAAGTCCGGCCGACCGGCGAACCGGCAACTCGCGGGCCCGCGAGGGCGTGGCCGCACCGACGTTGGCGCTTGCTCGGGAACCTCCGCCCTTGGCACTCAGGCCGGTCTGTACGGGTAGGTCGCCTTCAGTTTCGTGCGGTCGACGACCTACGGGTCCGCCCCGGCGAGTGGATCGAGCGCGCCGGAGTCGCAGGCCCGACCCTCCGCGACGCCTTCGACGGCTAGGTCGATCAGATCTGTCCTCGCGAGCAGGCAACATCTGCGTTGGGCGGGGCGCCTTCCCAAGGCAGGAACACCGCATGTCCGACAGCGTCGAAAGCACCGCGATACTTCTGCCGCTCCGCACAAGCGTCGAGCTCTTCAGCGACCCGACCCAACCGTCGGCCCTCGCGCGAGCGAAGCAGGCCGCGGTACTCCACGACCACGTGTTCGTCGAGACCGGGTACCTCGATGTGACGCTGACGGACCGCGGCGGTATGAGCATTGTGATCCCGCCAGAGAGGCTGACCGACGAGCACATCGCTCGCGCGAGGAAGCCGCCGGCCATCGGAGCGCCGATGACGATGGCGTTCGGCAGAGAGCCCGCTCCCGGGGACGAGCCCCGCGAAATGGTCGCAGCCGTCTCGGGGGAGATTTCGATGTCCTACGGTGCCGAGTGGCACAGCGACGTGCTGCGCCCGCTGAAGGCCATGGGCGTCGATTGGATCGAAGAGGTGCACACCCCCGGTGGGGAGTTTCCGCGGCGCGACCCTATTGGGAAGGAGATCGCCGCTCAGAACTACGCGGATTGGACGGACAAGACGCTGTTGCCAGGTGTCAACCAGTTCCGGCGAGACTTCATCTACAAGTCGTTCAACCGGGACGCAGCGGTGGCCCGGGAGCTCGATGCGTCGTTCCAGATCACCTCGTTGTACGAGCCGATGCTTGTCCGCCATGGGTTTGGTAGCGCCCCTTCAGGAGCCACGGCTCTCGAGATCGCAGCCCCCAACCTCGGGGCGCTTCGGTGGGAGGAGATCCTGGACTTCCGAGAGCATCCGGGGGCCAAGGAAGCTCGGGCGCTTCTGTTGAGCTTCGAACGCGTCGCAGCCGCGGAGGAGCCGAGCGATGCGGCGGACTTCCTGCGCAAGGTCTCGCAACAGGTCACCGATGCCCTGCTTAACGCGCTGGCGGACCGCCGGACGAACGTGCCGAGAGCGGTGGCCGGCGAGGCAGTCAAGACCGGCATCTCGCTGATCCCCGTGGTCGGGCCTTTCCTGGAGAAGGCCGCTACGGCGGCCCAGATAGGTCGCGCGGTCTCGACCGAGCGCAGATCGGGTATCGCCGCGCTGATGAAGCTGCGCGAATAGTCGGGGCTGGCGATGACCTCGTCATAACGCCGCCCACATCCAAGGCCCGCGCAACGACGACAGCCGAGCAAAGAATCGAATCCGCCACTAGCCCGCGGGGGCCGCGTCCTGCGCCGGTTCGCTTGCGATGCTCAACCGTGCGTGCGCCGACGACCGTTCATCAGCTCGAAGTTCACCGTACGCCCGTCCGGCCTGCTGGTGCCCCGCGAGCACCCCTGGCGGCAGTCGCCCCGCGCGTGGGGATCGGCTGTGAGCGGAGATGGCCACCCGAAGCTCGTGGTTCCAATCGAGACGCTGGCGTCTGCGGAGATGTCGGTAGGGGTCACGGCCAGCCTCAGCGCCCTCGACGTAGCCCCCGTGCCCCTCGAAGACGTCCGCGAGGCGCTCCGTGCAGTGCCATTCGAGCCGGCGATGCGATTCCTCAGCCAGATCTCGGCCGAGCTGCATCACCATCCGACAGACCGAACGCGCCATCGGGCCCTCGTCGCGAAGCTGTTCGGCGAGGGGCCCGTCGCCGACGCGCTCCTGCGGTTCCTCGACGCTCCCGCCCATGTCCTTCTCGATCGCCGCATCGTCACGGCCCTCCAACGGCTCCTCCTCACCGACGCCTCCTGGGACGCGAGAGAGCTGACGGCGGACGATCGAGCGACGCTGCTCCTTGCCTTGCTTGCACTCGTGGACGCGTTGCCGGACGCGAGCCCGCCGGACTCCGACGACGAATCCACGGAGATCGAGGACCTCGAGCCGTGGCTCCCCTTCGTCATCCAGCTCGGGTGCGCCGCCGCAACCGACGTCTACGTCGTAGAGGGGATCGCCCGTGCCCATGCGATGTACCGCGTCTTCGCAACCGACGACGAGAGCCGAGGCCACCCGCAGTACTGCGACATCGCCGCGCTTCTCGAGCGTGCCGGCGACGGCCTGTCGGCTGATGAACAGCTCGCGGTCGCCTTGTCGATCATCAGCGGCACCTCCACGCTGGACCGCGACGCCGCCCCGGAGGACCGGCGCACGCTGGAGATCCAACCGACGTACCTGAAAGACACGTCGATGAATGATCGCTCGGACGGAGCCCTCGCCGCGATCGCCGCCGACCGTCGGTGGTTCGTCGACCGAATCGGAGAGACCAACGACGACCCCAGGCTCGTGGCCTGGGACCACAGCCTGTTCGAAGCCCGCCCGTTGTTGCGTTTGGAGAGCGGCAACATGCTGCTCTCAGGCCCCTCGGCACTCATGGCCTGGATGGGCCGCGGCGTGTACTTCCGCGCTCTCGCCGCAGCCCAACAGACCGCCGACCCAAGCAACCCGGGGCAACAGATGTCGAGGCGGTTCCTCAACTTCGCCGGAACGCTCGGCGAGCGATACGTCAGGACGTTGGTGAAGCGCTCGTTGGCTGCCGCCGAACGTGCCGGAGCGGTCGTGGTCTGTGGCGACCAGCCCTACAAGGTCCGGCGCCAGCTTCGCCGCGCGCCTGACGTGACGGTCGCGTCCGGTCCCGACCTCGTGCTCATCGAGGTCTGTAGTGGTCGCATCAGCCTGGACGCCCGCACCTCAGCCGCCCCCGCCCGCGTGCGTGAGCAGGTCGACAAGCTCGTCACCAAGAAGCTCATCGAGTTGGATCGCCGGGTCGCGGAGTTCCTCGACCCGAAGCTGCGTTTCACGCTCGATGGGATCGATCGGCCTGCCATCCAGCGCGTTCTGCCTTTGCTGGTGCTCTCCGGCGACTCGCTCGCCGTCGAGTCGGTGCTCCTGCGCTACGTGGCCACGGCGCGCCCGGGTCTGTTCGCCGACGCCCGCGTCCAGGCTCCCGTCATCACCGACCTCGAAGGACTCGAACGGGCACTCGCGCTCTGTGAGCACCGCGGCCACACCCTCACGGATCTTCTCGCGGATTTCGTGGCGGACACCGGCGGTCGGGTCCCGCTGGTCAACTGGATCGCCCAGCGCTACCGGCCGCCTGCCCATCTCCGGCCAACCTTCGTCGGCGAGATGTTCGACGAGGCGATCGGAACGGCCGGAGAGCGTCTGTTTCCCGGTTCCGCAGACCGATGGAGGGCCCGCCGAGACAGCCGCCACCGTCCGCCGGCCTGATCGCCGGCTATCGCGCCAGCGGCGTGATCTGCCCGCGGAGGTAGCTTGCGGTCTGAGCGAAGAGCTGCCAGGCCTGCACGAGTTGCTCGGCATCTGCCTGGCAGGAGGCCTCGGCGAGGCGATCCGCGGCGCCGGCGAGGGCGATCCACCCGTCGGGGTGCTCGGGGCGCTGGTCGGCGGAGAGTTCGCCGGGGAGGTCGTAGCGCGACGCTGGCCCGGGGAAGGGGTTCCAGGCGAGGCCGATCGCGGCGGCTCGGGTGAGGGTGCGGGCGCAGCTGTCGGCGGCTGCGGCGGTGATGGCGAGGCGGTCGGGGAGGGTGACGGGGTCGGTGTTGATCTCGTGGGCGTGGAGGGCGTCGCACCAAGCGCGGTCGGCGAGGCGGGCGTCTTCCCAGACCTGTCGGTAGGCGGGCAGGGTGTCGATCGGCTCGGGGGCGGTGTCGGTCACGAGGGTGCTCCGGATCGTGTCAGGTGGGTCGGCCGGGGAGGCGGGCGATCCCTATGTGGACGTGGTCGAAGTGGTTGCCGCCGACCGTCGACTTCCAGATGATCTGGAACCGCAGGCTGGCGTGGACGATCGTGAACGCGCCGCCTTGGCGGGCCATCCGCGCGGCCTCGGCGCGGGGCTTGCCGGCGACCATGAGCGCGGCGGTGGCGACCTGATCGCCGTAGCCGCCGCCGGTCGCGGGGAACCCGTTGGCGGAGGAGCAGAGGTCCACGGCGTTGCCGGACCAGTGGTCGGAGACGTTGCCTGAGGTCGAGCGGCGGTTGTGGTTGGTGCCGGTGCAGACCTTCAACCGGCGGGGGAGCCGGCCGGCGATCTGGCGCGTCACGCGAACCATGTCCGGGGTCAGCGGCACGCCGGGCCGGTTGGCGTTGGGCACCAGATCGAAATCCCTGCCCGGCCCGTCGGCCAACGACGCCAGCTGAGAATCGTCGGCGTCGCATCGCTCGCCGGTCGGCGGCGCAGTGTCGACGCTGGCCAGCTGGGTCGTGGGTTGGCCCGGGCGGAAGCCGTAGCGGCGGGCGCGGTCCATGACCTGGTCGCAGTAGGCCACGCCGTTGCCGCTGCAGGCGCCGTAGTAGCGGCCCGCCGCCTGGCGGTAGGCGGCCTCGCTACCGCCGGTCGGCGGCGCGCCCTTCTCCTTGCGAAGCCCCTTGGCGGCGGCGCAGATGTTGTCCCACGGATCCAGGACGTCCGTTTGGCCGTCGCGGTTGCCGTCGCACTGGTTGCGTTGCCAGTAGGTGCCGCACTTGCCGCCGACGCCGAGCTGCATCCAGCCGACGCAGCCGGCCCAGTTGACTTGGCGGATCGTGGGGCAGCGACCGTGGTCGCACTCCTGCGCCCCGATCGACGCGAGGAACGCGACGTCGATGTTCCAGCGCTTCGCGATCGCCTCGTACATCCGCGCGGCTCGGGTGGGGATCTCCTCCCGGCCCGTCTGCGACAACGCGCCTCCGTGACCGTCGGGGTCGCTGGGGTCGCAGTCGGCCGGCGCGCCGACGGTGAAGGAGACCAGCGCGACCACGACGACCAACGTCAACGTGCTCAGCAGCTTGAGTGCGCCGCCCATCGCCGGTCCTACCCGTGCCCGCCCGCGTTGGCGTCCACGACGATCAACCGTCCCCGCTGGTGCTCGAGACGGAAAGTCAACGACAGCCGCGCCGCCTCGCGCGACGCCGCTGGGGTCGTCGGGTCGGCCACCAGGACGGTCGCCGTGGCCAGCCAGCCCCGGCGGTCGGCCCGGACCACGACCCCCTCGACACGAGCCGACCCGCGCGCCGGTGGTGCGTGGAGGTTCGGCGCCGCGCCACGGGGCGTGGCGTTCGCGATCCGGTCGGCGAGATCGGACGCCGCACCGGCGGCTTGGAGCTCGCGAGCGGTGATCGGGCCGGAGAGCGACCGGGAGAACGTGGCCGTGAAGCGGTCCGCGGTGGCCTGCGCGGCCGCGCGCTGCGCCTGACTCGGTGCCAGCCGGCCGTCCGCGATCGGGGTGCCCTGGGCGGTGGTCCCGCTGCCGGTGGGGGCAGCCAGGGCGAGGATGACCGCGCTCGTGGTGAGGGCGGCCGTGGCGGCGGTCAGCGGCGGCAGCGGCCATCGCGTCGGGGACCAGGAGCGATCGAGGGGGCGGTGTCGGTGGTCAGTCGCGTCGGAACGGGTCACGGGTGAACGGTCCCCAGTTGGGGTCGTAGATCCCGCCGCCGGTCGGGGCCTGCTCGCCCCGGCCGAGCTTCGCTAGGAGCGAGGACTCCAGGACGTCGTAGGCGCGGCCACGCTTGCGCGCCTGCAGCACGCCCTCGCGGATCCAGCGGCGGATCGACTCGGGATGCATCCCGGCGATCCGGGCGGCCTCCTCCGTCGTGACGTACCGCACCTCCTCGACCCCGAGGGTCGGGTCGGTCGCAGGGTCGGTGTTGCGTGTCGTGGACGGCACGGGATCTCCAGTAGCTCGAACAACATACACAACGACACGCTGCACAAGTAGTGCAAAGTTGTCTTTTGTGCGCTATAGATCCCTCCAGACGCAACAAAAGCCACGACAAGACGGTTCCTAGTCGCGTGTCGTGGCCCGAATCGCAGCGGAGGGATCGAGCGATGTCTCACATCGTGTTGTACAAGGCGGGCGGGACGTCTGGTGTCCTGCTCGCCCAGGCGACCACCACCACGACCGACGACAGCGGCGGCGGCGCGGCGCCGCGCACGAAGACCAGCGGCGGCTCCGGGAAGAACGAGAAGACGACGGGCACCAGCGGCGCGGGCTCCTATCAGCCCGGCGGTGGGTTCCCGTCGCTGAAGGTCTCCCCCGACGTCCGCGCGCTGCCCGGTCTGTCGAAGGCCAACGACGGCGTCGACGGCCTCGCCGCTGCCGCACTGATCGTGCTGCTGGCCACCGGCGTGGTCGGGGTGCTGACGGTCGCGGCGTCGAACTTCGTGCAGCTGCCGCGGTGGGCGGAGCAGGGCAAGATCGGGATCATCATCGCGCCGGTCGGCGCGTTCGTGCTCGCGCTGCTCGGCCAGCTGATCGGCTGGGGCTGGTCGCTCGGGGTCGGGTGAACCGGCCGTGTTCGCCGACGAGACGATGTCGCGCCGAGGCGTGGTGCTGCGGATCCTGCTGGTGCTCGTGGCCGCGGGGGCGTTGGTGGCGATCGGACGCCTCACCGCCTCCGACCACCACCCGGTCCGGTTCGTGGCGGGGGTGCCGGTCGGCTACCCGCGCAGCGAGACCGGTGCCCGGGCCGCGGCGGCGACCTACGCCACCACCCGCGCCCAGGCGATCCTGCTGGAGCCCGCCGCGCGACGGCACGTCCTGGACGCGATCGCCATCCCGGCCTTCGCCCGCACCGCGGATCGCGAGGATCAGGCGCGCGATCTCGCGCCGCTGGCTGGCCAGGAGCAGGCCCGCTACCTGGTCGCCGCGTTGGGAACGACCGTCGACGCGTTCACCCAGGATCGGGCGCGGGTCACGGTCTGGCTGCTGCAGGCGCTGGCCTCCGACCGGGCCGTCGGGTCGTTCCTGACCCAGACCGTCGAGCTGGAGTGGGTCGACGGCGACTGGCGGCTGGCCGGCCAGGCCGACAGCCGGGTGCAGGCGGTGCCGGAGATCACCCAGGCCCCGCGGCATGCCGACTCCCGGCGGCTCGCCGCTCGCCTCCAGGCCCCGACCTATGGGCGCCCCTGACCCCCGGTCTCGTGGTTCGTCGACGGCAGCGGCCATGTCCACGCGCACGACCATCCCGGCCGAGTACCGCGACGCGTCGATCCGTGGCGCCGGCCAGGCGGGGCGGCCCTGTCCCGCCCGCCGCGCCGCTGCGCGCCGGTCGCTGTGGCGCTGCCGGCCGCGTCTGTGGCCCAGGCAGTCGCGCGGCCCGGTCGTCGCCGCGGCGGCGGCGCTGCTCGTGACGATCGTCGTCGCGCTGGCGGTCGCGCCGTCCGTTGGACGGGCGGCGTCGAAGCCCGACACGGACGACCGGCGCTCGGCGACCGATGACCGGCGCTCGGCCAGCGAGCCGCCGCCGTTGCGGGAGCTGACCCGCCAGGCGCTGCGCCAGTCGTTCACGCCGTCGGCGCTGCTGGGCAACGACGCGATCGGCGTCGAGGGCCTGAAGCCCGTCGTGGCGCGGGTCGGGCGGGCGTGGGAGACCGCCAAGCGCGTCTACCTCGGCCATCCCCAAGACCCCGCCAAGGCACGGGCACTCCACGAGGTGTTCAGGCGCGAGGAGCGCCGCGAGCAGCAGATGCGCGACGACGAGCACCTCAACGACGTCGCGATCGCGTCGGTCCGGATGCGGCTGATGAGCCCCAACCGGGTCTGGCCCGGCGAGAGCGACCGCCAGCGCCGCACCCGGGTGGCAACGATCCTGGCCCTCGATCGCACGACCTCCAAGGACTTCTGGGCGCAGGTCGCCGCGGCGAAGGGCAAGACCCCGTCGACCGGGGTGAAGACCGTCTGCGGCGTCATCACCCTCGGACCGTCCGTGCTCGGCGCCGTCGTCTCCGTCCTGGGGTCCGACAAGGGCACCGGCGAGGCCCGCAAGTTGCGGCGTGCGTGTCAGCAGACCGGGCAGCGCGCTCAGGACGCCGCGGTCGCAGTCGGCGGAGCCGCCGTCGACTTCGCCAAGGACCCGCTCGGCACCCTCGCCCGCGGCCTGTTCGGGCCGCTGTTGAAGGAGCTGCACAAGGCCACCGCGTTCGCCGCCCGCCAAGTCGGCAAGGGCATCGACCAACTCGCCGCCCCCGACCTCGACCAGGACTGGGTCGGTCAGATGCTCTCGCGCTCCGCCACGATCGCCGTCCTGATCGCGCTCGTCGCCGGCGTGCTCGGCGTGATCCACGCCGCGCTCACTGCCAACCTCGGCGCGCTCGCCTCGGTCATGGCCCGCGCCGGACTCTCCGGCGTCGTCGGCTCGGTCGTACTGACCGTGCTGAACGTCGCGGTGCTGTTCGTCGATCAGCTGACCACCATCGTCCTCGGCGCGCAATCGGGCGCGGCCGGCAAGCCGTTTCAGACGTTCGCCGACACCGCCACCGAGGCGATGGCCAAGGCCCAGGTCCCGTCGCTGTTGGCGCTGCTGCTGATGCTCGCGCTGCTGCTGGGGCTGGTGGTCGTGTGGTGGGAGATGTGGCTCCGCGCGCCCTTGCTCTACGCCGCAGCGTTCTTCTACGGACCGGCCTACAGCGCCTCGCTGTTTCCGCCCGCCCGCCAGGTCCTCGGCCAGCTTAACGCGCTCCTCGCCGCAGTGGTGCTGATGCCGCTGGTCGTCCTCTCGCTGCTGCAGATGGCCGTTGCCTCGCTCGACGGGCAGGACTCGATGACCGCTGTGCTTCAGGCCACCGGCCTGATCCTGCTCGCGGCCGCTTCTCCGGCGATCTTGGTGGCGTTGTTCTCGCCGTCGGTCGCGCTCGCCGCCGGCGCCGGGACCGCCGCGGCGCTGGGCTGCGGCCGCAGCGTGCTGCGACAGGGCCGCCGGGCGGGGTCGGCGTCGCTGTCGGCGGTGGGGTTCGCGCGCGAGCGGCTCGCGCAGACGCGTGGAGGACCACACCCCGACGGCCCGGCCAGCTCGACCGGTCCCGGGCGCGCCCTCGGGCCCGGATCGGGGCCAGGCGGTCCCGCCGGCGGAGCCAGTCAGCCCCGCGGCCAGGGTCCCGGCGGTGGAAGCCCCGGACTCGCGCCGGCCTCCGACGGACGCTGGGGCTCTGTTGCGGCTGCGGGGCGGGCCGGCCGCGCGCCGACCGAGGAGGCGCGCAGCGATCCGCGCACCACGGCTCCGCTCGGGCCGACACGGTCGTCGAGCCAGGAGCGTCCGGACCCCCGCGACCCGGACCACCCCGGCGCACCGTCGTCCGGTGCGTCGGGTCCGCCGGCCGGGCCACGCGCGCCCACCTTCGGCGGCGGCCTCGACCCCGCAGACGCGACGCCCGGCCGTCCCATCCCGCAGCGGTCCTCGGGCGGTGCATCGCGACCCACGACCGGGCCGCAAGGCCCTGGCCCGGCCGGTGTCGCCCATGACGGCCCGGCTACGAACCGGACTCCCGCACCGGCCCCGCGTCCCGGGACGGCCGGTCTGCCGTCCCCGGACGCGCCGCCCGCCGATCCCGGCGCCGCCAGCCGACGCCCACCGCGGCGGCGTCCCGGCGGACCGCCCCCCGGTGGCGGCCTGACCCCACCCACCCACTGACCCCCTTGTTTTGGAGGTGCTCTCGATGTCCTCGACCACCACAACGACCACGTCCGCGCCGCGGCGCTCGCATCAGCTCGGCAGCGAGGAGCCGCGCGTCCTGCTCGGGCTGCGCTGGCCCGAACTCACCACCCTTGGGCTGCTGCTCGGCGCCGGGCTGTTGGTGCTCTCCGCCCGCAAGGACCCCACCGGCGTCGCCATCGGTCTGCTGCTGGCCGCGATCGGCGGCGTCCTGGCGTGGGGTCGTCACGGCGGTCTCTCGCTCGCCGTCTGGACCGGCATCGCGATCCGCCACGCCACCGGCACCGCGATCGGCCAGCAGCAGTGGCGCCGCCGCGTCACCCACGGCACCCACACGGCCCAACGCGGACGGCTCGCCGAGCACGTCCAGCTGCCCGGCGAGCTCGGCCGCCTCCACCTCCTGGAGACCGCGTTGCACGAGGACGGGACCGGGCCGCGGATCGGGGTGCTGCACGACCGCCGCGCCGACACCTACACCGCCACCCTGTTGGTGCAGGCGACCGGGAACTTCGGGCTGCTCGGCCACCCCGACCAGGACCGCCGGCTCGCCGACTGGGCCGGCGCCCTCGAAGAGCTCGCCCGGGACCAGTCGCCGATCCGGCGCGTCGCGTGGGTCGAACGCACGTTGCCCCAGCCGTCGGACGCGCTGGCCGATCACCTCCACGAGCACCGCGACCCGCAGCTGTCGCTGGACCTGTCGCCGGTGCGCTCCTACCTCGAGCTGCTGGACCAGGCCGCCACCGCGACCGACCACCACGAGCTGCTGATCTCCCTCCAGATCACCGGCCGCGCCGCCCGCCGCCACGCCCGCGGCCGCGGCTGGACCCGTAGGGAGACCGCGCTGCGGGTCCTGGCCGGCGAGCTGGACCTCGCCGCCCAAGCGCTCCAGCACGCCGGCCTTGACGTCCGCCGGCCCCTCGACAGCCATGGGCTCGTGACGTCGGTGCGGCTCGGCTTGGACCCCTGGACCCGGCCCACCACCGCTGGCGCCGGCGAGGCGGGGGCGGCGAGCGGTCGCGTCGACCCCGCCAACGGCCCCTCTCCGTCGGACGACGGAGGATCGAGCGAGAGCGACCTGGCGGGGATGGCCCGCGACGCCGCGCGCGATCACGTGATCTGGGACCGCTCGCAACACGTCACCTGCTGGATCGCCCAGTGGCCCCGCCAACCGGTCCGGTCGATGTTCCTCGCCCCGCTGCTGATGCGCTCCGACACCACCCGCGCCGTCGCAGTGGTGATGGAGCTGCTGGGCCCGGATCGCGGGCTGCGGCAGGCCGAGACGACCGTCGCCGACGACGAGTCCGCCGAGTCGCTGCGCTGGCGCACCGGCATCCGCACCCGCCGCCGCGTGGCCAAGCGCGAGCAGGCCAACCGGGCACGGGAGGACGAGCTGGCCGACGGCCACATCGACATCCGCTTCACCGGGTTCGTCTCGATCGCCGTCCCCACCAGCGCCGGCGTCCACGCCCGTCACCAGGCGCTGGACCGGGTGCGGGCGCAGGCCGCCAGGTGCGGGTTGCGGTTGGAGGTCATGCACGGTCAGCAGCCCGAAGGACTCACCTTCACGCTGCCGCTCGCCCGGGGCCTCGCATGAGCACCGCACGGCCCCGCACCACCGCGCCGCGGCGCCGGCGCTCGACGCTGCGGCACGTCGGCGCGGCACTGGACTGGACCCTCAACCCGACGCGGATCGTGGGCGAGCGGCCCGGATGGCGTGCCTCGACGCTGCACGCCCGGGCGATCTACCCGGCGATGGCCTCCACCGGCCTGGGCACCACCGGGGTCTATCTCGGCCGCGACGTGTTCGGGTCGGCGTTCTGCTTCGACCCCTGGCACGCCTACGCCGCCGGGCTGATCGGCAACCCCAACGTCCTCGTCCTCGGCTCCCAGTCCATGGGCAAGTCCCTGTTGGTCAAGACGTACGTGCTGCGCCAGTACGTGTTCGGGCGCCGCGTCGAGCTGATCGACGTCAAGGACGAATACGGGCCACTGCTCGAAGCGATCGGCGGCTCCACGCTCTCGGTCTACCGCGGCGGCCCGACCCGCCTGAACCCCGTACGGCCCGGCCCCGACGGCGAACCCGCCCAGGAGCTCGTCGCCGCGGTCGCCGCCGCCGGACTCGCACGCCCCCTCGACCCGGCCGAGCGGGTCGGGCTGGCCGCCGCCGTCGAAGCCGTCACCGCCGCTGCGGTGGGGGAGCAACGGGAGCCGACGCTCCCCGAGCTCTTCGCGCTCCTTCTCGATCCGCACGGGGTGGTACGCGACGCGATGCGCTCGACCGGCACCGAGGAGCCCCGCCGCGAGCTACGGACCCTCGGCCTCGGCCTGAAGTCCCTCTGCGACGGCCCCTTGCACGGCATGTTCGACGGGCCGACGACCGCGACCGTCGACTGGGACGCCCCCGCGATCCGGCTCGATCTCTCCCAGGTCCGCGACCCGACCGCCAAGGCCGTCCTGATGACGTGCTGGCTGGCGTTCCTGCGCCAACAACACGACGCCCGGCTCCGTCTGCACGAGCAGGACGGCACCCGGCCGGCGGCGACCACGAGGGTCAACGAGGAAGGCTGGTCCGTGGCTCCGGTCCCCGGGGTGGCGGCGCACTTCACCGCCGAGTTCAAGCTGAGCCGCCGCCACGCGATCTCCAACTGGCTCGTCCTGCACAAGCTCCGCGACGCGGCCGCGGGCGCCGACGACGGGACCGCCGTCGCGAAGCTCATGGACGCGCTGCTGGCCGACATCGACACCCACGCCGTCCACCAGCAAGACGACGCCGCCGTCGCGGAGACCACCAGCCGGCTCGGGATGTCGGAGACCCAACGCGAACTCCTGACCGACCTCCGACCGCTCCAGGCGCTCTGGCAGATCGGCGCGCTGCAGTTCCTCGTCAACCACGAGATCAGCTCCTACGAAGCACCGATCGTCGACACCGACCACGCCATGCGCACCAGCACCACCCCCAGCCCCGGAAGGAGCCCGCAATGAGCACCCGCACCACCCGCCCCAGCACCCTGACCAGCGGCGACCTCGCCTTCCCCGCGCTGCTGACCTCCCTCGCGCTCGCGTTCCTGCTGTTCGCTTGGACCTGGGGCGCGCTCGCCGCGCTCGCCGTCGGGCACGGCCCGCCCGTCGGGCTCCTTGACGCCGGCGGCGCGCTGCTCCGGCTCCCGTTCCACGCCGACGACCCCGCCCGGGCGTTCGCCGCCGACGGGCATGGCCTCCCTGGACCCGCCGTCATGTGGGCGGCGTTCCTCGCGACCATCGCGCTCGGCTGGACCGCCGTGATCCTGCTCATCCCGCGCCTCGCGGATCGGCTCGGGCACCACCGCCCCGGCCCGTGGGCCAGGTGGGCCAAGCCCCGCGACCTCCACGCCCTGATGGTCCGACCGGGACAGCACGGCGACCGCACCATCCTCGGCTCCGTCGCCGGCCGCCCGGTCGCCGCGGAGCGGCAGGTCTCGACCATCGTCATCGCGCCCACCCGGAGCGGCAAGACGAGCGGGTTGATGATCCCCGCGATCCTTGAGCACCAAGGCCCCGTCATCGCCACCTCGGTGAAGGGCGACCTCCTCGCCACCGCCGCCCATCGCCAGACGATGGGAGAAGTCCGCGTCTTTGACCCGACCGGCGCGACCGGCTGGCCCGCCTCCGGATGGTCCCCCGTCGCCGCCTCCCAGACCTGGCTCGGCGCCAGACGCACCGCCGACCGGCTCCTCCGCCAGGCCCGCCAAGGCAACGGATCGCACACCGACTTCTGGCAAGGCATGGGCATGCGCTTCCTCGCCCCCTTGCTCTTCGCCGCCGCGCAGGGCGGCGCGTCGATGCGCGACGTCCTGCGGTGGGTCGAGCTGGTGCAGCAGGACGAGCCCCGCGCCGCGCTGCAGTCGGTCGCCGAGACCGCCGAAGGATTCGGCGCGCTGACCTCGCTGGAATCGCTCTGGCGCGAGGACCACCGCATCCGCGGCTCCGTCGTGCAAACCGTCGCCACCGCACTGGAGGCCTACCAAGATGCCGGGGTGATGCAGGCCGCCTCGCGGCACGACATCACCGCTGACTGGTTGCTCGATCCCGCGCGGCACCACACGCTCTACGTCATCGCCCCCGCCGACGACCAAGAACGCCTCGAAGGGGTCTTCGCCGCCCTGCTCACCGACCTCATCGCCGCCGCCTTCGCCAAAGCCACCGAGCAAGGACGCCCGCTGGACCCCGTCCTGCAATGCGTCCTCGACGAAGCGCCCTACATCGCCCGCCTGCCGAACCTCGCGCGGATCGCCTCGACCGGTGCGGGCGAAGGCATCCGCCTCCTCACCGCCGCACAGACCATGTCGCAGTTCGTCGAGCGCTGGGGCCAAGCCGAAGCCGAGACGATCATCGCCGGCCACCCCTCCCGCATCTTCGGCGCCGGACTCTCCGACCCCACATCTTTGAGCTACTTGCGGACTGCGCTCGGCGACGAGGAGATCCAGACACTCACGCATCGTGGCGGCCTCGGCCAGACCGACCGCACCCACGCCACCACCTTCCGGCCGCTCGTCGACGGACCGACCGCCCGCCAACGCGACCGCACCACCGGCATCCTCGTCTACGGCACCCTCCCACCGGCACGACTCCGGCTCCGGCCGTGGTTCCAGGACCGACGACTCCGAAAGATGGTCGAGACGACGTCCCCGGCCACCCGGACCGCGCACGCAGCAGGGCGACCCGGCACCGAGGAGGCAGATGCCCGATGAGCACCTGGCCGCACGACCCGCCCGTCCGCCGCTGGCACCAGGCCCCCGCGACCGCCAGCGACGAGGTCGACTGGAAGCCCGCCCACGCGACCTCGGGCTTCTCTGCCCGCGACGTCATGACCGTCGCCGAAGCCGCCAGCCTCCTGCGCTGCTCCGAGCGGCACATCTACAACCTCGTCGCTCGCGACGAGCTGCCCGGCGCCCGCTACCTCGGCCGCAACATCATCATCGTCCGGCCCGTGCTCGTTGCCTGGTTGCTTGACGGCGAGCCCAAGCTCTCCAGCTGATCTGCCCAAAGCCGCGAAGCGGAACCGGCGAGAATCGCCGGATGCGCCTCTCTGCCGCCGACCTGACTGACCTTACCGTTGACGTGATCGCTTGGGAGCTGCTCAGGTGGATCGCGCAGGAGCACCCGCGAGGTGTGCGGCGGGACAACGCGGTGGCGATACATGCGGACGGAGCACAGACTGGTGTTGCGCAACCCCGGCACGACGTGCGCGACGCCTGCCGCGTGGCGCTTGCCGAGGCGTGGGGGTATCTCGAGCAACACGGGCTGGTGGTGCAATGGCCGGCGCGCATTCCGGGCCGTTCGAGTGAGGCATTTCGGGAGCCGTACCAGGCATCCCGCCTCGGTCGCGAGCTGATCGCGCTTGGCAACGACGGGCCGCGGCATCTAGCGGCGCGCCGGCGCCTGGGGGTCGAGCTGCACCAGGCGCTTCGGGACAAGCTCCAAACGCTGGTCGCAGTTGGCGCGTTCGAGCAGGCTACGCTGCTCGCGTTGCGGGCCGTCGAGGCGCGTATCCGCTCGCTCGCCAACGACCCGCGCAAGGACAACGGCAATCGATTGGTCGGCGTCGCGTTGATGCAAGCCGCGTTCAAGGCCGACGGTCCGCTCGCTGACCCCGATGCCGAACCTGCCGAGCAGATCGGCACGATGAACCTCTTCGCGGGTGCTTTCGGTGCCGTGCGCAACGTCGTGGCGCACACCGAGGACGAGTGGGTCGACCCGACCGAAGCGGCGGAGATGGTGCTCCTCGCCGATCCTCATGCGCCAGCTCGACCGGGTCGAGCAACGCCTACGCGCCTGACGATCGGTCAGTTCGAGCGACCATCCGCTACGCACTTGCGCTACGCACCTGCCGGGACGGGGGCGAATCAGCCTGTTGCCGTAGCACCTCTCAAACGCAAGAAACGCCCGCTGGGCGGGCGCTTCTCGTGTCTCATGGAGCTAGCCGGGCTCGAACCGGCGACCTCCTGGGTGCGATCCAGGCGCTCTCCCAGCTGAGCTATAGCCCCGGGAGGGACCCGAGAGGATAGCCACCCCGGGCGGGGTCGTGTCGCGCGGTCTCGGGAGGCGCCGGCGGCGACCGCGCGGAGCCGTGGGATGGGCTTGCCTCGAGTTCGGTCGCCCTATGATGAGGCGGCGTCCCGGCGCGCTGCCCGCTTCGGGCGCCGTTCCGCGAGCCGGCCGCCGAAGCCCCGTGCCGCTCGCTGCCTCCGACCCGATCACCGACGCGCTCTCGAGCTTCGCCGAGGCGCTCGAGACGCCCGTGCACGCCCTGGCGCTCGTGCTGCTGCTCGTCCTGGCGCTCGAGCTCGGGCGCGGCGGGGTCGAGGCGTGGCGGCGGATGCGCCGCGGGCGCGGACGGCTCGTCGACGTCGCCACCACCGCGCTGCGCGAGCCCCAGCGCGGGCGCGAGCTCGCGCGGGACGTCGCCAGCCCGATCGCGGGCCGCGCGCTGGAGCGGATGGCCGACGCCGTCGGCACGGGCGACCCGCGCGGGTCCGAGCCGGCGCTCGCGGAGTACGAGCTGGCCGTGCAGCGACGCCTGGACCGCACCCGGGTCCTCGTCCGCGCCGGACCGGCGGTCGGCCTCATGGGCACGCTGATCCCCCTCGCGCCGGGCATCGCGTCGCTCGGCGAGGGCGACATCGCGGGCCTGGCGTCCGACCTGCGCACCGCGTTCGCGGCGACCGTCGTCGGCATCCTCGTCGGCACGACGTCGTTCGTCCTCACGCTCTGGCGCACGCGCATGTACACCGAGGACCTCACCGCGCTGGAGCAGGCCGTGGCGGCCCTCGACGCCGACGGCCGCGCGCCGAAGCGGATCACCGAGGCCGTCGGGGAGCACGCGACGTGAGGCGCACCGGCCTCGGCAAGCACGGGCAGCTGGACACCGACGTCGGCGACCCGCTCGACGGGCTGGTGAACCTCTTCGACGTCGGGCTCGTGCTCGCCGTCGCGTTCCTCATCGCCGGCCTCGGCCTGACGGTGAACCAGGAGTCGGGCCGGATCGAGGCCCGCACGACCGAGACGCGACCCAGCGGCCAGGAGCGGACGCTCACGCAGCCCTCGCAGCCGTCGCAGGCCACCGGCCGCGGGCAGGCGGTCGGCACGGTCTACCGGCTGCCCGACGGGCGGCTCGTGCTCGTCGACCCGAACGGCAACCGCCAGACGCAGCCGTAGGTCGCCGACGACCGTCGCCGGAGCCCGCGGCCCGGTGCGGCCGCCCATCGTCGGCGTCCCGCGGCCCCGACCCGAGACGGCCCGCCACGCGAGACCACCCCGCAGTCCGGTGCCACCCCGTCTCAGCGCCGGGCTTCCCCTGGCCACCCGCCGCGCGGCCGCCCCGCTCAGCGGCGGAGCGTCACCGCGACGGCCCGCTTCTGCCGGCGCCCGGTGCCGTCGCGCGCGACGACCGTCAGGCGGTAGCGCGTGCGCGCGGCGAGCTTCGGCGTCGCGATCGTCCAGGTCGAGCCGCCGACGAGCGTCCCCCGGATCGTGCGGCTGCGCGCCCGGACGCAGGTCGTGGCTCGACCCTTGCGCCGGCACGCCGCGCGGGCGCTCCACTGCAGGGTGCCGCGGACGGAGGAGATGCCGTCGCTCGGCGCCGGGTCGAGGACCCGCAGGCGCACGGCGCAGCGCCCGCGCCGGCAGAGGACGTTCGCGACGCGCACCGTCGGCGCGGCGACATCGACGGTGCTCGTCGGGGAGGCGCCGGGCGCCGTGGAGCCGGATGGCGCGGTGCCGGCACCCGTGGGCGTCGCGGGACGCGGCGCCGTGGGCTCCGTCGCGGTGGTCGTCGGGCTCGGCGCCGAGGCCGTCGTGGTCGTGGTCGTCGTCGCGGGCGTCGTGGTCGTGGTCGTGGTGGTGGTCGTGCCGCCCGCACCCGCGTCGAGCCCTGCGCTCGACCGCAGGAAGGTCCCGATCACCGACGCCGCCACGCGCGAGTAGACCCCGGGGTAGCCCGCCTGCGCGCAGCCGCTGCCCCAGCTGGCGATGCCGGCGAGCACCGGCGCGCCGGCGACGGTCGCCGTGAGCGGCCCGCCGCTGTCGCCCGAGCAGGTGTCGACGCCGCCGGTGGGCTCGCCCGCGCAGAGCATGACGCTCGGCACCAGCGCGCTGCCGTAGCCCTGCTGGCAGGCGGCGGAGCCGACGACGTGCGTCGTCGTCGCGTACAGGTCGAGGGGGTAGGACGCCCCGGTGGTGTCGTCGCCGACGTGGGCCGTCGTGTCGCCCCAGCCGCTGATGCCGACCGCCGCCCCGGAGGCCGTCGCGCCGGTCGGATCGTTCGTGCCGACGAGCGCGATCGGCGCGATCCTCGTCGCGCCGTCGATCGTCGGCGCCCCCTCGTAGATCGGGCTCGCGAGCGTCAGGACGGCGGCGTCGTTGGCCGTCGTCGCCCGGTCGTAGGACGAGAGGACCGCCACGGTCGAGACCGCGATCGAGCGCGCCCCCGCGGGCGGCGTGCGCGTGTCCGGCAGCCGGGCGGTGCCGGCGAGCACCTCGATGCTGCTCGGCGGGGAGACGGTGCCGTCGTCCTCCACGACGCAGTGCGCGGCCGTGACGATCTTCGTCGGCGCGACGATCGTGCCGCCGCAGAACTGGGTGACGGACGGGACGTTGAGCGACGGGTTCGAGAAGTGGTTCGGGCTCCAGAGCGCGACCTGGAACGGGCGGGCGGTGATCGCCGCCGTCGTGCCCCCGACGACCCGACCGTCGGCGCGCCGCTCGGCGCCTGCGGAGGCCGCCACGAGCAACGCCGCGCCGGCGGCGCCGAACACGACGAGCCCCATCACGGCGAGGCGGAGGAGCGCGGAGCGAGGAGCAGCGGACATGGCTGTGGCAAGTATCGGCGGCGGCGGCCGCGGGACGCTGAGCTTTCGCCGAGTCCCCGGCCGTTCGTCCACCGGGCAGCCCGCGGACGCGTCGACCGAGCAGGACGACGACGCGCGCGAGCGGGCTCGGGCGCACGGCTGCGCGTGCCGCCCACGGTAGCGGCCACCGCTCCGCGAACCATTGGGACAGATGGCGCAAGGCCGGTTCGGTCGTACGCCGTACAGGCCATTCTGCGTCGCGTCCGTCGTTCCTAGGCTGTCCGTTGTTCGATGGTCGTCGCACCGACCAGCGGGCTCCTTCCGGCGTCTCCGGCGCCTCCAGCGACACCCCCTCTCCCCATGCACGACTCATCCGTCACGACGGAGCCGCTCGTCGATCCGGTCGACGCGCCGCTCCCCACCACCGAGGCCGAGCGCGGCGTCAGCCGCCGGGGCCTGCTCGGACGCGCCGGCGTCGTCGGCGCCGGCGCCGCGCTCGCCACGACCGGCATCGGAGCGGCGACCGCGGCCGCCGCGACCACCACCGATCCGACGGCGGCGAGCACGACGCTCCTGCCGAAGGCCTCCGCCGTCCGGGCACGCCTGCGCGACGTCCCGCTCGTCGACCTCGAGATCAACGAGCTCGCGGCGCTCCTGCAGGCCGGCGACATCACGTCGGTCGAGCTCACGAACGCGTACCTCGATCGGATCGACCGCTACAACGGCGATTTCGAGGTCTACATGGACAACGACGGCTACAACGCGTTCGTCCGGGTCGACCGTTCGAAGGCGCTGGCGGAGGCCCGCGCCGCCGACGAGCGCCTCGCCGCCGCGCGCAGCGGCGGCCCCGCCGTGTCCCCGCTCTGCGGCGTCCCGATCGGCGTGAAGGACTCGATCGGCCTCGAGGGCCGCCCGGCGCAGAACGGCGCCTACGCGTTCAAGGGCAACGTGGGCACCGCCGACGGCCCGGCGATGGCGAAGCTCCGCGCTGCGGGCGTCGTCTTCCTCGGCCACACGATCTGCTCGGCGTTCTCCGGCTCGATCACCGGGACGTTCGCCGGCAACGCCTGGAACAAGGACTACTTCCCCGGCGGCTCGAGCCAGGGCTCCGGCGTCGCGCCGATCGCCCGCCTCTCCGCCGCGGCGATCGGGGAGGAGACCGGCGGCTCGATCATCTTCCCCTCGTCCGCCAACGGCGCCTCGGGCATCAAGCCGTCGCTCGGCCTCGTCTCCTCGGCCGGCGTCATGCCCCTCACCCCGGGGCACGACGTCATCGGCCCGATCTCGCGCTCGATGCGCGACTCGGCCCTGTTGCTGAACGAGATGATGGGCCCGGATCCGGAGAACGACCAGCAGACGCTCTCCGCGCCGCTGCCGCTGGCGCCCATTCCCGCCGCGCCTCGCGGTGGCCCCAAGCCGCTGGCGGGGATCACGATCGGCGTCCCGCAGACCGACTGGCTCACCGGCACGGGCGGCGCGGGGACGTCGCCCCAGGCGCTCTACGCCGCCGACAACCTCGCGGTCTTCAACCGCGTGCGCAGCGAGCTCCAGGCCCTGGGCGCGCGGGTCATCGACTTCCCCGGCCTGGACATGCGCGACGCGACGCTGAACACGTACTTCAGCTCGGCGGACGTCCTGGAGCGCGTCGACGGCGCGAACGTCAGCCCGTCCTCGGCGGTCCGCTACTCCAACCTCTACGAGATCGGGTACGCCGACGCCGTGCGGCAGTTCGCGGCCGGCCGGCTGCAGTCGCAGGCCGACAAGCTGCTGGCGCAGTACGGCCGCACCGCGAACGGCGAGACGACGTTCGAGAACGCCACCCGCCTCTACGGCGGCGTCAGCAGCGGCGCGCGCCGCGAGGGCGAGCGGCGGCGGCGCCAGACCGCCGCGAACTACGCCGCCGCGCTGGACGCCTTCGATGTCGACTTCATGCTCGTCATGAACTTCGGGACGAAGATCACGAAGCGCGGCGCCTCGACGACGGGGCTGCGGTACCGGACCTACTACCAGGTGCCCAACGCGCTCGGCTGGCCGATGATCTCGTTCCCCGCCGGGTTCGGAACCGATGCGGACGGCCTGCCGATCTCGGTCCAGTTCTGGGGCACCCGCTTCAGCGACGGGGAGATCGTCCAGGCGGCGATCGACTACCAGGCCGCGTACCCGCAGTACCACCGGACCCTGCCGCCGGACCCCGCCATCGCGGTCGACCCGCGACGCAAGCGGCTCACCCAGGAGCAGGTCGACGCCGTCGAGGTCGACCCCGACCCGCTGCTCTCCAACGACCCCGACGTCCACGAGGCCGGCCTGCCGGCCGAGTACCGGCCCCGCTGATCCCCAGGAGGACTGACCCATGCCCTTCATGACCGTCGGCTGGCGCGCCCCTCGCTCGATCGGTGCGCTGCCCGCAGACCCCGGCTACGTCCAGGAGTCGCCCCTCACCGTCCCGTGGACCGGGAAGGTCAGCGCGTACGTCCTGCCGTACGACGTGACCGACCTCACCGTCCGCCCCGGCGCGCCCGACCCGCCGGTGATCGTCAACCCGCCGCTGGATCCCGGCGATGCCCCGCCCACCGGCGTCGGTCCCGCCCCGGTGCCGGACACCGGCGTCGCCCCGGGCCAGGTCCGCCCGGCGTCGCCGCCGCGGATGCAGATCCAGCCGCGCGTGGCGCCGAGCAACTTCCGCCGTCGCGGCGTCCGCGTCCGCCTGACGCTCGCCGAGCCGGCGCGCGTGAAGGCGTACGGCCAGGCGCGCGTGGTGAAGAAGCTCAGCCGGCGGCGCTCGAAGCTCGTGACCGCGAAGCTCACGCGGACTCGCAACGTCAAGGCGACCGCCGGCGCGAACGTCTTCTTCCTGCCGCCGAGCCAGACCGGCCTGCGCACCGTGCGCACGAGCCGCACCCGCAAGACGATCACCGTCGTCATCGCGACGACCTACAGCGGTGGCCGCACGGTCACCACCCGCCAGCGCGTCGTGATCGGCCCGCGCCCGTGACCCGCCACCTCGACCACCAGCCCTCTGCCATGCACGACCACCACTCCTCCGACGCGGACGACGGCGCGACGACGACCGTCGAGCGCGCCGCCGCCGCGGCGCCGGCATCAGGCCACTCGCGGCGCGGCTTCCTCGGCCGGGCCGGCGTCGCCACCGTCGCCGGCACGGCGATCGGCAGCGCCGCCGGCGTGACGCTGCCGGCGGCGGCCGGCGCGGCCGCGCCCCAGCTCGTCCCGAAGGCCCGGACCCGAGCCCGCACGCCGCGCGCCGCCGACGCGCCGCCGCTGCCGAGCGCCGCGTCGGTCAAGGCGCTGAACAAGCCGCTCGTCGACCACGACGTCGTCGAGCTCGCCGCCCTGCTGCAGGAGGGCGAGATCACCTCCGTCGCGCTGACGAACGCCTACCTCGACCGGATCGATCGCTTCAACGGGCCGTTCGAGGTCTACGGCGACAATGGCGGCACGAACACGTTCGTGCGCGTCCACCGCGACGACGCGCTCGCGCAGGCGGCCGAGGCCGACCGCTGGCTCGCCGACGCGCGGGCCGGCGGCGCCCCCGCGCCGTACCTCTGCGGGATCCCGATCGGCGTGAAGGACTCCGTCGGCGTCGCCGGCCACCCGGCGAAGAACGGCAGCGCCGCGTTCGCCGGCAACATCGCCGTCGAGAACGCGACGGCGGTCCAGCGCCTGCGCGATCAGGGCGTCGTGATCCTCGGTCACACGATCTGCTCGGCGTTCTCGGGCGTGATCGCCGGGAACTTCGCCGGCAACGGGTGGAACAAGGACTACATCCCGGGCGGCTCGAGCCAGGGCTCCGGAGCCGCGCCGATCAACCGCCTCGCGGCCGCCGCGATCGGCGAGGAGACCGGCGGCTCGATCATCTGGCCGGCGGCGATCAACGGCGCCTCGGCGATCAAGCCGTCGCTCGGTCTCGGCTCGGTCGCCGGCGTCATGCCGCTGTCGGCGACCTACGACGTGCTCGGGCCGCTCTGCCGGTCCGGACGCGACGCCGCCCTCATCATGAACGCGCTCGTCGGCCCGGACCCGCTGAACGACCCGCAGACGACGGCCGCGCCGATCCCGTTCCCGCAGCTGCCGATGACCCCGCGCGAGGGGTCCAAGCCGCTGACCGGCCTGACGATCGGCATCCCGCAGACCGACTGGCTCACCCGGACGACGTACAAGCAGGACGGCTCGACCGACACGACGACCGTCGTGAAGGAGTCGCCGCAGTCGCTCTACGACCCCGACCACAAGGCGGCGTTCGACCGGCTGCGCGGCGAGCTGGAGGCGCTCGGCGCGACGGTGAAGGAGATTCGCGGCCTCGACATCACGAACTACGGGACTGCGCCGGACTACCTCGACGGCGAGAACCCGTACTACAACAACCCCGCGGTGCTCGAGACCATCGACGGCACCCCGGTGACCCCGCGCAACGCGGTCGTCCTGTCCAACCGGACGGAGATCCGCTACGTCGAGGCGGTGAAGGAGTTCGCCGCCACCCAGCCGGCGGACGTCCAGGCGACGCTCACCACGCAGTACGGCCGGGTGCCGGGTGGCGCCTCGAGCGGCACGCGGACGCTCGACGCCTCGATCGCGCTGAACGCGGGCGTGACGGCGAAGGCCCGCTACGAGGGCGAGCGCCGGCGCCACGCCCTCGTCGACGGGTACCAGAAGTCGCTGGACGACGAGGGCGTCGACTTCCTCCTCGTGCTGTCGATCGGCCAGGAGGTCGGCAAGCGCTCGCCGAGCAACGCCAGCGGCGGCCTGCCGCTGCGGCGCTACAACCAGATCGCGAACGACCTGTCGTGGCCGATGGTGTCGTTCCCGGTCGGGCAGACGTCGAACGTCGGCCTGCCGATCAGCGCCCAGTTCTGGGGCCCGCGCTTCAGCGAGCCGCGGCTGGTGCAGGCGATGATCGATTACCAGGCGCACCACCCCGAGCACCACACCCGGCTGCCCGCGGACCCGCCGACCCCGACGACGACCGGCCTGCGCGACCTGCTCCGCCGGCAGGCGCCCGAGACGGAGGTCGACCCGACGATGACGAACGACCCCGTCGTCACCGAGCTCGACGCGCTCTCCAAGCGCTGAGCCGCGCACCCGACCCGGTCGCGCCGTCGTGGCGTGGCCGGGTCAGGCGCCCCCGGCGGATCCGTCCGTCGTGGCGCGGCCGCCCGTCGCCTCGGCCGGTCAGGCCGGGTCGGCGGCGCCGGCGAGCTGCTCGTCCAGGAACGGCACCAGCGCCCCGGCGACCTGCTCGGGGTCCTCGAGGAAGCACCAGTGCCCGAGGCCGGGGAAGCGCACGATGCGCGCCTGCGGGAAGGTCTGCCGCTGGCGCTCGATCTGGACGTCGGGGAGGTAGCGGTCCGCGTCGCCCCAGGCGACGAGGACCGGCACGTCGAGCGCCCGCAGGAGGTCGCGCTCGGCCGCGAGCCAGTGGGGCCCGGTGGCGCGGTAGAGGCGCAGGACGGCGCGCTTCGTCCCCGGTCCGACGAGCTGGTCGTAGATCCGGTCGAGGTGCTCGGCGCTCAGGCGCGGGTTCTCGTGCCCCAGGACCCGCGTCAGCAGCGGCCGGTTGCTCAGCGCCATCGCCAGCTCCCCGAGGACCGGCGTCCGCCAGACCTTCGCGAAGTGGTGCCAGCGGTAGTCGACGAGCACCCCGGTGTTCATCAGCACGAGGCTCGCGACGCGCTCCGGGTGGTACGCCGCCCAGTGCAGGCCCCACGGGCCTCCGAAGTCGTGCAGCACGAGGTGCGCGCGCCGCACCCCGACGGCGTCGAGGATCCCGCCGAGGTGGTCCGCGTAGCCCGCGACGGTGTAGGCGAAGTCGCGCGGCGCATCGGCGTCGCCGAAGCCCGGCATCTCCGGCGCGACGACCCGCGCGCCCTCCGGCAGCCGACCGAGCAGGTCGTCCCAGTCCGCCAGCGCCCCGGGGTTGCCGTGCAGCAGGACGATCGCCTCATCGGCGTCCTCCGGCCCCTGCTCGAGCACCGGCGAGCGCACACCGGAGACGGACACCTCGTGCAGACGCCGTGTCGTCATGGCCGGCACTCTACGCCCGCGGCGCCGCGACGCGGACCGTGGCGCCTGCGGCCTCCGCGGCCACGACGGCCACCGCGAGCGCCGTCGCCTCGTCGACCGGCGCGCCGTCGCGCGGCGTGACGGTCACCCGCGTCCCCTCCTCGAGCGCCCCGGCGGCGCCGGAACCGACGGTCGACGCAGTCCGCGGCAGCCGGATCCGGCGTCCGCCGACCTCGACCGCGTCGGTGGGTCGCACGTCGATCATCAGATCGGGGAGATCGTCCGGCGCTTGCCCGGCACGCGCGGCGGGCGGCGGCGCTGGGCGCGGCGCAGGGCGTCGACGAGCAGCGGGCGGGTCGCCGACGGCGCGACGACGTCGTCGATCCCGAAGCCGCTCGCGGCGCGGTACGGGTCGACGTTCTGCCGGAACCGCTCGACGAGCGCGGCACGGTGCGCGGCCGGGTCCTGCGCCGCCTCGACCTCGCGGCGATAGGCGATGTCGA
Organism: Patulibacter brassicae; assembly: GCF_033949425.1. NCBI lineage: Bacteria > Bacillati > Actinomycetota > Thermoleophilia > Solirubrobacterales > Patulibacteraceae > Patulibacter > Patulibacter brassicae. Next base: position 31,549 of record NZ_JAXAVX010000013.1, on the reverse strand, counting down.
CGGCGTTCTCGATCGGCATCGCACAGAGCTCGGCGGTCGGCCACGCGAGCGCGAGGTCGGCGTCGTTGCTGCGCCCGCCGCCCATCGCGATGTAGGCCGCGCCGTAGCCCTTGCGCAGCGCGACGGTCAGCAGCGGCACCGTCGCCTGGCCGAGCTCGAGCATGAGCCGGCCGCTGCGGCGCGCGAGCTGGCTGCGCTCCGCCTCGCGGCCGACGAGGAATCCCGGCAGGTCGATGAGCACGACGACGGGCAGGCCGAACGCGTCGCAGAGCGCGACGAGGTGCGCCGCCTTCTCGCACGCGCCGCTGTCGAGCGCGCCGCCGAGGTGGCGCGGCTGGTTGGCCACCACGCCGACCGGCCGGCCCTCCAGGCGCACGAGCGCGGTGACGAGGTTCGGTGCCGCCACCTCGCGCAGCTCGAGCACGGTGTCCGCGTCGGCGATCCCGGCGACGACGTCGCGCACGTCGTAGGCGCGGCGCGGATCCGCCGGCACGACCCCGTCGAGCGCGGCCGCGGCGTCGGGATCCGGAGCGACCGGGCCGGCCGTGAACGGCAGGTCGCCGTCGGCGTGCGACGGCAGGTACCCGAGGAACGCGCGGATCGCGTCCAGCGCCTCCCCCTCGTCGCCGGCGACGAGGTCGACGATCCCGTTGGCGGCCTGTGCGTCGGCGCCGGCCAGCTCCTCGTTCGTCAGCCGCTCGCCGGTCGCGGCTGCCACGAACGGCGCGCTGGCCATCCCGATCAGTCCCTGACCGCGGACGACCACGACGAGGTCGGCCAGCGCGGCGAAGGTCGTCGAGACGCCGAAGCCGGGGCCCATCATCGCCACGACGATCGGCACGAGGCCCGACAGGTCGACGAGCCGCTGGAGGATCGGCGAGCCGAGCGCGGCGTGGCGCGCGTCGAGGCCCTCCTGCATCCGGTGCCCGCCGCCGTCGCAGAGCAGGACGAGCGGCAGGAGGTCCCGCTGGGCGCGATCGATCAGCCGGCCGATCTTCGCCATCCCGACGGTGCCGTTGCTGCCGCCCAGGACGGTGAAGTCGAACGAGGCGACCATCACCGCGCGCCCGTCGACCCACGCCGCGCCGGTGACGACGCCGTCGCCGGGACCGTCGAGGGTCCCGCCGCCGGGCTGCGCCTCCCCCGGGGTGGCGAACGCGCCGAGCTCCGCGAACGCGGGACCGGGCGTCGCGCCTGCCGGGGCGACGCCCGACGCCGACGGCCCAGCCGGGTCCGCCAGGCGGGCGATCCGCTCGCGCGCCGTCAGGCGCCCGCGGGCGTGCTGCTTGGCGACCGCGTCCGGTCGTCCGGCGTCGTCGAGCGCGGCCCGGCGCCGCGCGAGCTCCGCGAGGTGGTCGGGGCGATCGGCGGGACCGGTCATCGTCTCGGGGCTCCGCCGGCGACCGTCGCCGTCGGGGCTCGGTCAGATGCTCCCACCTGGTGGAAGCTCCTGGCCGAGCCCCGAGGGCCGGCGCTCGCCGCGTCAGGCCGTGGCGGCGGCCTTCAGCGGATCGGCGTAGGGCTCGTTCGCCTCGGCGGCGGCGACGAGCGACGCCGGCGGCTCGAACCGCTCGCCGTACTGCTCGGCGAGCTCGCGGGCGCGGGCGACGAACGCCTTCGGGCCGACCTCGGTGCCCGCGGCCTCCGTCGTCGACGCCGGGTGCGGGTAGCCGTTGATGTACTGCAGCACCCCGCCGGTCCAGGCCGGGAAGCCGATGCCGAGGATCGAGCCGACGTTCGCGTCGGCGACGCTCTCCAGCACCCCCTCGTCGACGCACTTCACCGTCTCGAGCGCCTCGCGGAAGAGCATCCGCTCCGTGAGGTCCTTCAGCGGGATCTGCGCCGCCGGGTTGCTGTCGCTGTGGACGGCGCCGAACGCGTCAGCGAGGCCCGGCCAGAGCTTGCCGCGCTTGCCGGCCTCGTCGTAGTCGTAGAAGCCCGCGCCGCCCGCGCGTCCGGGCCGGCCGAGCTCGTCGACCATCTTGTCGAGCACCGCGAAGGCCGGCTCGTTGTCGAACGTGCCGCCCTCGGCCTCGATCGCGGCGACCGTCTCGTCGCGGACCTTGCGGAAGAGCGTCAGCGTCAGCTCGTCCATGAGCTGCAGGATCGGCGCCGGGTAGCCGGCCTGGCGGGCGGCCTGCTCGACGGAGGCCGCGGGCACGCCCTCGGCGAGCTCGTTCATGCCCTCGTAGAGGAACGTGCCGATGACGCGGCTCGTGAAGAACCCGCGGCTGTCGTTGACGACGATCGGCGTCTTGGCGATCTGGCGCGCGAGGTCCAGCGCCCGCGCGAGCGTCTCGTCGCTCGTCTGCTCGCCCTTGATGATCTCCAGCAGCGGCATCTTGTCGACGGGGCTGAAGAAGTGCAGGCCGATGAAGTCGGTCGGGCGGCTGACGCCCTCGGCGAGACCGGTGATCGGCAGCGTCGAGGTGTTCGAGCCCAGCAGCGCGTCGGGCGCGAGGTGCGGCTCGATCTCGGCGAAGACCTTCGCCTTCAGCGCCGGATCCTCGAACACGGCCTCGATCACCGCGTCGGCGCCGGCGGCGTCCTCCGGCTTCTCCGTCGGCAGGATCCGCGCCAACAGGGCGTCGCCCTTCTCCTGCGTCACCTTGCCGCGCTCGACGCCCTTCGCGACGAGCTTCTCGCTGTAGGCCTTGCCCTTCTGCGCGGCCTCGAGGGAGACGTCCTTCAGGACGACCTCGATGCCGGCCTTCGCGCACACGTACGCGATCGCGGCGCCCATCATGCCCGCGCCGAGCACGACGACCTTCGTCGCCTTCCACGGCTCGCGGCTCTTGTCGCGCGCGCCGGCGGCCTGCATGTCGAAGAAGAACGCCTGGATCATGTTCTTCGCGACCTGCCCGCCGGCGAGGTCGATGAAGTACCGCGATTCGATCTTCAGCGCGTTGTCGACGTCGACCTGGGCGCCCTCGATCGCGGCGGCCATGATGTTGCGCGGCGCCGGCATGTTCGCGCCCTTGAGCTGCTTGCGCAGCGTCGCGGGCAGCGCCGGCAGGTTGGCGGCGATCTTCGGCGAGGACGGCGCCCCACCGGGGATCTTGTAGCCCTTGACGTCCCACGGCTGGGCCGCCTCCGCGTGCTCGCCGATCCACTTCAGGGCGGCGGGGAGGAGGTCGTCGGGGCTCGCGACGAGCTCGTCGACGAGGCCGATCTCCTTCGCCTTGCCCGGACGGTGGCGCTGGCCCTGGAGCAGGACCTGCATCAGCGCGTTCGTCAGGCCGAGCAGGCGGACCGTCCGGACGATGCCGCCGGCGCCGGGCAGCAGGCCGAGGGAGACCTCGGGCAGGCCGATCTGGATCTTCGGGCTGTCGACGACGATCCGGCGGTGCGTCGCCAGCGCGATCTCCAGGCCACCGCCGAGCGCGGCGCCGTCGATGATCGAGACGACCGGCTTGCCGAGCGTCTCGAGGCGCCGCAGGTCGCCCTTCATGCCGTCGATCCGGGCGGCCATCTCGACGATCGCCTCGGGGCCGGCGGCCCGCAGGTCGTTGAGGTCGCCGCCGGCGAAGAACGTCTTCTTCGCCGAGGAGACGACGACGCCCGTGATCTGGTCCTTCCTGGCCTCCAGGCGGTCGACGGTCTCGCGCAGCGAGGCCATGAAGTCGGCGTTCATCGTGTTCGCCGACTGGTTGGGGTCGTCGAGGATCAGGTGGACGACGCCACCCTCCAGCGACTCCCAGCGGATGGTGCTCGTGAAGCTCATCGGGTCTTCCGTTCCGTGCTCGTTCCGAGGGCGGGAGCCGCTCAGATCGCCTCGACGACGGTCGCGATGCCCATGCCGCCGCCGACGCAGAGCGTCGCCAGGCCGTAGCGCTTGCCGCGGCGGTGCAGCTCGTCGATGAGCGTGCCGAGGATCATGCCGCCGGTCGCGCCGAGCGGATGGCCCATGGCGATCGCGCCGCCGTTGACGTTCGTGATCTCCGGGTCGATGTCGAGGTCGCGGATGAGCCGCATCGCGACCGACGCGAACGCCTCGTTGATCTCGACGAGGTCGAGGTCGGAGGCCTTGAGCCCCGCCTTGGCCAGGGCCTTCTTCGACGCCGGGCCCGGCGCGGTGAGCATGATCGTCGGGTCGTCGCCCGAGACGGCGGTCGCCAGCACGCGGGCGCGTGGGGTCAGGCCGTGGCGCTTGCCGGCCTCCTCGTTGCCGACGACGAGCAGCGAGGCGCCGTCGACGATGCCGGAGCTGTTGCCGGCGTGGTGGACGTGGTCGATCTCCTCGACCCAGTGGTACTTCTGCAGCGCGACGGCGTCGAAGCCGCCCATCTCGCCCATCGCGGCGAACGACGGCTTGAGCTTGCCCAGCGTCTCGGCGGTCGTGCCGCGGCGGATGAACTCATCGTGGTCCAGGACGACCTGGTCGTTGAGGTCCTTCACCGGGATGACGGAGTCCTTGAAGTAGCCGGCGTCCTCGGCGGCCGCGGCGCGCTCCTGCGAGCGGACGGCGAACGCGTCGACGTCGTCGCGGCTCCAGCCCTCGACGGTCGCGATGAGGTCGGCGCCGATGCCCTGTGGCACGAAGTAGTTGTCGTAGCCGAACTCGACGTCGTGGAAGAGCGCGCCGCCGTCGGAGCCCATCGGCACCCGCGACATCGACTCCACGCCGCCGCAGAGGATCAGGTCGTCGCCGAGGCCCGAGGCGACCTTCTGCGCCGCGGTGTTCACGGCCTCCAGGCCCGACGCGCAGAAGCGGTTCAGCTGCACGCCCGCCACCGTGTTCGGCAGGCCGGCCTTGATCGCGGCGGTCTTCGCGATGTCGGCGCCCTGATCGCCGATCGGGGAGACGCAGCCAAGCACGATGTCGTCGATGCCGCTGGGATCGAGGCTCGCGTTGCGGGCCAGGGTCTCGTGGACGAGGCCGACGACGAGGTCGACCGGCTTCGTCGCGTGGAGGGACCCGTTGGCCTTGCCCTTGCCGCGTGGCGTGCGGATCGCGTCGTAGACGAGTGCGTCGGTGGCCATTGCTGCGCTCCTGTGGTCCAGCCGGCACCCGCCGGCACGATCGGATGACAGGAACCGTACACCTTGACCAGACGCGGCGTCCGTCCAGGCTGGCCAACCAGCCAGGACGTGCGGGCCGCCGTCACGGCGGGGCCAGCTACACGATGCCCAGCCGCGCCGTTGGACGATATGTCCATTATCGGCGCCCCGTAACGGAAACCGAACGGGAGCCGCCGCGTCCGTCAGCCCCAGCGGGCGGTGTCGGTGACCTGCTCGAGCGCGACGAGGCGGTCGCCCTCGCGACGGAACACGTGCGCGAACGCGGCCTCGACCGCGCGGTCGTCCTCGCGCGCCCGACCACGATAGGTCCCCAGGACGGTGAGGCTGTGGCCGTCGTCACCCACGATCCAGCGCTCCGGCTCGGCGAGCACCGCGAACCGGCGGCCGATCGCCCACCAGCCCTCGCGGATCATCGCGTCGGGACCCCGGCGCACCCCGCCGAGCGCGTCGGGCATGCCCGCGGAGAGCCGGCCCTCGAAGCCGGGCGCCAGCAGCTCGCGCAGCGCGGCCTCGTCGCCGGCGGCCAGCGCCGCGTAGAGCCGGCGCACGAGCCCGACGATCACGTCCTCGCCGTCCCCCGCCCCGCCCGCGGCGGCCGCCGCGCCACCGGACGGCGCCGGGTCCGCGGCCCCGTCCCGGCCGGGTCCGGGGACGCCCGCGCCGGTGAACCGCGGGGCCCGGCGCTCGCCGAAGGCCCGCAGGCCCTCCTGGGCGTCCGGGGTCCGTGCGAGCTCGCGCATCGCCGCGGCCTCCTCGACGAGGCGGGCCCGGACGTCGCGCCCGTCGGCCTCGCGCAGGAGCCGGCGCATCCGGCCCAGCGCACGGGTCGGGCCCGCGGCGAGCCGACGCGCCTCGGCCAGCGCCGCCGCCTCGAGCTCGGCCACCGGCACCGACCGCGTGGCGATCCCCCAGGCGACGGCCTCCTCGGCGCCGAGCAGGCGCCCACCGACCAGCAGCTCCTGGGCGCGCCGCAGCCCGACGAGGCGCGGCAGCCACCAGCTGGAGTTCCCGTCGCCGCTGAGGCCGAGCCGGTCGAACGCCGTGGTGAGCTTCAGGTCCTCGGCGACGAGCACGACGTCGGCGAGCCACGCGAGGCCGAGCCCACCGCCGGCGGCCGCGCCCTGCACCGCGGTGACGATCGGCACGTCGAGCTCGCCGAGGTCCCCGAGGGCGGCGTGGAACGGCGCGATCATCGCGTCGAGCCGCTCGGCCACCCCTGCCGGGTCCTCGACGATGAACCGCAGGTCCCCGCCGACCGTGAAGGCCGGGCCCTCCGCCGTGATCAACAGTGCGCGCAGGTCATCGGCCGCACGCGCCCGGACGACCGCGGCGGCCAGCTCGTGGACCCAGCGCAGGTCGATGGCGTTGCGCCGCGCGGGCGCGATGAGCCGGAGGCGGCCGAGGCCGTCGTCCTCCAGCGCGAAGGAGACGCGCTTCGGCGCGCGGTCCGTGGCGACCACGTCAGCGCTCCGCCGGGGCGAGCCGGTCGGCGGCGAGGCGCACGAGCCGGAACTTCTGGACCTTGCCGGTCGGGGTCGTGGGCAGGTCGTCCGCGTCGAGGAACAGGACGTGCTTGGGCACCTTGAAGCGAGCGAGGTGCTCGCGGCAGAGCGCGAGGACCTCGTCCGCGTCGATCGTCGCGCCCGGGTGGCGGACGACGCAGACGCAGCCCGCCTCGCCCCAGCGGTCGTCGGGCACGCCGATGGCGTAGACCTGGCTGATCGCGTCGTGGCGGCTCAGCAGCTCCTCGATCTCCTTCGGCATCACGAGCTCGCCGCCGCTCTTGTAGAGCTCCTTGCTGCGGCCGGTGATCTCGAGGTAGCCGTCCTCGCGGACGATTCCGAGGTCGCCCGAGTGGACCCACCCGTCGCGCAGCGCCTTCGCGGTCTCCTCCGGCTTGTCCCAGAAGCCGACCATCGTCGTCGGGCCGCGCGCGATGAGCTCGCCCTCGGCGCCCGCGGCGAGGTGCTCGCCCGTGACCGGGTCGGCGGTGCGGTACTCGATCAGCGGGCCGTCGCCCTGCGGCAGGCCGGCGGCCCCGGCGATCTTCGGCCGGCCGACGGTCGTCGAGCTCACGAGCAGCTCGTCCTCGGGCAGGGTGAGCGTCATCGCGCCGCCGGTCTCCGTCATCCCGTAGCCCGTGACGATCTCGTCGACGCCGAGCGCGTCGCGGACCTTCTCCCACAGCCACACCGGCGCCGGGGCGGCGCCGGAGAGGATCGCCCGCAGCGACGAGAGGTCGCGCTCGGCGAGGTCGGGTTGCTCGAGCAGCGCGACGGTCATCGTCGGCACGCAGAGGATGTCCGTGGCGCGGTGGCGCTCGATGCCGTCGAGGTAGGCCCGCGGGTCGAACGCCGTCTGCAGCACGACCGCGCCGCCGACCATCGTGGCCGCGAGCAGGCCCTCGACGTAGCCGAACATGTGGTAGCAGGGCAGCGAGAACAGGATCCGCCGGCCGTCCTCGAACGCGCGCGTCAGCGCGGAGCCGTGCGCGGTGCGCAGGACGGCGTCGTGGGTGACCTGGACGCCCTTCGGCGAGCCCGTCGTGCCCGACGTGTAGAGGATGTCGCCGACGTCGTCGGGGCCACGGACCCCGATCCGCGCGCTGCCCGGCGCGTCGGCGCCGAGCTGCTCGAGGCCGTCGACGGTCAGCGCCCCCGGGCGGGCCGGCCCGGCGTTCTCCAGCTGCACGACCCGGACGAGGTCCGCCAGCGGCGCGCCGACCGGCGCCTCGCCGGCGCGCTCCGCCCACCCCGGCGCCACGGCGTCGAGCATCGCGGGGTAGTCGAGCCCGGCGAACCCCGTCATCGTCACCAGCACGCGGCAGCGCGACTGGCCGAGGACGTAGGCGAGCTCCTCCTCGCGGTAGAGGTAGTTGAACGGGATCGCCACCCCGCCGGCGCGGGCGATCGCGAACTTCAGCGGCACGAACTCCGGCTCGTTCGCCATGAGCAGGCCGACGTGGTCCCCCGGCCGGACGCCGACGGCGGCGAGCCCGTCGGCCAGGCGCGACGCTCGCGCGTCGACCTCGGCGTACGTCCACGTCACGTCGTCGGCGACGACGAGCGGACGGTCGCCGAAGCGCTCCGCGCAGGCGGTGAGCCAGCCGTCGAGGGTCTGCGGGGTCCAGGTGCCGAACCGCGCGCGCAGGGCGGCGCGCCGCTCGTGGATGTCGCGATCAGAGCTCATGACGCCGTGCCTCCCCAGGCCGCTCGGACAGTCCGTCCAGACCGACCGTAGCAGCGGCGGCGCGCCAGCTCGCCGGTCCCCGGAACGGCCCCTGCGCGCGAACGTCCGCACGCACCTCGCCTCGCATTTTCGTACAAGATGTATGTTGCCGAGAGCTCCGCGACGCGCGGCCGGTCCACGGCCCGCCGGCGGACCCGCCGCCGATGCCCGCCCCCGACGCCCCCGTTCCGTCCGACGCGTCGCGCTCGCGGGTGCGGGACGCGCTGATGGTCGGGACGTGCTGCGCCTCGATCGCCGTGATCATGGGCCTCACGGCCGGCGCGATCGCCGTCGTGCCCGACATCGGCCGCGACCTCGGCGGCGACCAGAGCCGGCTGCAGTGGATCACCGACGCGTTCCCGCTCGCGGTGGCCGCGCTGCTCCTGCCGGCCGGAGCGCTGCTGGACCGCTACGGCCGCCGACGCGGGATGCTCGTCGGGCTCGTGGTGCTCGTCGCCGCGGTCGCCTGGACCGGCGGCGCGGACTCCGTCGACGCGGTGATCGCGAGCCGGCTGCTGGCCGGGATCGGCGCCGCGCTGCTCTTCCCCGGCACGTTGGCGACGATCACGGCCACGCTGCCGCCCGAGCGACGCCAGGTCGCCGTCGGGCTCTGGGCGGTCTCGGTGATCATCGGCGCCGTCGTCGGCCTGCTCGTGTTCTCCGTCGGCGTCGAGTGGTGGACCTGGCGGGCGCCCTTCCTGCTCATCGCGGGGTTCACGGCACTCGTCACCGTCCTGACCCTCGCCCTCGTGCCGGAGACGACCGCCGAGCACGAGGTCGCCCTGGACCCGGTCGGCGCCCTCACGTCGGTCGGCGCCGTCGGCGGGCTGACGCTCGCGGTCACCGAGGCCCCCGTCCACGGCTGGCTCGGCGCGACGACGCTCGTCGCCGGCGGCGTCGGCGCGACGCTGCTCCTGGCGTTCGTGCGCTGGGAGCTGCGCCACCCGAACCCGCTGCTGGACGTGCGCCTGCTGCTCGACCGCCGCTTCGGCGCCGGAGCGGGCGCGCTCTTCTTCCTCTTCTTCGCGCACTTCGCGCTGTTCTTCCTGTCGATCCAGTACCAGGGCTACGTCCTGGGCTCGTCGACGCTGGAGAGCGCGCTGGGGGTCGTCCCGCCGGTCCTCGGCTACGCCCTCACGCCGCTCGGTCCGCTGCTGGCGCGCCGGGTCGGGCGCCGCGCGGTGATCGTCCTCGCGATGCTCGTCGCGGCGCTCGGCGCCGCGGTCTGCGCCGGGATGGCGATCGGCGGCACGGAGAGCTACTGGACCTTCGCGATCGGCGCCGGCCTCATCTGGTCCGGCGTCGGGCTCGCGATGGCGCCCCCGACCGAGATGATCATCGAGTCGGTCCCGCGCGAGAAGCAGGGCGTCGCGTCGGCGGTCAACGACCTCTCGCGCGAGCTGTCGGCGGCGCTCGGGATCGCGATCGCCGGCTCCGCCTTCAACGCCGCCTACCGCGGGTCCGTCGACGATCACGTCGCCACCCTGCCGGAGCAGGTCGGCGAGACGCTGCTGGCGTCCCCGGCCGCGGCGCTGCAGCTCGCGGCGGAGCGCCCCGACGGGGCGGCGCTGACCCGGATCGTCCAGGACGGGGTGATCGCCGGATGGACGTGGGGCTTCGCGATCGTGGCCGCGGTGCTCCTGCTCGGCGCGGCGCTCGTCGCGCGGCGCTGTCCCGGGCGCGCGGAGGAGCGCCGGATGGCGTCGCCGCTGGACGTCGCCCGCGACGAGGGCGCCGCCGTTCCGGCCTGAGGCGGGTCCGCTGCGGGCGGGGTCAGGCACCGGCGGTCAGCGCCGCCCGCTCGTCGTCGCGCACCGGCCGCGCCACCCGCCGCTCGAGGTCGAAGGCGACCATCAGCGAGGTCCCCTCGGCCGCGACCGCGCCGTCGGGGCGCAGGACCCGATGCCCCACGGTCACCGACGAGCGGCCGATCGCGAGGATCGCCGCCTCGACGGTGACGCGGTCGTCGGCGCGCAGGAGCTCCCGACGGTGATCGAGCTCCACGCGCGCGAGGACGAAGGGGAACAGCCCGTCGGGGCCGGCGATCGGCGCGAACACGTGGCCCCGGGCCTCGTCGAGGAACTCGTGGTAGCGCCCGGACCAGACGTGGCCCATGACGTCGAGGTCCCGCCAGCGCAGGTCGATCGTGAAGCGGACGACCGGCGAGAGCGGGGCGTCCCAGCGCGGCGCCGTCGAGGCGACGTCGGTCATCGCGCCCGCCTCAGATCCCGTAGCTCTTGCCGATGACGTCGAGCAGGATCTCGTCGGCGCCTGCCCCGATCCGGTACAGGCGGATGTCGCGGAAGACGCGCTCGACGTCGTACTCGGTCATGTAGCCGGCGCCGCCGAGGACCTGGACGCACGCGTCGGCGACCTCGAAGGAGACCTGGGTCGCCTTGAGCTTCGCCTGCGAGATCTCCCGGACCGGGTAGGCGCCGTTGGCGTACGCGTGGGCGGTGCCGTAGATGAGCTGGCGGGCGGCGGCGATGTCCGTGGCCATCTGCGCGAACTTGTGCCGGATCGCCTGGTGCTTGCCGAGCGGCCGCCCGAACGTCTCGCGCTCGTTCGCGTACGCCAGCGCCTTGTCGAAGGCGTACTGGGCGTAGCCCAGGCACCCGGCCGCGCCGATCAGGCGCTCGGCCTGCAGCTCCCACATGATCTGGAAGAAGCCCTTGCCCGTCTCGGGCCCGAGCAGCGCGTCGGCGCCGACCCGCACGTCCTGGAAGGCGAGCAGCGCCGTGTCCGAGGCGTGCATGCCCATCTTCGAGAGCTTCTGCTCGCGCACGACGCCGGGGGCGTCCATCGGCACGAGGAAGATCGAGAAGCCGTCGTAGCCGGCGTCGAGGTCGGTCTTCGTGACGAGCATGATCATGCCCGCGCGGTGGCCGTTGGTGATGTAGGTCTTCGAGCCGTTGATGACCCACTCGTCCCCGTCCCGGACGGCGTGGGTCTGGATCGCGGCGACGTCGGAGCCGGCCCCCGGCTCGGTGATGCCGAGCGCGAAGATCGTCTCGCCGCGGACGCCGGCCGGCACCCATCGCTGCTTCTGCTCCTCGCTGCCGAACTGCAGCAGCGGCGGGATGACCATGTCGGTGTGGACCGAGAGGCCCATGAGCAGGCCGCCCGAGCCGCCACGGGCGATCTCCTCGGCGAGCACGAGGTTCGCGTAGTAGTCGCCGCCCTGCCCGCCGTACTCCTCCGGCACCGAGAGGCCGAGGAACCCGACCTCGCCGAGCCGCCGGACGATCGCGTCGGGGAAGGTCGTCTCCTCCCACTCGTGGACGTGGGGCACGATCTCGCGGTCGACGAAGGCGCGGATCGACGCGCGCAGCTCGTCGTGCTCGTCGCCGAAGATGAAGTGCCGCGTGGACGCGGCGTGGTCGGGCTTCAGGACCTCGGACGTGGCAGCCATGGCGCGATCGTAATGCACGTGCTTCACTTCGTGCAACGCGCCTGGACAGGTCGTCCACACGCCGTGGCCCGCCGTCGCGATCCCGTCGAGCGCGCCCCCTGCGAGAAGATCCGCCCGGCGCCCGGCGCCGCACCCCGCCATGCCTCCCAGCCCCGAACCCGCCCGCCGTCGCCTCGTCGCCGCCGGCGAGCGCCTCTTCGCCGAGCGCGGGATCGACAACGTGAGCCTGCGCGAGATCTCGCGCGCGTCGGGCGCGCGCAACGCCGTCGCGCTGCAGCACCACTACGGCGACCGCGACGGGCTGCTGCAGGCGATCCTCGACAAGCACGCCGCCCGCGTCGACGCGCGCCGGGATCCCCTGCTCGACGCCGCGGCGTCGACCGCTCGCCCGGACCGTGCCCGGGCGCTCGCCGCGGCGCTCGTGCTGCCGGAGGCCGCCAGCCTGCAGGACGACGACGGCGGTCGCGAGTACCTGCAGATCGTCGCCGAGGTGCTGACGCGCGAGCGCACGGCTCGCCGCGGCGCGCCGCAGCCGAGCATCGCCCGGTGGCGGGACCTCGTCGCGCCGGTCCTGCCCCCGGACGCCGCCGCCACGCACCGCCGGTTCGGCGCGGTCCTCTACGTGACGATCACGCTCGCGCGCCGCGCGAAGCTCAGCGACCGCCCGGAGTCGGCCCGCGAGGCGGCGATGCTCACGAGCTCGATGGTCGACGTCGTCGCGGGGATGCTCACGACACCGGTCTCCGCGGACACCCGTGCGCACCTGGCGCCCTGACGCGCCTCCCGCAACGCCCTGTTCGGATATCGAACATCGTGTACGCTGCGCGCAGCCCGGCCGCCCGGCCGGCGGGAGAGCACGTGACGAGCACGCGGATTCAGCGGTGGTGCGCCTGGTCGGGCATCGCCTTCCTGGTGATCTTCTTCACCGGGGCGATGATGGCCCAGGTCCTTCCGCCCCCCTCGCCGACGCAGACGCCGGCCGAGGTCGCCGCGCAATGGAGCAGCCACGCCGACCTCAAGCGCGCGGGGCTCTGCCTCATGATGATCTCGGCGGGCTTCCTCTTCCCGTTCACGGCCGCGATCTCCGCCCAGCTGCGGCGGATCGAGGGACACACGGGGCCGCTGACGATGCTGCAGCTCATCGCCGGCGGCGTCGGCGTCTTCGCGATCCTCATGCCCACGATGCTCTTCATGGGCATCGCGTTCCGGCCCGAGCGCGCGCCCGAGGTCACGAGCGGCCTGATGGACGCGGCCTTCGTCCCGTTCGTCATCAACTTCCCGCCGGTCTTCGCGCAGTGCGTCGCGTTCGGCCTCGCGGTCCTGCTGCAGCGGGGCGCCGTCCGGCCGTTCCCCCGCTGGTCCGCGTGGTTCAGCTTCTGGGTCGCCTTCCTCTTCCTCCCCGGCGTCCTGCTGCTCTTCTTCCGGACGAGCGCCTGGGCGTGGGACGGGCTGCTGTCGTTCTGGCTCGTCGCGGCGATCTTCGGCGGCTGGATCCTGCTCGTCTCGATCCTGCTCCTGCGGACGCTGCGCCAGGGCGACGACGCAGCCGCCGGCGCGCCCGCGGAGGCCGTGGCGTGAGCGCCGTCGAGCGCCCGGTCGAGCCCGCGGCGGCGGTACGGCCCGCCGAGCCGGAGCCGGCGGCCGACGCGCGCCGCACCCCCGGCGAGGGCGGCATCTGGGTCTTCATCCTCGCCGACATGACGGTGTTCGCCCTGATGTTCGGGGCGCTCGTCCTGCTGCAGGCCGACGATCCGGCGCGCTACGAGCTCGGCCAGGACCACCTGCACGTCGGCGTCGGCGTCGCGAACACCATCGTCCTGCTCGGCAGCTCGCTCGCCGTCGCCCTCGCCGTCCGCCACGCCCGCGCCGGCGCACTGGTCCCCGCGCGGCGGCTGTTCTCCGTCGCGTTCGGCTGCGCCCTGCTCTTCTGGGCGCTGAAGCTCTACGAGTACACGAGCCTCGGCGGCGACGGCGTCTCCGCACGCGAGAACGAGTTCTTCCTCTACTACTTCTCCTTCACCGGCGTCCACCTGCTGCACGTGACGCTCGGGCTGGCCGGTCTCGCCGGGGTCGTCCGCCTGACGCGGCGCCCGGCGCTGAGCGACCACGAGCGCTCGCTCGTGGAGACCGGCGCCTCGTACTGGCACATGGTCGATCTGCTCTGGATCGTCCTCTTCGCGCTCCTCTACCTCTACGGCTGATGCGACGCCCGAACTCCGCGCTCTACGCCGTGCTGGCGGTCCTCGTCGTCGCGACGATCGCGTCGTGGTGGCTGGGCGACGACCACGGCCTGGGCACGGGCGACGTGGCGATCGTCGCGGTGCTCGCCGTGACGTTCGCGAAGGTCTGGCTCGTCGGCATGCACTTCATGGAGCTGCGGCACGCGCGCCCCGTCGTCAAGGGGCTCTTCAACGCCTACGTCGTCGCCGTGCCCACGGCGCTCTTCGCGTTGCACCTCGCCGCTTGATCGCCGGACGCCGGACGGGCGCTCGCCGTACAGCACGTTCGGCCATCGAACACCATGTACCATCGGCGCCGATGCCTCGTGCCGGCGACCGGCCCCTGCAGCCGGGCCCCGACGAACGCCGCCGCCGCCTGGTCCGCCGCTTCGCCGACACCGTCGAGCCGCTCCTCGCCGCGGGGCGGAGCTATCCGGAGCTCAGCGTCCGCGAGCTCATCACGGAGGCGGGCATCTCGCGGTCGACGTTCTACGCGTACTTCGCGGACAAGACCGCGCTGCTGGACGCGATGACCGACGACGTGAGCCGCGAGGTCTTCGAGGCGGCCGAGACGTGGTTCGCGCTCGATCGGCCGACCCGGCGCGCGGACTTCGACCGCGCGCTCGAGCCGCTGTTCGCGTCGTACGTCGAGCACCAGGAGCTCTTCCGGGCGATCGCCGACGCCGCCGCGCAGAGCCCCGCCGCCCGCCGGAACCTCGAGCGGATCGTGGGGCGCGCCGCCGACCAGCTGACGCAGCACATCGCCGCGCAGCAGGCGCGCGGGCACGCGGCCCCGGGCGACCCCCGGACCACGGCCGCGTGGCTGGCGTGGATGGTGGAGCGCGGGCTCCACCAGCTCGTCCCGGGCGCCGACGAGGAGGAGATCGCGGCCCTGCACCGCTCGCTGTCCGACGTCGCCTGGCGCGCGCTCTACGCCGGGACGGACGCCGCCGGCTGACCCGAGCAGCGGCCCGGGGACGCGGGACGCCCCGAGGCCCCCGACGGCACCGCGCGAGCGAGCGGCGGCGGCGCGGACGGGGTCGACGTACGAGGTGTATAGAGATCGAACATGGTGTTCGGCCATGTGGTACGGTCGTCTCGACGTGGCGCGAGCGCGCTCGTCGCAACGCGGTCGGCACCGGGCCGACCGGGGAGAGAAAGGACCACCGTGCTGCCGAACGTCTTCACGCTCGCGGCCATCGGCGACACGCCGCCGCCGTACCACGACGTGCCAGGCCTGCCCCCCAACGTGGCGCCGCTGCCATCGGGCATCGAGGCCGGCGTCACGAACGAGCTGATCTTCTTCTTCGTCGCCGGCGCGGCGGTCGTGATCTTCGCCCTGCCGTGGGCCCTGCGCGCGGCCTCCAAGGGCAACTGGATCCCGTTGCTCGTGATGGGCGGCGGCCTGATCTGCTCGCTCGAGGAGGCGATGCTCGACATGCTCGGGCACCTCCACTGGGCCGACGACCTGACGGTCGTCTACACGAACTTCGGGATCAAGGTGCCGCTCCTGATCCCCCTCTGCTACGTCGCGTTCCTCGGCCTGCAGTCGTACTTCTGCTACTTCGTGATCAAGAACGGCGCGAAGCTGCGCCACTTCTTCATGCTGCTCGCGATGGGCGCGATCCTCGACGCCGTCATGGAGACGATCGGGATCAACCTCAACGTCTACGAGTACTACGGCCTGCAGCCGTACGAGCTGTTCGGCTTCCCCTACTGGTGGGCCTTCATCAACTCGGCGTCGTTCGTCACCGTCGGCGCGATGCTGGCGTTCGCGGTGCCGCGCCTGAAGGGCTGGAAGCAGCTCCTGGTGCTGTTCATCCCGGCCTACGGCATGGCGGCGACGTACTTCACCGTGGGCTGGATCCACATCCTCGCCCACAACTCCTCGCTGCCGGACTGGATGCGCTGGGTCGCGGCGACGATCATGATGATCGAGGCCTGCTTCTACATGAAGCTCCTCCACCACCTGCTCGGGGTGAAGGAGGACCAGCCGGCGGCCGCCTGGACCCTCCCGCGGATGTTCCAGTACACGATGGTCCCGGCCAAGGCCCGCGACCGCCTCTGGGCCAAGATGGCCCAGGAGGGCGGGCTGCCGCCGGAGCGGCACGCCGCCGCCTACTGAGCACGCGTGGGCGGCGCGGACGCGCCGCCCACGATCGGCCCGGGAGCGCCCGGGCCCGGACCACGACCCCGGCCCCGGCCGGGGTCGTCGCGTCTCGCGTCGGCGTCCTTCGCGTTGCGGACCGCGCCGCAGGACGGACGGGCACCGGACCTCACCTCCCGCGGCCCTCCGGGGCCCACGCGGGGCCGGCCGCCGCGGCGCGCTCAGGCGTCGTCGCGGTAGCCCTCGTAGAGCACCCGCCACACGATGTCCGTGGCGGTGTCGAGCAGGCGCTTGAACTCGGCGGGCTTCGCCGGCGCGACGAGCTGGTAGAGCCCGCGCTCGAGCATCCAGACGAGCCAGCGGGCGGTCCGGGGCGCGTCGAGCGGCGCCGCGCGGCCGAGCTTCTGCTGGGCGCGGAAGTGCCGCGTGATCTCCGTGACCGCCCGGTCCACGAGCGCCGCGTGCTGCTCCCGGATCTGCTGGTCGTAGGCGGCCGTCTCCGTGATCGCGCCGAGCAGCATCTGGTGCTGGTGGTAGGCGTCGAAGAGCGGCTGCAGCGCCTTGCGCAGGTCCTTGCGGGTCGCGTCGGGACCGAGCTCGAACCACGGCGCGGCGGCGTCGGCGAACGCCTGGGTGACGTCCTCGACCATCGCCCGCAGGAGGTCGCCCTTGTCGTCGAAGTAGACGTAGAAGGTCGACCGCGAGATGTCGACCGCCGTGATGAGGCGCTCGACGCTGATCTCCGCGTACGTCTCGCCCTGCTGCAGGAGCGGCTCGACGACCTCCACGAAGAGGCGCGCGAGCTGCTCCCGCCGCACCTCCCGTGGGGGCTGCAGGGGCTTGCTCGCTCGCGGGGCCACGCCCAGACCCTAGCGCGTTGTTCGACGACCGAACGGGATGTTCGGCCGCCGGCCGCGAGGGACGGCGGCCCCGCGGCGGACGCGGGACCCGCCGGGCCGTCAGAGGCCGTACGTCTTGCCGATGATGTCGCGCTGGATCTCGTTCGTGCCGCCGTAGATCGTCGCGCCGAGCGCGATCCGCAGGTGGCGCTCCATGCCGTACTCGTTCGCGTAGCCGTAGCCGCCCATCATCTGGACGCCCTCGAGCGCGACGCGCTTGGCGACCTCGGTGACCTTGAGCTTCAGCATCGAGGACTCGCGCGGGCCGACGCGCCGCGGGTCGGCCTCGAGGCGTCGCGCCAGCTCGTGGACCATGAGCCGCGAGATCTCGACCTCGGTCGCGAGCTCCGCGAAGCGGTGACGCATCGCCTGGAACGAGCCGATCGGCTGCCCGAACTGCTTGCGCTCGGTGATGTAGTCGAGCAGGTCCTGCAGCGCGCGCCGCGCATGCCCGATGAAGATCGCGGCGATCAGGACGCGCTCGCGGTTCAGGCCGCCCATGAGCTGCTTCCAGCCGTTGCCGATCTCGCCGATGACGCGGTCCTCGGGGACGAAGACGTCGGTGTAGAAGACGTCGTTCGTCTCGCGGCCGCCCATCGTCGGGATGTGACGGATGTCGATCCCGTCCTGCTCGAGGTCGACGTCGAGCATCGAGATGCCCTCGTGCTTGCGGCCGCTGGAGTCCGTGCGGACCATGAGCATGCAGCGCTTGGCGAAGTGCGCGTTGGAGCTCCACGTCTTCTGGCCGTTGACGAGCCAGCCGCCGTCGACGCGCTCGGCCTTGCAGCGGAGGTTCGCCAGGTCCGATCCGGCCTCCGGCTCCGACATGCCGATCGCGAAGGTGTCGCCGGCGCAGACGCGCCCGATGAGGTCGCGCTTCAGCTCGTCGCTGGCGTGGCGCTCGATCGCCTCGCCCGCGACGAGCGAGGTCGAGATGCCCATGATCGGCAGCTGGCCGAAGAACGCCTCCTCGAGGAAGAGGCTGACGTCGACGATCGACCCGCCGCCGCCGCCGAGGTCCTCCGGGAACCCGATGCCGACGAAGCCGAGCTCGGCGAGCTCGCGGTAGACGCCCTCGTGGTGCTGCTCGATGCCGTCCTCGGTCAGCGCGGCGCGCTGCTCGGGCGTGCCGGCCTTGTTCGCCGAGTACTCCCGGAGCGTCTCGACGAGCGCGCGGCGCTCGTCGTTGAGGTCGACCAGGTCGTTGGCGAAGGCGTTGACGGCCATAGCGGGATCCTCGGAGGTGCGGTGGTGACCACGACCGGCTCGGCACCGGCCGGACCGGGCGAGCGCAAGCGGCGCGGCCCCGGCCGCCGGAGTATCGCACACACTGTCCAGACGACATGGCCCGTCGCGGCGGGGCCGGTCGCGGATCGTCGGCGCGAGCGACCGGCGGACGCGAGCGGCTCCGGTAGCGTCCGGCCATGGGCGAGATGCGCGACCGCCGGCTGCAGGGGCGGCCCTACCGCGCCGGCGACCCGGAGGACGTCGCCGGCTACGACCGCACGCAGGACCTGCTGGAGCGATACGACGCCGCGCCGAGCGCGAGTCGCGGCGACGCCGAGCGGGCGGCCCTGCTGCGCGAGCTGCTCGTCGAGGTCGGCGAGGACGTCGTCGTCCGGCCGCCGTTCTTCTGCGAGTTCGGGGACGTGCGGATCGGCGCCGGGACGTTCGCGAACGTCGGCCTGCTCGTGCTCGACGTCGCGCCGGTCACGATCGGCGCCCGCTGCCAGATCGGCCCCCGCGTCCAGCTGCTCGCCGCGACCCATCCGCTCGACGTCGCCTCGCGGCGGGAGGAGTGGGAGTCGGCGGCCCCCGTGACGATCGACGACGACGTGTGGCTCGGGGCCGGGACGATCGTCTGCCCCGGCGTCACGATCGGCGCCGGGACGGTCGTGGCGGCGGGCGCCGTCGTCACCCGCGACCTGCCGGGCGGGGTCCTGGCCGCCGGCGTGCCGGCCCGCGTCGTGCGCGAGGGCCTCGACGTCGACGAGACGGCGGCCGGCTGAGGCTGGCCGCCGCCCGCCCGCACTCCGCGATCCGCGCCGGACCCGCGCCCGCCGTTTGCTCGGCGGCCGCTTCGGGCACCCGCGCACCGGCATGGACGTCGACGATGTCGTGGAGCTGACGCTCGAGACCGAGGACCCGGACGCGCTCGCGGCGTTCTACGAGCGGGCGCTCGGGCTCGAGCCGCTGAGCACCGAGCGCGGCCGTCGCTGGCTGAAGCTCGGCGAGCGAACGCGGTTGGGGCTGTGGGCCCCCGGCCGGCACGAGCACGGCGACGAGGGCGGGCGCCACGTCCACTTCGCGGTCTCGGCGCGGCCCGCGCAGCTGGACGCGGTCCACGCCCGGCTGACGAGCGAGCTCGACGTCGCGGTGGAGGGCCCCGTCGAGCACGACGGCGGGGACCGCTCGATCTACTTCCGCGACCCGGCCGGCAACCTCGTCGAGGTCTGGGACTACTTCGAGCGCCGGGAGGGCCGGCGCGAGGGCGTCGACGGCCTCGGCTGACCCGGGCGCCGCCCGCGAGCGCTCGCGCTCGCCGCGCGGCGAGCGCGGGGACGGCCGCGTCCCACCCGTGGGGAGCCGTTGGCACGGCCGCGCCCGCGAGGCACGGCCGTGGCGCCGCTCAGCCGCGGCGCAGGAACCCGCGGCGGCGTTCCTTGCGCAGCTGCCGCAGCAGCGTCTTGGAAGCGTTGTGGCCCGGCATGCCCGAGATCCCGGGGATCGAGTGGGTGCCCGAGCCGGTCATCCAGAGCCCGTCGATCGGCGCCTGGAAGTTCCCCATCCCCAGCGCGGGCCGCAGCGGCCCGAGGCGCGTGATGATCGGATCGACGTGGTAGACGTTGCCGTCGATCGCGTTGAACCGCTCCGCGATGTCCGGCTTCGCGAGCGGCCGGCGTCCGATCTCGAGCTCCTCGAGGCCCTCGTAGAAGAGCGCGGACTCCTTGATCACCCGCTCGGTGATCTGGTCCCGCGCCACGTCCCAGCCCTCGTTCGGGGTGCCGGGCGTCAGGCCGGTCCAGAACCAGTACGTGTCGTGGCCCTCGGGCGCCATGCTCGGGTCGAACGCGGTGGTGATCTGCGCCAGACCGGCGACGTGCTCGGGAACCTCGCCACGCACGCACGCGCGGAACGCGTCCAACGCCTGCTCATGCGTGTTCCACGTGACGCACGGCAGCTTCAGATCGACCGTGTCGCCCGGGAACGTCCTGGCGCGCCACTCCTGATGGCGCGGCATCCGGAGCTTGCCCTTCAGCGCGATGTTCAGCTTGTAGTCCCGCGCCCCGGTCTCGTTCGTCGGGATGTGGCGGACCTTCACCTGGTCCTCGTGCGAGAGGAGCTCCTGCGGGACGAGCTCCCCGAGCACCCGCTTGGGCGAGAACGACGTCATCACGGCCTTGCGCGCGCGGACCTCCTCGCCGCCCTCCAGCCGCACCCCCACCGCACGACCCCCGTCGACGAGGATCTCCTCCACCCGGGCGTTCGCGCGGACCCGGCCACCCGCGTCCTGCAAGCACGCGATCAGGGCCTTCGGGAACGCGCCGGTGCCGCCCTCGAACATCGCGACCCCGGTCCGGTGGTAGACGCCGAGGTAGATCAGCGCATACGCCGACGCGTCGGAGTCGAAGGGCATGAACGGCAGGTTGATCGTCAACGGACCACGCACCAGCGGGTGCTCGAAGCGCTCCTCGATCGCCTCCGCATGCCCCTGCAGGATCCACCGCGCCAGCGGCAGCAGCTCCTTGCGGTGCTTGCCCATCTTCGCCAGCGCCTTGGCGAGCTGCTTGGGCTCCGGCCGCACCGCGCTCGTGAGCATCAGCGGCAGGCCGATCTCGACCCCGGCGGTCACGGACTCCACGAAGTCCAACCACGACCGCGCGTCCTTCTTGGAGAAGTGCGCGATCTCCTGCGCCGTGCGATTGGCGTCCTGCCACATCGCGATCGACTCGCCCTCGAACCCCAGATGCACGTGCGCGGGGTCCACGCGACGCATCCGCAACCCGTACTTCGACGTCAGCTCCAGCTCCGCGTCGATCGCGGTGTTGCGAAACAGCGACGCGTGGATCGACGCCTCGTTGATGAAGTGACCCGGCGCCTCCGGCACCATCTCGTTCGTCGCGGTCATCCCGCCGATCACCGGCGAGGCCTCGAGCACCTCGACGTCGAGACCCGCACGCGCGAGGTAGCACGCGGCCACCAAGCCGTTGTGGCCACCACCGGCCACGATCACATCGGCCACGGAACTGCTGGAAGGAGTCATCGATCGCTTTCGCGTGGAGGGACGTCAGGCGCCGGCGGGCCGGCGCGAAGAGGACGGCTGGGGTGCGCGGGTCATCGCGGTCACCGCTTGCCGGTCACCCACCCCGACGAGGCGACGCTCGGCGCGGGCAGGTCGAGGATCGTCGCCAGCAGGTTGCTGGCCGGGTTGGAGAGCCACATCTGCGCGTCGGGCGGCACGAGCCCGAGCTCCACCATGTAGTGCCCCACGCGCGTGAAGATGATCGAGGCACGCACCGCCGACCAGGCGACGTAGAAGTCCGCATCGGGCACCGCGTGCCCGCTCAGCTCCTCGTAGCGCGCGATCGTGCCGGCCTGGTCGGGGAAGCCGGGCGGCAGCGGCAGCCCGAGGGCCTCGCTGTGGTGGCGGTTCATGAAGATGAACCAGCCGAGGTCGACGCCCCGGGGACCGAGCGAGGCCATCTCCCAGTCGAAGACGCCGGTGACGGCGAGGTCCTCGCCGAACATCATGTTCCCCAGGCGCGCATCGCCCCAGCTGATGACGTCGGGGTCCTCGGGCGTGCCGATCGTGGCCGGCAGGTGCGCCTTGATCCAGTCGAGCCCGGCGTCGACCGTCGGGTTCGCGACGCCCCGGGAGCCCCACGCGTAGTAGCGCTCGTAATAGGCGATCTCGCGCTCGAGGGCGGTCGCGCCGACGTCCTGGCGCTCGAGGCCCTGGACCCCGAGGGCCACCGGGTCGGCGGCATGGATCCCGGCGATCGCCGCCAGGGCGTTGTCCACGAGGCGGCCCTGATCCTCCGGCGCGAGGTCGAGGACCCATCCGGAAGCGGTGAAGGGCGGATCGTCCGGCGGGACCTTCCCGTAGCAGCGCTCCATCACGACGAACGGCGCGCCGAACAGGGCCTCGTCGCCATCGCCGGCCCAGACCCGCGGCGCGGGCACGTCGGTGTGCCGCGCCAGCGCGTCCATGACGAGTGCCTCGCGGGGGAGGTCGTAGTCCATGAACAGGCCGTCGCCTCGCGGGGCGATCCGGGCGACGAAGCCGGCGGTGCGACGCTCGCCGTCGACGGTCCGCGTGACGTCGAAGAGGACCGACTCGCTCGACATGCCCGAGGCCTCGTTGACCTCGATGCCGCCGATCTCGATGTCGCCCTCGCCCGCCCCGAACCGCTCCGCCAGCCACGGACGCAGCGCCTGGGCCGCCGCCTGGAGGTCGATGGTGTTCTTCAGCGCCATCCGTTCGTCCCTCGCTTCGCTCTCGCAGGCCGAACATGCTGTCCGGCCTTCGCCACCATACATCATGTTCGAACGTCGAACGACACGGCGCCGGCCGTCCCGCTCGACGGCGGCGCCGCCGGCTCGACGGCGCCGGACTCGTCGCCGGCCTACGGGTCGGGCAGCGTCAGGCGCGGGTAGGACGCGCTCTTGCCGTTGAACGTCCACGGGCCCTGCGTCTTGCAGGTCGGGGCGGCCCCGAACGGCGGCAGGATCAGCGGGTTGTTCTGGTTGCGGCAGTCGTAGGCCTGCAGGCCGCCGCGCGCCATCTCGTCGGTCGCGCCCGGGCGCGGGTACGGGTTCGCGCGGTTCGTCGGCAGCTTCTTCGTCCAGCCGCCGACGATCTCGTTCCACGCCGTGAGCATGCCGCCGGCGTACTGGCCGAGCTTGCCGCCCGGGACCACCGTGCGGCCGTTGAACGTCGCGGCGACGTTCGCGAAGTTCGCCACGAAGCTGTCGCGGCTGGCCGCCGACAGCTGCACGAACGGCAGCAGCTGGCGCGCGGCGAGATGGACGTTCGCCAGCGACGGCCCGACGCCGTCGAGCAGCCGGGTCACCGACGGCAGGGCCTTCGTCGTGTCGCGGAACGCCGGGGCGACCTTCCGGAAGC
This sequence comes from Patulibacter brassicae, assembly GCF_033949425.1. Classification (NCBI taxonomy): domain Bacteria; kingdom Bacillati; phylum Actinomycetota; class Thermoleophilia; order Solirubrobacterales; family Patulibacteraceae; genus Patulibacter; species Patulibacter brassicae. The sequence goes on along the minus strand of NZ_JAXAVX010000013.1, from coordinate 8,535 downwards.
CGGCCTGCAGGCGCTTCGTGTCGTCGCGGAGGGCGACGAGCGCCGGGGCGACGAGCGGCGCCGTCGGGCGCAGCGCGGCGACGGCGCGCCGCAGATCGCCGCTGGCGCCCTGCAGCCGGCCCGACGCGACGCGCAGGTCTCCGAGGAAGGGCGGCAGCGCGTCGACGAGGGCCGCGAGGTCGCGGTCGCGCGCGGCGGTCGTCGCGAAGACGCGGGACCCCTGGCGGATCGCGCCGACGAGCGCCGCGTCCTGGCTGCCGAGCGCCTCGAAGACGTCGGTCGAGGAGCCCAGGAGCGACCGCAGCGGCTCCTGCTGACGCTGGAGCCGGCGCGCGACGGCCTCGAGGTTGCCCACGACGCCCGGAGCGCGACCGAGCGCCTGGTTCAGCGCCATGGCGCGACCGTCGAAGGCGCCCGCGAGCCCTGCGAGCATCCGGCGCATGTCGCGGCGCGTGGACTCCGGGAAGGCCTGCAGCACGTCGTCGAGGCGCTGCGCGCGCACGACCCCGGACCCGGGGATCCGGCCGCCGTCGGCGATCGGCGCCGCCTTCCGGTCGCCCGGGGCCACCTCGAGGTAGCCCTCGCCGAGCAGCGTCTTGGAGCGCACGACGATCCGCGCGTCGCGCCGCAGCGGGGCGAACTCCGGGTCGATCTCCAGCTCGACCCGCGCACGGCGGCCGAGGCTCTCGACCGAGACGACGTGACCGACGTCGACGCCGGCGATCCGCACGTCGGAGTTCGCCAGGACGGAGTCGGCCTCGGGCAGGTCCGCCGTGATCCGGTAGCCCTGGGGCTGGAAGGGCACGACGCCGCCGAAGCCGCGCCAGACGCCGATCGCCAGGACGGCGGCGATCAGGGCGAACGCGATCGGGAGCAGCAGCTCCCGCGGGCTGGGGATCCTCGTCAGCATCTCAGGTCGCCGGGCAGAGCTGGGCCGAGCCCGTGAGGGCCTTGAACAACGGGCCGAGGTCGACCAGCGTCGTCATCTGGTGGCAGTTGACCATCACGAGCGCGCGGAACAGCGCGCCGTGGGCGTCCGCCGTGCTCGTCGCCGAGCCGAAGTTGTGGAACGCCCAGGCGATCCAGTAGAGCATCCCCTCGTCGCGGCCCGGCGGGTTGTAGGCGAGCTCGTTCGTCAGGTACGTCGCGGCCTGGACGATCCGCGACACGTCGGGCAGCGCCGCGCTGAGGTTGCGCAGCGTCGGCTGCAGGTCGCGGACGGTCGGCTGCGCCTCGTGGACGAGCGGCTTGATCTGGCCGCGGACGGCCGTCGTGAAGTCGTCGGTGAGGGGCTTCAGCGCGCGCAGCGTCGTGGGCAGCTCCCGCACGGGCGGCACGAGCTCGCGGGCCGCCGGTCCGAGCTCGTCGGAGAGCCGCCCCGCGGAGGACAGCGCCTGCTGGGCGGTGCTCACGGTGCTGGGCAGGTCGGCGAGCGAGCGTCGCAGCGACGTCTCCTCCTGCGCGATCGCCTCGAGGGTGCGGTTGCCGGTGACGACGACCTCGCCGAGGCGCCCGTCGCTGCGAGCCGCGTCGGTGACGTCGGCGAGGTTCGTGACGAGCCGCGCCAGCTCGCGCCGGCGCCCGTCGAGGGCCGTCGTGATGCGGCGCACCTGGTCGGCCGTCGGGCCGAGCGAGCGCAGCAGCGCGCGGAAGTCCGGAGCGCGGTCCTTCGTGCCCTGGCCGAGGCCGGTCAGCAGCTGCTCGAGGAAGCCGCGGGTGTCGGCGTCGAGCGTCGAGAGCAGATCCGAGAGCGGGACCGGCGAGCTCGTGCGCGACAGCGGGATGACGCCGTCGTCGGCCATCCGTCCCCGCTTCGCGTGCCCGGGATCGAGCTCGACGAGCATGTCCGAGAGCGGGGTGATCGGTCGCAGGTCGGCGCGGGCGTCGCGGTAGACGGCCGGCAGCTTCGTGCGGTCGATCTCGAACGTCACGTCGGCGGTCTCGCCCTCGATCGACGCCTCCGAGATCGTCCCGACCTTCACGCCCGAGACGCTCACGGCCTGCCCGAAGCCCGGCGCGACGCCGTCGGCGGCCGGGAGGATCGCGCGGACCTCGTAGACGTCGCGGAACGGCACCGGGAAGCGCTGCTTCACGAGCACGTAGCCGGCGGAGACGACGCCGAGGACGACGAGGACGAGGATCGGCCCGAGCAGGACCCAGGGATTGCGCGAGCGGCTCATCGGTCGCTCCCGGTCGCGGTCGGCAGGAGGCGGCGCGCGATCGCCGCCGCGCCCGTGGCGGCGGCCCGGGCGGTGTCGCGATCGCGACGGGGGGTGACGGCGTCGGCGGCCTCGCCGCCGACGAGGCCGCGGAGCGTCGAGCGCAGGCGCTCCAGCCCCGCGGTGTTCGCGGCGCGGCGATCGGCCGCGACGTCCGGCGCGATCCGCGTGCGGGCGAGCGACGCGAACGGCTTGTTGCTCTCCGAGCGGAGGTTCACCGGGTCGTTCTGCAGGCAGGGCACGTCGGGCCGCTTCGGCGGCAGGACGCCGCTGCCCAGCCAGATCGGCCGCATCCCGCTGAGCGCGTTGTTCGACGAGGTCACGAGCTGTCCGACGCCGGGCAGCACGCCCTGGAGCGAGAACTCGCCCTGCGACAGGCCCGCGCGGAAGGTCGTACCGTTGCCGTCGAAGCCCGGTGCGGTGCCGGTGAGGTTTGCCGCCGCGTGCAGCACGTCGAGCCAGGCAGGGTCGCCGCTGCTGAGCTTGTCGTCCGGCACCTGCGCGTTCAGCACGGGCTGGATCCGCTGCTCGAGGCACTGCCCGAGCGGCGCGAGCTTCGGCGTCACCCACGCGAGCTGGCGCTCGACGGTCGGCAGGCGACGGACCGGGTCGTCGAGGTCGCGCAGCAGCGCCGGGAGCGCGCCGGGCAGCGTCAGCGCGCCGAGCTGCGCGAACGCGCGGTTCGCCGAGGGCAGGACGGACGGCAGCAGCCGCAGCGCCGGGGTCGCCGCGTCGCCGAGCGCCTCGACCTGCGGCAGCGCGCGGTCGAGCGAGGCGAGCGACGCCGGTGCCGCGCGGAGCATCGCGTCGGCGTTGGCGATCGTCCGGCCCAGCGCGACGTCGGAGTCGGCGAAGATCCCCATCACGCGGTCGTAGCTCGTGACGATCCGGGCCAGCGCGGCCGGGTCGGCGGCGAGCGTCTCCGTGAGCGACGCCGTCGAGCGGATGCTGCGTCCCAGGTCGCCGGGGCGCCGGCCACGGGCCGCGGCGACCACGCGCGAGGCCGGGGCCAGCGCGCGGTCGAGCTTGCGGGTGGCCCGACGCAGCTCCGCCGCGCCCGAGTCCCGGCCGTCGTCGCCGGGGGCAAGCCCCTCGCCGAGCGTCCGCACGAGCTCCTTCGCGGACGCGCGCGTCGGCGCGTCGAGGACGTCGAGCGCCTCGTCGAGCTGGACCGGGACGGTCGTCCGTCCGACCGGGATCGTGTCGTTGGCGCCGAGCGCCGGCGCGCCCGGGGTCCCGAGCGTCGCCTGGATCATGAAGTTGCCCTCGAACGCCAGGCGCGGCTTGATCGCCATCCGGCTGTCGCTGCGCAGCGTCGGGGCGTCGGGCTTCAGCCGGATCCGGACGAGCGCGTTGCCGTCCGGCCCCTGCTCGATGCCGGTGACCCGGCCGATGTCGAGGCCGCCGATCCGGACGGGGTTGCCCTTGCGGAGGTTGTTCGCGTCGGTGAAGACCGCGTTGATCTGCGTGCCCCCGGCGAACAGGGAGTGGCGACCGAACGCGTAGACGAGCGTCCCGGCGATGACGAGGACGACGACGACCGCGGCGATCTGTCGGTGGCGCGCGGTGCGCCGCAGGTGGTCGCGCGTGGCCGCGCGACGGCGGGGCATCGGGCTCATCGGCTGCTCCCGGCCGGCGGCTCGTCGTAGAGACCCGCGTCCTGCGCGCGCTTCCGGACGGCCGGATCGATGGTGGTGCGGAACGTCGGCGTGCTCTGCAGGCCGGGCGGGTTCGTCAGCAGCTGGCGGCCGTCGACGAACGTCTCGTTGCCGGACTCGCACTCCTGCGCGTTCGCGTGCGGCGTGTAGTTCTGGTGGAGGTTCGGCAGGGCCGTCGGGTTCTGCAGCAGCTCCAGCGGGCTCGTGCCCAGCTGCGACAGCACGACGTTGCCGACCGGCGGTCCCGCCCCGTCGCCGATGGTGCCGAAGACGTTGTGCCAGCCCTGGCCGAAGAGCGTGATGTAGTTGCACGCCGTCTGGGCCGGCGTCACGCGCTCGAGGAACACCCCGGCGGCGTCGAGCACGTCGCCCAGCCGTCGCAGCGAGCCCTCGGTCTGCGGCAGCTCCGTGAAGCGCCGCAGGGAGCCGGCGGTCGTCGTCAGGCGACGCGCGAGCGCCGGCGTGACCCGCAGCCAGGGGATCGTGTCGCCGAAGAGCGCGTTCGTCTGCCGCAGGGCGCCGGGCAGCACGGTCGCCGCCGGGCGCAGGTCGGTCGAGATCTCTGCGAGGTCGTCGAGCGCCGGGCGCAGCGCGCCGAGCGCGGCGGTCGTCGCGCGAGCGGTCCGCGGGAACGCGTCGACCGTCCGGGCCAGCGACGCGCGGCTGCGGCTCAGGGCGGCGAACGTCCGCGCGCCGTCGCTGACGAGCGTGCCCAGCTCGGGCTCCGCGGCCGCGAACGCGCCGATCGCGCGCTGGTAGGCGCTGAGGAGCGATCCGAGCCGTGCGTCGGAGGCCTCGAGCGTGCGGGAGATCGCGCTGAGCGCCGGCAGCATCCGGTTCGCCTCGCGGATCGTGTCGCCGAGCGCGATGCCGCGGCCGGCGAGGCCGCCGGCGAACGCCGTGACGAACTGCTGCAGGTTGCGGCGCGTGGGTGCGTCGAAGACGTCGAGCAGGTCGGTGAGCTCGGTGTTGTCCGAGGTCTGCTCGAGCGGGAGGTTGCCGCCGGAGGCGATCGTCGCTGCGGCGCGGCCCGGGACGATGTCGAGGTACGTCGCGCCGAGGATCGACGCGGGCCGGACCTTCGCGGTGCTGTCGGCGGGCACCCGCGGCGCGTCCGGCTCGACCTTCACGCCGAGGCGGGCGTAGGCGGGGTGATCGCCGGTCGCGGGCACCGGCGTGATCGTCGAGATCTGCCCGACGCGCACGCCCGCCATCCGGACCTGGTTGCTGCGCACGATCCGATTGGCGTCCGGGACGTCGACGGAGAACTCCCGGTACTGCTCGCCCGGGACGCCGTCGTTGGCCGTGTACGAGACGTAGACGGCGAACAGCAGCCCGATGATCGCGAGCGTCCCGATCCACGGGTAGAGCCGCTCGGGACCGCGGCGACGCTGACCGGTGCTGGGCCTGCGCGCCATCACTTGCCCGCCATCCGGTCGAGGGTCTTCAGGAGGTCACGACGCGTCGCCTCGGGAAGGTCGGCGGCGCGGACCTTCGACGGACCGTCCAGCGACGGCGCCGTCGTGCGCAGCTGCGAGCGGCCCTGCACGACCTTGCCTCCCTGCGTCACGGGACCGGTGGTCCCGGACGTGGCGATCGAGCCCTTCCACTCCGGATCGTTGATCGGCAGGCCGACGCCGTCCTTGGAGTTGAAGTTCGCGTTGCACGCGCGCGCCTGGGGCTGGGCGATGCAGCGGGCCGCGACGCTGAGGATGATCGGGACCATGTGCGACGTCTCGTCGTAGAGCCCGGACACCGTGGACAGCGTGTAGAACATGTTCAGCAGCTGCTCGTTGCCGCCCGTGTCGCGGAGGCTCACGAGCAGCTCGCGGGCGAGCCGGCTCGGCTCGAGCGCGCGCTGGGAGAAGCGGTTCAGCTCGCCGACGACCTTCCGCGTGGGCGGCAGAGCCGGGCGCGTGGCCTTCGCGGCGCGCGCCAGGGACGTGAGCGCCGGCCGGCCCGTCCTCGACAGCTGCTGCAGCACCCCGTTGACGCGGACGAGCTCGGGGACCGCGCGACGCAGGGCCGCGGCCGTCGGGGTCAGCTCGTCGCCGACGCGGTCGATCGATCCGAGGCTCAGGCGGACCTCCCGCAGGAGCCCCGGCAGCGCGCGGATCGACGCCCGCGTGCCGTCGCGATGCGCGGCGAGCGTCGAGGTGACGTCGGCGGCGCCGGCGACGAACCGGCGGACGTCGCCGCGGCGCTCGCGCATGTCGGCCAGGACGGTGTCGGTCTGCCCGATCGCGTCCCGCAGGGCGGTGCGCTGGCGATCGATGAGCGCCAGGACGCGGTTGGCCTGCGTCAGCGCCGGGTTGGCACGGCGCAGGACCGCGTTGAAGTCGCGCCCGGTGCCCGACGCCGCGAGCCCGAGCTCGCCCAGCATGACCCGGATGCGCTGGTCGACGGGCAGCGAGAAGGTGTCGATCACCTGCTGCAGCTGGACGGAGACCTCGGTCCGGGAGACCGGCACCGTCGGCCGGTCGTGCCCGGGCACGCGCCCCAGCGGGGGCTCGCCGGCCGAGCCCGCGTCGCACTGGACGAAGCTCTCGGAGATGAACCCCTCCGGCAGGATCTTGCAGGAGGCGTCGGCGCGCAGCGGGCCGAAGCGCTCCTCGATCGAGAGCCGGAACGACGCCTTGCGGTCGGACGTCAGCGTGACGTCCTCGACCCGGCCGACGCGCGCGCCGGCGATCTTCACGAGCTGCCCCGGCACCATGCCCCGCGCCGTGTCGAAGACGGCGTCGAACTCGTAGCGCTTCGCGTCGCCGCCGCTGCGCAGCGCGAGGGCCAGGGCGACGATCGCCAGGACGAGCAGGGTCGGGAGGACGAGGCGCCTCATCGGCTCGCTCCGGCGGGCGGGGTCGGGCGCTGGGGGTTGCGGCCGTCCGGGTCGGGCTTCAGCGACCGGTCGTCACCGTCGCACCGGCTGTACGTGCGGCAGAGCGCGGGCGGCGAGTTGACGAGCCGCGACATGCTCGTCGTCGGGTCGCAGATGCCCTCCTTCGGGTACCACGGGTTGGACCCGTCCGGCGCGGGGGGCGCGTTGCCGCCCGGGCAGCGGCGGTTCTGGTGCGTCGCGAGGTTGATGACGCCCGGGATGACGCCGTCGGTGATCTTCGCCAGCGCGGGGATCAAGCCGCCGAGCGCGCCGCCGAGCAGGGTCTGCGGGCTCTGGACGAACTCGATCTTCAGGTAGTGACCGTGCTGGTGGTAGCCGCCGGTGCCGATCGAGACGAGGCCGTTGACGATGCCGAGGATGAAGTCGGAGCCGTAGAAGCGCAGGCCCTCGAGCATCGGCATCGCCTCGTCCAGGCCGTCCGAGATCGCCTTCGCGCCGTCGACCGTCGGCCGCTCGAGCTGCGGCAGGCCGTTGACCGCCGTGCGCAGCGGACCGAGGATCCGCTCGAGCTGCGCGCCGACCGGGTCGGTGCGGCGCAGGACCTTCGGCAGGCGGCGCAGCAGCACGCGGAGGTCGGCCTGCGGCTCGGGCACCGCCCGCAGGGCCGGGCGCAGCGCCTGCGCGGTGCTTCCGGCGCGGCGCAACGTGCCGCCGGCCTGGCGCAGGACGGCCGGCGCCCGCTGCAGGACGCCGGAGAGGGCCTGCTGCTGGTCGGCGACGGCGCGGAAGGTCCGCTCCGTGCGGCCGACCGCGGTCACGAGGCTCGCGCGGCGGTCGGCGACCGCACCGGCGGCGGTGGCGCCCGATCGGACGAGGCGGTCGATCGCGTCCTGGTCGGTGCGCAGGTCGCCGAGGAGGCCGTCGAGCGAGGCGAACGCCGGATCGATCTTCGCGAGCATCCGGTTGAACGACGGAGCCCCCGAGCCGGCGAACACCTCGGAGCTGCGCTGGATGAGCGCGCGCAGATCCTCGCGGAACGGGCCGTCGAGCGAGCTGAGAATGGCGTCGAGGTCGACGATCCCGCGGGTGTCGGTCGCCGCGAGCGTCGCGCCGTCGCGCAGCGCGGGACGGTTGTCGGGGCCCGGGGTCAGCGCGACGTAGCGGTTGGTCAGGGTGGCCTGGCCGACGGCGCGGATCTGCGCTCGGGTGCCCTCGTTCAGCGGCACGAAGTCCTCGTCGGTGATCCCGAGCTCGAGGTCGGCCTGGCCGTCGTCGCTGATCGAGATCCGGTCGATCTGGCCGACTTTCACGCCACCGACCTGCACGAGGCCGCCCTGCACGAGCTGCCCGGCGTTCTGGAAGCGGACGTGGAGCTTGTAGTCGCTGCCGCCGGAGAACGCCAGCAGGTACACGAGCCCCGCCACCACGATGGCCAGGCCCGCGACCGCCAGGGTCCGGACGTTGCGGGTCCGCCGCGCGTGGCGGCCCTCGATCGTCATCGGCTCCACGTCAGCCGCCGATCGGGAGTCGCGGGCGGGCGGGGACCAGATCGACCTGGGAGACGATGCGCAGCACGAGCACGCCTCAGCCGCCGATCGGGAGTCGCGGGACGCCGCCCCAGAACAGCTGCGAGCCGATGATGCCGATGACGTGGATCCCGATGAGGTTCACGATCATCGCCCGCGCGGTCGCGGTGCCGACCTCGACCGGGCCGCCCCGCACCCGGTAGCCGTAGTAGCAGCCCACGAGCACCACGAACGTCGCCATCGCGATCGTCTTGATGCCGGAGAACAGGTAGTCCTGCGGCGACTGGAACTTC
>NZ_JAXAVX010000012.1:0-104833 GCF_033949425.1 Patulibacter brassicae | reverse complement strand
CCGCACGCTCACGCAACTCGGTCGGGTACTTCTTCGGTCGGGCCATCTTCGATGCATCCTCTCCCAGGCGAAACCTGGAAACGAGGCCTCCACGAAAACCGGCCTGGCTCAAGCCGCAGGTGCTCGATCGCCTGGCCGCGACCGCCGGCCGCACCGGCCACGGCCCACCTCTCCAGCGCGCTCATGCGTCGCATCCCGTGACCTCCCGCACCAGCAGCGCATTGGACCGCAGCCGCCGCCGCGCCTTCCCCAACGCGCGATCAACCGCCCGCGTCGAGACCCCGCGACGCTCCGCGATCCCCGCATACGACGCCCCTGTGGCCAGCAACGCCAGCGACTCCCGCTGCCCAGCCGGCAACGACCGCAACGCCACCCCCAACGCACGGCGACGCGCCCGACGCTGCTCGCCCACGAGAACCGCATCCTCCGGCTGCACGGCGACGCCCACGCGCTCCTCGCGCACGAACACCTCCGTCTCGACCGCCGACCGCCGGGCGTCGCGGCCGGTGCGGCGCAGGAACTCCCGCCACGCCACGACCACCAGCCACGCTTCCAGCGCTGCCGGCTCGGCGCCGCGACGCTGCCGCAGACGGTGCAGCCGCAGCAGCGCGTCGCTGGCCGCGTCCTGCACCTCGTGATCCTCAAACGATCGCCGCGCGCGAGCGGCGACGACACGGCACAACCTGGGGTGCTGCTCCTCCCAGATCCGCCACAACGCCTCCAGCTCGATGGGCGTCTCGTCGGTCGACGGCGGGCAGCAGGTATTCGTAGACATCCAGGGCCTCCACCGGCTCGGTCGCGTGCTCTGACAGAGCCGCGACCAGCCGGCCACCGAACCGAGCGCCCTACCGTGCCGAGATGCTCGCCCGACGTCGGGCGGGGCCGGCTACCCTCGCGGCGTCAGAGCACGCGCCGACACCGGCGAGGAGGTCCGGACGTGGAGCTAGCCTCTCGCCATGACGGTGCCCGCCCTGGAGCCCAAGCTCGCGACGTTGCTCCTGCGGCTCGTTGAACTCGACGCTGGGCGGTACATGCAGTTCGTCCCGGTCTTTCGCGGCGGGATGGGCGGCTCGGAGTTTCTCGGTGTGGAGTTGCGTGATGGCGAGGTCTTCGACGAGGGGCCGATCAACGAACTCGGAGCACTCGGCTTGCTTGACATCGAGCCGACGACGAAGAGGCTCGGAAAGCTCCGGATTACGCCGCTCGGCCGGGAAGCGGCAGGCGACGTTCGGACCGCGGCGGCGGCAGCACATCAGCGGCGAATCGATCGTGGCGAGGACGAGGCCATCGACCTCGACTGGTCGGCGGTGGAACCCATCGCGGCCGGGATCTACCGCCTCCACAACGAGGCGGGAGGCGATCGAGGACTCAGCGGCCAGGTGGTGCGTGACCGGCTAGCGCCAGGCGTACGTGATGCACCGTTCGCGCGCATCCTTCGCGAACTCCGAGACGCAGAGTGGATCACCTACCGCAGCGAAGCTGGACCGGTGATCCCCAACGGCATCCGAGCCAGCCCGAAGATGGTCGGGCATTTTGGCCGATGGCCCTCGGGCGCGACGGACGACGACCTCGTGCTGGTGAGGTTGCTCTCGGCTATCGATGACGCTGCGAAGGACGCACCGCCAGAGAAGCAGGAGAACGCACGGAGAGCGCGCGACTTCTTCCTAGACCTAGGAGCGAAAGCAACTGCCGAACTCGCGGCACGCGTCGCTGGTGTCGGGTAGCTCTGGGGGAAGGGCTCGCACCGGCGCACCGTCTCGCCTGACGTAACCCGGGGCCGCACGCGCCGCGCCTGCCTCGAGAGCGGCATTCCTGACTGGTGCTTTGAACCGACCGGCGGCGACGGCACGCGGCAGGAGCCGGTTCTTCTACGTTCCCGGGGTCTGGATAGTCGCCGCTGTGGCGATCTCGGCCTGCGCCGCGATCGGCGTGTAGAGGTCGATGCTCTGCTCGTCGGTCTTGAGGGAAACGATGAGGGCGTAGCGGATCGTGCGGTTGGCGCGGTCCTTGCGCTTGTTGTTCTTCCACCATCCGCCGACCGGGTAGACGGCAAGGGCATCGCACGCGGCGAGCTCTTCGGCGGTCCCTTCCCAGAGGTCTTGGTGCAGCGAGCCGCCATTACGCTGGTTCTTGCCGATGAACCATCGATCGGTCTCGGCGGAGGACCTGGAGGGTGGCGAGTCGTCTTCCTCCTGCTCGGCTTCCTGGTTGACACGGCGCAGCAGCGCGTTGGTCGTCTCGGCTGGAGCTTGGAGCTCGAACCGGAGGCCGTGGGAGGCGTAGGTGTAGCGCTGGCGCCATCCGCGTCGCGAGGCGGCCGGCTCGATGAAGTAGGAGAGCGTGATCCGCAGCACGACCTCGGCGGCCGGGATCTCGCGCAGCGCGGCTGCGGGCCAGGGGAGGCGGTGCAGGCGGAAGCGCCGGGCCTTGTGCTCGTTTCCGTCGAACGGCACGAACTCGTCCTGGATGACGAGCGTGGCAGCGTTGGCGGCGGATGTCAGGACGGCGTCTTCGGTCGGGACGCCCCAGCCGTAGCGGCGCAGCAATGCGCGTCGCTGGGTCTTGGCGCTCTTGGCCCCGTCGAGATGCGCGCGCATCGCAGGCGTCCACTGCGCGGCGTGGACGAGAAGCGCACGGATTGTCTCGGGCCAGTAGCTCGGGTAGCGGGCCTGCGCGAGCGCCGCCAGGCGGGCGGCTTGAGCGGTGGCGGCGCTGGTTGCGTTGGCAGAGCCCAACGCGAGATCGTGACGCGCGTCCGTGGTCCGGATGGACAGCAGAGGGTGGCTGCCGTCGTAGTCGCCGGCACCGTCGGTCAGGACGTTCCCGCCCTCCATGCAGATCTCCGGCTTGTTCGGCCACATCGAGCCGAAGAGGCCTGCGGTGCGGCTGTGAGGCGAGATGTCACCTTCCGGCGCGACGGGGCTCCAGCCGGCGAACGTGGGATCGACCGGTCGATCGGTGAGTTCGGTGTGGGCGCCGACGGTGAGGACGTTCCACGCCTGGGCGGGGTCCTCGACGGGCGCCAGATCGCAGGCGTCGGGGTAGCCCGCGGTCTTGAGATCTTGTGCCTCGACGTTCCCAGCCGAGACGACGAACAGTCGGCTGGCCTTGCGGTCGGGTGCTCCGAGCAGCTGAAGCTGGTTGCCCGCGAGCGTGATGTCGACGCCTGCGGCAAGCGCGTCGACGCTCGCGGACCAGAGCGTGGGCTCGCCCGCGCCCCGGTCGGGCGTGGTCGTGACGGGCATGCAGAAGACGCGGCGGCGCCTCGCTGTGGCCTCGGGCTGTGCGACGGCATCCGCGGTGATGAGTCCGTACGCCAACGGGTCCGTTTGCGGTCGTCCGGGGTCGGGCAGGAACTTCACCGACTCGAGGCGGTGGTGGAGGGCAATGGGCTTCGTCGTGAGCAGCAGGTCGTCGAGCGATCCGTAGAGCGCGAGGCCGGCCATCGGGGTGCCGTGGTTCTCAGGGTCGCTGCCGCCGGGTGATCCGACGACGCTGTGGACGTCCGTGGGGTTCAGCGATCCGGCGAGCAGCGCATGGGTGTGCCGGACCCCGGTGTCGAGGTGGCAGACCGCAGGTGCCGTGGGGTCGCTTGTCGGTTGGATGCGGCTGACGAGGTCGGTGGTGAGGTCGTCTTGCTCGTCGTCTGGAAGGTCGTCGATCGTGTCGACGAACTCGGGGCGGCGGATCTCGGCGAGTGGCACGTCGGTGAACGGCAGTGCCTGGAGGTCGTCCCATCGCGCTTGGATCCAGACGACGAGTCGGTCGCTGAGCTCGAGCGAGCGGACGGCGAGCGGTGCCCCTATGACTTCGGCATAGCGGCGAACGCGCTCGGCTGCGTCGTCGGTGCGGCGCAACCAGAGCTCCCACCAGTGCTTGCCGTGGATCGGCGGGCGTTCGCTGGACTGCCAGAGGTCGTCCAAGACCGCTCGGCGGATCCGCCCGATGTTGGCGACGAGCTCTTGGTTCTTGGGGTTTCCCTTTTTCGTGTCTGTGTCGAGGTAGTCCTCGAAGCGCTTCAGGAACTGGGCGCGGTAGGTATCGCTGACCCACACCTGGGCACGTTCGGGACGCTCGTCTTCGGAAGGAGCGACCGACAGCAGCAGCCACCGTGGAAGCCGCTTCTTGTGGGTCGTGAATTGTTCGAGCGCGTCGAGCTTGAGCCGGTACGCCGTCTCGGCTCCTTCGAGCACGAGGACGACCCCGAGTGCGCGCAACTCGTCCAGCGTCAGCTCTTGCTCGTCGCGAAGCCGATCGAACTCGTCGAGCGCCTGCCGTAGCTCGCCCAGGCGGGCCTTCCCGTGGGCGCGGCGCTCGACCGGACGAATCGTCCGGTCGCCGCCTCCCCGGCGATGGAGTTCCTCGGTCTGGGCGCGATCGCGGACCCAGATGTGCGGGAACGTCGCGCTGGGATCAGGCACGGCTCGCGGTCTGACGGACACGGAGCGCGTCGACGAGATCCGCCGCGGTGACGTGCTCGTCGTCGCGCATGAGGGCCTGCTTGGCGGCGGTCTCGGCGGCTTGGACCAGTTCGGCGTGGCTGAGGCCGTCGACGAGCTCGATGACCAGCTGCCAGTCCACGTGCTTGGCGAGCGGCCCGAGGCGCGCTTGCATCACCGCGGTGGCGTGCTCGTGGTCGGGGAGCCCGTAGGTGATGACGAGGTCGAAGCGGCGGAAGAGCGCACGATCGAGGATCGCGCGATGGTTCGTCGCGGCGACGACGAGGCTCTCGGGGCCGGTGTTCTCGAGGAAGACGAGGAACGAGTTGAGGATGCGGCGTGCCTCGCCGACGTCGTTGCCGGACCGGTCGCCGCCGAGCGCGTCGAACTCATCGAAGAGATACACCGCGCGCTGGCTCTCGACCGCGTCGAAGACCGTGCGCAGCTTGCTGGCGGTCTCGCCGAGGAACTTGCTCAGCAAGCTCTCCAAGCGGACGGTCAAGAGCGGCAGAGAGAGCTCATGAGCCAAAACGGACGCAGTGAGCGTCTTGCCGGTCCCGGGAGGACCCTCGAGGAGGAGGCGATGGGCGGGGGCGAACCCTCGCTCTTGCAGCCGGTGACGCTGGCGCTGCTCGGCAATGACGCGGTGCACCTGGCCCAGCAGCGGGGAGGGACCGACGAGGTCGCGTAGGCCGACAGAGGGGTAGCTCGCCGTGACGAGATCCGCCAGATCCCCCCGCGGCTGAGCCAACGACGTGACCGAGCCCTTCGTCGCAACGGGTGCTCGGCGAGACGCGTCGATCGTCCGCTTCAGATCGGACGCCAGTCGGTTGTGGCCCTGACGGGCAGCCCGCGCAGCGATCTGCGAGGCGACGGCGTAGAAGGAGTCTTCATCGCCGGAGGCGTGGCTACGAACCAGCGCCTTGATGTGTTCGCCGGATCCGGCCATCGTCTCTGCCTCCTCTCGCGCCGCGTTTCGCCTTCGCAGCCACGATACCTGCGCGATCTCGCAGCCACGATACCTGCGCGATCAGCGCCAAAGGCAGGTGCTGATTACCAAACTCCGCCGATAGGCCGACTCGACCACGAGCTAGGCCGGACACTGACACCGTTGCCCGATGATCCAGCCCGCGCCGGTCGTCACTTCGGGGGGTTCGCGCGTGCAGGGCGTCTGCGCCCTCGACGGACGCGGTGCGGGCCTTCGATCGTGCTCTCGAACGCCTCGCGGCTCACCGCCACCTCGCGCTGCGCGCGTGCGGCGAACCGGCCGCGTCGGGTCTCACGGCTCGCGCTGGATCCGGCCGCTCATCGCGCGTCCCAGTATCCCGCACGGTCGCGGCGGCGGACCGGCGCGGCGACGCGCCGGCGACCGGCGCTGACGAGCACCCGGCGTCGAGATCAGGCGCGCCGGTCGATTCCTCAGACGCGAGAGCCGAGCTCGCCGCGCCGCGCGAGTCTGCTCGGCTCCGGGTCCGGGCGCCTGCTCCTGACTCGCGCCGCGGCCGTTAGAGTGGGCGCCGCCGAATCTCGCGGACCGTGTCCCGGGAGCGGGGGACCCGAGGATCTCGGGGCTTGTCCACGCGATGTCGTGGAGGCGCGACTCTCCTGCGCCAGCCCGTCAGCTAACCCCGTAGGCCGACGAGAGAGAAGCATGCTTCGCCCCACGGTTCACCACGTCGTCCTCACCGCCATGGCGGTGTGTCTCATCGGGCCGACAGCGGCGCGGTCCGACAGCGGCGGAACGACCGCCACCGTGGCGACGAGCACCGTCGGGTCGACGGCGGCCGCCGCCGCCCCGTCCCGGACGCGGACGGTCCGTCTGACTCGCCGCCAGCTGCGCAGCGTGCAGCGCCGCATCGGCGTTCGCGCGGACGGCGTCCTCGGACCGGGGACGCGGTCCGCATTGCGGCGATACCAGACGCGCAAGCGGCTGAAGCGGACCGGGCGACCGAATCTCGAGACCCTCCGCGCGATGCGTCTCGCGTTCGCTACCGCGGTGGAGGAGCGCCTCCGCGCCGCGGCCGCTCCCACGGCGCCGGTGGCCGGGTACGCCTTCCCGATCCGGGGCGCGTGGCGGTTCGGCGGCGCCCGGACGGGCTTCGGCGAGCGCGGTGGTGCGCACCAGGGCGTCGATCTGCTCGCGGGCTGCGGCGTACCGGTCGCCGCAGCATCCGCGGGGCGCGTCAAGACGAACGCGCGCCAGACGGCGGCGGGTAACTACCTCGTCGTCACCGACACACCGTCCGGCGAGGACCAGGTGTACATGCATCTGCGCGAGAAGCCCGACCTGCGCCCCGGTGATCCGGTCGCTCCCGGTCAGGCCCTCGCGACCGTCGGCGAGACCGGCAATGCCACCACCTGCCTGCTGCACTTCGAGCTCTGGAGCGCCCCTGGCTGGTACGAGGGCGGGAAGCCCCGGGATCCCCAACGGGATCTCACCAGGTGGTCCGGCGCCGCGGCCCGCTGATCACCGGTTCGTCCGGTCCCGGGCCCCCCGCAGGCGCACGACTGGGTGCGGGCTCCGACGCGCGCACCCGCGCTACCGCCAGATGCTAACGACGCCGGTTCGGCTGACGGGCCCGAGGTTCGGCGAGCTGCTCCCGCCAGTCCGGCCCCCAGATGTGATCGCGATAGCGGAGCACGAATCCGCCCCCGACGGCGAGCGCGACGAGCATCCGAACGGTGCCCGAGTCCGTGACGATCGAGGCGACGCTCCAGGCGGCGGCCTCGATCAGGACCAGAAGGCAGATCCAGAAGAGGCGTCCGCGGCGCGCCGGGGGCTCGTCCACGGGGCCGCTGCGCACCGCCCGCGCAGGCGGCGGCGCAGGGCGAGGCGCGCGCGGTCGCCGAGAGCGCGTCATCGGGATCCTCCTTCTCCGTCGGAAGGCTCCTCGTCATCGGTCAACCGGCGGTTGCGGATCACCACCGCCGTGCCGCCCGCCAACGCAAGGACGACCAGGCTCGGGAGGACCCAGCCGGGAACGCCGTCGCTCTGGCCGGAGACGTCCTCGATGTCCTCCTCCACGGCGGCGGCCGCTGCGCTGGTCGACGGGGCGGGCGTTGTCCGCGTCACCGTGGCCGTCGGGCGCGCACGCGGCCGCGCCGGCCGGTTCGGGCCCGGCGGGCTGCTGCGATCGTTGGTGACGCGCAGGCGTCGCCCGGTGCTCAGCGTGACGTAGGCCGAGACGTCCCAGTCCTGCCAGGAGCCGCGTCCTGCCGTGGGGATCTCGGCGTGGTGCGTGCCGCCCTCGTCGCGGTCGGTGGCGATGCGGACCGACCTGGTCCTGCCGGTGGGCCTGACCCAGTACACGACGCGCGACCCCTCCCCGCTCCCGGGGCCGTCGAGGGTCGTGGCGAGATCGACTTCGCCCGGCCCGGCGGCCGAGCCCTGCACGAGGATCCGGGTGCCTCCGTCGCCGCCCTCAGCGATGTCGATCCCGCCGTGGGCGCGCGCTGCGGCGGGCAGGGCGAACGCGACGATCGCGGCGGCAACGGGGAGCGTCATCGCGTCCCGGAAGGCGCGTGCGGGGTGCGTCGGCCGCTTCGCACCAGTCCTGGCGTCGATGGCTCGTCGAGGGTGGTCGGTGTCGCGGGGGTGGGTGATCGTCATGACAGCAGCCAGAGTCCGAGGGAGGTGAAGGCGACCATGACCGCGAGCATCCAGTACTGCGACCGGACGGCGGAGCGGGCGCCACGGAAGGTGAGCAGGGCGGTGTCGTGCGCGGCGACGAGCCCGGCGACGTGGCCTCCGACGAGTGCGACGACCTGCAGGTACCACGTCGCGTCGGGCGAGAGGACGTCGTAGTCGATGGTCCATCCGGCGGTGCCGAAGAGGTCGGAGCCGTCGCCGCGAGGATCCGAGAACAGGGATCCGAGCGCCTGGCCGTTGATGGCCAGCAGCGACAGGTAGTGCGCGATCGCGTACCCCAGTGCGATCGGCACGAGGCTGGGCGCGAAGCGGCCGAGCAGGTCCTGATCCCGCGTCCGCAACCGATCGACGCTGCGAACCCCGGCGATGCCGAGGAGCACGAGCGCGGTGACCAGGCCGACGCACAGCAGCAGCCCGACGGTCGCCGCAGCGGTGGCCGCTGTCGTGGTGTCCATGCCCAGGCCAGTGAAGCGCTGCTCGAGCCACGGACCGAGCGAACCGTCCGAGGTCCACAGCTCTCCGCCAGAGATGCCGTCGAACGTCGTCGTCCCGATGAGGGTCAGGACGACCGCGGGGAAGCCGGGGGACGAGCGGACGTCGGCCAGTCCGCTGCCAGGGAGACGCACGCGTAGGCGACCGTCTCGCCAATCGAGGGGCGAGAGCGTCGCGGCGAGGGCGAAGAACCGCGCGAAGCCGTCGGCGCGGTCGAGGAACTCCCGACCGTAGAGGCCGCTGCCGATGAGCATCGCAGCGCCGTAGAGCAGCGCCAGCACCGCGAGCAGGGACGGGTCATCGCGGTCGCCGGCCGCGAGCTCGAGCCACCCGAAGGTCAGGAGGACCATCGCAGCGGGCCACAGCCCGAGCCGGGTTGGATATCGGAGCGGTGCCGGGATCGCGTGCGGTCCCACGGTCCGCCGGGCGATCCACGCCCCGAGGTCGACGAGCGTTCTCCAGGGGCTCAGGGCGCGCCAGACGTCGCCGACCAGCACGGAGAGCACGGGAATCCCGACCCAGAAGCCGACGAAGACCAGCGTCGGGACGAGGTTGCCCTGCGGGTTCGACGTGCCTGTCAGCCCCGCCCACAGCGCCATCCCGTAGATGAGCAGACCGAGCGCGCCGAGCAGCGTCCTGCCGCTGGCACGCAACGGGAGGGACACCGCGATGCTTCGTCCCACGGCGAGATCGGCCAACCGCGGCCGGTGCCACAACAGGGAGAGCCCGACGAACGACACGACGAGCACCACGGCGGCCGCCCACGCGAACAGCCACTCGGGCAGCGGCAGCTGACGGCTGCTGTCCAGCCCGTGCGCGACTGCCATGGACGGTGTGGCCAGCATCGTGGCCGTGGCCGTGGCCGCGGCGAAAACGAAGCGCCTCATCCGAAGATCGACCCCCACGGCGCCCAGAAGCGCTCGGCGACCAGCCCCGCGACGAGCAGCAGCCAGGTCGTCACGACGATCGCGTGGTTGCCACGCAGGACCCGCGCCGCCGACGCCAGGCGGGAGGAGCCTGACGCGGCGCCTTCGAGATTGCGCAACGTGACGTACGCGAACGCTGGGATCGTGACCGCCCACATCGCCATGCAGAACGGGCACACGGCCTCGATCCGGTAGAGCGCCTGGAAGATCAGCCAGTGCACGAACAGCACGGCGAACGTCAGGCCGAGCTGCAGGGCGATCCAGAACGACCGGCCCGGCCGGGCCCCGCCGACGAGCGCGAGTCCGGCCGTGAGCAGGCCACCGAACCCCGCGAGGCCCAGGAACGGGTTGGGGATGCCGAAGAGCGCCTCTGCCTGGTCGCTGGTCATGATCGTTCCGCAATCGACGCTCTCCCCGAGCGAGCACGGCGGGACGTAGAGCGGGTTCTCGAGCAGCCGGAGCTTCTCGATCGCCAGCTCGCCGGAGACCGCGAGGCCGACGAGACCGGCGGCCAGCAGCAGGACGCCGATCCCCCGTCCCGAGGGTGGGGAGTCCGGACGCGACGGCAACGGCTGGGCGGTGCTCACGAGCCCGCGAGCGCTGCGTCGATCTCCCGACCGAGGTCCTCCGAAGACTGCGGCTGGATCATCCGTTCGTTCACGAAGAACGTCGGAGTTCCCTGGAGCCCGAGAGCAGCGCCGGCGGCGAGGTCGCGCTCGACGCGCCGTCGGGTCCGCGGTGAGGCGACGTCCGCGTCGAATCGAGCCAGATCCAGCCCCAGGTCCTTCGCGAACCCCCGGAACGTCGCTGCCTGGGAGTCGGACTGCTCACCCCACTGCCGCTGGGTCTCGAACATTCGACGGTACATCGGCTCGAGCTTGCCCTGCTGGTGCGCGGCCTCGACGGCGAGTGCGGCCGGGCGGGCGTTCCGGTGGCCCGGGAGCGGGAAGTACCTGATGTTGAACGTGACCCGCCCGTCGTACTTCTCGCGCAGCTGCTCGACGAGCGGATAGGCGGCGCCGCAGCCTTCGCATTCGAAGTCGAGGAACTCGGTGAACGTCACGCCACCGCGGCCTGGACGGCCGAGTCGCCGCGGGTCGTCGGTGACCACCCGCGGCCGGGCGGGAGCGGCCGAGCCGGTCGTGGTGGGGGCCTCGGCGATGGTCGTCCGGGTGGCCGGCGACTCGTCGTCGCTTCCGGACGCGATGGCGATCACCGTGACGACGACGGCGAACAGCGCGACGAGGGCGATCGGGACCTTGACGTTGCGACTCATGGTGAGCCTCCGGTGGTGGGTCGGGCTTGGAGGACGCGGATGTCGTGCAGCAGGCCGTCGTCGGTGACCTTGTCGGCCGGGAACGAGACCTGTTGGCGGCCTCGGTCGTCGAGGAGGACGACGTAGGCGCTGTGGTCGAACGCGGCACCCTGTGGCTGGATGCCGTACGCCCTCCAGACGGAAGCGAGCTGCTCGCGGCTGCCGAGGAGGTAGCGCATCCGGTCACCGAGCCGCATCCGGTTGAGGAACCGCTGGGCCGAGCTCGGCGTGTCGCCCTTCGGGTCGACGCTGATCGCGATCGCCGGGATCGGCTCGTCGAGCCGATCCAGCGCCCCGGCGATCTGCCGGGCGAGGATCGGGCACGTGTCCTTGCAGGTGCTGAAGAGGAAGGTCAACACGACCGGTTGGCCGCGCAGCTCGTCGAGGGTCGTGATCCGTCCCCGCTGGTCGCGCAGCCGAAACGGCGGCGAGGGGCGTCCGCCACGCGTGGCACCGAAGAACGCCGTCCGGGGGCCGATGACCCCGTCGGCAAGCCGTTGGACGGGATCGGTCGGACGGGCGAGAGCGAGGACCGCGACGACGCCGAGGGCCACCAGGCAGGCGACCACCGACGCGTAGAGGAGGCGCGGGGGGATCCCCGGGCCAGGGCGTTCGGGGACGGGCGGGTCGGCCATCGGGCTCCTCGGGGTCATCGCTCGATCGCGCGCAGGACGGGAGACAGGCCGAGGCCGTCGAGCAGCTCGCGGGCGTCTCCGGCGAGGCGCGTCATCTCGTGGTTGGCGGTCAACCACCCGACGAGGAGCAGGACGCAGCCCCCGATCACCGAGAGCGTCCGGTAGTGGTCGCGCAACACCCGCGCGGTCGCGGTCACCCGTTCGAAGGCCACGGCCGCCAGCAGGAACGGCACGGCGAGGCCCAGGCCGTAGAAGAGCAGCAGGAAGGCACCGCCACCGGTGCCGCTCCGGGTCGCTGCTGCGGTCAGGATCGCCCCGAGGATCGGCCCGGTGCAGGGCGTCCAAGCGAGCGCGAAGGCCATCCCGGCGAAGAAGGGGTTGCCGGAGGCAGCACGGCGCAGCGCGACGGCGGGGCGTGCCGAGCGATCGAGCATCGGCAACAGGGGTGCGAGGAGGTACAGGGCTCCCATGACCATGAGCAGGACTCCGGAGACGACCTCGAGCGTCGATCGGTGCCGGGCCAGCGGCGCGCCGATCCCCGTCGCGAAGAGCCCCAGGACGACGAAGATGAGCACGAAGCTGCCGCAGAAGACGAGGCTGGGACCAAGCAGCCGACCGACGCTCGGCCGACGGTCGCCAGCGGCCACCGCGTCTCCGGTGAGCACGGACAGGTAGCCGGGGACGAGCGGCAGAACGCAGGGCGACGCGAACGACAGCATCCCGGCCGCGAACGCCGCGAAGACGGTGGGATCCGCGGCGCTCACGCGGCATCCGTCTCCTCGTCCTCGTCACTGTCGGAGAGCGCCCGAAGGAACAGCCGCACGACCTCGATCGCGAGGAAGGGCTCTGCGACGACCAGCAGGATGCCGCCGGCCAGCGCTTGGTCGTTCTCGGCGTCGATCCCGAGGGTCGGCGGGACCGCCTGGTAGGTGTCGTAGACGAGGCTCGGGTACCAGGCCAACCAGATGCCGAGGACGCCGATCAACAGGTCGGTGACCGCCAGATAGCCGAGCGCTCGGAAGCCGCGCAGTCGCGACGGGCCCACGATCGGCCACAGCCACACGACGCCGACGGCGATCAGCGCGAGATGGCCCAGGTCGGTCAGCGGTGGACGCTCCAAGGCTCCGTCGAGCACCGGCGGGACGTGGGCGCCCCAGATCACGACGACGCCGATCGCGGCGGCGATCGCGGCGCCACTCGGCCGGGCGATCCAGCGCCAGGCCGGATGCTGCTCGACGCGCAGCAGGACGTCCCGGGGAGTCCCTGCGAGCAGCAGCGCCGGGATCGCCGAGAACGCCAAGAGGTGCTGCACCATGTGCGCGGACATCAGCCGCTCCTCCCCGAGCCACTCCAACGGCCCGGCGAGCACGACGACCGTCAGCGCGAGCGCACCAGCGAGCGACGCGCGCTGACGGCTGGTCCATCCCGGACGACCGGCGAGGCGCAGAAGCGCTCCGCCGCTAGCCGTCGCGGCGAGCGCGACGGGGACGAGCGTCCCGTCGGCGGCGCCGAGCCAGTTCATCGGCCGGGCTCCTCGTCGTCGCGCCACTCTCCGTCGTCAGTCTCGGGCAGGTGACGGCCGGCGATCAGGAGCCCGCCCGCCAGCAGCGCGACCGGGACGAAGTACAAGACGATCTGCCACCAGTGCCCGACGTGGGCAAGGACGAGCACGTCAGTTCTCGATACCGGGGCGGTAGCCGGCGAACAGCAGTGCGAGCGTCACTGCGGTGAGGGCGAGGACGAGGACGAAGATCGCGAGGGCGACCTGAAGCGAGGTGGGCTTGCGCATACGGCTCTCGGGAAAGGTCAGCGGAGGGGCGTCGCGCGTGCGCGACGCGCCTGCTCCGAAAAAGGGCGGCGATTCCAGGGGTGCCCGGCTCGGCAGAGGGCGAGCCGGCGTCCGTCAGCGGGGCCGCGAGTGCGGCCGCAGGGCTAGCGGAGGATCAGGCTGGCCGGCGGTGGCCGAACCGCCAACGCGCTGCCGAGCAGGCGCCCGCCGCGGACCGCCGCCGTCGTGCGCCCGCGGAGCGCCACGAGACCGCGCACGACGCGGAAGATCACGTCGGGCGGCGGTGAGGCGAGCAGCCAGCGGGCCGCGCCCGCCAGCGGACGCCCGAGCAGGACGGGCAGCAGCAGGAGCAGGGCCGGGAAGGCGTGCGCCGACTCGACGCAGCGAGCGACGCCGTCCAACAGCAGCAGCGCCACGGAGAGGGCGAGTGCGACCGCGAGGATCGTGACGAGCAGACGCCCGTTCCGTCGCCGGAGCATCGGTTCCGTACGGTAGCCGGTCGGTACGCGGCGCGATCTGATCATCCGGGTCGGCGACGACCGATGCCGGGTACGAAACGGCCGGCGCGGGCGGCATAGGCGGCGTAGGCGGAACCGTGCACCCGGGCGAGGTAGGGCTCCTCCGCCCAGCGGACCTGGAGCTGGACGGCGAGGAGCAGGGCGAGCAGGCCGCCGAGCGCCACGACGTTCGGCACGAGCGCCAGCAGGCCGGCGGCCACGACGGCCATCGCGGTGAAGACCGGGTTGCGGACGCGTGCGAACGGGCCGCCGGTGACGAGCGTCGTCCGCTCCCCCGCGTCGACGCCGATCCGCCACTCGCGGCCCATCTCGCGCTGGGCCGCCAGCGTCAGGACGCTGCCGGCGACCACGAGCGTCACGCCGGCCACCGCCGCGAGGGTGCCGTCGGCGGCCTCCAGCGGCGCGACGGCGCCGGTGAGCTGCAGCAGCGGGGCCAGCAGCCCCGCGGCGAGGGCGACGACGAAGAGGACGCCGCCCCACCACTCCGGGCGGGTCGGCGAGCCGCTCAGGCCGACGAAGCCGGTGCGGCCCGTCGTGCGCAGCTGGACGACGGTCCGCCAGCCGAAGGCGAGGAGCAGGAACGCGCCGTAGAGCGCGAGCGCCGGGCCCGGCATCAGCGGGCCGGGGTCGGGCGCAGCGCCGGCGCCGCCGGGACCGGGCCGGAGGGCGCGGCGGCGGACCGCGGCCAGCGCGCGGCGCGGACGCCGTTGGCGATCACGAGGACCTCGGCCAGCTCGTGGATCGACACGACGGCCGCCAGGCCGAGGGCGCCCGTGGCCGCGAGCGGCACGAGCGCCAGGAGGATCGCCCCCGAGAGCGCGAGGTTCTGCCGCATGATCCGGTTCGCGCGCCGGGCGTGCCCGATCGTCCGGGGCAGGGCGCGCAGGTCGTCGCCGAGCAGCGCGACGTCCGCAGTCTCGATCGCGACGTCGCTGCCCATCGCCCCCATCGCGATCCCGACGTCGGCGGTGGCGAGCGCCGGTGCGTCGTTGATGCCGTCGCCGACCATCGCGACGGTCCCCCGGCCCTCCGCGCGGAGCCGGTCGACGATCCGGGCCTTGTCCTCGGGGCGCAGCTCGGCGTGGACGTCCGCGATGCCGGCGCCGACGGCGAGCGCGCCGGCCGCCCGCGCGTTGTCGCCGGTGAGCATCGCCACCCGCCGCACGCCGTGGTCGCCGAGCCGGGCGACGGCGACCGGCGCCTCCTCGCGCAGCTCGTCGCGTACGGCGACCGCTCCGGCGAGGCGCCCCGCGCGCTCGAGCAGGACGACGGTGGCGCCCTGCTCCTGGAGCGTCGCGATCCGCGGCGCCCACGGTCCCGGGGACACGAATCCGGGCCGACCGAGGCGCACGGCCTCCCCGTCGACGACGCCGACCAGGCCGTCGCCGGGGATGGCCTGCACGTCGTCGGCGACGACCGGGTCGGGGGACGCCGCGAGGATCGCTCGGGCGAGCGGGTGCTCGCTGCGGGCCTCGAGCGCCGCCGCGAGCGCCAGGACCTCCTCCCGACGGTGGCGCTCGTCGTGCAGGACGTCGACGACCCGCGGCGCGTTGCGCGTGAGCGTCCCGGTCTTGTCGAGCGCGACGGTCCGTACGCCGCCCAGCGCCTCCAGCGCCGCCCCGCCCTTGATGAGCACCCCGGCGCGGGTCGCCGCGCCGATCGCGGCCACCACGGTGACCGGGACGGCGATCGCGAACGCGCACGGCGCCGCCGCGACGAGCACGACGAGCGCCCGGCCGATCCACTCCGCGGGGTCCCCGGAGACGGCGCTGCCGACCACCGCGATCAGCAGCGCCGCGACGAGCACGCCGGGCACGAGCGGCCGCGCGACGCGGGCGGCGAGCCGCTGGCCGGCGCCCTTGCGCTCCTGCGCCTCCTCGACGATCCGCACGATCCGGGCCAGCGAGTTGTCGGCGGCCGTGGCGGTCACCTCGACCTCCAGCGCGCCGCCCCCGTTGATGGTGCCGGCGAGGACCTCGTCGCCGGGACCGCGCTCGACCGGCATCGACTCGCCCGTGATCGCGGCGACGTCCAGCGCGGACCGTCCGCGGACGATCGCGCCGTCGGTCGCGAGCCGCTCGCCGGGCCGCACGACGAGGACGTCGCCCCGGCGCAGCGCGGCGGGGTCGACCTCGACCTCCCGCCCGCCGCGCAGGATGCGCGCGCGATCGGGCACGAGGTCCAGCAGCGCTCGCAGGCTCCGGCGCGTGCGGGTGACCGCGTAGCTCTCCAGCGCCTCGCTGATCGCGAAGAGGAACGCGAGCGTCGCCGCCTCGGTGACCTCGCCGAGCGCGATCGCCCCGACGCCGGCGATCGTCATGAGCGTGCCGACGGAGAGCCGCCGGGCCAGCAGGCCCCGGATCGCGCCGGGCACGAACGTCGCGCCGCCGGCGAGGATCGCCAGCGCGGCGAGCCCGAGCGCGACGCCCTCGACGGCGCCGAGCGCCCCGGCGGCGAGGGCCAGCCCGAGCGCGACGCCGGAGACGACGGCCAGCCGGATCTCGCGCACGTCGCGCAGCCGGGGCGGCGGCGCGACGTCGTGGTCGGGGATCGCGCAGCCGCACTCGTCGTAGCGGACGGCCGGCGCCGGCGCGCAGCACGCGTCGAACGGGTCGCTCGCTCGGGCCGGCGCCGGCGCCGGCGTGCAGCAGGTCGCGGTGGCCTCGCGATCGCTGCGCGCGCAGCCGCAAGGGCCGCCGGTGGGGTCCGGCTCGGTGGCCAGCGGCAGCTCGCGCGGACGGTCGGCGCTCATGCCGGCACCTCCGCGGCCGGACCGGTGAGCGCGTCGAGCAGGCCGGCGCCCGCGGGCGTCAGCCGGTACATGACCATCCGCCCCTCGCGCCGGTTCGTCACGAGCCCGGCCGCGCGGAGCTTCCGGACGTGGTGCGAGACGACCTTCTCCGGCCGCTCGACGACCCACGAGAGGTCGCAGACGCAGAGCTCCTCGCCGTCGCGCAGCGCCAGCGCGACGACGAGCCGGGTCGGGTCGCCGAGCCCGGCCGCGCGCTCGGCGAGGCGCTCGGCCTCCTCGGCCGCCGGTCGCGACCGGCGCAGCGCCTCGGTCGAGGCAGAGGAGGTCGCAGGCGTCGCCGGACATGACGATATCCTAACGATCGTTGGTATATGCGTCGGGTCGACCGCCGGCCGCGCGCGCCCGCGGCGGCGGGACCCGTCCGTCGTTCGCCCCGCGTCCCGCCCCGGTGGGGTACCACCCTCCTCGATCCCGGCGTACGCCGCCGGCGCGGCCGGCGCCGCCGACCCGGTGAAGCTCGACAGCGGGTCGCTCAGCACCTCGGCGTTCGCCACGAGCGCGATGAACCGCGACGGGGTCGCGGTCGCCGGCTGGGTGAAGGGCACGAACTTCACGACCGACCGCACCGTCGTCGTCCGCGTCCGCGCCGCCGGGGAGTCCTCGTTCGGCACCGAGGTCGCGCTGACCCGGACCACCGACGGGTCGCTCGACGAGTACGGCGAGCCCGTGCCGGGCGCCAAGCCCGAGCGCGGGCCGTTCGCCGCCGTCGCCCCCGACGGGACGATCGTCGTGGCGTGGAGCCAGACCGACGCCAAGGTCCACAGCGGCACGCGGGCCTACGTCGCGGTCCGCCGCCCCGGCGCCGAGAGCTTCGAGACGCCGCGGCCCGTCACCGACCTGGCCACCACGGCGAGCGCGAACGAGCGCGTGCGCGCGATCGCCGTCGGCGCCGACGGGACCGTGGCGCTGAGCCTCCTCGGCGCGACCGAGGAGGGGGTCGTGCGCCTCGACGTCGCGCGGCTCGCGCCGGGCGCCTCGGCCTTCGGGCCGCTCGTCGCGGTGAACGGCGCGCTCCGGGGCGGCTTCCAGAGCCAGAGCTCCGGGGCGTCGATCGCCGTCGACGGCGCGGGGCGCATCACCGCCGCGCTGGACACCGGCGGCACGACCGCCGACGACGCCGGCAGCGCGCCGAGGCCGCAGAGGCCGTCAAGGAAGGCACCGCGACGAACCTGCAACGACGTACGCTCGCGAGGTTGCGTTCAGACCGCCAGGCCGCGCCGCCGAAGGGCCCGGCGATCGAACCGATCAAGGCACGCCGTGAGGCGCTCGTGGCCGAGCGCGCCGAAGTCGAGGCGGAGATCCAAGCTCTCGCGACCGCCGAGGACATCGACAAGGCCAGGAAGGCGGACGAGGTCGAAGGGAAGCGCCGAACGAGACGGGAACTCCAGGATGCGGCGCGGAAGGCCGATCAGGCGGCCCGTGACCGAGTGCGCGTCGGCAAGCCAGCGACGCAACGGGAGCCGGAGCACGTCATCAGCTTGCAAGTCTCGATGAACGGGGACCGCGACGTGAACTCCGGATGCGGTCCGGTCACGCCGGAGCAGATCGCCGAAGGACGAGGCGCCGCGTAACACCAGCGCGCTCACAGAGACGATGGCAGGATCGCCAGGGACAGCCTCCGCGGCAGCGGAGCCCGACCGTCGCCGTCGCCCTGCTATTCAGCTGTTCGGCTTGCCAGGGCCGCGGCGGTCGGCGGGCGCGGGGGGCGGCGTCGCCGGACGAGGCTGTGCGATAGCCCGCGGGCTCATGCCACGCTCTTCCCGAGGGCTCGCTCCTTCGATGATGCGTCGAGCGGCGCTGTGGCCAGCGGTCTCTTCGCGGGACGGGTCGTCGGTCATCGCTGGCTACCGCTCGGCGGCGGCGGCGGGGGCGCGTCGGTCGGCGGGAGGAGGCGGCGGCGTGGCACTGCTCTTGCCGCTGGGGACGGGCGTGTAGCCCCCGCGCTTGATGCCCCAGGTGGTGGTCTTGGGGTCGCGCCCTTCCTTGGGGGCGTGGCCGTTCGGGGCGTGCCGCTCCATAGCCGTAGTCTAGCTTCGTTCGTCGTGGTTCTCGACCGGAGCCTCGGCGTGCTGGCCTTCCGCTCGGGGCTCGGGCTCGTCGTCGTCTTCCGTTGGGCGGTAGAGCTCGATCCGGGCGATCTGGTTGGCGGGGATCCAGACGCCGTAGCCCTGTTCGACGGCTTGGTCGAACCAGCCGTGCTCGTTCAGCGTCCAGCGCTTCTCGAGGTAGAGGTCCTGGCCGTCGCGTGTGTACCCGGCCATGCTGTTGGCGTCGAAGAGCCCGGCGGTCTTCTCGCCATCGACGAGCGTGACGATGATCAACGCGCGCTCCCGTCGCTGGAACCAGTGATCCCAGGCCGAGCGCGTGTTGTGGGCCGGGTCGACGTCGAGCCTCTTCAGAACCTGGCCTCTGGTGGTGGAGTTGTGCCAGCGGAAGCTGGCGCCCGCGATCACGAGTGGCGCGAGCAGCAGGACGTAGCCGGCGGCCGCGACGTAGACGGCGAATGGGCTCTGGCCGCGCCACGCGGTCGTGATGTCGTCGGTGCCGAAGCTGGTCAGTGGCGCGGTGATGGCCAGCGCGGCCGCGGCCACGCCGTAGATGGTGGCGCTGTAGGCCAGCGCGACGAGGATCCGTTCGAGGTCGCCGGTCACCGAGCGGGTCAGGAACAGTCGGTCACGCATGAGGGTCGCGACGAACCCCGGCATGACGAACGCGAAGAGGACCAGCAACGCGGTTCCGGTCTGCGGCACCATGCTCGACTACCGGCTCCGTCGCCGATGGCAGGGCGTCGCAGGGCTCCTCGTAGCTCCCGCGCCAGGGAGCGTGCGCGTCGGTCCGACGTCCCCGACCTCGGCGGCTTCGACACCGGCCATCGTCGCTCGCCCTCCCTGCGAGGTCACGGCCGCTCGTTCATCGGATCGACTGCTCATGCGGCAACCTTGGACGGGCCTTCGTCCGCCGTGACGGGAACTTCGTAGGCGGCGTGATGCCGTCGATCACGAGGGCGTCGGTCTTGCCCTGGAGGTAGCGGTTCGTCGTGAGATGCGGGCGTGGCCGAGCACGTCGCGGGCGCGGAGCCGAGGTGTGCGAGCGCAGCAGCTCGATCAGTTCTGGAGAGGGCGTGCTCATCGCGGTCCGGCGGCTATCCTTCGCGGCGAAGGCTTGGAGCGTTTCCCTGCCGCGCACGCTGCGGCACATTCCCAAGTTTCGGGTTGAGAGGCTGCCTCCGGGCAGCCTCTCCCATTTCGATGCGGACTGCTCGGCGTTGCTCACGCTGCGTCTTCGAGGTCGACGTCATAGGCGGCGTTGACGACGGCGATGGAGCGCTTGTTGACCTTGCCGTGGGTGTAGCGGTCGGTGGTCGAGACGCGCTGGTGGCCGAGAGTGGTGGAGGCGAAGACCTGGTCGACGCGTTGGGCGAGGATCGAGCCGGCGGCGTGCCGGAGGCCGTGGAGGGTGACGGGGTGCAGCCCGGCCTTCTTGCGGGCGGCGGTGTAGCGCTTGCGGATCGCGCTGTCGGAGAGCGCCTCGCCGCGGCGGTTGCAGAAGACGTAGTCGTCGGGGCCGGTGAAGTGGTCGCGTTGCAGCACGCGCGCGAGCGCCTGGGCGGCGGGTCGCGGCGCGGGGACCTCGCGGGGCCGCCACGACTTCGGGGGCTTCTCCTGGCCGGCGGAGAACGCGTTCTGGACGTCGAGCATCGCCCCGGTCATGTCGGGCGCGAACGCGATGTCGCGGACCTTGAGGGCGCGGATCTCGCCGAGCCGCAGCCCGGTGTAGAAGAGGATCCGGAAGAGGTCGCCGTCGCGACGATCTTCCGCGGCTCGCAGCTGGCGCTCCTGGGCCTGCCGCTCGCGCTGGCGCTGGGATAGCGGGGCGGGCGTCGCGGGCCCGTGGTGCTTGGGGTTGGCGCGGCCGCGAGGCCGGCGGTGGGCGCCTTGCTCGGCGGCGCGGGCGAGCGCTTCGACCTCCTCGACCTCGTAGTAGTCGACGCGGGCGGGTGGGGGCTGGCGGCGCTTGTCGGTCGGCTCGACCGGGTTGGCGGGGAGCTTGTAGGTGTCGAGGCGCTGGCCGTAGGCGTAGATGGCGTGGATCAGGTCGCGGTGCTTGTTGACGTTGCGCGGCGTGAGGGTCTGGTCGAGCTCTCGGAGCCAGTCGGAGACCTCGCGCGGCTCGACCTCGATCGCGCGACGGTCGCCGAACCGCTTTATCAGCCGGCCGGGGCTCTTGCCCTTGCCGCGCTTGTGCGGCTCGCCGGGCTCGCGCAGCATGTATCCGTAGTCCTCGACCGTCGACGGCGCGGCCGAGCGGACGTGCTGAAGCCAGTCCAGCCACTCGTGCGCGAGCGCGCGCACGGTGATCCGCTCGGCAGGCGTCGGCTCGCGGCGCTTCGCCGCCTGCCGCTCCCGGTAGCGCAGGACCGCGTCGGGGGCCGCGGCGATCGCGCGCCGCTCGTCGTAGTAGCCCTCGGAGACGCGGCCGCGGCGCTTGGTCCAGATCGGCCGACCCGCCTCGTCACGGCCGGCGAAGTCCAGCCACGCCTTCCCGATGCGCTGCTTCGCGGGCCGACTCGGCCCGTCGGGCTGCGGCTCGTGCCACACGGCTTCGTAGTACGCGCGCGGCTGGGCTCCGGCCCCGGGCGTCACGGTCACCGCCGGGGCGACGTTCAGGACGGTCGCCATGCGCCGATGCTAGCAGGTGCGTAGCGTGCTTCTGCTGGTGCGTAGCGGATCGTCGGTGCGTAGCGGATTGCGTAGCGGATGCGAGTAATCTGGCTTATATACTGGAGAAATTCGTATCACGGAATGCGCTTGGTTCCGCTGTTTTCGTTGTTTCCGCCTGGATCGCACCCAGGAGGTCGCCGGTTCGAGCCCGGCTAGCTCCATGAGACACCGGAAGGCCCGCGCGAGCGGGCCTTTCGCGTTCGAGCGCCGGAGGCGCCTGGGCCGCTTCGCCGAGGTAACGGGCGGCAGTCGAGGGCCGGAAGGGCACCGCAACGACCTCCGGGTCGGAAGCTTCCCCCGGCCGCAAGCCTCGGGGCGGGGCGTTGATACCGTCCTTCCATGGCCGTCCTCTCCCGCCGAGCGCGTGACGCCGAGGCGCGTCGGGCGAGTCGGGAGGCGCTCATCGCGGCGACGCTCGAGCTGCTTGCCGAGGGCAGTGCCTTCGCCGACCTGAGCATCGAGCAGATCGTCCGGCGCGCGGGTCTCTCACGCCCGACGTTCTACGCGCACTTCCGGGACAAGCGCGCGCTGATCCTCGAGCTCGGGCAGACCCTGCTGGACGCCGTCGCCGTCGCCGCCGACCCGTGGCTGGCCGACGGGACCGGCTCGCTGCGCACGACGCTCACCGGGGTGCTCGTCGCCTTCCGCGAGCACCGGCACGCGACGGCCGCGATCGTCGAGGCGGCGACCTACGACGACGACGTCGCGGCGTTCTGGCGCGCCTTCCACGAGCGGTTCATGGTCACCGCGGCCGCCCGCATCCGCGTCGAGGACCCGGAGCTCGACCCGCTGCGCGCCGAGGCCCGCGCGTTCGCGCTCGTCTGGATGACGGAGCGCGCGATCACCGAGCACCTCGCCTCCGGCACGATCGACGAGACGGCGCTGCTCGAGGAGCTCGTCGGGTTCTGGGAGCACGCGCTCCCGCCTGCGGCGTAGCGGCCCGCGGATCATCGGCGCGGTCCGCCCTCGGCCGGCCCCGTCTCGGACGACTCGAGTCACGTGGAGCGGCCTGGTGGTCGTGGATGACTCGAGTCACCTGGAACGGCCTGGGCGTCATGGATGACTCGAGTCACTTGGAGTGGTGTGGTGGTCGTGGATGACTCGAGTCACCTGGAGTGGTGTGGGCGTCATGGACGACTCGAGTCACCTGGGGTGGCCTGGTCGTCGAGGGCAGCGCGCGCCGCTCAGCCGGCCCCGGAGCGCAGGGTCCGGACCCCGCAGGACCGGGGGTGTTCGGGCCCGTCACGAAGTCGACTTGACACGTCGTAAAGCGTGGACGTAAGGTCGGCAGCACGACGGCGCTCCCGACCCGGCGGCTCCCCGGAGCTGACAGCCGGCCGCGGCGCGCGAGGACTCCGACACGGGCAGGCAGGGACCATGGGCACCATCACCTTCGTCGAGTACGACGGCACCTCCCACGACGTGGACCTCGTCGAGGGCGCGTCGCTCATGGAGCTCGCGACGAGCAACGGCATCCCCGGCATCGACGGCGACTGCGGGGGCGAGGCCTCCTGCGGGACGTGCCACGTCATCGTCGACGACGCGTGGATCGCCACGACGGGGACGCGCTCCCACGTGGAGAGCCAGATGGTCGAGATGTCGCCGGAGTGCGCGCCGAACTCGCGCCTCGGATGTCAGGTGAAGGCGTGCCCGGCCCTCGACGGCCTCACGGTCCGCCTTCCCGAGTTCCAGATGTAAGGCGCGTCACGGCGCGAGACAGGCGGAGAGGAGACGGGGATGACGACCATCGATGGCGCGCTCGGCAGGGCGAGGGCGGCGGTCGCCGACAAGGTCCAGGCGACCGTGCCGGTCGACCGGCAGGTGCGGGCGGCGCACCTCGTGGAGAAGGCGAAGCGGGCGGCCGGGATGAGCAAGCCGCTCGTCTTCACCGAGCGGCCGATCCCGGATCCGGCCGACGTGCCGCTGACCGAGATCGACGTCAGCAACCCCTTCATGAACCGCCAGGGGAAGTGGTACCCGTACTTCGCGCGGCTGCGCGAGGAGGCGCCGGTCCACTACCTCGCCGACAGCCCCTTCGGCCCGTTCTGGTCGATCACGCGCTACGCGGACATCCAGGCGGTCGACTCGAACGCCGAGGTCTTCTCGGCCGAGCCGCACATCATCCTCGGCCCGCCGCCGCTCGACATCGCGATGTTCATCGCGATGGACCCGCCCAAGCACGACGTCCAGCGCAAGGCCGTCCAGGGGGTCGTCGCGCCGCGGAACCTCAAGGAGATGGAGTCGCTCATCCGCGAGCGCGTCCAGGACGTGCTCGACCACCTGCCGGTCGGCGAGCCCTTCGACTGGGTCCAGGCGGTGTCGAAGGAGATCACGGGCCGGATGCTCGCGACGCTCCTGGACTTCCCGTTCGAGCAGCGGCACAAGCTCACCTACTGGTCCGACGCCATCAGCGGGACGGCGGAGGGCACCGGCGGCACCACCCACCAGGACGAGTTCTACGCCGCGTCGGAGGAGATGGCCCGGAGCTTCATGGCGCTCTGGCACGACAAGGCGGCGCGCCGCGCGGCCGGCGAGCCCGACGGGTTCGACCTCATCACCCTGATGCAGACGTCGGAGGACACGAAGGACCTGATCAAGAAGCCCCTCGAGTTCCTCGGCAACCTGGCGCTGCTCATCGTCGGGGGCAACGACACCACCCGCAACTCGATGTCCGGCGGCGTCTACGCCCTCAACCGGTTCCCGGACGAGTTCGAGAAGCTCAAGGCGGACCCGTCGCTGATCCCGAACATGGTGTCGGAGATCATCCGCTGGCAGACGCCGCTGGCGTACATGCGCCGCGTCGCCAAGCGGGACGTCCACTTCGGCGGGCAGTTCATCCGCAAGGGCGACCAGGTCGTCATGTGGTACGCGTCGGGCAACCGCGACGAGCGCAAGTTCGAGGACCCCGACGCCTTCCGCATCGACCGCAAGAACGCCCGCAACCACATGTCGTTCGGCTTCGGCGTGCACCGGTGCATGGGCAACCGCCTGGCGGAGATGCAGCTGCGCATCCTCTGGGAGGAGCTCCTGGCGCGCTTCGATCGGATCGACGTCGTCGGCGAGCCGGAGTACGTGCAGTCGAACTTCGTCAAGGGCTACGACCGGATGATGGTCCGGCTCACGCGCAAGCCGGGCGTCCCCGAGGCCGCCGCACGCGCCGAAGAGCCGTCGACCGTCTGAGCGCGCGTCCGCACGGGGATCGAGGAGCGGTCATGGGAGCGGAGCGCGTCGTCGTCGTGGGCGCCGGGCACGCCAGCGCCCAGCTGTGCGCGAGCCTGCGCCAGCACGGCTGGTCGGGCGAGATCCTGCTGCTCGGCGACGAGCCGTCGCTGCCCTACCAGCGCCCGCCGCTGTCCAAGGGCCTCCTCGCGGGCGAGGCAGCGCTCGCGGACCTGCTCATCCGCAAGCCCGAGTTCTACGAGAAGCAGCAGGTCGCGTTCCGCCACGGTCGCGTCGCGGGGATCGACCGCGCGTCGGGCGCCGCGCTGCTGGAGGACGGGGAGGTGGTCGGCTACGACCGCCTGGTGCTGTGCACGGGAGCGCGGCCGCGGTCGCTGCCGGTCCCCGGCGGGGACCTCCCCGCCGTCCACGTCCTGCGCGGCGCCGCCGACGCCGAGGCGATCCGGGCGCGGCTGGCCGACGTCGAGCGGGCGGTGGTGGTGGGCGCCGGGTACGTCGGGCTGGAGGCAGCGGCCTCGCTGCGGAAGCTCGGCGTCGCGGTCACGGTGCTCGAGGCGGCCGACCGCGTCCTGCAGCGCGTCGCGACCCCCGGGATCTCCGCCTTCTACGACCGCGTCCACCGCGAGGAGGGCGTCGACCTGCGGGTGGGCGTCGGCGTCGCGGCGATCGAGGGCGACCGTGCGGTCCGCGGCGTCCGGCTCGCGGACGGGGCGCGCATCACCGCGGACCTCGTCGTCGTCGGCATCGGGGTCGTGCCGAACGTCGAGCTGGCGCGCGAGGCCGGGCTGGCGGTCGACGACGGCATCGTCGTCGACGCGGCGGGGCGCACGGACGACCCGCGGATCTTCGCGGCTGGGGACTGCGCGTCCGCCCACGACGCGCGGTACGGCCGGCGACTGCGCCTGGAGTGCGTGTCGAGCGCCGTCGATCAGGCCAAGCGCGTCGCGGCGGCGATCTGCGGCAAGGACGACACCAGCCCCGCGCTGCCGTGGTTCTGGTCCGACCAGTACGACGTGAAGCTGCAGATCGTGGGGCTGCGCGACGGCCACGACGAGACCGTGGTGCGCGGCGACCCGGACGACGGCCGGGGCTTCGCCTGCTTCTCCCTCGCCGACGGCCGCCTCGTCGCGGCCGACTGCGTCAACCGGCCGCAGGAGTTCGTGTTCGCCAAGCGCGCGATCGCCGAGGGGATCGCCCCGGACCGCGCGGCCCTCGCCGATCCGGCCACGCCACTGGCGTCGCTGCTTCGCGCGCCGGCGCCCAGCGCCGGCTGAGGCCGGGCATCCGCGGCGCGGCCCCGTCGGAACCGGCGTCCCCGGGCTCACGGCCGGGGCGAGATCACGACGCCGCCGGGGCCACGGCGTCCAGGTCGCGGGCCGCGCGCTCACCGGCGCGCAGCGCGCCCTCGATCCCGGAGTGGGTCAGGAAGTCGCCCGCGAGCCGGATCCGCGGAGGCATCGCGTCGCGAAGTCCCAGCATCCGGCGGTAGTGCCCGGGCGTCGGCGCGATGAGGCCGGCCTCGAGCTCGAAGAGGCGCTCGATGTCGGGCTCCGCGGGGCCGAGCGTCTCGGCGACGGCCCGTCGCGCGGCCTCGAACGGGTCGCGACCCGCGAGCTGGGCGGTGTCGAGGTAGACGCTGACGTTCTCGCCGCCGGGCGGGGCGGACCCGGGCGCGCGCCGGGCGTTGCGCAGCACGCCGTAGTCGTGATGGCGTCCCTCGCCGGCGCGCACGACGAGGTCGTACGGGACGGCCGGCCACGGGTCGCGGTGGTAGCCGAGGAGGACGTGGAACGTGCGGATGGGGACCACGCGACGCAGGGCGTCGGTGAGCTCCGGGCGCACGGCCGGCTCGACGAGTCGCGCGGCGGTCAGGACGTCGGTGGCGACGACCGCGGCGTCGGCGGTCATCCGGTCCCCGTCGAGGACGACCGAGACCCCGGCGTCGTCGTGCGCGAGCTCCCGGACCGGCGTCTCGAGCCGGACCTCGGCTCCGGTGCCCTCCAGCAGCCATCCCGCGATCGCGCCCATGCCGTCGGCGGGGACCGTGAGCTGCGTGCGGGTGATCTGGTGCATGAGCGCGCGCGCGAACCCGGCCGAGATGACCTCCGGGTCGGCGCCGGTCAGGGGGCCCATGAGCGGACGCAGGACGTGCTCGTACCCGGCGTCCCCGAGCGTCCGTCGACCCCACTCGGCGAGGGTCTCGCCGTCGTCGCTCGCCGCGAGGTCCTCGAGCGCGAACGGCCCGGCGCCGCTGGTGAGGACCAGGCGACCGACGCGCGCGGCCATCCGCGCACGGTCGCGCCAGCCCAGCTGGGGGAGGCCGAGCAGGGTCCAGGGGCGGTCGAAGCGGACCTCGTGCCGTCCGCCGTCCGGGTCCAGAACCGCGGTCCGGGCGGGCCAGCGCGCCATCTCGGCGGTGCGACCGGCCGCGCGCAGGAACGCCAGCGTCCGGTCGTACTGGCCCATGACGAAGATCGCGCCGGAGTCGACGCGGAAGTCCCCGACCTGCACCGTCCGCGTCCGGCCGCCCACGCCGTCGCCCGCCTCGAGCACGACGACCTCGTGCCCCCGCTGCGTCAGCCGCCGGGCGGCGGCGAGCCCGGCGATCCCGGCCCCGATGACGATGACCCGCATCTCGTTCCCCTTCCTCGTCGCGGCGCACGTCTCCGGACGGTCTGTCCGGCCATCACGACTGGTCGCTTTGCCGGCATCCGATCGCACGCACATAAAGAGCAGTTGAAGATATGGACGTAGTGTATTGACGAGACGTCTCGTCGATCGGTAGCCTGCCGCAGCCGCGGGGCCGATCGGTCGGTTCCGCGGAGGGAGAGGACGCATGAGCCAGCCAGGCACCACCGCCGTCGCCGCACCCGCCAGCGCTCCGCGCCGGCGCGTCGCGCTGCCGACCGCCCCCGAGTTCGTCGTCGAGATCGGGGGCATGTTCCGGCTCGGCGCCCAGGCCGTCTCCCGAGCCCTCCGGGCGCCCTACAGCTACGGCCCCGAGTTCGTCGCGCAGTTCCGCTTCGCCCTGCGGCTGTCGCTCTTCCCCCTGGTCGTCACGTCGTTCGCGCTCTCGTTCGGCCCCGCCGGCATCCAGGCCAGCAACTTCCTCGGGCTCTTCGGAGCGCTCGACCGGCTCGGCGGGCTCTACGTGCTCATCGTCGTCCGCGAGTTCGCGCCGCTCGTCAGCGGGATCGTCGTCGCTGGTGTCGCCGGGACCGCGATCTGCGCCGACCTCGGAGCGCGGGTCGTGCGCGAGGAGGTCAGCGCGCTGAGCGTGCTCGGGATCGACCCGGTCAAGTCGCTGGTCGTCCCGCGCCTGCTCGCCCTCGTCCTCGTCTGCGTGCTCTGCGACGTCCTCTCGCTGCTCTCCGGGCTCGTCGGCGCCCTCGCCGTGATCGTCCAGAACGACGCCCCGCTCGGGCCGTTCTTCTCCGCGTTCTTCTCGACGGCGACCCCGCTGGAGCTCGGCGCGTCGTTCGTCAAATGCGCCCTCTACGGCGTCGCGATCGCCCTGGTCTCCTGCTACAAGGGCCTCCACGCGAAGGGCGGACCCGAAGGCGTCGGACGCGCGGTGAACCAGTCGGTCGTCGTGACCTTCCTGGCCATCGGCGCGATCGACTACGCGTTCACGCAGTTCCTGCTGGCGACCAACCCGATCCTCTCGGCGGTCCGCTGATGAGCAGCGCGATCCGCCTCTGGCATCGCGGCCGGGACGGCGTCCTGCGGTTCGGCGACGGCATGGCGCTCACCGGGCGCACGCTCGGCGGCGTCGTCGACGGGCGCGTGCTCCGGTACGGCAGCGAGGTCCTCCGCCAGGCGGCCGTGCTCATCAGCGGCTCGCTCGTCGTGATCCTCGGGATGGTCTTCGCGCTCGGGCTCGTCGTCGGCGTCGAGGGCTCCTATGCCGCCCAGCAGGTCGGGGCGCCGTCGGTCGCCGGCGCGTTCGCCGCGATCGGCGACCTGCGCGAGATCACGCCCTACGCGTTCGGCTACATGTTCGCCGCGAAGGTCTCGACCGGCTTCGTCGCCGAGATCGGGACGATGCGGATCACCGACGAGGTCGACGCGCTGGAGGTCATGGGGATGGACTCCGTCCTCTACCTCTGCTCGACCCGGCTGCTGGGCACGTGGATCGTGCTGCCCGCCATGTACCTCGTGGCGCTCATCGTCGGGTACGTCGGCTCGTACCTCGTCGCGGTCGTCCAGCTCGGGCAGGTGTCGCCGGGCGGCTACTTCGAGCTCTTCTGGAAGTTCCAGAGCCCCCAGGATCTCCTCTTCTCCGGCATGAAGGCCGTCGCGATGGCGACGTTCGTGGTGCTCGTCGGCTGCTACTACGGCTACCGCGTCCGGGGCGGCCCGGTCGAGGTCGGCGCCGCCACCGCCCGCGCGATGGTCGTGAACCTCATCGGGGTCCACTTCATCGGGATCATCGGCTCCCAGGTCTTCTGGGGAGGATCCCCGCGACTCCCCATCGGCGGATGACGGCCGTGCTCCATCGCGGCGGCTCCCAGTGCCACATGGGCCCGCCCCACCCGCGACTCCCCATCGGCGGATGACGGCCGTGTCTCGTCCCTCGAGAACGCGACGCCGCGCCGGGCTCCTCCTGCCCGTCGCGCTGCTCGTCGTCGCCGTGCTCGCGGCGTTCCTCGTCCTGCGCCCCGACGACGACTACGTCGTGCACGCCCGGTTCGCGAACGCCGGCCAGCTCGTCGACGGGGGCCTCGTCGAGGTCGGCGGCGTGCCGATCGGGAAGGTCGCGTCGATCTCGATCGACGACCGGGGCTATGCGGACGTCGCCCTGCGGATCGAGGACGACCGGTTCGTCCCGCTGCGCCAGGGGACCCGCGCCACGATCCGCTCCGTCGGTCAGGCGACGCTGACGAACCGCTACGTCGAGCTCGGCACGGCGCCGCGGTCGGCCGCCGCGATCCCCGACGGCGGATCGCTCGCGGTCCGCGACGCGCGAGGCATCGTCGACCTCGACGCGATCCTCAGCTCCGTCCCCCCGACCATGCGGCGCGACCTCCGGGCGCTGTTCGCCAACGGCGCCGCGATGTTCGCCGGGTCGGGCGCGCCCGCGTTCAACCGGACGCTGCGCAAGCTCGAGCCGGCGATGGCGCAGGTCGACGCGGTCGCGGCCGAGGTCGGCTCCGACCAGGCGCAGCTCGAGCGGCTCGTCGCGACCGCCGCCGCGGCGTCGTCGGCCGTCGCGTCGCGCGCCCCGGACCTGGAGCGGGCCGTGCGCGACTCCGCGATCACCTTCGGCGCGATCAGCCGGCAGCGCGCCGCGCTGGCGGGCGCGCTCGACCACGCGCCGGCCGTGCTGCGGCAGGCCGGAGGCACGCTGCGCCGGGTCGCCGCGACCGTCCAGGAGCTCCGCCCGACGCTGCGCGAGGTCCCCGTCTCCGAGACGCCGTTGCGGGAGTTCCTGCGCCGAACCCCGAGGACCGTCGGCGCGCTGCGCGGGCCCCTGCGCGAGACGACGGCCCTGCTGCCGTCGGTCGACCGCGCGCTGCGCGAGGTCCCGACGCTCGAGCCGCTGATCGCGAAGGGCCTGCCGGCGCTCGACGCCGGGACGCGCAAGGCCCTGCCGATCCTCGAGGGCGTGCGCTTCTACGGCGCCGACTTCCTGCTCGGCGTGGTCAACGGCCTCGTGACCATCGCGACCGGCCAGTACAACCAGCAGGGCCACTACCTGAAGGTCGAGTTCGTCCAGAACCCGCAGACCGCGCTGGGCGGCACGCTCGCGTCGATCATCCCGAGCTTCTCCGAGGCGCTGGGCGGGCTCGTGCCGGGGCTCTTCAACGCGGCGCGCAAGCAGAACGACCGCTGCCCCGGCGGCAGCGCGCCGCCGGCCCCCGACGGGTCGAGCCCGTGGCTCCCGCGGCAGGGCCTCTGCGATCCCACGCAGAGCATGTCGAAGCTCGTCAACGACCCCGGCGCGCTCTGCCAGACCTCGTCGGTCTGCACGGGCGACGACCGCTCGAAGGCCTTCGACCTGCCCGCCCGCGACGACGAGGAGGACGGACGATGAGCCGCAGGTCGATCACCCTGCTCGCCGCGGCGCTCGTCGCGCTCCTGCTCGTGGGGGCGATCCTCGTCCGCGGCGACCGGCGCGACGACGACGCGTACCGGTTCGCCGCGATCTTCGACACCGCCCAGGGGATCGTCCCGGGACAGCTCGTGAAGGTGGCGGGCGCCCGCGTCGGCCAGGTCGAGCACGTCCGGCTGACGCCCGACCACCGCGCCCGGTTCGAGCTGCGGATCGACCGCCGCTTCGGGCCGTTCCACTCCGACGCGCGCTGCCGGATCCTCCCCGAGGGGTTCATCAGCGAGAGCTTCATCCAGTGCGAGCCGGGCACGCCCGGCCGCCCCGCGCTGTCGACCGCGCGCGGCTCCGGGACGACGCTGCCGACGGTGCCGGTCGGGCGCACGACCGCGTCGGTGCAGCTCCAGCAGGTGCTGGACACCTTCTCGCTGCCGGTGACCGAGCGCGCCCGGGTGCTCATCAGCGACCTGGGGCTCGGGCTGAGCGGCCGCGGCGGCGATGTCAACGCCGTCCTGCGCCGCGCCAACCCCGCGCTCGACGGCGCGCGCGCCCTCCTCACGACCCTCGCCCGCCAGCGGTCGAGCATCGAGTCGGCGATCTCGGACACCGACCGGGTCCTCGCGAGCCTCGCCGCGCGCCGGGGAGCCGTTCGCGGCTTCGTGCGCGAGACGCGACAGGTCGCCGCGACGACGGCGGGCCGGCACCGCGACCTCGAGCGGTCCGTCGCCGCCGCGCCGGCGTTGCTGCGCGAGGCCGAGACGTCGCTGGCGGCCCTGCGCGACGCCAGCCGCGACCTGCTCCCCACGGCCGACGCCCTGCGCCGGTCGGCGCCCGGCGTCACGCGCCTCAACGCGCTCATGGGCCCGCTCTCGGACGCCGCCCGGCCCGCGCTGGCGAAGATCGATCCGGCGTTCCGCGCGACCCGGGCCGCCGTGCCCGGGACCCAGCGGCTCGTGACGAACCTCGCGCAGGCCACCCGCCAGCTCGGGGCCCCGGCCCGCGACGCGCGCGAGCTGCTGGAGAGCTCCCGCGACCGCGGAGCGCTCGAGTCGGTGCCGAACCTCCTCTACTCGATGGCCACGGTGTCGGCGACCGCCGACAGCAGCGGGCACGTCGCGACGATCGCGGTCACCGCGGCGGTCCGCTGCATGCTCGATGCGACCGCGCGCGGCTGCGAGCACCGGTACGGCGCACCGGGCCGGGGCCGGATCCCGATCAACGATCCGGCCGCCGAGGCACGCGGCCGCCGGGCGACCTCGCGGGCCGCGCAGCAGCCCGGCGGACTGCTCGGCGCGCTGCCCCAGACCACCCAGCGCGACCTGCGTCGCGCGCTCGATCGGCTGCTCCGATGATCCGGCTCCGTCGCAATCCGACCCGTCGCCGGCACGAGCCGAAGGGCGCCCTCGTCGCGGCTGGGGTCGCCGCGATCGCCGCGCTGCTGCTCGCGCTCTACGTCTCGTGGAACGCGAGCACCGGCGTCCCGCTCCAGCCGTCGTACGAGCTCTCGGTCGACCTCGCCGACGCCCAGCGCCTGGTGCGCGCCAACGACGTCCGGATCGCCGGCCAGCGGGTCGGGCTCGTGACCGAGGTCGAGGCGATCCCGGCCCGCGACGACGCCGGCGCCGCGCAGCCCGTCGCGCGCGTGCGCGTGAAGCTTCCCCGTTCGCACGACCCGATCCCGGTGGACTCGATCGCCACCGTCCGCCCGGCCTCCGTCCTCGGCGCCAGCTACCTCGACATCCAGCTCGGCCGCTCGAAGCGCACCGTGCCGGCCGGCGGGCTCCTGCCGGTGCGGCAGAGCCGCCCGACCGTGCAGCTCACGGACCTACTGGACGTCTTCGAGCGCTCGACCTCGGCCGACATCCAGCACGGCATCCGCGAGGTCGGCGGCGCGCTCGCCGGCCGCGGCCCCGACATCGGCTCGGCGATCGAGGGCCTGCGCGGGGCGCTGCCGGCCGGGACCGCCGTCGCGCGCACCCTGAACGATCCGCGGACCGACCTCGACGGGTTCGTCGCCAACGCGGCCGCGATGCTCCGCCCGCTCGGTCGCCAGGCCGAGGCCCTCGCCGGGCTCGTCGACGACGGGGCTCGGACGTTCGCGGCCCTGCGCCGGGCCCGCGACCCGCTCGCCCGCACCCTGGAGACGTTCCCCGGGGCGGCACGGACGACGACCGCGGCGCTGCGGCGTCTCGGTCCCGCCGCCCGGGACCTCGCCGTCGCGGCGCGCGCCCTGCGGCCGGCGGCCGACGTCCTGCCGTCGGGGCTGGGGACCTTCATCGGGTTCCTCGCCTCGGCGACGGTGGGCTTCCGCGCGCTGGACCGCACGGCCCCCCGGCTCCAGCGCACGGCGGAGACGCTGCGCGCGTTCGCGCTGCGCCCCGAGCCCGACGGCGCCGTCCGCAAGCTCGGCGAGACGTTCACCGCCGCCGCCCCGGTGGTCGCCGGCCTCCGCGACGCGCAGGTCCACTGCAACGGCCTCGGCCTCTTCGGCGAGACCTT
This sequence comes from Patulibacter brassicae, assembly GCF_033949425.1. Lineage (NCBI taxonomy): Bacteria > Bacillati > Actinomycetota > Thermoleophilia > Solirubrobacterales > Patulibacteraceae > Patulibacter > Patulibacter brassicae. Next base: position 71,806 of record NZ_JAXAVX010000012.1, on the reverse strand, counting down.
CAGCTCGCTGTGGGGCGATCTCGGCGTCGGCCACGGACCGTCGATGGCCGCGCTCGTCCTGAAGAACTTCGGGGCCAGCCCGCTCGAGATGCTCCAGAACGAGAAGCCCCTCCCGACGCTCCACACGAACTACACGCCGCGCGAGAACGCCGAGGAGTGCGAGGCCGGCAACGAGCCGTTCGCCCCCGGTCGGCAGCGCCTGACGAACCCGGCGGGCCTGCAGGCGCGGACCACCGTGCGCACCGACGCCGACCCGGCGCTGCTGCGGCAGGCGCGCGCCGCGGGCCTGCTCGACGACCCGCCCGCCGCGATCGGAGGATCCCGATGAGGTCTCGTCGCGAGCGGACCCGTCCCGCGGCGTCGGTCTCCCCACGACGACTCGTCGCGTCGGCGGCCGTCGGCGTGGCGCTCATCGTCGCCGCGCTGCTGTTCGCGTTCGCCCGCGACGCCGTCGCCCCCGGCGGCTACGAGGTCCGGGCGATCTTCCGCGACGCCGGGCAGCTGCGCGCCGACAGCGCCGTGCGCACCGGCGGCCTGGACATCGGGAAGGTCACCTCGGTCACCGCGTCCCCGGACGGCACCGCCCTCGTGACGATGCGGATCGCCGACCGCGACACCGTCCTGCGCACCACCGACACGCTGCTCGTGCGAGCGCGCCTGGCGTTCGAGGGGAACTTCTACGTCGACGTCGTCCCCGGCGACCCCCACGGGCGGGCGCTCGCGGCCAACGACACGATCCCCGCCTCGCGCACGTCGCGGTCGGTGCAGCTCGACGAGGTCCTCAGCACCCTCGACCGGCCTGTGCGGGACGAGTTCCGGCGGACCGTCGCGGGCCTCGCGGACGGGTTCGGGCGGGGCGCCGACGGGACCTCCGGCGCCGCGGGCCTTCGCCGCGCCGGCGTCGAGCTGGACCGCAGCCTCGGCGCGGTCCGCCGCGCGGCCCGCGCGAGCCGCGGGCGCGCGCCGCGCGACCTCGCCGCCGCCCTGCGCCAGACGGGGTCCTTCACCGGGGCGCTGGGCGCGGATCGCGCGTCGCTGGCCGACGTCGTCTCGGGCTACTCGGCGGTGCTCCGGACCTTCGCCGAGCAGCAGCAGGACGTCGGCGCCTCGCTCGTCGCCGCCGACCGCCTCCTGTCGGGGGCCGCCGTCCCGCTGCGCCGGATCGACGGCGTCCTGCCGTCGCTGCGACGGGTGTCGGCCGCGCTGCGGCCCGCGCTCGCGGAGCTCCCGGCCACCCTGCGCCCGCTGAACCGGGCGTTCGCCCAGGCCGAGCGCGTCGGCCGACCGGACGAGCTGCGCGCGCTCGTGGCGCAGCTGCGACAGCCCGTCGGCGACCTGCCCCAGCTCGCCGGACAGGTGCGCTTCGCGCTGCCCTACACGGCGTCGCTCGGCGCGTGCCTCGCGAACGTCGTGGTGCCGGCGCTGAACATGCGGGTGCCCGACGGCGACCTGAGCGTCGACCAGCCCGCGTGGCTCGAGCTGCTCCACGCCTTCTCGACCTTCGCGTCCGGGTCGCCGGGCTTCGACGGCAACGGCACGACGCTGCGCGCCGGGCTGACGGTCAGCGACGGGGCGCTGCTCGGGGCGGTCCCGGGACTCGGGAACCTCTTCGGCCTCGTCCCGAAGGACCTCCAGACGCTGCGCCCGCAGTGGCTGGGCAACTACCAGCGGCCCGCACGGCGGATCGACGCCGACTGCGCCGCCCAGCGGCTGCCGGACCTCGCGATGATGGTCGGCACCGGGCGCGACGCCGCCGCGTTCCGCGGCTTCCGCCGGATCGACACGAAGCCCGCCGGCGCGCGGGAGACGCGGGCCGCGCTGCAGGAGCTCCGCGGGCGCCTCCAGGGAGGATCGCGATGACGTCGTCGCCCAACGCGCGGCGGATCGCGCTGATCCTCGCGCTCACCGCCGCTGGGCTGGTGGCGCTCGGCTACCTGCTCGTGAAGCAGCGCTTCCCGGTCCCGTTCCGCGAGCTGTACGACGTGCGCGTCGTGCTGCCGGCGGCCGACGGGGTCGCGCCGGGGTTCGGCCAGCCGGTGAACGTCGCCGGCGTGAAGGTCGGCACGATCACCGAGGCCGAGCTCGTCGACCGCCAGGCGCACGTGACCCTGCAGATCGACGCGCGGCAGCTTCCGCGGGTCTACCGCGATGCCCGCGCGCAGCTGCGGCCGGTGACCCCGCTCTCCGACATGCGGATCGAGCTGGACCCGGGGACCCCGAAGGCCGGGGTCATGCCCGACGGCGGGCTCATCGCGCAGCGCCGCGCCACCTCTCCGGTGCCCCTCGCGACGCTCCTCAACGGCCTGGACGCCGATACGCGGGACTTCCTCACCGCGCTGCTGGCGAGCGTCGGGGAGGGGACGGCCGACCGCGCGCCGGACCTGCGCCGCGCGCTCGTCTCCTTCGGTCCGACCGTCGCGCAGCTGCGCGCGGTGAGCGAGGCGCTCGACGGCCGCCGCCGGGCGCTCTCGCGACTCGTCCACAACCTGTCCTCGGTCACGGAGGCCGCGGCCGACGACGGCCAGCTCACGCAGCTCGTGCAGGCGGGCGACACGACGCTCGCGGCGCTGCGCCGCCAGGATCGGCCGCTGCGCGCGACCCTGCGCCAGCTGCCCGGCGCCCTGGGCGCCGCGAACGAGGCGCTGACCCGCGCGGGGTCCCTGTCGACGGCGCTGCGCCCGGCGCTCGACGACCTCGAGCCGCCGATCCGCGGCCTGGCGCCGACGCTGCGGACCCTGCGTCCGCTCGCCGGGGACTTCGCCGACACGGTCGAGCGGGAGTTCCGGCCGCTCGTGCGGCGCGCGCAGCCGCTCGCGACGGAGCTCGCTCCGGCCCTGCGGCAGACGAGCGCGGTCCTCCCCGATCTCTCCCGGGTCCTGCAGACCACGCAGTACCTCGCGAACTCGCTCGCCTACAACCCCGCGGGCCGGCAGGAGGGAATGCTCTACTGGATCAACTGGTTCGCGCACAACCTGAACTCGGTGGCCTCGACCGGTGACGCGCACGGCAACTTCTTCCGCGTCGGGTTGCTCGTGAGCTGCTCGACCCTCGGCGCGGTCCACGATCTCGGGCCGCTGCTGAAGGGCGTGCTCGGCGTCCCCGACGGCGGGTGCCCCGCGGTCGCCACCACCGGAGGGTCGCGCTGATGGAGACCGGGACCCCCACGTGGCGCGCGGTGCTGTTCCCGCTCGTCTTCGCCCTGGCCAGCGCCGTGGTCGCGATCGGCCTGTGGCGCTCCTTCGGCGGCGAGCTGCCGCTGCAGCCGCGCGGCTACGAGGTCACCGTGCGCGTGCCGCGCGCGGACGCCCTGTACGCGAACAACGACGTGCGGATCGCCGGCGTCAGCGTCGGCCGGATCAAGGACGTCACGGTCCACGGGCGGCGTGCCGACGTCGTGCTCGAGCTCGACGCGCGGTTCGCCCCGCTGCGGCGGGACGCGCGCGTGACCGTCCGCAGCAAGTCGCTCCTCGGGGAGGGGTACGTCGAGATCGCTCCCGGCCCGCGGTCGGCGCCGGCGGTCCCCGACGGCGGCCGGCTGTCCGCCACGCGCGTGCAGCCGACGCAGCGGCTCGAGGACGCCCTGCAGACCTTCGTGCCCGGCGCGCGCCGGGACATCCGCGGGATGGCGCAGGGCATCGCCCGGGCGTTCGACGGCCGTGCCGACGCCGCGAACGCGGCGATCGGCCGCACCGCCCCCACGGTGCGCAACCTCGACACCGTGCTGGACCAGCTGCGCGGGCAGGACACGGCGCTCGCCGACATGGTGCGCTCCTCCAGCGCGGTCTTCGCCGCGGTCGGCCGGCGCTCGAGCGACCTCTCCGCCGCGATCACCGAGGGTCGCGCGGTGCTCCGCACGACGGCCGGGCGGGACCGGGCGCTGGAGGCCACGGTCGCTGAGCTGCCGGCGTTCCTCGCGGCCCTGCGCGACGCGTCGTCGCGGCTGGGCGACGCGAGCGGCGACCTGCGGATCGCGGCCGGCTCCCTGCGCGGGACCGCGCCGCTGCTGACGACCGCGGTACGGGCCGTCAACGCCGATCTGCCGGAGTTCCGGCGCCTCTTCGACCGCCTGCCCACGACGCTGCGGATCGCCGACCGCGCGCTGCCGTCGGCGCAGCGGACGCTGACGGTCGCCGGCCCGGCGCTCGGCGGGCCCTACGCCGCGATGCGGGAGCTCATCGAGTTCCTGCAGCTCGCCTCGGCGAACACCGACGAGGTCGTCGCGAACTTCTCGAACATCCCGGCGACGATCAACGGCGTGTTCCGCGGTCCCGGCGGTCGAGACGTCCACATCATCCCGGCGGTCCTGTCGGTCTGGAACGAGATCATCGGCGGCTACACGAAGCGGCTCCCGACGAACACGTCGAACCCGTACCCGAAGCCCGGCGCGTCGCGCGGGCTGGCCCGGGACGGCTCGCTGCGGGCCTATGACTGCCGGCACGTCCGCAACCCGCTGATCGTGCCGCCGACGGGCGGGACGCCGACGTGCCGCACGCAGGGGCCCTGGACGTTCAACGGCCGCACCGCGTACTACCCGCGGCTGGAGCGCGCCGCGCCGTGACCACCGTCGACCGACCGGCCGAGGCGCCATCGGCCCCGATCGCTCGTGCGGACGACGCACGACGGATCCCGGGCGAGCTCGGCACCTGGCTCTTCATCGGCGGCGAGCTGCTCGTGTTCGCCGTCCTCTTCGTCGCGTACCTCGAGGTGCGCGCCGAGCAGCCCCGCGCCTTCACCGACGCGCAGGGCTCGCTCAGCCTCGCGCTGGGCACGATCAACACCGTCGTCCTGCTCACGAGCTCGTGGCTGGCCGCCGCGGTCCCGCGCGCGCTCGCGGCGGGGGATCGCGTCGCCGCGCGCGGCCTGGTCCGGGCGACGCTCGCCTGCGGGCTCCTCTTCGTCGTCCTGAAGAGCGCGGAGTGGATCGACAAGGCCGGCAGCGGTGCCACCCCGGCGTCCGGGGACTTCTTCATGTGGTACTTCGTGCTGACCGGGCTGCACATGCTGCACGTCCTGGTCGGTCTCGGCGCGCTGCTCTTCGTCCTCCGCGCGCTGCGCCGGCAGCCGGATCCCGCCGTCGTCGAGCGCGACGCGGAGTCGGCGGTGAGCTACTGGCACCTCGTCGACCTCCTGTGGGTCGCGCTCTTCCCGCTCCTCTACTTCGTGCACTGATGCTCTCCTACCTCCAGGGGCGCCTCGCCCTCGTCTGGGCCGGCCTCGTCGCGGCGACCGTGCTGTCGCTCTTCGTCAGTCGCGAGGACGGCGCCACCTCGGCCGAGGCCGCCGGGGCGGTCGTCCTCGTGATCGGCTTCCTGAAGATCTGGGTCATCGCCCGCGAGTTCATGGACCTGCGCTCCGCCGATCGTCGCCTGCGCCTCGCGGTGCAGGCGTGGACGGTCGTGGTGTGCGCCGTGCTCGTCGCCGTGCTGGTGCTCCGATGAGCACGCCGGCCGAGCTCGCGCTGCTCCAGGAACGGGATCGCCGCCGCGGCTTCCGCCTGCTCGCCTGGAGCGGGCCGGCGTCGATCGTCGTCGTGCTCGTCGGCTGGGGCGTCCTGGCCGGGTTCGTGCCGCCCCCGAGCCCGGACATGCGGGCCGAGGAGGTCGCCGCCCTCTGGCGGGAGGACCCGGAGCTCAAGCGCCTGGGGCTGACGATGTGCGTCTGGGGCGGTGCCCTGTACGTCCTGTTCGCGGCCGGGATCGCCCAGGCGCTGCGCCGCGTCGCGGGATCCTCGGTCCTCGCGCTCGCCCAGTTCTCGATGGGGGCCTTCGGGATGGTCTTCTTCTGCTGGAACTTCCTGCTCCTGGCCACCGTCGGCTACCGCCCGGACCAGCCGGCCGAGATCGTCCGCGCGTTCAGCGACGTGGGCTTCCTCATGACCTTCCCGCCGGTCCAGCCCTTCACGCTCCAGGTGGTGCTGATCGGCGTCGTGATCCTGCAGGACCGCCGACCGGTGCCGCTGATCCCGCGGTGGCTCGGGTTCGTGAACCTCTGGGTCGGGTTCCTCTTCCTGCCCGCCCAGGCTGCGGTCTTCGTCCACGACGGGCCGGTCGCGTGGGACGGCTTCCTCACGTTCTGGGTCCCGGTCGGGGTCTTCGCGATCTGGTTCCCGCTCATGTGCTGGGCGATGCTCCGCATGCGCGCGGAGGACCCGGCCGCAGCCGCCGCTCCCGCGTAAGCTCGGAGGCCGATGCGATCGGTCCCTCCGTCGGCGAGCGAGAAGCGCGCCATCCGTCACGCGGCGTTCCGTCGGCGGCTGCTCGAGGGGGTCGAGGGCCGCCTGAACGAGGGCGCCGTGTACTCGGAGCTCACCGTGGAGCAGATCGCCTCCGACGCCGGGGTGTCCCGCTCGACCTTCTATCTCCACTTCCGCGACAAGAGCCACCTGCTCGAGGAGTTCTTCGCGGATGTCGTCGGGGACATCACCGACGCCGCGAGGGGCTGGTGGGACCTCCCGCCCGACGCCGGCTACGACGACGTGCACGACGCGATCCGGAACATGCTCGTCGTGTGCCGGCCGCACGCGGCGCTCATGTCCGCGGTGACCGAGGCCGCCGGCTACGAGCCGGCGCTGCGCGCGCACCTCGACGCGCTGATCACCGAGGGTGCCGGAGAGGTCGAGCAGCACATCCTCCACGGCCAGGCCCGCGGGAGCGTCCGGGCGTTCCCGGCCCCGACCTCGGTCGCCGCCTGGCTCGCGTGGACGGCCGAGCGCGGCATGGGCAAGCTGCTCCCGAACACCGACGACGCGGCGCTCGCCGAGCTGTCGCTCGGGCTCACGACGATCATCTGGAGCACGCTCTACGACGGCACCGGACGTCCGGGGTCCGGCGGTCGCGACGACGGCTCGGGCGCGTAGCCGGCGTGCGAACCTCCGGGACGTGCCGGTCCCGGTCGTCTTCTCGACGGAGGCCGTCGATTCCCAGAGCGCACGGAACGGCACGACGTTCACGGCGCCGAGCGAAGGCCTTCACCAGATGCAGGCGCAGACGGTCGCCAAGGAGACGGCCGGGCCGAGCAGCACGGTCGGCGCGTCCTTCCGATCGCTGTCGGCACGGTCGGCCGACCCGCGGTGGCCGCCCCGACCGGCCGGTCGCCACCGCCGCGAGCGGCGGACCCAACGGACGGGACACGTCCTTGATCGCGGATGCGCGCGGCGGTCGTCCTCACCCGCGCCGTCGGCCGCCGGGTCAGCTCGCCCGGACCGCTGCGGTGAACGATCTCAGCGGTCCAGCAGCAGGCGCATGGTCGCGCGCGCGGTCTCCTCCGGCGAGCCCGCGGTCAGCTGGCCGAGCGCGTCGCGGTGCAGCACCGCCAGGCCGTGGACGGTCGACCAGGCGAGCGTCGCCAGCTCGTCCGGCGTCGCATCGTGGTGCCAGCCGTCGGCGATCGCCGCGCGCACGGCGGCCACGAGGGTCTCGACGGCCCGTCGGCGGGCGTCCTCGAGCTCCGGTCGGCCGACGCCGACGTCCACGCGCGTGAGGAGCCAGAACAGCGCCGGCCGCCGCGTCGTGGCGCGAACGTACGCCACGCCCATCTCGACGAGGACCGCGCGTCCCCCGGCGTCCTCGGGCTGGTCCTCGCGCGCCGCGGCGATCTCCTCCTGGAGGTAGCGGTAGCCGCGCGCCGCGAGCGCGGCGAGCAGGCCGGCGCGGTCGCGGAACGCGAACCCGGGCGCCTGGTGGGAGACCTCGGCCCGGCGCGCGACGGCGCGGAGGCTGATTTCCGTCGTGCCGTGCTCGGCGATCTCGGCCTCTGCGGCGTCCAGCAGCCGGTCGGCGAGCGTCGCGCGGGTCTCGGTCGTCACCGGACCAGTATCGACGGCCCGCCCGCTTGACAGTGTCAACGCCGACGTGGGAAGTTCGCTTGACAATGTCAAGCGGCCCGCGGGCCGCCTGTCCCGAACCGGGGAGGACCATCATGGCGACGACCACCACCCAGACCGAAGCGCTGCCGACGGCCGGCACGCGCCTGCAGGGGCACACGACGCTCGACGAGGAGATCCGCGTCGACGCCCTGCCCGTCCGAGGCACGCTGCCCGACTGGCTGACCGGGACGTTCATGCGCGCGACCCCGGCGCGGTTCGAGGTCGGCGAGAAGCAGCTCGGCCACTGGTTCGACGGGTTGGCGATGCTCAACGTCTTCTCGATCGCCGACGGGCGGGTCGCCTACGCCAACCGCTTCCTCCAGACGCCGCGCAAGCTCGACGCCGAGCAGGGCCGCTACCGGGCCACGATCTCGGTCGGCACCGACCCGTGCAAGCGGCTCGGCAAGCGCCTCATGACGATGTTCGACCCCGACGGGCACTTCGAGCCGAACATCAACATCGCGCGCTTCGGCGAGCGGTACTTCATGGCCACGGAGGCGCCGTTTCCGCTGGAGTTCGACCCCGACACGCTCGACACGCTCGGCTTCGCCGACATGGGGCACGACAGCCGCGACGCCCACGTCCTCTACGACCACATGCAGTTCGATCCCGCCGAGGGGACCGAGATGGTGACGGTCGTCGCTCGGCTCGGCGTGCGCAACGAGCACCGGATTGACGCGATCGACGCGCAGGCCCGCCGCCGGCCGATCGGCAGCGCGCCGGCCGGCCGGCCCCCGGAGTACATGCACAGCTTCGCGATGACGGAGCACTACGTCGTGCTGCCGCTGCAGCCGCTGAGCTACTCGCTGCCGGGGATCCTGCGGTCGGGCAAGTTCACCGAGTGCCTGGACTGGCACCCTGAGGACGGCGCGCGGTTCGCCGTCGTGGACCGCCGAACCGGCAAGGTCCACAGCACGCACGCGGCGCAGCCCTTCTTCTTCTGGCACACGATCAACGCCTACGAGGACGGTGACGAGATCGTCGTCGACATCGTCACCATGGACTCCCCGCAGTGCGTCTGGGACATGGAGATCGAGAAGCTCCGCGATCCCGACCACCACGCGGTCTTCTGCGGCGCGCCGACCCGCTACCGGCTGCCCCTGAACGGCGGCGCGGCCGTCGAGCGACGGATCGCCGACCTCCGCGTCGAGTTCCCGCGGATCAACGACAGCCGCAACACCTTCCACTACCAGTACGCCTACCTCGCGGCCTACCGCGACGCCGAGAGCGACTGGTTCGACGCGGTGGTGAAGCTCGACGTCGACTCGGGCGAGCACCACGAGTGGCACAGCCGGGGTGCTACCCGGGCGAGCCGATCTTCGTCCCGGCGCCCGACGCCGAGCACGAGGACGAGGGCGCGGTGCTGAGCGTCGTCCTGGACTCGCACGCCGGCCGGTCGTTCCTCGTCGTCCTCGACGCGCGCGACCTGTCGGAGATCGCCCGCGCCGAGCTGCCCCATCACCTGCCGTTCAACTTCCACGCCCAGTTCTTCGGCGACCGCGTCGGGGCGTGAGCGACGAGGAGCGCACGAGCACCATGAGCACGCAGACGACCATCGACCAGCAGCACCTCTTCATCGGCGGCGCGTGGGTCGCCCCGCGCGGCGGGCACCGGATCGCGGTGATCTCGGCCAGCACCGAGGAGCCGATCGGCTCGGTGCCCGAGGCGACGAACGCCGACGTCGACGCCGCCGTCGCCGCGGCCCGCCGCGCGTTCGAGGATCCGACGGGCTGGGCGACGTGGGAGCCCGAGCGCCGCGCCGCGACGCTCGAGCGGCTCGCCGACGCCCTCGACGCCCGCGGCCCGCAGATCGCGCGCCGCGTGGCGCAGCAGAACGGGATGCCGATCGCGATCGCCGAGCAGACCGAGGCGGTCTTCCCGGGGCTCCTCGCCCGCTACTACGCCGGCCTCGTGCGGCAGCTGCCGGAGGCGGAGGACCGCGTCGGCCTGCTCGGCGGGCGGATCCACGTCCGGCGCGGCCCGATCGGCGTCGTCGCGGCGATCGTGCCGTGGAACTTCCCGCAGGTCCTGACGATGTTCAAGCTCGCGCCCGCCCTGGCGGCGGGATGCTCGGTCGTCGTGAAGCCGAGCCCCGAGACGGTCCTCGACGCGCAGCTGCTCGCCGAGGCGATCGAGGAGTCCGGCATCCCGGAGGGCGTCGTGAGCATCGTGCCCGCCGGTCGGGAGGTCGGCGCGTACCTCGTCTCGCACCCGGGGATCGACAAGGTCGCCTTCACCGGCTCCACGGCGGCCGGGCGGGCGATCGCCACGGCCTGCGGCGGGCTGCTGCGCCCGGTGACGCTCGAGCTCGGCGGCAAGTCGGCGGCGATCGTCCTGGACGACGCCGACCTGGCGTCCTCGGTCGAGGAGCTGTTCGGGGCGACGCTGCTGAACAACGGCCAGACCTGCTTCCTCGGCACGCGCGTCCTGGCGCCGCGGGAGCGCTACGACGAGGTCGTCGTCCTGCTCGGCGCGCTCGCCGACGGGCTCGTGGTCGGCGACGCGCTGGACCCGGCGACCCAGATCGGACCGCTCGCCTCCGCCCGCCAGCGCGACCGCGTCGAGGGGTACGTCGCCACCGGCCGCGCAGAGGGCGGGCGCGTCGTGGCCGGCGGGACCCCGGCGGCGCAGGACCGCGGGTTCTTCGTGCGGCCGACGATCTTCGCCGACGTCGACAACCGGGCGACCGTCAGCCGCGAGGAGATCTTCGGTCCGGTGCTGGCGGTCATCCCGTACGACGGCGTCGACGACGCGACCACGATCGCCAATGACTCCGACTACGGGCTCGGCGGCTCGGTCTGGACGAGCGATCCCGAGCGCGGTCAGGCGGTCGCCACGCGGGTCCAGACCGGCAGCATCGGGATCAACCACTTCATGCTCGATCCGGCGGCGCCGTTCGGGGGCGTGAAGGCCAGCGGGATCGGACGGGAGCTCGGTCCGGAGGGGCTGGCGGCCTACCAACAGCTGCAGTCGATCTACCACCCGCCCGCCCCGGCGGCGTAGGCGCCGCCCGCCCCGGCCGAGCGGCCGGGGCGCACCCCTGGGGGTCTACCCCAGGGCGCGGCGCGCGGCGGGCTCCCCGCCCGCCGCACGCCGCTCGGCGTCGCGCTCGAGCTGCAGGAAGCGCGATACGGCCTCGGCGCGGTTCGCGGCGCCGAGCTTGCGCAGGATGTGCTTGACGTGCGTCTTCGCGGTGCCCGCCGAGATGACGAGGCGCGCGGCGATCCCGGCGTTCGTCTCGCCCGCGGCGAGCAGCCGCACGACCTCCAGCTCGCGCCGGGTCAGGGCCGCCGGCGCTGCCGGCTCCTCCCGCGGCAGCAGCGGCGCCACCGGGGCGAGCGGGCGCGTCGTGCGCACCTCGCCGAGCCCGAGCGCCTCGACGCCGGTCGCGCGCAGCGCGGCGAGCGTCTCGCGATGGGCGCCCTCGACCGCCCGCTCCAACTCGCGCAGGCGCGTGGCCTGCAGGGCGCGCTCCAGCGCCCGGCCGTAGGCGTCGGCGAACATCCACAGCGCGTCGCGGTCCAGGCCGCTGACCGCGCGCCTGCGGGCGTGGTGGTCAGCGTGCAGGAACCCCGCGACCCGTCCCTCGAGCAGGACCGGGGCGGCGGCGTAGCTGCGCGCCTCCGAGACCTCGGCCATCCGGCGGTGCACCAGCGGGTCGGTCTGGACGTCGTCGACGACGATCGCCTCTCGGCGCCGGACGAGCGTCGTCTCGCGCAGGGAGCCGTCGAGCCGTCGCGGCTCGTCCCGACCGACCCGTACGAGGTGCTCGGCCCGCTCACGGTCCTCGCCCATGAAGCACGACCGCGGGACGAAGCAGCCGCGCTCGACGGCCGACAGGAGGCTGCGATCGAAGCCGAGCCGCGCGGCCGCCACCGGCCCCCGGTCGAGGACCTGGGCGAGGCTCTCGGCGTCGGAGAGGAGCTCCAGCGCCGCCCGGACGCGCGCGAGCGAGGCGGCACGCGCGTCCGTCAGGTGGTGCTCCAGGTCGCGGTCCAGCTCGCGGCAGCGGCCCAGCACGTCGATGAGGCGCGAGCGACGGGCGGGGGTCGCGGCGTCGAGGACGGCCAGCGCGTCGCGCCACGTCCGCTCCAGCAGCGCTCGCGTCGACTCGAGGTCCAGGGGGCTGATCGTTCCGTCGACGCCGAGCAGCGGTCCCGCGGTCGCGAGGAGCTCGTCGACCTCGCGCCGGGCGCGCGGCCCGACCGGCGGGGCGTTCCGCGGCCAGGGGCGCTCGGACGGGCCAGCGGCCGGGGCCGCCGGTCGCGGGACCCCCGGCGTCCTCATCGCGGCGGCGTCCAGGTGCACGGCATCCGCTCGATGCCGTTGATGAAGTTCAGCGCCAGCCACTCGGGCTCGCCGGTGATGTCGGGGATCCGGGTGTAGACCTCCGACAGCAGCGAGCGCAGCATCGTGCGGGCCAGCGCCGCCCCGAGGCAGTAGTGCGGGCCGCCGCCCCCGAACGCGACGTGGCGGTTCTTCGGCCGCAGGATGTCGAAGGAGAACGGGTCGGGGAACGCGTCCTCGTCGCGGTTGCCGGAGCAGTACCAGAGCACGACCTTGTCGCCGGCCTTGATCTCGGCGTCGCCGATCGTCACGTCCTGCGTCGCGGTGCGGCGCATGTGCAGCAGCGGCGACGCCCAGCGCAGGACCTCCTCGACGGCGCCTTCCACGCGGCCGTCGATGTCCTCGATCAGCAGCGCCTTCTGCACGGGGTGCTGCGCGAAGACGTTGATCGCGTGCGCGGAGGCGTGGCGGGTGGTGTCGTTCGCGGCCACGGCGAGGAGCACGAAGAACGCCGCGATCTCGTCGTCGTCCATCCGCTGGCCCTCGAACTCGGCCTGGATCACCCAGGTCATGAGGTCGTCGCCGGGCTCGGCGCGGCGCTGATCGGTCAGCAGGGCGGCGATCTCATGGAGCTCCATCACGGCCTCGACGAAGTGCTCGAGGCCGGTCTTCCCCTTCGTCGCCGCGGGATCGGACCACGAGAGCAGGCGCTGGGCGGCGTCGATCGTGCGGTCGTGGACCTCGCCCGCCGGCAGCCCGAAGAAGCTGCCGAAGATCCGGCCGGGGAGCTGCTTGGAGACGAGCTCGACGAAGTCGCCCTCGCCCAGCGGGGCCATCTCGTCGATCAGATCGCGGGCGTGGCCGCGGACCCAGTCGCCCATCCGCTTCATGTTCGCCGGCTTGAACGCCTCCATCGTGATTCCGCGCAGCTCGGCGTGGCGCGGGTCGTCCATCGCGATGAACGACTGCGCTGCCTGCGTCATCAGCGGGTCGAAGGTCTCCATCGTGATCCCCTCGGCCGAGGAGAAGACGTCGGGATGGCGGCTGGCGAAGCGGATGTCGTCGTACTTCGTCAGCGACCAGAAGCCCTGGGTGTTGAGCTCGGGCGGCAACAGGTCGGACTCGGCCGGTCCGCTCCACGGGACGGGGTTCTCGCGCCGCAGCACCGTGAACGCCGCGTCGATCTCGTCGGGGGTCTGGGCCCAGAACGCCCGCGTCGCAAGGTCGATCTGGTCGAGGGTGGTGGCCATGCGCTCCTCCTTGGGCTGGACGCCGAGGATCGTCCTGCGCGGCGCGGCGGCGGTGCTGGGGAGTTCTCCGAACCCCGGGGCATCCCGATCGTCGAAATCCCGAACGGCGCCGCGGACCCCGGCCGTACGGTCGCGTCGACCACACCCGAGGAGGCACCTGATGAGCCACTACATCGTCGTCGGCGCAGGGTCCGCCGGCTGCGCCCTGGCGGCGCGACTGACCGAGGATCCCGCCGTCGAGGTCACCCTGATCGAGGCCGGCGGTCAGGACGACGCGGACGAGATCCATGTCCCGGCGGCGTTCGGCTCGCTGATGAAGAGCCGCTTCGACTGGGACTTCGACTCCGAGCCGGAGCCCGCCCTCGCGGGGCGTCGGCTCTACCTGCCGCGCGGACGCGTCGTCGGCGGGTCGAGCTCGATCAACGCGATGATCTACATCCGCGGCAACCGCGCCGACTGGGATGGGTACGCGGCCGCCGGGGCGACCGGCTGGGGCTACGAGGACGTCCTGCCGTACTTCAAGCGGTCCGAGACCAACGAGCGGGGCGCGAACGAGTACCACGGCGCCGACGGTCCGCTCACGGTCAGCGAGAACCGCTCTCGCAGCCCGCTCATGCAGGCGTGGGTGGCAGCTGCACGAGAGGCGGGCCTTGCCGCCAACGAGGACTTCAACGCGGAGTCCCAGGACGGCGTCGGCTTCTACCAGGTGACCCAGCGCGACGGCCGTCGCTGGTCGACCGCGCAGGCCTTCCTGCGTCCCGCGCTCGATCGCCCGAACCTCGAGCTCGTCACCGACGCGCTCGTGCACCGCGTCGTCGTCGAGGGTGGTCGGGCGGTCGGCGTCGAGCTGTACCACGACGGCCGCCTCCAGCAGCGGCGGGCCGAGGTCGAGGTGATCCTCGCGGCGGGCGCCTACGGCTCTCCGCAGCTGTTGCTGCTCAGCGGCATCGGTCCGGCTGCGGAGCTCGCGCCGCTGGGGATCGACGTCGTGGCCGACCTGCCGGAGGTCGGCGAGCACCTGACCGACCACCCGATGAGCGCCGTCGGGGTCTGGACGGACACCGAGTCGCTGCTCACCGCGACCGCGCCGCACCACCTCCAGCAGTTCGCGCGCGAGGGCCGGGGGCCGCTGACGTCGAACTTCGCGGAGGCCGGCGGCTTCCTGCGGACCGATCCGTCGCTGGATGCTCCGAACGTCCAGTTTCATGCGGCGCCGGCGCCGTTCGTCGAGGAGGGCCTGGCGGTCGCCGTCGATCACGCCTGGGTGTCCAGCGCCTGCCTGCTCACCCCGGAGAGTCGCGGCAAGGTGTCGCTGCGGGCGCCGATCCCGAGCTCGAAGCCGCGGATCGTGCACCGCTACTTCGAGAGCGAGGCCGACCGGGCGGCGATGATCGAGGGCGTCCGTCGCGCGATGCAGATCGCCGAGCAGCCGGCGCTCGCTCCGCACGTCCGCGAGCGGATGGTCGGTGCGTACCCCGCCTCCGACAGCGACGAGGACGTCTGGGCGCACATCCAGCGCACCGCCCAGACGCTGTATCACCCGGCAGGCACCTGCGGGATCGGCCGCGTGGTGGACGCCGAGCTGCGCGTGCAGGGCGTCGAGGGCCTGCGGGTGGCGGACGCGAGCGTCCTGCCGGTCGTGCCGCGCGGCAATACGAACGCGCCGGCGATCGTCGTCGGCGAGAAGGCCGCCGACCTGCTGCGCGGCGTGCCCGCGGCGCAGGCCGCGGACCGGGCGGAGGTCGCCGCATGAGCCCGCTGCCGGGCCTGATGCAGCACGACCATCCGCTGACGATCGCGGGGCTCGTGCGACGGATGGCCACCGTCACGGCCCGTTCCGAGGTCGTCGACTTCCGGGCCGACGGTCGCACGACGCGGCGGAGCTTCGCCGGCGTCGCCGACCGCGCGGCGCGCCTCGGCGCGCACCTCGGCGCGCTCGGCGTGCGGGAGGGCGATCGCGTCGCGACGCTCGCCTGGAACTCGGCGCAGCACCTCGAGGCGTACCTGGGGATCCCGGCGATCGGCGCGGTGCTGCACACCGTCAACCTGCGCCTGACGCCCGAGCACCTCACCTACGTGCTGAACCACGGCGGCGCGCGCGTGCTGCTCGTCGACCGCACGCTGCTCGGGCTGCTGGAGGCGGTCGCCGACGACCTGACCGAGCTCGAGCACCTCGTCCTCCTCGGCGAGGGTCCGGAGCCGGGTGCGGCGCTGGAGCGCTTCCGCAGCGAGGACCTCGACGCGGCGCTCGCCGACGTCGCGCCGCTGGCCGCGTGGCCGGAGGTCGACGACCGCGCCGCGGCGGCGCTCTGCTACACCAGCGGCACGACCGGCAACCCGAAGGGCGTCCTGTACTCGCACCGGTCCAGCGTGCTGCACGCCCTCGCCGCCGGGATGGTCGACACGCTCGCCGTCGGTCGGGGGGATCGTGTCTTGCCGATCGTCCCGATGTTCCACGCCAACGCGTGGGGCCTGCCGTACGCGTGCGCGCTGACCGGCGCCTCGCTCGTGTTCGTCGGGCGGGACATGTCGGCCGCGACGATTGCCGCGGCGATCGCCGCCGAGCGGGTGACGATCGCCGCGGGCGTGCCGACGATCTGGATGGATCTCCTGCGCTACGCCGAGCAGCACGAGGTCGACGTCTCGTCGCTGCGCTGCGCGCCGTGCGGCGGGGCGGCGGTCCCGCGTGCGTTGATGGAGGGCTTCGAGCGCCGCCTCGGGGCGGAGATCGTCCAGGCCTGGGGCATGACGGAGACGAGCCCGCTGGGCGCCGTCGCGCGCGTGCCCGAGGACGTGCCGGAGGAGGAGCGCTGGGCGCGCCGGCTCGCCCAGGGGACGATCGCCCCGCTCGTCGAGGCGCGGCTCGTCGACGACGCTGGCGTCGAGCAGCCGTGGGACGGCACCAGCGAGGGCGAGCTGCAGGTCCGCGGGCCGTGGATCGCCGCCGGGTACTACCGCGACCCGGACGCGAGCGAGGAGGCGATCGACGACGGCTGGCTGCGGACCGGCGACGTGGCGACGATCGACGACCGCGGCACGCTGCGGCTCACCGACCGGGCGAAGGACATCATCAAGTCGGGCGGGGAGTGGATCTCCTCCGTCGCGCTGGAGGGCGAGCTGCTCGCGCATCCGGAGGTGCTCGAGGCCGCGGTGATCGCCCATCCGGACGAGCGGTGGACCGAGCGGCCGCTGGCGTGCGTCGTGCTCGCCCCGAGGGCGACGGCCGGACCGGCGGAGCTGCGGGCGTTCCTCGCCGAGCGGGTCGCCCGGTGGTGGGTGCCGGAACGCTTCGCCTTCATCGAGGAGGTCCCGAAGACGTCGGTCGGCAAGTTCGACAAGAAGGTGCTGCGGGCGCGGCTGGCGGAGGGAGCGCTGGCGGTCTGCGTCGACGGAACGGGCGTCGCCGCGTCGGCAAGCACGGGCCGTTGAGTCGGGCTCGGTTGCGCCAGCGCGCGGCGAGCGATCCGGGGGATCGGCGTGAGGGCGCGCGCCGATCCCGCGGGCGGACCGCGGTCTGGGAGGCTCGCCCCATGCGGAGGCACGGGACGATGGTGACGGCCGGCGCGGTACCGCAGTGCTCCCCCGAGGTCGAGGCCCTGCTCGCTGCGACCGCCGAGCGGCTGCTCGGAGAGCTCGACGAGGTCGCGGACCTGCTGATCGAGCGGGTCGAGCAGGTCATGCCCCACATCAGGTTGGGCGACGAGTTCCACGCGTCGCTCATCTCCGTCGCCCGCAGCAGCGCGCAGCTCCTGTCGACGATGATCCGCAGCTGGACGCCGCCCCAGGTCGTGCCCCCGCCGCACGACGCGCTGATCTGGGCGCGCGGCCTCGTCGGCCGGGGCATCCCGATGGACGACCTGCTGCGGATCTACCGCCTCGGTCAGGCCGCCTACCAGGACCTCTTCTACGCCGACCTCGTCGCCGGCGACCACGACCCGGCGCTCGTCACCGACGCGATGCGCGCGTGCTCCGCGTTCGCGTTCGCCTGGATCGACGCGATCTCCGCGCCGCTGATCGAGGCCTACCAGCAGGAGCGGGACCGTCGCCGCCGTGGGGCCGCTGCGGTGCGGACCGAGGCGATCACCGCGCTGCTGAACGGCGCGCCGGTCGACGTCGACGTGACGAGCGCCCGGCTCGGGTACGACCTGCGTCGCACGCACTGCTGCGTCCTGCTCTGGACCACGGACGAGCGTGCGGCCGACCTGCCGGGCGATCCCGTGGACGATGCGGTGCGCCATGTCGCCGAGGCGCTCGGTGGGCATGGCCGGCCCCTCGTCCACCACGACGGCGTGGACGAGTGCGCCGCCTGGGTCGCCTGCGACGTGGTGCCACCGGACGCGGCCGAGCGCGTCGCGCGGCGGCTGCGCAACGCGCGCTTCCGGGTCGCCCTCAGCGGTGCCGCCCTGGGGGTCGACGGCTTCCGCCTGGCGCACCGCGAGGCCCGCCGGGCCCGGCGGGTTGGGCGGCTCCTGCGGCGTGCGGCCCGCGCGACCGCCTATCACGACGTCGCCGTCGAGGACCTGCTGCTGCGCGACGTCGAGGCGGCCCGGCAGGTCGCCGCATCGATCCTCGGGCCGCTGGCCGCGGGCGACGACGCGTCCCGCCGCCTGCTGGAGACCCTCCGCGTGTACCTGGAGGAAGGGCAGAGCCTCGCGCGCGCCGCGCGGCGTCTCGGGATCCACCAGAACACGATCGCGTATCGGATCCGTCGCGCCGCATCGATCGCCGGGCAGGAGGAGCCGGGAGCGAAGGCGCTCCAGGCGGCCGTCCTGCTCGCGCCGCTGCTCAACGACGAGCCGGTCATCGAGCCTGAAGCACCGCGCCTCGATCCGGGCTGAGCCTCGATCGCGGCACGAGGACCCCGTGGTGGAGCGGCGGCCGTCCGATTCCTCGCCCCGGTGTCGACCTCCGTCTCGGCATCTCCGACGTGGCGGGCAGCGCCGGAGGACTCGCCGGGAGCCGGGGGCTCAGCGCGGCGGCGTCACCCGTACGAGCTTCGAGGCCACGATGGCCTTCCCGCCCGCCGGCGTGTAGCGCACGACGATCCGGACGGTGAACCGGCGACGCCCGAGCGCCAGGGCCGCCAGGCGTCCCTCCGGGGTGCGCCGCAGGACCAGCGAGAGCTTGCGGCTCTTCGTCGGGGCGGGCCGCAGGCGCGCGTAGGCCAGGCGCCGGGGGCCCGGCGTGAGGACGTTGCGGGCGATGTCCCGCGCACGGTTCGAGGCGATCGCGGCGGGACGGGTGGCGATCGCCTCGATCGACCCGGGGCCGGAGACGGTGGCCGCGACGCGGACGACGCGGCCCGCGTGCGACGTGCTCGCCCTGCCGAGAACGAGCGAGCCCGGCCGCACCGACGTGGACGGCAGGGTCCCGGTCGGCGGCGCGGCGTCCGTGGTCGTCGTCGGCGGCTCTTGGCCCGCCACGCGGATCCGGGCGGTCGCGGAGCGCTCGCCGCCCTCGTCGGCGGCTCGCAGCACGACGTCGTAGACGCCGGAGGCGGTGCTCGCCGGCACGGTCACGGTCACCGGCAGGTCGAGGGCACGGAGTCTCCAGGGGACGCGACGGGACCATTCCCGCCGGGGCGGGCAGGCTCCACGGGCGGGATCGCCGCGCACACCCCCGTCTCCCTCGAGCAGGGGCGGGTTCTCCCTCAGGCCACCGGGAGGTGCTCCGGCCCCTGCCGGGCCGCCTCGCCGAGCGGACGCCGGCGTGCGTGGGCGCGCCGCCCGGGGTACCCGCGCGACGTGCCGACGATGCGCGAGCCCTACGGCGACCACGAGGACCAGTTCGGCGAGCTGACGCTCCCCGAAGGCGCGTCCGCGGCGGACCCGGCCCCGGTGGCGGTCCTCCTCCACGGCGGGTTCTGGGTCCGCGAGTACGCGGACCTCGCGCCGACGCGGCCGCTCGCCCGCGACCTCGCGGACCGTGGCTGGGCGGCGTGGAACGTCGAGTACCGGCGCCTCGGAGGGGGCGGCGGCTGGCCGGCGACGGCGACCGACGTCTCGACCGCCGTCGACCACCTGCGAGCGCTGCGGGACCGCGGCGTCCCGCTCGACCTCGACCGGGTCGTGACGGCCGGGCACTCCGCGGGCGGGCACCTGGCGCTGCTCGATGGCGCGCGGGACCCGTCCGACGCGGCGGTGCGGGTGCGGGCGCTCGTCGCGCTGGCGCCGCTGACCGACGTGCGCACCGCGCACGGGCGCGACGCGGAGAGCGCGAGGATCGTCGAGCGGTTCATGGGCGGCACGCCCGCCGCGGACCCCGACGCCTACGCGCGGGCCTCGCCGGTGGAGCGGGTCCCGCTCGGCGTGCCGCAGCTGCTGGTGCACGGCGCGCTCGACGACGCCGTCCCGGCCGCGGTGATCGACGCCTACGTCGCGGCGGCCCGCGACGCCGGTGACGCGGTGACGCTCGAACGTCCGGAGCGCCAGGGCCACTTCGACCTCATCGAGCCCGGGACCGAGGCCTGGTCGACCGCGGTGGCGTGGCTCCACCGGCACCGCTGAGTGGCCACAGCGTCAGTCGCTGCGCCCCAGCGTGCGAGGCGAGACGGCGCCGACGACGCGGCGGGGCCGCGGGCTGCCGAGACCGCCCGGCGCGTTCTGGCGGACGTGCAACGGGACCGGCGGGCCGTCGGCGCGCGTCGGCTCCTGCGGGCGGTCGGGGGTGCGCGTCCCCGGGACGCGCGCATCGGTGCTGCGGATGGGGCGCACGGGCGCCTCCCTCGGGACCCCGGACGGGTCGTCGGGCCGGCGCGCGCCAGGCGGGCGCGCACTCGACTCCCGCGAGGCTACCCCGCCACGCCCTTCTCAACCGTCGGTCCGTGGAGGGCGCTCGCCGCTCGCCGGCGAGGCGGCTCAGTGCGAGACGGCGGGCTGCGGCTGGATCGTGTCCGCCGTCTGGCCGTCCAGCAGCCCGCCGAAGACGCCGCTGATGGCCATCAGCGCGACGATCAGGAGGAGGATCACCCGCGGGCGCGGCAGGGTGAACTCGCTGTGGCTCTGGGTGCTCATGGCCGCCACGCTAGCGCATGATCGAACAATGTGTCCAGAGATCGAACGGCGTGACCGATTCGCGTCGTCCGGTGGCGCGGACGCGACCGCGCGACGGCCCGGGAACGACCGAGGGCCCGCCGGTCGGCGGGCCCTCGTGGCCGTCGTGTCGCGTGCGTCAGGTCCGCGTGAGCGGGCGGTCGTCGCGCGTCGCGCTGCGCTCGCGGTTGGCGAACTCCTCCGCGGCCTGCGCGCCGCCGATGCCGGCGATGTAGGCCTCGCGCTGCTTGGGCAGCATGAACCGGGACTTGAAGAGGCCCCAGAAGGTCCACGGGATCGACGAGTCCTTCGAGATCACCGTCTGGCCGAGCGCGTAGACCCAGGCGATCGAGAGCGGGACGGTCAGCGACCCGATCGACCACTGCAGCCAGGTCGGGATGTCGGCGTTGATCGCCAGGAACACCGGGAAGCCGGTGCCGAACTCGCCGGCCGTCGTGCCGATGATCCCGATCGGCAGGACCCAGAGCCGCATCCAGCCGCGGTCCTTGATGTGGGGCCACACGTGGTGGAGGATCACCGCGATCGTGAAGATCGCCGCGCCGTTCGTGAACGACCAGTAGAACGGGAACTTGTAGAACTCGAGCGGCTGCTGCCCGTAGTACTCGTAGACGCCCATCATGACGCCCGGGTGCTCCATGATCGCGTCGCTCAGGCCGCAGGCGGCGAACATGAGCATGATGCCCTTCATGTTGATGCCGCGCTGGATCACGGACCAGATCCAGTAGGCCTCGAGGCCCATGAACAGGGCGTAGCAGGGCGGGATCAGCAGCGGGACCGGGATCCCGAAGTTCGTGAACGCGGGGCCGTGCAGGTTCTCCGACCAGCGCAGGTGGCCCACGAGGTCGAGCATCGGCTCGCCGAGCGACGTCAGCAGGCCGGCCCCGAGCATGAGCAGCGGCAGGTAGTCGCGGTGCTTGAACGCCGCGCGGATCGCCCACGGCAGGGCGATGACGACGACGAGCAGCCCGGCCCAGAACAGGAAGAACCACGCGTCGAAGTCGCTGGCGACGTTCGGGGACGGGTGGCCGAGCAGTTCCCCGTAGCCCGGGGCTGGCGTGTATCCGGGTTCCATGGACCCTCTTTCCGATCGGTGGACGGTGCCCGACGTGGGTGCAGCCGCGTCGGGCGGGCGTCGTCGCTCGCGGACGCGACGTCCGGTCGCGGCCACCATACATCATGTTCGACGATCGAAACGAGTGTATGAACGCCACGTTTCGGCGCGGCTCCGTGGTCGCCGAGGCGCCCGGCACCGGGCCGGGCACGGGTCTGGCATCGCCGCCGTCAGCGGCGGCGGAACCCGCGGTCCGGCGCGGGGTCCAGCGGGCTGGCCGGCAGCTCGGCCGGCGGCGCCTCGAGGTTGTAGTCCGACGGCGCGATGTCGTTCGGCGCGTCGGGATGCAGCAGCGACGCCAGCAGCTGCGCCTGGCCGCGGCCGACGCCGAGCTCGCCCATCCCGCCGTTGTACATCCGGATGCCCTGTGCCTCGCAGTGGGCGTAGAGCCGGCCGAGCTCGGACAGGCGGCCGACCCGGCAGGGCTTGACGTTCACGATCCCGACCCGGATCGGCGTGGCGTCCAGCGACGCGACGGTCGTGACCGGGGCGTCGTAGGAGACCCGGTCGGCGATCGGCTCCAGCAGCTCGCGCACCGCGGGCAGGTCGTGCGGGTCTTCGAGGACGGCGTCGGGGAACGCCGCGATCGCTCGCTCGTACATCGCCACGAGCGCGTCCTCGTCCTCGACCTCCAGCCCGTACTGGCCCTTGAAGTCGATCGTCGCCACGCCGTCGACCGCGGCGACCGGCGGGCAGGCGACCTTCACCGCGCAGCCGCGGTTGAACCAGCCGTTCGCCCCGGCCGTCGCCTCGGTGCCGATCCACTGCGGAGTCGTGCACTCGCCGAGCGTCCCGTTCGTCAGGGCGGTCGTGCGGACGGTGGGCGTGCCGGCGTCGGGCGGGAACGCGGGCGCCGGGCCGCCGGGCACCGGATCGGGCGCCGGCGTCGTCGGCCCGGGCGTCGTCGGCGCGGGGGCCGTCGGCGTCGTGGGCGTCTCGCAGTCGGCGTCCTTGATCGTGACGGTGCCGTAGTCGCGGCGGCCGCCCTTGCGACGCGTCCGCTTCGTCACGCGCACGCGGGCGAGCTCCGTGCCCTCGCAGACGCCGTCGTCGAGCGCGGTGAACCGCACCGTCGCCACCATCGAGCGGCCGGCGCGGCGGATCTTGAGCTTCGTCAGCGACGGCGAGGTCCGGGCGGTGAAGTCGGCGCCCCGCTTCGCGGTGAGGCCGATCGCGTCGACGACGAACGTGCAGGGCCCGAGGCCGCGCTGGCAGGTGAGCTTCACCCGCAGATCGGTGGGCCGGCCCTCCGTGACCGTCCAGCCGCTGAGCGTCGTCGGTGGGACGTCGGCCGCGGCGGCGGAGGCGGCTGCGGGCAGGCCGGCGGCGACGGTGGCGGCCGCGACGGCGAGGAGGGCGAGACGGGACGGTGGGCGGTGGTGGACATGCGGGGCTCCTGGAGCGGGGTGGGGTGATGGAGCCAGGCTCGCGTCCCCCGCATGAAGCCCCCATGAACGCCCCGCGGGGGTCCCCTCAGACGCGCGCCGCGACGCGGGCCGCCTCCTGCGGCGGGACCCCGAGGGCGAGCAGGCTGCGCTCGGCGAGCTCGCGCCCCGGCTCGGGGCCGACATCGAGCCCGTCGATGATCGCGCGAACGAGGGCGAGCGCTCCGCCGGTGATCGCCACGACGCTCAGCTCGACGGAGCCGACCGTGAAGCGGCCGTGCGCGACGCCGCGCTCGACGGCGCGCCGCGCCGCGGGATGGACGGAGGAGACGAACACGGCGTCACCGGCGCTGAGGTTCACGAGCAGCCGAGCCAGCAGCTCGTCCTCGCGGGCGAGGTCGACGAACCGGCGGATCGCGCGCGCGGCGATCGCCGCGTCGTCGCCGGCCGTGGCCTCATCGCCCTCCGCCAGCGAGGCGGCGAGCGCGCTGAGCGTCTCGCGCGCGACGGCGTCGACGATCTCCTCCTTGCTCGCGAAGTAGTTGTAGAAGGAGCCCAGTGCCACATCGGCACGCTCGGTGATGTCGCTGATGCGCAGGTCGGCCGTGCCGTCCTCGGCGATGAGCGCGGCGGTGGCGTCGAGCAGATTGCGGTACATCCGCTCGCGCTTGCGCGTCCGCCGGCTCGCGGCGTCGGACACGCTGTCTCTACTTCCAACCACGACGCGAATAATGCTAGATTCTCGCGCGGTCGGACAGGTTGTCCGCTCTGCCCGTCCCGCGATCGTCGGGGCCACGCTCGTCGAGATCGGATCCTGCATGTCGTCCCTCCCGCACCCCGTCGTCGCTCCGATCGAGGGCCCCCGGGACGGGGGACGTCGATGACGTGGACGGCCCCGGCGCCTCCGCTGGACCGGGACGCGTACCTGCGCGACGTCGTGCTCAAGCACCGGGTGCAGCAGGTCGGAGCCTGGTGCGGCATCGGCTTCGTCGTCCTGCTGTTCGGAGGCTGGGGCCTCCTGGGCAACTTCATCCCGATGGTGCCGCCGTCCGGCACCCCGGAGGAGGTCGCCCGGATCTACTCCCACCACGCCGATCTGCGGCGCGTCGGGCTGCTGCTCGGCATGGTCGGGATCTTCCTGACGATCCCGTTCTACTTCGCCATCAGCATGCAGATGCGCCGCAGCGAGCCGCGCACGCCGGTGCTGGCGATGCTGCAGTTCGCGTCGGGGATCCTCGTCACCGTCGTGCTCATGATCCCGATGCTGCTCTTCCTCGGGGGGTCCTTCCGCCCGGAGCGCACGCCGGAGCTCACGCAGCTCGTCAACGAGCTCTCCTACCTCATGCTGATCCTGCCCTGGCCGCCGATCATCGGGCAGCTCGTGGCGCTCTCCGTCGCCACGTTCGCCGACCGTCGTCCCCGCCCGGTGTTCCCTCGCTGGTCGGCGTACATGAACCTCTGGATCGCGGTGCTCCTGACGCCGGCGAGCCTCATCGTCTTCTTCGAGAGCGGGCCGTTCGCCTGGAACGGGCTGCTCGGCTTCTGGATCCCCGCCGCGGTGTTCGGCTCGTGGTACCCGGTGATGACGTGGCTCGTCCTTCGTGCCGCCCGCGAGGAGGCCGAGGAGGCTCGCCTGCTCGCGCCGCCCGCCGGCGAGCCGGTCGGCGACGCCGCTCGGGTGCCGGTGGCCGCCGGAGCGCTGCGATGAGCGCGCCGGCCCTCCACCGCGACCGCGACGCCGAGCGCCGGGTCCCCGGCGAGCCGGGGATCTGGCTCGTCGTCATCGGTGACCTCCTGATCTTCGGCGTCCTGTTCGGGATGTTCCTCCACTACCGCGCGGAGCAGCCCGAGCTGTTCGCCGCGTCCCAGCGCGAGCTGACGCCGGCGTTCGGGTTCGTCAACACCCTCGTGCTGCTCGGCAGCTCGCTCGCCGTCGTGGCCGCGGTGAACGCCGTGCGGCTCGGCCGGTCGCTCGCGGCGAGTCGCGCCCTGCTGGTGGCGATGCTCCTCGGCGGGACGTTCGTCGCGCTGAAGGCCGTCGAGTGGACCACGAAGGCCGGCGACGGGCTCGTGCCCGACACGAACGACTTCTTCCAGCAGTACTACGTCTTCACCGGCCTGCACCTGCTCCACGTCCTCGTCGGCCTCACGGCGCTCCTGTTCGCGCGAAGGATCGCCGCCGCCGGCGCCCGACAGCGCCAGGACCGCGCGCTGATCCAGGGCGCCGCGGTCTTCTGGCACCTCGTGGACCTACTCTGGCTGATCCTGTTCCCGCTCGTCTACTTCGTGCACTGATGACGACGTTGCTGCCCCGCCCGGTCCTCGTGATCTGGGCGATCCTCACGCTCGCGACGGCCCTCTCCTGGTGGACGAGCGCCGACAGCGGCCTCGGCGCCCAGGCGGCCGGGGCGACGATCCTCCTGATCTCGTTCGCGAAGGCCTGGCTCGTGGCCGACCACTTCATGGAGCTGCGCCACGCGCCCGGCCGGCTGCGCTGGAGCGTCGCCGCCCTGCTGGCGCTGCTCTGCGCGGCGCTCGTCGCCTGGCTGCTGGCGACCTGAGCCGCGCTCAGGCGCGGTAGAGCGTCGCGTGGATCGCGCCGGCCAGCGCGCGCAATCGGGTGCTGCGCCGCTCGCGCGGCAGCGTCCTCAGGCCCTCGTCGTGCACGGGCTCCAGCGCGAGCACGAGCCAGCGCGACGCGACGTCCGGATCGAGCGCGGGATCGACCCATCCCGCCCGCTGCCCGGCGGCGATGTGGGTCGCCAGGTGCCCGGCGTAGTGGCCCATCATCGCGTTGCCGAGGCCGCGGAGCTCCTCGTCGAACTCCGCGGCGTCGAAGACGGCGGCCATCACGCGGGCGTGGGGGAGGTATCCCTCGACGATCTCGTCGAGGATCCGGTGGAGGTCCGCGACGGCCGGTGCGCGGTCGATCGCCCACCACTCGTCGGCGTCGAGGGCGGTGGCCTGCATCACCTGCTGGGCCCAGTGCAACAGGAGATCGCTCTTGTTGCGGAAGTACGCGTAGAAGAGCGTGCGCGAGAGCCCGGCTTCGTCGATCAGGCGCTGGATGCTCACGCCGCGGAAGGTCGTGCCCTCCTCCAGCAGCGACTCCATCGCGCGCAGGAGGCGCTCGCCCGTCTCGGCGCGCCGGGCGTCGCGTCCGCTGGTCGCGTAGGCGCTCATGTTGCGGCCCGCCGGGCGTACAGCGCGCGGTGCAGGACGCGCGCGAGCTCGGCCACCCGGACGTCGGTCTCGTCGGCGTCGGCGGGCCACAGGTAGAACGGCAGCGCGCGGAACAGCATCCGCGCGATCCAGAACGCGACGTCCGCCGGATCGCCGTCGCTCGCGGCCACGCCGTGATCCTGCGTCCACGCGACGTGCGCGGCGATGTCGGCGGCCACGGCGTCCACGAGGGCGCGGTGGCGCTCGGCGACCGCCGCGTCGTACGTGCGCACCTCGGAGACCGCGGCGAGCTCGGTCGCGTGCGTGCGATGGGCATCGACGATCCGCTCGATGCCGTCGAGCAGCTCCGCCTCCGTGGGGACCGCGCGCCGCGACCAGAGGGGTCGACCCGCGTCGAGCAGCACCGGCTCCAGCACGTCGAGCAGGGCGAGCATCAGGCCCCCCTTGTCGGCGAAGTGGACGTAGAACGTCGAGCGCGAGATGCCGGCCGTGGCGGCGAGGCGCGCCACGGTCAGCGACTCGAGCGATCCGCCCTCGGCGACGTGGTCGGCGATCGCTCGTCGGATCCGGGCGACGAGGTCCTCGCGCGCGGCGTCTCGCGAGGGGTTCGGGACCTTCGTTCGGGCCGGGGCGACCATCGACTCGCATCATGCCAGCGCGTCCCTCTCGTACGGACGATGGGCCGCCTACGACATTCGCCCCTCGTCGTGCCTCGCCACGCGGGTCAGGGGACCCGCGGACACGCTGTCATACCTGAATTACACGGTGTACGAAATACCGGGTAGACAACGTGACCGGACGTTCTGTACTCTCATCCGGCCGGAGCGCCGAGGGCGGCCGGCAGGAGACCACGTGCTGACGCGAACGTCCATGGATGCCCCGGGCTGCGGTGCGCGCGCCGCGGAGGACCGGCGATGAGCCGGCCCGCCGTCGGGCGCGGACTCGCGCTGCCGGGTCCCGAGACCCTCGACGAGCTCGGCGCGATGCTCCGGCTGGCCGGCGTCGCCGTCCGGCGGTCGTTCACCGCGCCCTACTCCTACGTCCCGGAGTTCGTCGACCAGTTCCGGTTCGCGCTGAAGATCGCGATCTTCCCGCTCGTCATCACGTCGTTCGCGCTGTCGTTCGGCCCCGCGGGCATCCAGGCCTCGAACTTCCTCGGCCTCTTCGGCGCGCTGGACCGGATGGGCGGGATCTACGTCCTGATCGTCGTCCGGTTCTTCTCGCCGCTCGTGACCGCGATCGTCGTCGCGGGCGTCGTCGGGACGGCGATGTGCGCGGACCTCGGCGCGCGACGGGTGCGCGAGGAGGTCGACGCGCTGAGCGTCCTGGGCATCGACACGGTGAAGTCGCTCGTGGTGCCGCGGCTGCTGGCGATCGTCGCGATCTGCCTGCTGTTCAACGTCTTCGCGCTGCTGGCCGGCGTGGCCGGCGCCACCCTCGTGGTGGTCCAGAACCACGCGCCGCTGGGCCCGTTCTTCTCGGCCTTCTTCAGCTCCGCGACGACGCTCGAGCTCGCGGCCTCGTTCCTGAAGTGCGCGATCTACGGCGTGATGATCGCCGCGGTCTGCTGCTACAAGGGCATCAACGCCAGCGGCGGCGCCGAGGGGGTCGGTCGCGCGGTGAACCAGGCGGTGGTCGTCGCCTTCCTGATGATCGGGGCGATCGACTACGTCTTCACGCAGATCCTGCTGGCGACGAACCCGCTCCTCTCCGAGGTCCGCTGATGCTGCGCGCGCGGATCCAGGACGGGGTCATCGCCTTCGGCGACGGCACGGCGTTCTTCGGTCGCGTCGTGCACGGCGTCGCGTCCGGCCGGATCCGCCAGTACCTCGGCGAGGTCCTGCGCCAGTCGAGCATCCTCGTCCTCGGCTCGTTCCTCGTGATCATGGGGATGGTCCTGGCCCTCGGCCTCGTCGTGGGCATCCAGGGCTCCTACGCCGCGCGGCAGGTCGGCGCGCCGTCGGTCGCCGGCGCGTTCTCGGCGATCGGGGACCTGCGCGAGATCACGCCGTACGCCTTCGGCTACATGATGTCGGCGAAGGTCTCGACCGGCTTCGTCGCCGAGATCGGGACGATGCGCATCACCGACGAGATCGACGCGCTCGAGGTGATGGGGATCAACTCCGTCCTCTACCTCTGCTCGACGCGGCTGCTGGCGACCTGGCTCGTCCTGCCGTTCCTCTACGCGCTGGCGATCATCGTCGCCTTCGTCGGCTCCTACGTCGCCGTCGTCGTGCAGATCGGGCAGGTGTCGCCCGGCGGCTACTTCGAGCTGTTCTGGAAGTTCCAGTCGCCGCAGGACTACGCGTTCTCCGCGATCAAGGCGATGGCGATGGGGACCTTCGTCGTGCTCGTCGGCGTCTACTACGGCTACCGCGTGCGCGGCGGCCCGGTCGAGGTCGGCACCGCCACCGCGCGGGCGATGATCGTGAACCTCATCGGGGTCCACTTCATCGGCATCGCCGGATCCCAGATCTTCTGGGGCGGAACCCCGCGACTCCCGATCGGCGGATGACGGCCGTGCCCTCCAGCGCCGTCCCCCAGGTCCACGTGGTCCCGCCCGCACCGCGACTCCCGATCGGGGGCTGAGGTGCCGCGCTCCCGCGTCGTGCCCAGCTCCTTCCGCCTGCCGCAGCTCCTCGCGGTCGTCGCCGTGCTCGCCACGGTCGCCGCCGCGGCGCTCTGGCTGACCCGCGACGACGCCTACGTCGTCCGCGCCGAGTTCGAGAACGCGGGGCTCGTCGTCGCCGGTGGCCGGGTGGAGGTCGCCGGCGTCCAGATCGGCCGAATCCGCCAGGTCGATCTCGCGCCCGACGGCAACGCGTCGCTGGAGCTCGCGATCACCGACGACCGCTTCAAGCCGCTGCACCGCGGCACGAAGGCCTCGATTCGCGCCGTCGGCCAGGCGACGATCACGAACCGCTACGTCCAGCTCAGCCCGGCGCCCTCGTCGGCGCCCGCGCTGCCCGACGGCGGGACGATCGGCAGCGAGGACACGTTCGGGATCGTCGACCTCGACCAGGTCCTGAACGCCGTCGATCCCCCGACGCGGCGTCGTCTCCAGCGGCTCATCGGCAACAGTCGCGACGTCTACGCCGGCTCCGGCGCCGAGGTCTTCAACCGCATGCTCGGCGAGCTGGACCCGTCGCTCGCGCGCGTCGGTGGACTGCTGCGCGACCTCGCGTCCGGACGCGAGGAGATCGAGGGCATGATCCGCGCCGGCGCGCGCGTCACCGACGCGCTGCGCGACCGGCGCGACCCCCTGGCGGACGCCACCGAGCGCACGGCGGTCACGATGCGGGCGATCGCCGACCAGGGCGACGCGATGGCGCGCGTCCTGCAACGCGCCCCCGCCGTGCTGCGTCGGGCCGGCGGGACCCTGACCGCGACCGCCGACACGGTGCAGGAGCTGCGTCCGACGCTCCGGGCCGTCGCGCCCTCGCAGCCGGCCTTCCGTCGGGCGCTGCGCGCCATCCCGCCGGCGCTGGACGGCGGGGACCCCGCGCTCGCGCGGCTCAACGCGCTGATCCCGCCGTTGCGCACGGCCCTCGACGCGCTGCCGGCGCTGCGCCGACCGACCGTCGACGCGCTCGCCTCGACGCAGCGGGCGCTCGACGGCGCGATGCCGATCCTCGAGGGCCTGCGCTACTACAGCTCGGACATCGTCCTCGGCGTCGTCAACGGCCTGCTCGGGATCTCGTCGGGCCCGTACAACCGCTACGGGCACTACTTCAAGGTCGAGTTCATGCAGAGCCCGCAGACCGCGATCGGCGGCGTGCTCTCGCAGGTCGTCCCGGCGCTCACCTCGGTCAGCGGCATCGTCCCGGGCGTCCTCAACACGCAGATCGACCAGCGCCGGCGCTGCCCCGGGTCGAACGCCCCGCCGGCGCCCGACGGCTCCAACCCGTGGTACCCGAAGGCGGGCATCTGCGACCCGACGCAGAGCATGTCCGGGCTCGTGAACTCGCCGACGGCGATCTGCCGCACGGCCAGCGACTGCGTCGGTGACCGGCGCTCGCTGAAGCCGGACCCGACGGGCCTCGAGGACCTCGAGCGGGCGAGGAGGGGGGACCGGTGATCGGACGACGCCTCATCGCCGTCGTGCTCGTCGTCGCCCTCGCGCTGGCGGCCGTCGCCCTCGCGACGGCTGGTGGCGGCGACCGGGCGTATCGGTTCACCGCGGTGTTCGACACCGCGCGCGGCATGGTCCCCGGCCAGCTCGTGAAGATCGCGGGCACGAGGGTCGGCACCGTGGAGCGGGTCGCCCTGACCGAGGGCAACAAGGCGCGCCTGACGCTCGACATCGAGCAGCGGTTCGCGCCGCTGCGCGACGACGCTCGCTGTCGGATCCTCCCCGAGGGACTCGTCAGCGAGTACTACGTCGAGTGCGACCCGGGGACTCCCGGCCGGGCGCCGCTCGTCGCGCGCGACGGGCGCGACCCCGAGCTGCCGCTCTCGCGGACCGCCGTCTCCGTGACGCTCCAGCAGGTCATCGACACGTTCTCGCTGCCCGTCTCGCAGCGCATCCGGGTGCTCGTCAACGAACTCGGACTGGCGACGAGCGGCCGCGGCGAGGACCTCAACGCGCTGCTCCGCCGGGCCAACCCGGCGCTCGGGCGGGCGCAGGACGCCCTGGAGGTCGTGCGGCAGCAGCGAGCGAGGATCGCCGACGCCACGCGCGACACCGATCAGGTGCTGGCGCGCCTGGACGCCCGTCGCGGTGACCTCCGGGCGTTCGTCCACGAGGCCGCGACCCTCACGCGCACGACCGACGCGCGCCGCGGCGACATCGCCGCGACGATCCGGTCCCTGCCGCCGCTGCTGCGGCAGGTCGATGGGTCCCTGCGGGACCTCGACACGGCCTCCACCGCGCTGACGCCGACGGCGCGCGCGCTGCGCCGCTCGATGCCGGTCCTTCGCCGCGCCAACGCCGTGATCCCGTCGTTCGCCGAGCCCGGGGTGCGCGCGCTGCGGGCGCTGCGTCGTCCGTCGGCGGCCGGGCGAGGCGCGATCCCGGTCCTCCAGCCGGTCGTGAACCAGCTCGACGAGCTGGGGCGCAGGCTCGGACCGACGGCGGCGCTCGGCCGCGAGTTCCTCGTGTCGTTGCGCGACTCCGGCGGCATCGAGCACCTCAACGACTTCCTCTACGGCTTCACGCAGCTCGTGGCGGCCTACGACGGGGTCTCCCACCAGGTGAACTTCGCCGCGAAGGTCCAGGCGAAGTGCCTCCTCAACGAGCAGGAGCCGGGCTGCGACCACCGGTTCAACAGCCCGGGCCGGGGCCGGATCCCGGTCAACGACCCGTCGTCCCCGCCTGACCTGCCCGGCCGCCCGGGCCGGCCTCGGGCGAACGCTCCGCAGCGCACGCCCGCGCCCGCCGCGGTCGGCGCCGATGACCTGCCGCGGACCACGCGGCAGCAGCTCAAGACGCTCCTGGACGGGGTGCTGAAGTGATCCGCAGGCAGCGCACCCGACACGGGAACCCGGCGCGGTTCGACCGCTGGATCGGCGCGGCCGGCGCGCTCGTCGCCGGCGTGTTCCTCTACGTCTCGTTCGTGGCGAACAACGGCGTTCCGGGCACCCCGTCGTACGAGGTCTCCGTCGACGTGCCGAACGCGAACCGGATGATCCCCGGGAACCAGGTCCGGATCGGCGGCGTCCGCGTCGGGCAGGTGACGCGCGTCGAGGCGATCCCCGCCGGCGACGGCGCCGACGCCCGACCGGCGTCGCGCCTGCGCCTGCGCCTCAGCACCGACCTGCGCCCCTTGCGCGGCGACACCCGGGTCCGGATCCGTCCCGCGTCCGTTCTCGGCGCGACGTACGTGGAGCTGACGCCCGGGCGTGCCGGCCGCGCGCTCCCGGAGGGCGCGGTCCTGCCGGTGGCGCAGGCACGCGACGGCGTGGAGCTCACCGACCTCCTCGACATGTTCGATCGCCGGACCTCGCAGGGCATCCAGACGACCCTCTCGGAGGTCGGCGGCGGCCTGGCGGGCCGCGGCTCCGGGCTCGGCCGCAGCATCACGAACCTCGAGCGGCTGGCGGACCCGGTCCGCCGGCTCTCGCGCACGCTGGCCGCCGACCGCACGCAGCTCGGGCCGCTGATCGCCGGGTACCAGGCGACGCTCGAGGCGGTGGCCCGGGCCGGCGCCGAGCTCGACGGGCTCGTCGGCGACGGGGCGACGACCTTCGGCGCGCTGAACGCGAGCAGCACCGGCCTGCGCGAGACGTTCCGTCGCGCCCCCGGCGCCGCGACCGCCGCCACCGGAGCGCTGGCGAGCCTCCGCCCGGCGCTGCGCGACCTCACGACCCTCTCGGCCGACCTGCGTCCGGCGGCGCGACGGCTGCCGGGCACGCTCTCGATCCTGAACGCGACGCTCACCGCCGGCCGTCCGGCCGCGCGGAAGGTCGCGACGCTCGACACGCCCCTGACGACGACGTTCTCGCGGCTGCGCGGCCTCGCCGCGCGCCCGTCGACCGAGGGCGCGCTGCGCAAGGGCGGCGAGCTCTCGACCGTCGCCGAGCAGATCCTCGAGGTCCTCACCCCGGCGCAGACCCAGTGCAACCTCCTGAGCGTCTGGGGCGAGAACCTCTACACGGCGTTCGGCACGATGGGCAGCGAGCAGGGGGCGACCTACGGCCCGCTCCTCATCTCGCAGCTCGGCACGAACATCGGCGAGACGGTCCAGAACGCGGTACCGCACCGCGATCTGCACGTGAACTACCTGCCGAACGTCGGCCGGGACGAGTGCGAGGCCGGCAACGAGCCCTTCACCCCGGGCCGCCGCTCGCTGTCCAACCCGCCGGGCCTGCAGGCTGACAGCACCGTGCCGACGACGCCGCCGGCCGGCGTGCAGCGCCTCGCCCGCGAGGCCGGGCTCCTCGACACGCCCCCCGGGGGCTGATGACCATGGCGCTCCTGCGCAAGACGCACGCCCCGGGCGGGCCCCGCGGACACCGGCGCGAGCTCGTCGGGGCTCTCGTCGGCGTCCTCGCCATCACCGCCGTCCTCCTCGTCGCGTTCGGCAAGAACCAGCTGCGTCCGGGCGAGACCCGGATCCAGGCGGTCTTCGCGGACGCGAACCAGCTCAAGCCCGGTAGCACCGTCCGGATCGCGGGCCTCGACATCGGCCGGGTCACCGGCGTGCACCTCGACGGCGATCGACGGGCGCTCGTCGACATGAGCCTGCGGCGCAACGCCCCGGGCATCCGCGCCGACGCCCGGTTCACCATCCGCCCGCGGCTGGCCTTCGAGGGCAACTTCTACGTCGACGTCGACCCGGGCGAGCGCGGGCCCCTGATCGGCGAGGGGACGACGATCCCGCTGCGTCAGACCGCCGGACCCGTGCAGATCGATGAGGTCGTCTCCGAGCTCACGACCCCCGTCCGCGAAGGCGCGAAGAACGCCGTCGGCGAGCTCGGCGCGGCGCTCGGGGCGAGCGGCGGAGCGGCCTCCGGCGCGGCCGGCCTGCGGCGGGCCTCCCGCGCGTTCGCCGAGGCGCTGCCCGACGTCCGGCGCGTCTCCTCCGCCCTGCGCGGCGAGCGGCAGGGCGACCTCGTCGGCGCGATCCGCGGTGCTCGCGAGCTGCTCGGCGAGCTCGGCGAGGACCAGCGCTCGCTCGCGGATCTCGTCACGAACTACGACCGCGTCTTCGCCGTGACCGCGGAACAGCAGTCGCAGATCGCCGGGAGCCTGCGGGGGCTCGATCGCGTCCTGGCGAGCGCCCCGAGCTCGCTGGCGGCGATCGACGGGCTGCTGCCGCCGCTGCGCGCGACCGGCGCCGCGCTGCGGCCCGTCCTCCGGGTGCTGCCGCGGGCGTCGGACTCCTTCCGCCTCGCGGTCCAGCAGTACGCGCGCCTGGGCGACCAGAGCGAGCTCCCGGGACTCGCGCGCGAGCTCGACCGTCCGGTGCGGGAGCTGCCCGAGCTCGAGCGGCGGATCGCCTTCGCCGTGCCGCTCGTGACCCCCGTCGCGGGGTGCGTGACGGAGAAGGTCCTGCCGGTCCTGAACGACAAGATCGTCGACGGGCCGCACACGACCGACCAGCCGATCTGGCAGGAGTTCCTGCACATGGGCGCGAGTCTCACCGGCGCCTCGTCGGACTTCGACGCGAACGGCACGACGATCCGCGCGGGTCTCGGCACGGCGGAGGACGTCGTCCTCCACGACCTGCCCGGGATCGGGAAGGTCTACACGCAGCTGACGCAGGGCGTCACGGGGATCAGCCCGAAGTGGCTCGGGTTCGGCGTGAAGCCGCCGAAGCGGCCCGACCAGCCGTGCGTCGAGCAGCAGCGGGTCGACCTGCGCGACCGCGCGCACGACCGGCCGATGACCGTGAAGGAGCAGTTCGGCGCCGAGGCGCGGGTCGTTCCCGCGCCCAGGCAGACGACGGAGACCCAGGAGCGACTTCGTGAGGAGCTCGGCGCGCTGCGCTCGAAGCTCGCCCGGTCGCTCGGCGAGGAGGACCGGCGATGACCGGCGGACGCGGCGCCTGGAAGCGCTACCTCCCCGTGGTGCTCCTGCTCGCGGTCGCAGGCGTGATCGGCGCCGGCGCGGTGCTCGTGAAGCAGCGCCTGCCCCTGCCGTTCCGCGAGACCTACGACGTCCGCGCACAGCTCCCGGCGGCCGACGGCGTCGCTCCGGGCCTCGGCCAAGCGGTGAACGTCGCGGGCGTGCGCGTCGGATCGATCAGCGACGCGCGGATCGTCCGGGACGTCGCCGAGGTGACGCTGCGGATCGATCGCGGCAAGCTCGCTCGCGTCTACCGGGACGCGCGGGTCGACCTGCGGCCGATCACGCCGCTGAAGGACATGGAGATGGACCTCCAGCCCGGGACGCGTGCCGCGGGCGTCCTGCCCGACGACGGCGTCGTCCCGGCGTCGCGCACCTCGTCGCCGACCGAGCTGGCGACGCTGCTCTCCCAGCTGGACGCCGACACGCGGACGTTCCTCGCCGGACTGCTGCGCGGCGTCGGCGACGGCCTGCGCGGCCGGTCCAGCGACCTGCGCTCGATCCTCCTGGCCCTCGGGCCGACGGCGCGCCAGGTCGGTGAGATCTCGCGGTCGGTCGCTGCACGCGACCGCGAGCTGACGCGCCTCGTGTCGAACGTCGCCTCCGTGACGAAGGCCGCCTCCGCCGACGGCGACCTGGCGGCCGTCGTCGCGACCGCGAACCGCACGCTCGCCGCGGTCGCCGGCGAGGATCGCGCGCTGCGCGGCACGCTCGCGACGCTCCCGGCCGCGCTGGGCTCCGCCGACCGCGCGCTCTCCACGACGCGGACGCTCGCCGGCGTCCTGACCCCGACGCTCCGCGAGGCGGTTCCGGCCCTGCGCCCGTTCCCGGGCACCCTCCGCGAGCTCACGGCGTTCACCGACCAGTTCCGCACGACGCTCGATCGCGACCTGCGCCCGCTCGTGCGGGACCTGCGGCCGATCGCCCGGCGAGCCGCGCCGGCGGTCACGTCGCTCACCGGCGCGATGCCGGACCTCTCCCGGATCCTCCAGGTCGTGAACTACGCGGCCAACGAGGTCGCCTACAACCCGCCGGGCAAGGACGAGGGGATGCTCTACTGGATCGCCTGGTTCATCCACAACTGGAACTCGACCGCGGGCAACGGTGACGCCCACGGCGGCAACCTTCGCGCCCGGCTCTCCCTCAGCTGCTCGAGCCTCACCGAGATCCCCGATCTCGCACCCCTGTTCCGGCTCCTCACCGGCGCCAACAGCATCTGCCCGACCTGATGATCACGCGCGTCCCCGGCATCCGGCAGCTGTTGCTGCCGCTCGGCTTCACCCTCCTCTGCGTCGTGCTCGCGATCGGCGTCTGGCAGGCGTTCGGCGGGCGCACGCCGCTGCAGGCGGAGGGCTACCGATTCACCGTTCGGATCCCCCAGGCGGAGTCGCTGTTCCAGAACACGCCGGTGCTCACGTCCGGCGTGGAGGTCGGGCGGATCGTCCGCGTGACCCAGCGCGGTCGCGGCGCGGAGCTCGAGATCGAGCTCGACGCGCGCTTCGCGCCGGTTCGTCGCGGCGCCCGCGTGATGGCGCGCACGAAGACCCTGCTCGGCGAGGGCTACCTCGAGCTCAGCCCGGGACCGCGCGCGGCGGCGCCGGTGCCGGAAGGAGGTGCCCTGCCCGCGTCGCGCGCGACGCCGACGCAGCGCCTCGACGACGTCCTCGCGACGTTCGACCCGACCACGCGATCGCAGTTCCGCGCGCTGATGGACGGCACGTCGCGGGCCTTCGACGGCCGCGCCCAGGACCTGAACGACGCGCTCGGGCGACTGCCGGGCGCGACGGCCGACCTCGGGACGCTCGTCGACGCGCTCGTCGCGCAGGAGGAGCCGCTGGAGCGGTTCATCGCCGGGGGCGCCGAGCTGCTCGGCGCGCTCGGGCAGCGTCAGGCGGCGCTCACCGGCGCGATCGCGCAGTCCCGGCGCGTGCTGCGGGTCACCGCCGACCGTCGGGCGGGGCTCCGGTCGACGATCGACGCCCTGCCGCCGTTCCTCACGAGCCTCCGGTCGGCGTCGGCGTCGATCCAGGAAGCCTCGCCCGACGTCCGTCGCGCCGTGGCGGCGCTCCGGCCCACCGCCGCCGCGCTCCCACCGGCCCTCGCAGCGGTCGATCGAAACGCTCCGCGGTTCCGGCGCACGTTCGAGCTGCTGCCGGGGACCGTCGACGCGGTGCGCGGTGCGCTTCCGACCATCGACGCGATCACCGACGCCGCCGGGCCCGCGCTCGAGCCGGTCCACCTCGCGATTCGTCAGCTCCTGCCGGCCGCACGGCTTGCCGCGGGCTCGCGGCGGGACATCGTCGGCGCGATCGCGAACTCCAGCAACATCGCCAACGGCCGGATCATCGGCCAGGACGGGCAGTACAACGGCGTCGCCGCCGGGTGGCTCACCGTCTGGAACGAGATCGTGGGCGGCTGGACGAAGAAGCTGCCGTCGAACCGGCCCAACCCGTACTTCGCTCCCGGCGGCTCGGGGAAGATCGCCCAGGGTGGTCTCGAGGCCTACGACTGCCGGCACACCGGCAACCCGGCGATCCTGCCGGCGATCGGCGAGCCGCCGCCGTGCAAGACCCAGCGGCCCTGGGCACTGAACGGCCGCACCCTGTCCTATCCGCGCCTCCTGCTCGACCCGCCGTAGGCGCTCGATCCCACGACCGGCGCCGCGTGCGGGAAGATCGGTGTCCGTCCCGGAGCCGCCATGCATCCTCATCCCCGCACGCCTCGACCAGCGCGCCGCCGATCACGCGGGGCCGCGGCGCTCCTCGCGACCCTCGCCGCCCTGCTCGTCGTGCCGGCGGCCGCCGGGGCCACGACGGTCGAGGGCGGGTGCCCGGCGACGCCGACGGGGGACCTGCTGAAGCGCTCGCCGGCCGCGCTGGGGTTCGACGAGCCGGCGCTGGACCGGGCCCTCGACGGCGTCGCGGAGGAGTTCGGCGGCTCGTTCACCGTCGCGCGGCACGGGTGCCTCGCGGCGACGCGCTACACCGACCGCGCCGAGACGCCGTGGGAGTCGTTCTCGACGGCGAAGTCGGTGACCTCGATCGCCGTGGGGCGAGCGATCCGGCTCGGGCTGCTGTCGCTCGACGACCGGGTCGGCGGGCTGCTGCCGGAGGCCGACGCCGCGCACGGCGACCTGACGCTGCGCCAGCTGCTGAACCAGGTCTCGGGCCTGCACTTCAACTGGGTCCGCGACTACCTCTACGTCAACGACGACCACGTCCGCAACGCGCTGACGCTGCCGGTCGAGTTCGCGCCCGGCACGCGCTACGAGTACATGGAGGTCGTCGTGTCGCTCGTCGCGGAGATGGTGAGCCGGGCCGCCGGCGCGTCGTTCGCGACGTTCCTGCAGCGCGAGGTCCTGGACCGGATCGGGATTCCCGACGCCGAGGTGACGCTCACGCGCGACCGCACCGGGCGCGCCGCCGGTTACTGGGGCGTGCAGACGCCCGAGCGCAACTGGGTGCGCCTGGGGCAGCTCATGCTCCAGCGCGGGGCCTGGAACGGCGTGCAGCTCCTGGACCCCGAGTGGATGGCGGAGGTGCCGGCCGGCACCGCGATCAACCCCGCGTACTCGATGTTCTTCTGGACGAACCGCGGCGACCGCCAGATCATCGACACGCAGCTCTACCGCACGTTCTACGAGCACCCGATGGCCCCCTACGCCCCGCGCGACGCGTACGCGTTCATGGGGATCGGCGGCCAGGTCGTGTGGGTCGTGCCGAGCCTCGACCTCGTCGTCACCCGGCACGGGCCGTACGTCGACTTCGACGCCGTCGTCAACCGCCTGCTCCACGGCGTCCTGACGTCGATCCGGCGCCCCGCGCCGGTCGCCTCCGCCGCCGCGCTGCCGTGGGAGAGCGCCGCCGAGG
Source organism: Patulibacter brassicae (assembly GCF_033949425.1). Taxonomy (NCBI): domain Bacteria; kingdom Bacillati; phylum Actinomycetota; class Thermoleophilia; order Solirubrobacterales; family Patulibacteraceae; genus Patulibacter; species Patulibacter brassicae. Next base: position 33,296 of record NZ_JAXAVX010000012.1, on the reverse strand, counting down.
GCGCCGAGCACGAAGGCGGGCTGGAGGGCGGGATCCTCGGGCACGCGCTCCTGGACCCCGGCACGATCCTCGCCGGCCCTCAGGTCCTCGGCACGCCGCTGCCGCCCGCCGGTCCGCGTCGCGGGCGCGCCCTGCAGGTCGCCGAGCGCGACGCGACGATCGGGCCCGACGACCGGGTGCCGCTGACCGTGCGCTGCCCGCCACGCGGGCAGCTGCCGTGCCGCGGCACGGTCGCCGTCGCCCGACCGGGCGCGCCCGCGGGCGCGGCGAGCACCGTCGAGCTCGCGCGCGGGACGAGCGCCGTGGTCCGCCTCGCGGTCCCGCGCGACCTCCTCCGCGCCGCCGTGGCCGGCGACACGATCGGCGTCGTGGCGACGGTCGGCGCGACGACCCGCGACGACGCGGCCGGCATCCCGACGGCGATCCCCGTCCGGCTCCACCCGCCCGCCGGGCGGCTCGTCGTGCGCGTCACGCCGCGGACCGTCCCCGTCGGCCGTGCCACCCGGGTCCGCGTGACGGTCCGCAGCCGCCGCGGGAGCGTCAGCGCGCCGGTCGGGGCGACGGTCGTCCTCGGTGGTCGGCGCGTGCGGACGAGCGCGGCCGGGCGCGCGCGGATCGCGGTCCGTCCGACGCGGGCCGGGCGCCTGCGCGTCTCCGTCACCGCACCCGGGCACCCGCGCGGCGGCGCGGTCGTCGTCGCGCGCCGCTAGCGGTCCCCGAGCAGGGCGATCAGCCGCTCGACGGCCGGCGTCGCCGGTCCGGCGCGGTGGATCGCCAGCAGGGGCAGCGTCACGTCGCCGGCCAGCTCGACGGCCGCGGTCCCCGGCGGCGGCGACCACCCGGCGGGGACGATCGCGACGAGGTCGTCCCCGTCGAGCTCGACGAGGTCCGCGCCGCCCGTGACCGCGGTCTCGGCGGGGGTCACCCGCGCGCCGGCCGCCGCGCAGAGGGCGACGAGCAGGTCGGTGTAGGGCGTGCCCGGGGCGCTCCAGGTGCGCAGCCGCAGGCCGTCCAGCGCGGCGAGCTCGACCGGCTCCTCGTGCGCCGCGAGGGGACTCGTCGCGGGCACGAGCAGCGCCGCCGGCGTCGGGGCCAGCGATGTCGCCCGCAGCCCTTCCTCGCGGCGGATCGTCCGGGCGAGGACGACGTCGACGCGTCGCTCCGCCAGGAAGGTCGCGATCTCGCGCGGGCGCAGCTCCCGCAGGGCAACCGACAGCTCGGGCGCGGCCTCGCGCAGGCGCCGGGTCGCGTCTCGACGCGTGGCCGGCCCGACCGCGCCGGTCACCCCGATCGCGATCTCGCCCGCCAGCCCGGCACCGTGCTCGCGTGCGCGGGCGAAGGCCGCGTCGGCGGCGTCGACGATCCCCTGCGCGTCGGCGCGCAGCGCCTCGCCCGCCGCGGTCAGGCGGACCTCGCGCGTCGTGCGCTCCAGCAGGTCCACGCCGAGCTCGCGCTCGAGCTGGGCGACGGCCTTCGAGACCGCCGGCTGCGCGAGGAACAGCCGCTCGGCGGCGCGGGTGAAGTGCAGCTCGTCGGCGACGGCGAGGAAGACGCGGAGGTGACGCAGCTCGGGCATGACGCGATTCCGGGTGGGTCTTTCCGTTCGGCGCGCCGGGGGCGCACCATCACATCATGACCTCCACGACCCCCATCGCCCTCGGCCTCATGGGCATGTCCGACATGTACGGGCCGGCCGACGACGCCGAGAGCATCGCCACGATCCACGCCGCGCTCGACGCCGGCGTGACGTTCCTGGACACCGGCGACTTCTACGGGATGGGACGCAACGAGCTGCTGCTCGGCGAGGCGCTGCGATCCGGCGGGATCGATCGCGACGCCGTCACGATCAGCGTGAAGTTCGGCGCCCAGCGCGGTCCCGACGGCGCGTGGATCGGCTACGACGCCCGCCCGGCGGCGGTGAAGACCGCGCTGGCCTACACGCTGAACCGGCTCGGCACCGACCACGTCGACGTCTACCGCCCGGCGCGCCTGGACCCGGCGGTGCCGATCGAGGAGACGGTCGGGGCGATCGCCGAGCTCGTCGCGGCCGGCTACGTCCGCAGCGCCGGTCTCTCCGAGGTCGGCGCCGACACGATCCGGCGCGCCGCCGCGGTGACCCCGATCGCCGACCTCCAGATCGAGTACTCGCTCATGTCGCGCGGGCTGGAGACCGAGATCCTGCCCGTCACGCGCGAGCTCGGGATCGACATCACCGCCTACGGGGTCCTCTCGCGCGGCCTGCTCTCGGGGCACTGGCGCGCGGACCGCGAGGTCGGCGCGACCGACTTCCGCGCCCGCTCGCCGCGCTTCCGCGGCGAGAACCTCGAGCGGAACCTCGCGCTCGTGGAGACGCTGCGCGGCGTCGCCGAGGCGCAGGGCGCGACCGTCGCCCAGGTCGCGATCGCGTGGGTCGCCGCCCAGGGCCGCGACATCGTCCCGGTGATCGGCGCCCGCACCCGAGAGCGGCTCGCCGAGGCCCTCGGGGCCACGGAGGTCCAGCTCGACGCCGACGCGCTGGAGCGGATCGCGGCGGCGGTGCCCGCCGAGGAGGTCGCCGGGGACCGCTACGACGAGCACAGCATGGCCGCGCTGGATTCGGAGCGCTGAGGCGCCGAGGACGGCCGGCGCGCTGGGCGATCCGTCCCAGCGCGGGTCGTTCGACGGTCGACGACGTACGCTTCGCGGCCACGAGCGGGCGAGTCGATCTCGCCGGCAGAGGGCGAAGATGCACGGACACGGGACGACGGACGGCGACGCAGGCTCATCGGGACCGCGGTCGCTCGCCTCCTACGACGACCTCGCGCTCCACCTCTGGACCCCGGGACCCGGCCGGCTGCTCGTGCAGGTCGACCGATCAGCGGTCGACCTCCTGCCGGCCGCCGCGGCGCAGCTCGTCGCCGGACTGGAGGGCGCCCTCGGGTACCGATCGCAGACGGCGCCGACCTTCACGGCGCGCCTGCGGTGGTGGATCCCCGGCCAGCACGCCGACGGCGACCGACCGCAGGGCCTCTTCATCGAGGACCCCTGCGACGGGCGCCTCGGCCTGGCCATCGATCGTCCGCACGTCCCGGACGCCGACGTGGACCTGCCGGCGCTGGACTGGTTCGCGACCGCTCCGTCGGCGGTCGAGACCGTCGCCGACGCGGGATGGGTCACCTCGCGCACGACGTTCCGCCTCGATCGCTGCCGCGAGATCGTCGCCGCGCTGCGCGGTGCCTGGTCCGAGCCTGCGGGCACCGATCCGGGGGGTGGCGTGGCGAGCGCGGCGGACCCCGACGGGGCGGATCGCGCCGGTTCCCCGGCCCCGTAGCCCGGACCCCGCGTTCGGCCGGGTCGCGCCGTCGGGGACCACGACCGTGCCCGGAGCTCGGGCGAGGCGGTCGGCGGCCGCGGGATCCCGTGACGTGGGCACCGTCGCCGCGCATCGCGGCGACGCGCCCTGGGCTACGCGCCCGGGTCGACGGCGACCGCCTGCACGACGGCCCGCATGTCGTAATAGTCGACGTGCGAGGCGAGCAGGCCGTCGTCGGTGAGCCCGCACCAGGCCACGCCCTCGACCGAGAAGGCGGCGCCGTTGGTCTCGTGCACGCGGTCGCCGAGCCGCAGCCGGCCGGACGCGGTCCCCGACCAGGTCCAGCGCGCCGCGAAGCCGTCCGCGTCGCCGTGGGCGGCGGTGAACCGGATCGCGCTGTCGGGGGCGAACCGGAGCATGAACCGGTAGAAGCGCGCGATCTCGTCGTGGCCGTGGAAGTCGAGGTCCGACCCGTCGTCGCGGTACAGGGCGTCCGGCGCCATCAGTGGCAGGAGGCGGTCCGGGTCGCCGCAGCTCCAGGCCGTGCTCCACGCGTCGAGGAACTCCTCGTCGCCGTACCGAGGGATCTGCTCCACCCGCGTCATGCCCCGATCCTGACACATGTCAAACGACCGCGGCGCATCATCGCGGCGGACGCGCGGGAGGAGCCGCGACCGCCCGCCCGGCCCTCAGCGCGGAGGCTGCGGTCCGGCCGCCCCCTGGACGTCACCGTCCGTCGCGAGCCGCCGCGGGGCCAGCAGGCGCGGCGTCCGCCACGCGCGCGGCCCGGCGAGCTTCACCGCCGCGGGCAGCAGCACGAGCCGCACGAGCGTCGCGTCGAGGAGCACGGCGACCGTCAGCCCGACGCCGAACTGGCGCAGCGTCGAGATGTCGGCGAGCGCGAGCGCGATGAACGCCCCGCTCATGATCGTGGCCGCGCCGGTGATGATCCGCGCGGTGCCACGGATCCCGTAGCGGATCGCCTCGTCGGGGTCGCCGGTGAGGGCGAAGCCCTCGCGCATCCGGCTGATGATGAAGACGGCGTAGTCGATCGAGAGGCCGAAGACGATGCTCAGCATCCCGAGCGTGATGATCGCGTCGAGGAAGCCGGGGCCGCCGAGCACCGGCGCGTCGCCCTGGAAGAGCAGCGCGAGCACCCCGAACGCCGCGAGCACCGTGGCGACGTTCAGCCCGACCGCGATCGCGGCGAGGATCATCGAGCGGAAGATCACCGTCAGCGCGAGGAGCGTCAGCAGGACGAGCGCGACGATCAGCGGCAGCAGGCGCTCGCCGCTGACGCGGTCGAAGTCCTGCAGCGCCGCCGCCGCGCCGCCGACCGACGCCTGCAGGCCGGACTCGCGCTCGAACCGCGCGGCCTCGCGCTCGAGCACCGGGCGCAACGGCGCGCCGTCGTGGCTCTCGTCCGTTCGCGGGACGACGATGATGTCGGCCGCGTCGCCGCCGCGGTCGACGTTCACCACGAGCCGCGCCGCGCGGCGGTCCGCGGCGGGAGCGCTGTCGATCGCCGCCAGGAGCAGGTGCCCGGAGCGCGTCAGGTCGGAGATCCGCGCGGTGGCCCGCAGGCGTCCCTCGAGCTCGCGCGTGCGCCGCTCGCCGCCGGAGACGCCGGACGCGATCCGGTCCACGCCGCCGGTCAGCTGCGCGCTGCGGCTGCTGCCGTCGCGCAGGCCGCCGGCCAGCCGATCCGCGCCGCCGCGCAGGCTCCGCGCGCCGGCGTCCAGCTGCGTGGCGCCGGCGCGCAGCCGCCCGAGCCCCGTCTCCAGATCGCCGCCGCCGCGCCCGAGCGTCGCCAGGCCGGCGGCGAGCTGCGCGGAGCTGCGCCGCAGCGTCGTCGTCCCGCTCCGCAGCGCCGCGACGCCGCGATCGAGGCGCCCGACGCCCTGCTGCAGCGCGTCGATGCCGGCCGCCAGCCGGTCGGCGCCGGCGACCGCGTCGCCGAGTCGACCCGCGAGCTGCGCGAGCCCGGCGTCGAGGCCGTCGTACCCCGGGCGGACGGCGGCGCCGGTCCGCGGGTCCCGCCCCGACACCGCGGCCTGGGCGGTGCCGACCGCCTCGTAGAGCCGGCGGTAGCTCGGATCGATCTTCGACGTCGGCGCCATGCGGTCGAGCTCGCGCAGCGCGCGGCGCAGCTCGGCGTCGGCGCGCTGCGCCGGCTCGCGCAGCTGCGTCGCCCCGGCCTGCGCCGTCCGCAACCCGCCGGCGAGCTCGCGTGCGCCGTCGCGCCCCTGCCCGGCGCCGGTCCGCAGCGCGTCGAGGCCCGTCGCGACCTCGCGCAGCCCGCGCCCGGCGCGTCCGACGCCGGCCTCCAGCGCCCGCGCGCCGTCGTCGGCGCGGTCCAGGCCCTCGACGATCGCGGTGGCGCCGGTCCGCGCGCGGTCGATGCCGGCCCGGAGCCGGGCCGTCGCGTCGGCCGAGCGGGCGCCACCGTCGCGCAGGGCCGCGGCGCCGGCGGCGGCGTCGTCGAGCCCCGAGCGGAGCGTCGCGATCCCGCTCCCGACGCGCCGCATCCCCTGCTCGAGCCGCCGCTGGTCGCGGCGACCGTCGCGCAGCGCGGCGCGGGCGTCGTCGAACCGGTCGGGGATCCGCTGCAGCTCGCGGTCGGCGGCGCGCAGCTCCGCGGGGCCGATGACCGTCTCGACGCCGCGGTGCCGGATGAGGCGGTCCTGCAGGCGGCCGAGGGCGCGCAGGCGGGCCGGGTCGGTGATCGACCCCCGATCGGCGGTGACGACGAGGTCGAAGGGCGCCATCCAGCCGGGTCCGAGGGTGGAGCGGATCGCCTCGTAGTCGCGGCGCTCGAGCGCGGAGGCGGGCAGCGTGCGGACGTCGGGCGGGCCCGTCTGCAGCCCGAGGGCCGGCACGGCGAGCAGGAGCAGCAGGCCGCCGACGAGCGCGGCCGCCAGCCGCGGGCGACGCAGGGCGCCGAGCGCCAGGCGGCCGGCCGCGCCCTCGCCGCGCGCCGCCCGCGACGCGCCGAAGCTCCAGCGGTCGATCCGCGTGCCGAGCAGCGAGAGCAGGGCGGGGAGGAACGTCACGGCACCGCCCATGCTCAGGATCGCGGCGACGGACGCCCCGACGGCGCCGGCGACGAGCAACGACCCGGGCGAGAGGGCGAACGACGCGAGCAGCGAGACGAGCAGCGCCGCGCCCGCGACGAGCACGGTGTGCCCGGCCTTCGAGGTCGCCTCGACGGCGGCCTCGACCGGGGTCCGACCGGCGTCGAGCTCCTCGCGGAACCGCGAGACGATGAGCAGCGCGTAGTCGACCCCGAGCGCGAGCCCGAGCATGCTGCCGATGCTCAGCGCGATCGCGTCGAGCTCGACGACCTCGTTGACGAGCCCGATCGTGCCGCGTGCCGCCGCGATCGTCATGAGCCCGAGGAGCAGCGGCAGCCCGGCGGCGACGACGCTGCGAAAGACGAGCAGCAGGACGATGAGCAGCAGCGGCGCGGCGATGACCTCCGCGCGCGTCAGGGCATCGAACGAGCTCTCGTTGATGCCGTTGCCGACGTCGGCGATGCCGGTCAGGTGCCCGCGCACGGGCGCGCGGAGCTCGGCGACCATCTTGCGGACGGCCGGCACCGTGTCGCGCGCCTGGGTCTCGGTGTCGGCCTCCTGGCGCACGACGATGACGCCGGCCCGGCGGTCGCCCGCGGCGCGGGTCCCGTCGCCGCGCCAGGGGTCCAGCGCGACCGTCCGGGGCAGGCGCTCGATGCGGCGGGCGAGCCGGATGCCCTGCGCGCGGACCTCCGCGGTCGGACCGCGCAGCACGACGGTCATCGGCGCCCCGTCGCCGAAGCGCGCCGACCGCTCCTGGTTGGCCTGCGACGCCGAGCCGGGGACCTCGAGGCTCGAGCCGTGAAGCCGGTCCTCGACGCCGATCCCCTGGACGGCGAGCAGCACGATCAGCGCGCTCCAGAGCGCGATCACCGTCCGCGGGCGGGCCATCACGGCCCGGGCTGCCCTCATGCCTGGCTGCTCCTCGTCGTCCGCCGCGTTCAGATACTCGCCGGTATCTGATGACGGGAGGAGGAGCCTACCCGCCGGTCGGTCCGCGCGTCGCGTCGTGTGCGCGACGTCACCGAACGTCGGTGTTCGTGAACGGCGTCGGCGGCCGGTCGGCGAGGCGGCGCAGGGCGTCCGCCGTCGCCGATCCGGGCTCGGCGGTCGCCAGCAGCAGGGTCAGGCCGTGGTCGGCGCGCAGCGTCGCGGCCTCGAACGTCAGCTCGAGCGGGCCGACCTCGGGGTGCAGGAAGCGGTGGCGGCCGGCCGCGGGCAGCCGGACGTCCTGCTCGTCCCAGATCGCCGCGAACGCCTCGCTCGCGTGCCGCAGCTCCTCGATCAGCGCGGCCGGGCCCGGGTCGTGCGGCGCGGCGCTCGCCTCCGCCCGGAGGATCCGCACGGCGTCGCGGGCGGTGTCCTCCCAGTCGGGCGTGAACGTCCGGGCCGCCGCGTCGAGGAAGAGGAACCGCAGGTGGTTCGGCGGCTCGCGGGGAGCGTCGAAGATCGGGGCGTAGAGGGCGCGGCCCAGGTGGTTGGCGCCGAGGTAGTCCCAGCGGCGGTTGCGCACGAGCGCGACGCCCGCGAACGTCTCGAGCACCCGCTGCACGTGCGGTCGCAGCGCGGTGGTCGGCGGATCGGGGTCGGTGCCCGTGCGCGCGAGGCCGAGGAGGTGGGCGCGCTCGGCGTCGTCCAGCTGCAGCGCGCGGGCGAGCGCCGCGAGCACCGCGTCCGAGGCGCCGTCGAGGTCGCCGCGCTCGAGCTGCACGTAGTAGTCGACGCTGATGCTCGCGAGCGCCGCCACCTCGCTGCGCCGGAGACCGGGCACGCGGCGTCGGCCGCCCCCGGGCAGGTCGATCCCCGCCTGCTCCGGCGTGATCCGCGCGCGACGCGAGACGAGGAAGTCCCGGATCTCCCGGCGCCGATCCACCGCGCACAGCGTATCCGCGGTCGCCCGGCGCGCGGACCTGGCGCGTCGCAGAGGGGTGCTGAGAACCCCTCGCGGGCAGGTCGGCGGCGATCTACCGTGAACGTCATGACCGAGACCGTGGACCTCGCCACCACCCCCGGCACCACGACCGCGCGCGCGGTCGGGACGTTCAGCGCGGACGGGCCGCTGGAGCCGCTGGAGATCGCGCGGCGCGTCGTCGGTCCGCGCGACGTCCGGATCGACATCCGCTTCTGCGGGATCTGCCACTCCGACATCCACTTCGCGCGCGGCGAGTGGGGACGGGTCCCCTATCCGGCGGTGCCGGGGCACGAGATCGCCGGCGTGGTGGCCGAGGTCGGCGCGGAGGTCGAGGGCTTCGCCCCGGGCGACCGCGTCGGCGTCGGGTGCATGGTGAACTCCTGCCGGGAGTGCGAGAACTGCCGCGACGGCAAGGAGCAGTACTGCCTGGCCGGCAACACGCAGACCTACGGCTCGGTCGACCGCGACGGCACCGTGACCTACGGCGGCTACTCCGACCACGTCGTCGTCGACCAGGACTTCGTGCTGCGGATCCCGGACGGCCTGGAGCTCGACGCCGCCGCCCCGCTGCTCTGCGCCGGCATCACGACCTACTCGCCGCTGCGCCACTGGGACGCGGGGCCCGGCAAGCGCGTGGCGGTGGTCGGCCTCGGCGGCCTCGGGCACCTGGCGGTGAAGATCGCCAAGGCGCTCGGTGCAGAGGTGACGGTGCTCTCCCAGTCGCTGCGCAAGCAGGAGGCGGGTCTGGCGCTCGGCGCCGACGGGTACTTCGCCACGAGCGACGACGCGACGTTCGACGAGCTCGCCGGGCGCTTCGACCTCATCGTGAACACCGTCAGCGCGAAGCTCGACATCGGGCGCTTCCTCGGACTGCTGCGCACGGACGGCGCGCTGGTGAACGTCGGCGCGCCGCCGGAGCCGCTGCCGGTCCCGGCGTTCGCCCTGCTCCTGCAGCGACGGACCTTCGCCGGCTCGGCGATCGGCTCGATCGCCGAGACCCAGGAGATGCTCGACTTCTGCGCCGAGCACGGCATCACCGCGGAGATCGAGCGGATCTCGGCCGACCAGGTGAACGAGGCATGGGAGCGCGTCCTCGCCTCCGACGTCCGCTACCGGTTCGTCATCGACAACGCGACGCTGCCGGCCGCGGGCTGAGGCCCGGCGGGGCGGTGCGGCCCCCGAAGGGCGCGCCGCCCTCGAGGTGCTGCCATCGCGCCGGGCGGGGACGGCGGGAACCTCCTCGGCGCCTTGGCCTCCCGGAGCCCGGGGAGGGTGGGCGCCGTCGCGAGCAGGAAGCGCCTCCCGGGGCGGACCGTCGCCGACGCGGAGGAGGTTCACGCCCCGCTCGTAGCTCGTCGCCGGGCCGTCGCGACCCGCCCGGCAATCCGCTCGTCGCGGCCCGCCGACCGGTCGCGACCGCCGTCGACCTCGTGCTCCGCTTGTGGAGGCGCACGATCCGGGCCACGCGTGCCGATCGCCCGGAGGCCGCGTCCGCCTAGAGTCGGGCCGTGCCGATCGCCGCTCCCGCCGAGGACCGCAACCCCGCCGAGGGCTGGCCGACGCACGAGCAGGCGCCGTGGTTCGCGGAGGACCTGCCGGTCGGCGTGCCCCGGACGCTGGGCCGGTGGCGGCTCACGGCGGAGGAGATCGTCGACTTCGGCCGGCAGTGGGACCCGCTGCCCTTCCACGTCGACCCCGAGGCCGCTGCGGCCTCGCCGTTCGGCGGGCTGATCGCCAGCGGCCTGCACACGATGGGGGTGGCGCAGCGGCTGCTCGTCGAGGGGATCCACCGCCACGTCGCGCTCGTGGCCGGCCGCGGGGCGTCGGGCGTGCGCCTGCCGGCACCGGCCCGCGCCGGCGCGCTCGTGGAGGTCGGCGTCGTCCTCGTCGCCGTCGAGCCCTACCGGGACGACCGGGCCGCGGTCCGCGCGGACGTCGAGGTCCGCGGCGTCGCGGAGGGCGAGCTGCTGCTCGCCTACGAGGTCGACTTCGTCGTCCTGCGCCGCGGTTGAGCGCGCACCGCAGGCCACCGGGCCGGAATGGCGTCGCTCCGCCGGTGGTCGTGGCGGGGGCGCCCACGGGGAACGATGCTCAGCCGGCGAGCCAGTCCTCGACGAGCCGGCGCGCGATCGCCGATCGTGGCGGCAGCACGAGGCCGTCCCCGGGCGGCAGCTGCTCCCACGACGTGTCGCCGTCGTCCACCGCCGCGGCGGCGGCGACGTCGTCCCGCTCGAACCAGCGGGCGTCCTCGAGCTCGTCCTCGACGCGGATCTCGCCGCCGTCCCACGGGACGAGGAAGCCGATCATGAGCGACGCGGGGAAGGGCCACGGCTGGGAGCCCGCGTACCGCGGAGCGCCGACGCGGACGCCGGCCTCCTCGCGGACCTCGCGGGCGACGGCCTCCTCGAGGCTCTCGCCCGGCGAGACGAACCCCGCGAGCGCCGAGTACCGCCGCGCCGGCCAGGTCTCCTGGCGCCCGAGGAGGACCCGGTCCCCCTCCTCGTCGACGACGAGCATGATCACCACCGGATCGGTCCGCGGGTGGTGCGTCGTGCCGCAGGCCCCGCACGCCCGCAGGATCCCGCCCTCGCCGACGGTGGTCGGCGCGCCGCAGACCGCGCAGTGGCGGTGGTTGCGGTGCCAGTTCAGCAGGCCGGCCGCGTAGGCCACGAGCCCGCCGTCGGCCTGGGGCAGCACCTGGGCGGCGGTTCGCAGCCCGACGCGGTCCGGGGCGTCGGGCGCGGGCTCGCCCCGCGGGCCGCCGGCGCCGACGAGCGGCGCGCGCCGTCCGGGCCGCGGCGGGTCCTCGTCGACGACGAACAGCGGTCCGCGTGCGTCGAGGCCGAGGAGCAGCGCGTCCTCGCGGCCGGCGTCGAGCGCGTCGAGCGGCACCCGCTCGATCGCGCCGTCGCGGGCGCGGACGCCGGCGTCGCCGAGCACCACCGCTCGGGCGCGAGGATCGGCGCGCTGGGCGGCCAGCCAGTCGGCGTCGCGGCGCCGATGGTCCTCGGCCCGGTCGATCTCGGCGCCGGTGAGCGCGTTGGGGCCCGTCATGCTCGGAACCTAGCGCCGTGGGCCCCGCGCCCCGCGGCGGCCGAGGAGCTAGCGTCGTGCCCATGCTGCCTCCGGCGATCACCGAGCCCGCCGCGGCGGCCGTCGCGCGGCTGCGCGAGCGGGGCGAGACCGTCGCCGTCGCGGAATCCGCCGCGGGCGGCCTGATCGCCGCCGCGCTCGTCGCCGTGCCGGGGGTGTCGCGGGCGTTCCGGGGCGGGGTGGTCGTCTACCAGCTCGACGCCGCGCGGATCCAGCTGGCCGGCGACGTCACCTGGCCCGAGGGCGAGCGCAGCGCGACCGAGCCGTTCACCGCGTGGCTGGCCGCGGCCGTCGCCGCCCGCCTCGGCGCGGATTGGGGCGTCGGCGAGACCGGGGCCTCCGGGCCGGCGGGCAACCCCTACGGCGACCCCGCCGGCCACGCGTGGACCGCGGTCCACGGTCCGGCCGGTGCCGGCCGGACGCAGCACGTCCTCACCGGCGACGACGACCGCCAGGCGAACATGGTCGCGTTCGCCGCCGCCGCGCTGCACCTGCTGCGCGACGCGCTCGACGCGCCGGCCTGACGCGCGGGCCTGCGCGCACGCTCGCCCTCGATCGCTCGCGTCGGCCGCGGTCCCCGGGCGCCCGCTCGCACGGCCCCGGAGCACCCTCCCCGGCCGGCCGGGCGGGCGTCTGAGGAGCCCGTCGCGCGCCGCGGCGTAGGCCGTCGGGACCGTCGGCCGGAACCCGAGCTCGTGCGCCAGCGCGACCCATCCGTCCCGCCCAGGGCGACTCGAGGGGCGCGGCCGACCCCTCGATCGGCGTCCCGCCGAGCTCGGCCATCTGCAGCACGGTCAGCGGGCGACCCTGCAGGAGGCGACGGCCGCCAGCGACGCGGCCGAGGCGCGGCTGCTGGCGGTGCTCGACGACGGCGACGAGGAGCGGTTCCGCGAGCTCCTGCGTCGCGTCGTCGCCGGCGGGTGAGCCGCGACGACCGGCCGGCGGAGGTGGCGCTCGCGCTCGGTCGTCTCGTCGCGGGTCGCCCGGGGACCGGGGTCAGGGGCGCAGGACGACCTTGCCGCGGATGTCGCCGGAGGCCATCTTCGCGAACGCGCGCGGCGCGTCCTCGAGCGGCAGGACGTCGTCGATGTCGGGGGTGATGCCCTTCGCCGCGAGGAACGCGATGAGCTGCTCGAGCTCGGCGCGGGTCCCCATCGTCGAGCCGATGATGCGGAGGTTCAGCGCGAAGATCCGCGCGACCTCGGCCTCCGCCGTGTAGCCGGCGGTCCCGCCGCTGACGACCATCGCGCCGCCCTTGCGCAGGCTGCGCAGCGAGTGCTTCCAGGTCGCCTCGCCGACGGAGTCCATCACCGCGTCGACGCGGTCGGGCAGGCGGGCGCCGGGCTCGAAGGTCGCCGCGGCGCCGTGCGCCTCGGCGAAGGCGCGCTTCTCCGCGCTGCGGCCCGTGGCCCAGACGGTCACGCCGGCCGCCGCGGCGAGGGTGATGAGCGCGGTGCTCAGACCGCCCGCGCTGCCCTGGACGAGCACGGTCTGGCCGGGCTGCACGCCGGCCTGGGTGAAGAGCATCCGGTAGGCGGTGAGCCACGCGGTCGGCAGGCACGCGGCCTCCTCGAAGCTCAGGCCCGCGGGCTTGGGGAGGAGGTTGCGCTTCGGCACGGCGACCCGCTCGGCGAGCGTGCCGGGGTGGTGCTCGCTGAAGAGCGACAGCCCCGGGTCCAGCGCCTCGTCGCCGAGCCACTGCGGGTCGTTCACGACGCCGTGCACGACGACCTCCCGGCCGTCCTCGGTCACGCCGGCGGCGTCCGTGCCGAGGATCATCGGCAGCTGGCCCGCCTTCAGCGCCACGCCGGTGAGGCTGAAGACGTCGTGGTGGTTGATCGACGCCGCCTTCACCGTCACGACGGTCCAGTCCTCGCCGGGCAGCTGGGGCTCCGGCTGCTCCCCGACGACCACCGCGGCGGCGGGGTCCTCGGCGTTGAACGACTCGACGTAGACGGCGCGCATCGCTCCACCCTCGCACAGCCGGGCGGCGCCCGGACCGTGCCGCCACCCCCTGGACACCGGAGCCGGACGCGCTGTATTGACGAGTGTCAGAAAAACGGACTAGGCTCCGCCCGGACCACGCCCGGAGGAGCGACCGCACGATGCCCAACCGCCGACTTCAGATCGCCTGCGCCGCCGCGGGCCTCGTGGCGCCGCTCGTCGCGCTCGCGGCGCTCTTCGGCAGCGGCCTCTTCCCGCCCGAGCCGGCGAACCGCACGGCCGCGGAGATCGCGTCGTTCTACGCGCACCACGGCGACCTGAAGATCGCCGGGGCGTTCATCGGCTTCTGCGCCGTATCGCTCGCGGCGCCGCTCGTCGCCGTCATCGGGCTGCGGCTGTTCCGGATCGAGGGTCGCCACCCGATCGCCTCGTTCGTGCAGATCGTCTCCGGCGCGGCGACGGTCGTGTTCCTCTCGATCCCGCTGCTCATCATGCTCGTGGCGGCGTTCCGCCCCGACCGCGCACCGGACACGACCCAGGCGCTGCACGACCTCGCCTGGATCCTGTTCCTCATCCCGGTCGGGCCGTTCATCCTCCAGAACACGGCGATCGCCGTGGCGATCCTCCGCGACCGCCATCCCCGGCCGGTCTATCCGCGGTGGGTCGCCTGGGCGAACCTCGTCATCGCGGCCTCGTTCGTCCCCGACGCGCTGCTGGGCTTCTTCAAGAGCGGGGCGTTCGCCTACCAGGGAGCCGTCGCGTTCTGGATCCCGACGGTGACCTACGGGCTCTGGCTGAACATCATGGCCATCACGACGATCCGGGCGATCCGGGCGGAGGCGCGGGAGGACGCCGAGGCCGCGGCCCCGACGGAGGCGGCCCCGGCGGCCGGGCCGCCGGTGCCCGCGGGCGTGTCGTGACGCGCGAGCTGCCGTCCTTCCTCGTCGACCGGGACGCGCCGCCGGTCGTCGCCGCTCCGGCGCCCGGCGGCGTCGCGGGCCCGCCGCGCGCGTCGGTGCCCGGCGTCCCGGGGGAGCCCGGGCTCTGGATCTTCCTGCTCGTCGACATGACGATCTTCGCCGTCTTCTTCGGGGCGTTCCTCGTCGGTCGCGCGGACGAGCCGGCGGTCTTCGCGGAGGGCCGGACGCACCTGAGCGTCGCGCTCGGGACCGCGAACACGCTCGTCCTGCTGGCGAGCTCGCTCGTCATGGCCCTCGCGGTCCGCGCCCACCGCGCCGGCGACGCGCCCCGCGCGCGGCGGCTGATCGCGACGGTGCTGCTCGGCGGCCTGCTCTTCGTCGCGTTCAAGGCGATCGAGTGGCAGGCGCTCCTCGGCGACGGCCACCCGCCGGCGAGCTCGTCGTTCTTCACGTACTACTTCGCGATCACCGGGGTCCACCTGCTGCACCTCGTCGCGGGGGCGGTGGTCCTGCTCGTCGTCCGCGCGCGGGTCGGCGCCGGGGCCGCCTCGCGCGGGCTCGTCGAGGGCGGTGCGAGCTACTGGCACATGGTCGACCTGCTCTGGCTCGTCATCTACCCCGTCGTCTACTTCGCGGGGGCGACGTGAGCGCGACCGGGACCCGCCGGCTCGTCGGCGTCTGGGCGGCGCTCGTCGTCGCGACCCTGCTCTCGTGGCTCGCCGGCGACCACCACGGCCTGGACTCCGTGCGGCTGGGCGTCGCGCTCGCGCTCGCGCTCGCGTTCGTGAAGGTCCGCTACGTCGCGCTGGACTTCATGGAGCTGCGCACGGCCCCGCCGCCGCTGCGGTGGGCGATCGAGCTCTGGGTCCTCGTCGTGGGGATCGGCCTCGTCGGCCTGTACCTGCTTGCGTGACGTGCGCCGGGCGGATATCAGGACGGGGGACACCGACCCGAGGGGAGAGGGCGATGGGCGAGGCACCGACGACCTGCGTGATCGGCGCGGGCATCAGCGGGCTGACGGCGGGCAAGGCGCTGGCGGACGCCGGCGTCCCCTACGCGTGCTTCGAGGAGTCCGATCGGATCGGCGGCAACTGGGCGTTCGGCAATCCCAACGGCAAGTCGAGCGCCTACCGGTCGCTGCACATCGACACGTCGAAGGCGCTGCTGAGCTTCCGCGACCACCCGATGCCGGACGACTACCCGGACTTCCCGCACCACACGGAGATCAAGCGCTACCTGGACTCCTACGCCGAGCGGTTCGGCCTGACCGAGCGGATCCACTTCGAGAACGGCGTCGAGCGCGCCGAGCGCCTCGAGGGCGGCGGCTGGCGGATCACCACGCAGGACGGGGAGGCGCGGCTCTTCGACGCGCTCGTCGTCGCCAACGGCCACCACTGGGACCCGCGGATGCCGGACTTCCCCGGCACGTTCGAGGGGGAGCAGCTCCACTCCCACCACTACGTCGATCCGGAGACGCCGCTGGACCTGCGCGGCCGGCGGATCCTCGTCGTCGGGATCGGCAACAGCGCCAGCGACATCGCGTCGGAGCTCTCGCAGAAGACGCACCGCAACGAGGTGACGATCTCGACCCGCTCGGGCGCGTGGATCGTGCCGAAGTACGTCTTCGGCATGCCGGTCGACCGGATCGCCCGGACGCTGCCCTATGTCCCGCTCTCGTGGCAGCGGCGCGCCGTGCGCCACCTGCCGCGGCTGCTGTCGGGTCGTCCGGAGCGCTACGGGCTGCCGACGCCGAACCACCACTTCCTCGAGGCGCATCCGACGACCTCCAGCGAGCTGCTGCTGCGGCTCGGGTCCGGTGACGCGCGGGCGAAGCCCGACGTCGCGCGGCTCGACGGGCGCCGCGTGGAGTTCGTCGACGGGACGAGCGACGAGTTCGACGTGATCATCCACGCCACCGGCTACGCGATCACCTTCCCGTTCTTCGACGAGGCGTTCCTCAGCGCGCCCGACAACCGCCTGCCGCTCTACAAGCGGCTGTTCCGGCCGGGGATCGACGACCTCGTGCTCATCGGCTTCGCGCAGGCGGTCCCGACGCTGTTCCCCTTCGTCGAGACGCAGTCGAAGATCGCCGCGGCGTACCTCGGCGGCACCTATCGCCCGCCGGACGAGCGGGAGATGCGGCGTCGCCTCGCGGCCGACGAGGCGCGGATGAACGCGCACTTCGTGCGCTCGGCGCGCCACACCCAGCAGGTCGACTTCTTCACCTACGACCGCGAGGCGCACCGCAAGGAGCTGCCGGAGGGCCGCCGGCGCGCCGCCGCGCTCGGGCCGGTCCGGCTCGCCGGGCGCGCCGCCCGGCACGCCGCCGGCGCGGGCGCGGCCTGACGACGCGCCCCGCGCCCGCCGCGGCCCCATCCGCTCGCCGTACCCGCCGACGTGCGCCTGGGGCGGGGCCGGCCGACGGGCGCCGGCCGCCCGCGCCGGGTCAGCTCCGGGCGGCACAGCTGCGGTCCGTGGCCCGCCGCGTGAACGGCTTCCCGCTGGCGGAGCGCCCGCGCACGACGAGCGTGCTGCGGGTCCGCGTCGTCGCGGGCCGTCGCACCTGGACGCGCCCGCCGCGGATCCGCACGCGGACGGTGCGCCCGGCGACGGTCGCCCGCAGGCGGGTGGCGCCGCGCGGCGCGGAGACGGTGATCCAGCGCGCGCCGCAGCGGCGGGTCGACGTCGTGCGCGACGGCGGCGCGGCGGTCGGCGCCGGATCGGCCTCCGCGCACGGCATCGCGGTGCTGCTGCGGGTGTAGCGGCGGAAGAAGCGCCAGGTCACCTCGGCGGCGTCCGGGGCGGTGTTGTCGTTGTTGTAGCGCCGCTCGCGGTCGGTCGTGCCGCCCGGCCACTGGTGACCCATCCCGTGGATGTTCCAGCGCTCGCCGACGACGCAGCCGTCGGGGTCGCGGAAGGTCTGCACGGTCGACAGCCGGCCGTTCGGCACGGGCGTCGTCTCGTAGCGCGTGCTCGACGGGGTCAGGCTGATCGGGGCGGCCTGCCGGCCGCCGAGCACGAGGTTGTTCGTGCGCAGGCCCTGCTCGAGGGCCTTCTCGTGGCAGGCCGGGACGATCCCGACGTCGCCGCTGCCGCCCATGACGAGGCGCGGCACGACGCGCGCGCGGCGTCCCATCTCGGCGCGCGCGAGCTGCGCGCTGTCGGCGGCGGTCCGCGTCAGCGGGTTGCCGGCCAGGCAGGTGGAGTCGGCGTACGAGCTCGCGGACAGCACGGCCGCCGCGGCGTAGAGGTCGGGGTAGGTCGCGGCGAGGTTCGACGTCGTGAACCCGCCGGCCGACATGCCCATGACGTAGACCCGCTCGGGGTCGATCCGCCAGCGCCCCATGACCGTGCGCGTCATGCCGGCGATCGCCGACGTGTCGTTGCCGTCCCGGCGCCAGTTCGTCGCGTCGAAGAACCGCCAGCAGCCGCGCATCGCCGGGTCGGTGGCCTCGGCCTTCGTGACGTCGGGGTAGAGCAGCACGATCCCCTCGCGCTCGGCGACCGTCGGGTAGGCGTCGGAGTTCATCTGCTGCTCGGCGGTCGTCTGGCAGCCGTGCGGGATGACGACGAGCGGCGCGGGGCGCGCCGCGTCGTAGGTCGTCGGGACGTAGACGAGGTACGGGTAGGCGCGCTCGCCGGAGCCCCAGGACTGCGCGAGCGTCGTGCCCGGGGCGGCCGGGTCGGGGCCGGGGGCGGTGGCGGCCCCCGCGGCCGCCGGGACCAGCCCGAGCAGGGCACCGGTCGCGACGGCCAGCCAGGCGGCGACCGCCCGTGGAGGCCACCCGCCCCGGACGGCGGACGGCATGGCTCCGGACGCGCGGCGTCGCGCTGCTCCCCCCAGCATGGAGTGACACTAACATGCAGGTCTGCATCCAAGTGGCGGATCGTCGCAAGCTGGCGGAGGGCCGTTGCTAGCATCGCCGCCGATGGCGACCGCCCCGACCGGAACGCGTCGGCGGGGCACCCCGCAGGCCGAGCGGCGGGCCCAGACGCGCGCCGCCCTGCTCGACGCGACGATCGAGTCGCTCGTCACCCACGGCTACGCCCGCACGACGACCGGCCGGATCGCCGAGCTCGCGGGCGTCTCGCGCGGGGCGCAGCTGTCGTACTTCGCCAGCCGCAGCGAGCTCCTGATCGCCGCCGTCGCGCACCTGTCCGAGAAGCGGATCGCCGAGTTCACCGCCCGCGTCGGTGCGCGCTCGCCGTCGCTGGAGGAGTGCCTCGACGCGCTCTGGGCCGGCGTCCAGGCGCCGCTCTTCGACGCGGCGCTCGAGCTCTGGGTCGCCGCCCGCACGGACCCCGAGCTGCGCACGGCCATGCTGCGGTTCGAGCGCGAGATCGGCGGCGCGATCTTCGCCGCCGCCGAGTCGGCGCTCGGCGACGCCGCGCGGCGCCCCGGGTTCGGTGAGGACCTGCTCCACGCGCTCGCCGTCGTCCGCGGCGTGGCGCTCCTCCAGGTCACCACGGGGGCGAGCCCCCGGACCATCGAGCGCCAGTGGGCGCACGCCCGCGAGCAGCTGCTGCAGCTGCTCGGCAGCACGGGGTGACCCCGGTCTCGAGGGCCGCGGACGGCTCGATCTAGACGGGCCGCAGGACGAACACCTCGACCTGCGCGTCCGGGTCGGTGTGGTTCGCGCTCAGGAACGCCTCGACCTCGCGCCCGGTGAGCGTCTCGACCGTCGCGACGTACTCCTCCCGCAGGGACTCCTGGAGCGCGTGGCGCTGCGCGAGCACCCGGTCCTCGCGTCCCTCGTCGGCGAGCGTGTGCTCCAGGCGCGTGAGGCCGCCACGGAGGACGACCACGACGGCGTCCTCGAACTGGTGGACGCGGGTGCTCGACGGGCCCTTGCCGGTCGCGCGCTTGTGCAGCGCGGCGATGCGGTTGGCGATCTCCAGCGCCGGCGCTGAGCGACCGCTCTCGGGATCCAGGACCTCGGACACGAGCGGGGTATACCGCACGTGCGGGCGCCCGTCGTCGGTCAGCAGCACGAACACGACGACGTCGGCCCGTGGGTCCGCGGCGTCGAGGACGCTCGCGGGCCGGAGGCCGGTCCCCATCGAGGCGAGACCCGAGAGCGTCCGGGCGAGCACCCGGTGGAGCGCGTGGCGCTCGGCGACGACGAGCGGGGCGCGCCCGCCCTCCACGAGCGTCACCTCCAGGCGCGTGAGGACGCCGCGGAGCACGATCGCCACGACGCCGTCGTCGAGGGCCACGAGCGTCGTGTCCGGTGCACGGCCGCACGTCCGGCGGTGCAGCGTGGCGACGCCCTGCGCCAGCGCGGGCAGGCTCGCTGGCGCGCCGATCGGCGGCGGGGTCTCCTGCATCGGCTCTCGGCTGCCCGTCCGCGCGATCCGCATGCGCGCCGCGCGCTCCGTGACGGGTCCACGGGCCGGGCGAGCACGCGCGAGGCCTCGTTCAGGCCAGCGGCGCGACGCGCAGCACGCGCCGGGCGACGGCGACGAACGCGCGTACCCGCGGATCCTCGCTGGCGGGGTGCCAGCCGACGTCGACCGTCGTCGGGGCGATGTCGGCGACCGGCCGGAAGGCCACGCCGGTGCCCGCGACCCGCTCGGCGGCGGAGGCGGGCACGAGCCCGACCGCGCCGGCGTGCCGGACGGCGTCGAAGAGCCCGTCGAGCGAGGAGATCATCGTCGCGTAGCGGGCCGGGGCGCCGCGCTCGGCCTCCGCCGTCCAGAACGCCCGCCAGACCGGATCGGTGTCCGACCCCGCCCAGGGCTCGTCGACGAGGTCCTCGATCGACAGGACCTCGCGGGCGGTGAGCGGGTGCGCGGCGGGCAGGATCGCCATCCGGTCCTCGCTGATGAGCGGCTCCAGCGCGACGCCGGCCGCGTCGACCGGGGGTCGCAGGAACGCGACGTCGACCGCCCCGTCGGCGAGCCCGCCGCTCGGATCGGTCCACGCCGCCTCGCGCAGCTCGACGACGACCTCGGGCCGCGCCGCGCGGAACGTGTCGACCGCGGGCCGGACGAGGTCGATCGGGATCGCCGCGGCGAGGCCGACGGCGAGCGAGCCGGTCTCGCCGCGGTCGGCGCGGCGCGTCTCGCGCACGGCCGCCACGGTCGCCTGCTCGAGCCGCCGGGCGTGCTCGGCGAGCACCACGCCGGCCGGGGTGAGCGCGACGGTGCGCGAGGTCCGCGCCAGCAACGCGACGTCGAGCGTCGCCTCGAGCCGCTTGACGTGGCCGCTCACCGACGCTTGGGCGAGGTGCAGCCGGTCCGCCGCCCGGCCGAAGTGCAGCGTCTCGGCGACGGCGAGGAACGTCCGCAGCAGCCGGGGGTCGAGGTCGACGTCCTGCATCGGGGCGAGTCTCGCGGATCGATCGGCGCTCGTGATCGATCGAACGGCTGATCTCGATGGCGGAGCGGGACCGCCCGGCGCACGATGCTGCGGTGAGCACCCGCTGCCTCCCCGCGCTCCACGGTCGGGACGCGCTGCGCGACCGCGTCGGCGCGCTGGTCGACGCCGCCGCGGCCGGGGCGGGGGACGCGGTGCTCCTCGTCGGCGACTCCGGGCTCGGGAAGACCGCCCTGCTCGACCACGCCGCGCGCGAGGCCGCCGACGTCGGCCTCGTGGTCCTGCGCTCGCGCTCGGTGCCGGAGGAGGACCGCGTCCCCTTCGCCGCCCTCGGTCATCTGCTGCGCGACGAGGAGGCGACGGCCCTGGGCCGGCTCCCGGACCCCGCGCGCACGGCGCTGGCCGTCGCCCTCGGTCGCGCGACGGGCGTCCCGCCGTCCGCGGTCGCGGTCGCCGCCGGGGTCGTCGCGCTGCTCGCGTCGGTCGCCGAGCGCGAAGGCGGCGTCCTGCTCGCGCTCGACGACGTCCAGTGGATGGACGAGCCGTCGCTCACGGCGCTCCTCTTCGCGCTGCGCCGGCTGGACCGCGACGGGATCGCGGCGCTCGTCGCCGCGCGCGCGGTCCCGGACCGCGGCCTCTTCGGTCACGGGCTGGAGGTTCGGGAGCTGGCGCCGCTGGACGACCGGGCGGCGGAGCGCGTCGTACGCGACGTGCTCGACGACCCGGGGGAGGAGTCGGTCGCGCGGGTGGTGCGCCTCGCGCGCGGGAACCCGCTGGCGCTCCGCGAGCTCGCCGGGGCTGCGGCCGACGGGCGGCTGGACGGACCCGGTCCGTCCTCTCCGAGCCTCCTCATCGACCGGGCGTTCCGCCACGAGCTCGACGCGCTGGACGACGACGCCCGCGCGGCGCTCGTCGTGCTGGCGGCCGAGGAGCACCCGCTCGCGCGCCGGGCGGTCGCGGCCGCCGGCCTCGATCCGGACGGGCTGGACGCGGCGGAGGCGACGGGCCTCGTCGTCGCCGACGGCGCCGGACCGCGCTTCCGCCATCCGCTCCTGCGCGGCGTGGCGTACCACGCGGCCTCCAGCGCGCTGCGCCGTCGCGCGCACCGGGGGTGGACGGCCCTCGCCGAGCACGACCTCATCAGCCGCGCCTGGCACGCCTCGGCCGCCGCTGACGGGAGCGACGCGGACGCCGCCGCGCTGCTGGAGCAGGCGGCCGGGGCGGCGGCGGCCGCGGGGGGCCTCGGGGCCGCCTGCGACGCGATGACGCGCGCCGCCGCGCTCACGCCCGATCGCCCCGAGCGCGCGCGACGGGTCCTCGAGGCGGCACGGCTCGCCGCGGGAGCGGCCCGTCCGGAGGCCGCGCTGCGCCACGCGGCCGAGGGGCTGCGTCTCGCGCCCGACGACGCCTCGCTGCGCGCCGCGCTGCACGAGGTCCGCGCGGTCGTCTTCCTGCGCCAGGGCGACCTCGAGACCGCGTACGCGACGATCGTCGAGCACGCCGAGCCGATCGCCGAGGCGGATCCGGCGCGCGCGGCGGCGGGCCTTCTCGCCGCGTCGGTCCGCGACCGGGTGGTCGGCGACTACGCCGCGATGCGCCGGCTCGCGGACCGCGCCGCGGAGCTCGCGGCGGGGCGGGCGCCGACGACGCACGCGCTCGCCGGGCTGACGGTCGCGACGGTCGACGTGCTGGAGGGCCACGGCGAGCGCGCGATCCCGGTCTTCGACGAGCTGCGCCCGGCGATCGTCGCCGGCAGCGCCGAGGGCTGGCCGGGCGAGGTGCTCCTCGCCCCGGTCCACGCGCAGGTCTGGCTCGGGCGCTTCGACGCCGCCGAGCCGCTGCTGGAGCAGCACGTCGACCGCCTGCGCGCCCGGGGCGGCGCCGCCGAGCTCCTCTACCCCCTGACGGTGCGCGCGCAGTTGCGGCTGCGCCGGGGGCGCTTGGCGGCCGCGCTCGCCGACGCCACCGAGGCGTGGGAGATCGCGCAGGCCGGTGGCCTGCGGGGGCAGGTCGCCGTCGCGGCGGGCGCGCTGGCGGCCGTCGAGGCGGTCCTCGGGCGCGAGGAGGAGTGCCTGCGGCGCGCCGGCGAGGCGATCGGCCTGACCGACGACCGCCCGGCGATCGGCCAGTGGTCGCGTGCGGCGCTGGGGCACCTGCACCTGGCGCTCGGGCGGCCTGCGGACGCGCTGGCGCCGCTGCGCGCCTGCGAGCGGATGGCGGCGCGCACCGGGCTGGCCGATCCCGCGGTCGTGGCGTTCGGCGCGGATCTCGTCGAGACCCTCGTGCGGGGCGGCGCTCGCGACGAGGCGGCGCGCGCGCTCGCGGGCTGGGCGGCGTCGGGCAGCGACTCGCCCTGGCGCCGCGGAGCGGTCCTGCGCTGCCACGGGCTGCTGGCCGAGGACGCCGACGACGCGATCGCGGCGTTCGAGGCGTCGGTCGCGGTGCTCGAGGACGCCGGGATGCGGTTCGAGGCGGCCCGCTCGCGGCTGAGCCTCGGCGAGCGCCTGCGTCGTGATCGCCGCCGGCTCGACGCGCGGCCGGCGCTGCAGGAGGCGCTCGACGCGTTCGAGCGGATGGGGGCGCGGCCGTGGGCGGCGCGGGCGCGCGACGAGCTGCGCGCGACGGGCCAGGCGACCGATCGCGACCGCCGGCCCGGGAACGGCCTGGAGGAGCTCACGCCGCACGAGCTGCGGGTGGCGCTGCGCGTCGCCGACGGGCGCTCGAACCCGGAGCTCGCCGCCGAGCTCTACGTCACCCGCAAGACGATCGAGCACCACCTCTCGCGGGTGTTCCGCAAGCTCGGCGTGTCCTCGCGCGTCGAGCTCGCGCGGCTGTTGCAGGACCGCGAGGACGCCTGACGCGCGCTTGACCTCGAGTGCACTCGAGGTGCTTCGCTGGGCCGGACCGTCCGACGACCGACCGGAGGCACCCCCGATGCTCCACGCGCCCGACCCGACCCGTGCCGCCACCGCCCCCGACGCGCCGCTCGTCCTCGGCCTCGGGGGGACGATGCGCTTCGGCTCGTCGAGCAGCCGAGCGCTGGAGGCCGCGCTCGGGGCGGCCCGCCACGCCGGCGTGCGCACGACGCTCATCGCGGGGCCCCAGCTCGACCTGCCCGCCTACGACGTCGCGGCCCCGCGGACCGCGGCCGCCGAGCGCCTGATCGACGCCGTCCGGCGCGCGGACGGCCTGATCATCGCCTCGCCGAGCTACCACGGCGGGATCTCCGGGCTGCTGAAGAACGCCCTCGACCACCTCGAGGAGCTCCGCGGCGACGCGCGGCCGTACCTCCACGATCGCCCGGTCGGCCTGATCGCGACGGGCGACGGCTGGCAGGGCCCGAACGCGACGCTCCAGGCGCTGCGGCTCACCGTCCACGCGATGCGCGGCTGGCCGACGCCGCTGGGCGTCGCGCACAACATCTCGGAGGGCGGGGTCGAGGGGGCTCGCGCCGCGCTCGAGCTCGTCGGTCGGCAGGTCGCCGAGCGCGTGCTGCGCGACGCGCGCGATCGCGCCGCCGTGGCCGCGTGAGCACCCGGTGGCGGCGAGCGTGCCGGGCCGCCACGAGGAAGCGTGGGCGCGTCAGCGGCGGAGGACGGCCGTCAGCCGGCCGCGGGCGGCGGCGCCGCCGAACGTCGCGGCGTCGAAGAGCTCGCGCCAGTGGGTGATCCGGCCGTCCTGCCACGTCATCGCCCCCGCGACGGGGGCGGAGACGATCGTGCGGCCACGTCGGTCGATGAGGTGGTCGACGCGGTGGGTCAGGACGACGCCGTCGGTCGTGGCGGCGACGTGGAGGACGTCGACGGCGATCCGCTCGAGGCCGAGCAGCCGCTGGGCGCGCCGCAGGAACGCGATCGCCTCGTCCGGTCCGGCGGTCGAGGCGATCGGGCGCTGGTCCCAGACGCCCTCGTCGGCGAGGGCGTCGGCGAAGGACGAGGTCATCGCGTCGAAGCCCGGCTCCCACCCGCGCAGGAACTCGAGCGTCGCGGTCGTCGGATCGCGTGGCACGCCGGCAAGAGTAGTGAAAGGCGAATCATTTTTGAAAACTCGCTCACGAATGCGCTAGCCTGCCGCTGCGCCGGGGCGTCCAGACGCCGTCCGCGCCCACCGCCGACCTCGAGGAGCCCTCTCCGATGACCTTCACGCCGACCGTGCTCGCCGCTCGGGCGATCCCGGAGCACCCCACGACGGAGATGCCGCTGACCCCGGAGATCATCTTCACGATCTTCCTCGGGATCCCGGTGGCGATCGGGCTGTTCTTCGCGATCCGGCACCTGGTCACCGGGAAGGGCCCGCTGCTGCTCGTCTGCCTCATCGGCGGCGGCATCGCGTGCCTCTTCGAGCCGATCGTCGACACGCTCGGCCTCTGCTACATCCGCGAGGGCGCGGCCCTCACGACGTTCTCGTCGATGGGGCGGGACTTCCCGCTCTTCATCAACTTCGTCTACATCTGGTACGTCGGCGGCTTGGCGTACCTCGCGTACCGGATCTTCTCCAACGGCGTGACGGTGAAGGGGCTGTTCCAGCTCTACGCGATGGACGTCTGCATCAACATCTTCCTCGAGAGCCCCGGCGTGCTGATGGGCGCCTACGAGTACTACGGCCCGCAGCCGATGAACTTCTGGGGCCTGCCGCTCTGGTGGGTGTTCGTCAACCCGATCATGCCGCTGACGGCCGGCGCGCTCATCTACCGCCTCAAGCCGTACCTGACCGGCTGGCGGATCGCGATGATCATCCCGTTCATCCCGATGGCCGACGGCATCGGCAACGGCGCCGCCGCCTGGCCCGTCTGGACCGCGCTGAACCTCGACGCGGCGCTCTGGGTCTCCTACCTGGCGTTCCTCGTGACCGTCGGTCTCGCGCTGATCTGCGTGTGGGTCCTCTCCTTCGTCGTCGCCCGTCCCGAGGACGAGGTGCCGCTGAAGGGCAAGGGGGCGATCATCAAGGCCGCGATCTTCGGCGTGAAGGAAGGCGACGTCCCGCCGCCGCCGATCACGATCCCGTCCGGCCCCCGCGCGAAGGAGCCGGCCGGCGCCGCGGTCTGACCGCGCGTCGCGTCCCGCGAAGCATCCGGGGGCGCCGCGGCGCCCCCGGCCCCGGGGCCGCCACGCGGTCCCTCCTGGCTTTCCGCCGCCCGTACGACACCGAGGAGTGAGCCCACGATGGCGCTGAAGAACACCACCGATCCCGCCGCCGCCGCGAAGGCCCTCGAGGGCTGGCTGGCCACGAAGCTGCCCGACGCGACCGACATCGAGGTCACGAACGTCACGACGCCCAGCGCGGCCGGCCTGTCGGCCGAGACGATCCTCTTCGACGCGGCGTGGACGTCGGACGGCGCGCGCGAGACGCACGAGCTCGTCGCCCGCGTCGCGCCGTCGACGCCGGGCGTCTTCCCGACGTTCGACCTGCCGAAGGAGTTCGCGGTCGTCGACGCCCTGGCGGGCACCGGCGTCCCGATCCCCAAGGCCTGGTGGATCGAGGAGGACGAGTCGGTCTTCGGCGGGCAGTTCCTCGTGCTGGACCGGATCGCCGGGCGGATCCCCGCTGATGATCCGCCCTTCACCGCCGCCGGCTGGGTGGCCGAGCTGTCGGCGGAGGACCGCCGCCGCCTCGTCGAGCAGTCGCTCGCGGGGATGGCCGCGATCCACGCGGCCGACTGGCGTGCGATCGGCCTCGGCTCGCTGGAGACGAACCCCGGCGCGTCGCGGATCGACGAGCAGCTCAAGACGTGGCGCGCGTACTTCGACTGGGCCCGGGGCGAGGACGAGAACCCGGCCGTCGAGGCGGGCTTCGCGTGGCTGGGCGAGAACAAGCCCGCCGAGGAGGGCCCGCCGGTCCTCAACTGGGGCGACGCCCGGCCGGGCAACCAGATCTTCGGCGACGACCTGTCGGTGGCGGCGACGCTCGACTGGGAGATGGTCGACATCGGCACGGCCGAGATGGACCTCGCCTGGTGGATCTTCATCCTCCGGCACCACACGGAGGGGATCGGCGTGCCGATGCCCGACGGCATCCCCGCGCGCGAGGAGCTCGTGGCGATCTACGAGCGCGCGAGCGGGACGACGGTCCGCGACCTCGACTACTACGAGGTCTTCGCGGCGGTCCGGCTCTCGGCGATCATGCACCGGGCCGGCCGGCTCATGGTCGAGGTCGGCTTCCTGCCGCCGGACGCGACGATGAAGCTCAACAACCCGGCGAGCCAGCTGCTGGCGAAGCTCATCGGGTTCGACGCTCCGACGGGCGAGGCGCAGACGTTCATCGGCAACCGCGGCTGAGCGGCCGCCCGGTCGGCGGCGGCGCTCAGGCGCGGCCGCCGGCGTCGCCGGCCTCGACGATCCGGCGGACGTCCTCCGCGGGGACGCCGAGGGCCAGCAGGCTCTGCTCGGCGAGCTCGCGTCCGGCCTCGGGGCCCAGGTCGCGTCCGTCGACGATCGCGCGCATCACCGCGAGCGCGCCGCCCGTGATCCAGACGACGGTGACCTCCGGGGTCGCGACCGAGAAGCGTCCCGCCGCGACGCCGCGCGCGACGGCGCGCCGGGCGAACGGCTGCACCGCGGCGGCGAAGACGGCGTCGCTCGTGGAGAGGTTCACGAGCAGGCGCGCGAGCTCGCCGTCGTCGTAGGCGAGGTCGACGAACCGCCGGATCGCCGTGCAGACGACGACGGCGTCGTCGTGGGGCTCCGGCAGGTCGTCGCCGGCGACGGACGCGGCGAGCTCCTGCAGCGCCTCGCCGACGACCGCGGCGACGACGTCGTCCTTCGCCTCGAAGTGGTTGTAGAAGGAGCCCAGCGCCACGTCGGCCCGCTCGGTGATCTCGCTGATCCGCAGGCCGGAGACGCCCTTCTCGCCGATCAGCGCCCGGGTCGCCTCGAGCAGTCGCTCGCGGGTGCGCGCGCGGCGGCGGGCCACGCGGGTCGTGGGCGCGGCGTCGGTCGGGGCGGGTGGGTCGGGCACGTCGGAGATTCTTCCGGCTCGGGGTGTGACTGATGCTACATTCAGACCTGAACAGACGCTCAGTGTGGGCGGACTGTCCGGAACAGCGCGCGGCAGCGCGCCCGTCCAGAGATCGGAACGCGATGTCCTCCTTCACCGGCCCTGCCCCCGCGATCGAGACCCCGGATGCGCCCGGTGGCGCCGATGGCCCGCGGCGCTCCGACGCGCTCGTGATCGGGGCGGGTCACAACGGCCTGACGACCGCGGCGTACCTCGCGAAGGCCGGCCTGGACGTCCAGGTGCTGGAGGCCTACCACGAGATCGGCGGGATGCTGACGGCCAACGCGATCTTCCCGGACGCGCCGGAGCACGTCTTCAGCGAGGGCGGCATCCAGGCGTCGCTGTTCTACGGCACGACGATCAACGAGGACCTGCAGCTCGAGCGTCACGGCCTGCGGCGGCTCTACGCCGACCCGTTCCACGTGCACCTCGAGCCGGAGGGCCCGTCGCTGGCGTTCTGGCAGGACGCCGAGAAGACCGCGCAGGAGATCGGGCGCTTCTCGCGCAAGGACGCCGAGGCCTACCGGCGGTTCGCGCGGATGCTCGACGCCGGCGTGTCGCTCGTCTTCCCGTACCTCACCGGGCACCCGTTGCGGCCGCGTCCGAAGACGGTCCTGGAGGCGATCCCGACCGCGATCCGCCACCGCAAGGAGATCGCGCCGCTGGTGCGGTTCTTCACCGGGGCGCACGAGGACCTGATCCTCGAGTACTTCGAGCATCCGCTCGTGCGCGCGGCGATGGCGTCGATGCCGCCGTTCTGCTGGATGCGCCAGGACGGGACGGGGTGGGCGCTGATCTACCTCGGGATCTGCCACCGGACCGGGTCGTGGCGCTTCGAGGGTGCCTCCGGCGCGCTGCCGCGCGCCCTGGCCTCGTCCCTGCGCTCCAACGGCGGCCGGATCCGGACGTCCGCGGTCGTGGAGTCGCTGATCGTCGAGCGCGGGACGGTCGTCGGTGCGCGGCTGGCCGGCGGCGACGAGTACCGCGCCGACGTCGTGGTGGCGGCGTGCAGCCCGGTGGCGACGTTCAACCAGCTGCTGCCGGAGGGCGTGCTGGACGACCAGCTGCAGCGGCGGGTGGCAGGGATCCCGACCCAGAACACCGGCGCGGGCAACCTGAAGATCGACATGGCGCTGAAGGGCCGGATCGTCCCGACCCGACACAACGCGTGGCGCGAGGACGGCCTGGACCTCCGCGAGCCGATCGTCTCCTGGCACACCTACGAGGACCACATCCGGGCGTGGGACGACTCCGTGGCGGGCCGGTGGCCGGAGCGGATCCCGTTCATCTCGATCGTGCCGACGGCGATCGACCCGACGCAGGGACCGGCCGGACAGGACACGCTCTGGGTCTGGTCGGGGATCATCCCGTCGCGCCCGCAGGTCCCGTGGCAGGAGGTCCGCGACGAGGTCCAGCGCAAGGTCCTCGCCGACCTGTCGTCGGTCTACGACGGGATCGAGGAGCTCCTCATCGACGTGCGCACGATGGGGCCGCCGGACCTCGAGGAGCGGTTCTTCGTGCCCGGCGGCAACGTCTACCACGTCGACCCGTTCATGATGCGGTTCGGCCCGTTCCGGCCCGCGCCGGGGTTCTCCTCCTACGACACCCCGATCCCCGGGCTCTACATCACCGGGGCGGGCACGCACCCGACGGGCGGCATCGCGGGCATCCCGGGGCAGCAGGCCGCGCTGCGGCTGCTGCGCAAGCGCGGGGTCATCGGCGCGCGCGCCGCCGCGCGCAAGGCCTTCGCCGCCACGCGCTGAACAGGGGCGATCATGGTCACCGTGTCCCGCCGCGCCACCCCTGCCCAGCGCCGCGAGCAGCGGCGCAGCGAGCTCGTCGGCATGCTCGTCGGGCCGCTCGACGAGCTGCTCGGGCGCAGCCGGAGCCTCGAGGAGGTCGGCCTGGCCGACCTGCTGGAGCTCGCCGGACTGCCGCGGTCGACCTTCTACTACGCCTTCGAGGGCAAGGCCGATCTGCTGACCGCGATCGGCCTGCACCTCGTCGAGGGGCTGTTCCGGCCGGGGCAGCGGCTCCTCGAGGGCGAGGTCCAGGTGCCGGTCCACGCGATCGCGCGGGCCGCCGAGGAGATCGGCGAGGGCCTGAACCGCCACCCGCACGTCAGCTCGGCGCTGCTGCCGGGCCTCGGCCTGGCCCGGGCGTCGCGCGAGCTCGACGAGCGGATCGACGAGGTCCGCGTCCGGCTCGAGCAGCAGATCGCCGCGCACGACGCGGCCGGCCTCATGCGGCCGGGGATCGACCCCGGCCCCACCGCCGCGTGGCTCGTGGCGATGCTGCTGCACGGCACCGGCCGGCTGCTCGCGTCGGTCGGTCCCGCGGCGCGGCGCCGCAACGCCTGGGCGATGGCCGAGGTCGCCTGGCTCGCGCTCTACGGCCCGAGCCCGACGCCGTCCGACGAGCCCTGATCGCGGCCGCCCCGCGCCGCCCCCGACCCCCCCCCCGTATCCGTCCCGCGGCATCCCGCGGGCCCGTCGTCGCGCAACACGAGGAGAGACCCATGGCCCTTGCCACCCGCCCGCCCGAGAGCGACCTCTGGATCGCCCGCCCCGACGCGGGCGTGGAGTGGAACCCCCACACGATCCACACGCACTACTTCGGCTTCTCCGTGCCGGAGGCGTCGATCGGGGCGTTCCTCTACGTCCGCTGGATGCCCGCCTTCCCGCTCGTCCAGGGCGGCGTCGTCCTGTTCCAGGGGCTGGAGAACGTCCACACCACGGACAACCTGCACCAGGACTACCAGATGACGATGCCGTGGCCGGAGGTCCAGGACGGGGCCTTCCAGACGGCCAACGGCCTGCGGATCGAGGTCCTGGAGCCCGGTCGCCGGTTCCGCGTGAGCTACGACAGCGGCGACGGCGCGGCGTCCTTCGACACGATCCACGAGGCCGTCACGCCGCTGCTGGCGCGTGGGCACATCGTCCCGGGCGAGGAGGGCCATCACGGGTCCGGGAAGGTCGCCGTCACGGGCGGCTCCGAGCAGTTCATGCACGCGACGGGGACGCTGAGGCTCGGCGACGAGCAGCACGCGATCGACAGCCACTACCCGCGCGACCGCTCCTGGGGCCAGGTCCGCGAGGAGCGGCGGGGTGGTCCGCGACCGATGCCGCCCGTCGGCTGGACGCCGATGTACTTCGGCGAGGACCTGATCTTCAACCAGATCAGCTTCGAGCACCCCGACAGCGACCCGGCCTGGAAGGGCCTGTTCGAGTTCCCGGAGGGCGCGCCGACGCACCACTACGCCTGGGTCGTCGAGGGCGGCGAGACGAAGGGGATCACGCGCGTGCGGCGCGAGGCGCAGGAGTACCACCCGCAGCTCGACGTCGTGACCCGCCAGACCGTCGAGGCCGAGGCCGAGGACGGCACCGTCTACCGGTTCCGCGGCGAGGCCATCGCGGCGGCGAACGTCCCGGCTTGGCCGAACGCGTCCTTCCGCGACACGGTCTACCGCTGGGAGGACGAGCAGGGCCGCGTGGCCCACTCGACCTACCAGGAGCTCTGGTACGACCGGTACCAGCACGCGCGCACCGCGGAGCGGCGCGCGAAGGCGATCGCGTAGCCCCAACGGGCAGGCACGTCGGGCCGCGGCTCCGCGCACGGAGCGCGGCCCGTACATCGAAGCCCCGCAGGCGCGCAGGCCGGGGGTCCTAGGCCCGGCCCTCGCCGTCGAGCGGCGCGTCGGCGAGCGCCCGCGCCTCGTCCGGCGCCACGCCGAGGCTGATCAGCGTCTGCGCGGCGTAGTGGCGGGCGCCGGCGGCGTCGGCGTACCGGCCTTCGACGATCGCGCGAATCAGTGCCATGGCGCCGCCGGACAGGGTGACTACGGCGGTGTCGAGATCCGGGACGGAGAACCGGCCACTTCGTAGGCCTTGCGAGATCGCGTCGCGCGCCGCCGGCTCGACCGCCGCGATGAAGACGACGTCGGCGTGGTCGAGGTTCACCACCAGTCGGGCGAAGTCGGGCTGGTCGTGGGCCAGTGCGACGAAGCGCCTGATCGACGCGGCGATGATCGGGGCTGGATCGCCGTCCGCCGGCGTCGTCTGGAGGATCGCATCGACGATCTCCGCGAGGCTCTGGCGGACGACCTCGTCGACCAGCGCCTCCTTGGACTCGAAGTGGTTGTAGAAGGAGCCGAGGGCGACGTCGGCGCGCTCCGTGACGTCGGTGATGCGCAGTCCGGCGACGCCGCGCTCGCTGATCACGACCCGTCCGGCATCGAGGAGACGGCGCCGCGTCTCGGCTCGTCGGCGCGCGGTTCGCGAGGGCGCCTTGGGTGCCTCGGTGCTGCCATCCGCCGCGCTGCTCATGCGTGGATCATCGCCGATGGCGGAGGCGGAACGCCCGGCGACAATGAACGAACTCTCAGTTCTGAAAATAAACTCACGCGACGCCGTCGAATGCGGTACGGTGCCGTGCGTGCTGCACCGGACGCACGTTGTCCGGACAGCATGTGTGAGAGGAGAGGGGCGGCGTACGCCGCCCCGGGTTTCGCTGGTGCTTCGACACGCTTCGATCAACGGGCCATCGCGCCCACACGTCCCGGTCCAGAGGAGCCGGTCGTGAGTCAGTCCGCGGCGCCCTCGTCGCGTCTCTCTCTGCCCGCTCCGCCGCGGGTGGTGGTGGAGATCGGCGGGATGTTCCACCTGGCGTGGATGGTCCTCGTCCGCTCGCTGCGGCCGCCGTTCTCCTACGGCCCGGAGTTCGTGGCGCAGTTCCGGTTCGCGGTCCAGATCGCGATCGTGCCGCTGGCGATCACGTCGTTCGCGCTCTCGTTCGGTCCGGCCGGGATCCAGGCGGTGAACTTCCTGGGCCTGTTCGGCGCGCTGGACCGGCTGGGCGGCCTCTACGTGATCATCGTCGTGCGGCTGTTCGCGCCGTTCGTGACCGCGATCGTGATCGCGGGGGTCGTGGGGACCGCGATCTGCGCGGACCTCGGCGCGCGGCAGGTGCGCGAGGAGACCGACGCGCTGTCGGTGCTGGGCATCGATCCGGTGAAGGCGCTGATCGTGCCGCGGGTGCTGGCGATCATCCTCGTCTGCATCCTCTGCGACATCGTCGCGCTGCTGGCCGGCGTGATCGGCGCGGTGATGGTGATCGTCCAGAACGGCGCACCGCTGGGGCCGTTCTTCTCGACGTTCTTCTCGACCGCGACGCCGCTGGAGCTCGGCGCGTCGTTCGCGAAGTGCGCGCTCTTCGGGACGATGATCGCGCTGGTCTGCTGCTACAAGGGCATGAACGCCGCCGGTGGCGCGGAGGGCGTGGGTCGCGCGGTGAACCAGGCCGTGGTGATCGCGTTCCTGGCGATCGGCGCGATGGACTACGTGTTCACGCAGTTCCTGCTGGCCACGAACCCGATCCTGTCGGAGGTCCGCTGATGGCGACCTCGGCCTACGGTCGCGGGATGGCCGTCCGCGCGCGAGACGGCTGGGAGTGGGTGCAGGACACGTCGTTCTTCGCGTGGCAGGTGCTGCGCGGGTGCGTCTCCCCGAAGGCGTGGGTGACGTACCGCTCCGAGGTCCTGCGGCAGGCGTCGATCCTCGTGTCGGGGTCGGTGATCATCGTCCTGGGCCTCGTCTTCGCGCTGGGTCTCGTGATCGGGATCCAGGGCGCGTACGCGGCGCAGCAGGTCGGCACCCCGTCGGTGGCCGGCGCGTTCGCGGCGATCGCGGACCTGCGCGAGATCGGCCCCTACGCGTTCGGCTACATGATGGCCGCGAAGGTCTCCACGGGC
>NZ_JAXAVX010000011.1:0-114029 GCF_033949425.1 Patulibacter brassicae | reverse complement strand
CGGTCGCGGGCCGACCGGCCGGCGCGCGCGCGTCGTCGTGCAGCGCCGCGCCGAGCAGGCGGTCGAACGCGCCCCCGGCGGGCGCGTCGTCGCGCGCGGCGGGCCGGGACGGCGGGGCGGACCGGGCGCTCGCGGGCAGGACGCTCGTCATCGACCGGCCTTCCCGAGGATCGTGGAGACGTAGTGCTGCGTCTCGCCGTAGGGCGGGACGCCGCCGTACCGCTGGACGGCGCCGGGGCCGGCGTTGTACGCGGCGAGCGCCTTCGCGTAGTCGCCGCCGAACGCGTCGAGCTGCTGGCGCAGGTAGCGCGCGCCGCCGTCGATCGCCTGCGCCGGGTCGGTCGGATCGGTGACGCCGAGCGACGCCGCGGTGCCGGGCATGAGCTGCGTGAGCCCCCGCGCCCCAGCGGGGCTCGTGGCGTTCGGGTCGAACCCGGACTCCTGCCGAACGAGCTCGGTGAGGATCCGCTCGTCGAGGCCGTGGCGCTGCGCGGCCTCCGCGATCATCGGCCCGTACGGCCCCGCGTCGCCGCTCATGCCGTCGCCGGGGGCCGGCGTCGCGGTCGTGCCGGCGGCCTGGAGCGCCGCGGCGAAGCTCGTCCCGGCCTCCGCCGTGGCGGGCGTGCCGAGGTCGATGAGGGCCCGCCCCGGCGCGACGACCTGCTGGAGGCGGGCCTGGAGGCCCTGGAGCTCCGCGATCCGGGCGTCGATCGCCGCGATCGCGCTCACGCCGCGCTCCGCCGGTGGAGGACGAGCGCGATCTCGTCGAGCTGCTCCTGCTCGACCCGCCGCTCGTGCGCCTCGTGGTCGGCGAGGCGTCGTTCGCGCAGGCGGTCGAGCGCTTGTCGATCGCGAGCGGCGTCCGCCAGCAGTGCCCGCCGGGCGAGCGACTCCTGGATCTGGCGCTCGAGCTCGAGCTCCTGCCGGGACGCGTCGTCGGCGGTGCGCAGGAGGAAGACCTCGCCGGCGCGGAGGTCCGCCCCGCTCAGGGCCTGCCCGGGCCGGCGCCGGTGCTGGCCGCGCGCGGCGTGCGCGCGGGCGAGCGCCGCCCGGTGGCGGCGGCGGGCGTCGTCCTCACGACGCAGGGCGTCGGCCAGATCGGCCTTCGCGTCGTCCTCGGCGCGCTGGCGGACGCGACGGACGGGTTCCAGCCGGAAGCGGAAGCTGGCGCTCACGGCCCGGTCGTCGGCCGGGTCCCCGGCCCCGCGCAGCCGCCTGGACGATCCGCCGACCCGCGCCGCCCGGACGGTCCGCGGCCCGCGGACCGCCCTCAGCTGCCGAACCGCTGCAGCAGGGCGGTGACGGCGTCCTTGCCGAGCTGGTTGGCCGCCAGCGGGCTGTCGCCGGTCAGGAGGTTCCCGTCGCGCGTGGTGGCGCCGGTCATCTCGTGGTTGTCGACGATGATCCCGGCGGCCCGCAGGCGCTCGCCGAGCGCCCAGGGCATCGGCCCGGGGAGGTAGCCGATCTCGACGTTGGCGCCGGTGTCCAGGGCGTCCGGGAACGCCACGATCGTCGAGCCCGCGAACGGGTTGGCGTCGCGATCGATCCCGGCCGCCAGGAGCGCGGCGGGCCCGTGGCAGAGGGTGATGATGAGCCGGTCGTGCTCCAGGAACCAGTCGAGCGCGCGCTGGACGTCCCGGCTGGCGGGGATGCCGTTCATCGCGCCGTGGCCGCCGGGGACGAAGACGGCGGCGTAGTCGTCGAGCCCGTCGGCGATGACGCCGGCGAGCGTCCGCGGAGCGCGGAACGCGTCGCGCGTGCCCCGCCACGCGGCCGCGACGGCGTCGTCGTCCCGGGGGAACGCCCACCACTCGAGCTTGCCCGGTCCGCCGCTGACGGTCGCGACGTCGACGCCGTAGCCGGCCTGCGCGATGTGGTGGATCGGCAGCAGGGTCTCGACGGGGTGGTTGCCGGTGGAGAAGAACGTGTCGTTCGCCATCCGCATGTACCGCTCGTCGGTGGCGATCACGAGGACCTTCCACCGGTCTCCGGCGTAGGTCTCGTCCGTGACCAGGCCGTCGAAGTCGGTCTTCGGCGCGGTGTACTGGCTCAGGGAATAGGGCGACGGGAAGAACGCGTCCTCCTCGGCCTCGTCGGGGGTCGGCTGGCGGTCCTCGGTCATGGACGTCCTCGCATCGGTGGCCGGCACGTCCCGGCTACCCGGGACGCGCGCCGCGCTACCGATCCCGTCGCGTCGTCGCCGACGCGGGCGGTCCCGCGGCCGGCCGGGCGCGGCGCCCGACCGGCGGGCCGTGGCGCTAGCGACGGGCCGTCGCGACGGTGTCGCGGGCGGCGTCGACGGCGGAGGCCAGCGAGTCCGCCAGCCGGCCGAGCTGCTCGGCCGTCTCGGCGACCTGCTCCGAGACGCCGGTGAGCTCCTGGGCCGAGCGCGAGACCGTGTCGACGCCGTCGGCGATCTCGCCGAGCGCGCCGGCCGTCTCGTTCACGGCGCCGTCGATCGCGCTGAAGCTCGAGCGGGTCTCCCCCGCCTGGTCGGCGACGGCGGCGACCTGCTCGGTCGTCGACGTCACCGCGGCCGAGACCGCCCCGATCGCCTCGATCGAGTTCTTGTTCAGGGCGGTGATGTCCTGCAGCGCCTCCCGCGTGCGGTCGGCGAGCTTGCGCACCTCGTCCGCGACGACGGCGAAGCCGCGGCCGTGCTCGTTCGCGCGCGCCGCCTCGATCGCGGCGTTCAGCGCCAGGAGGTTCGTCTGGTCGGCGATCTGGCGGATCCCGCCGACGATCTCCGTGATCTCCTCGGACTGGGTGGCCAGCGCGCCGAGCTGGGCGGAGATCTCCTCGACGGAGGAGCGCATGTCGCCGACGGCCTGCTCGGTCCCGGCGACGACGCGGTTGCCCTGCCGGGCCCGCTCGACGCCGTCGGCCATGAGCTCGTTCGCGCCGCCCGCCTTCTCCGCGATCTCGGCCGAGATGCCCGAGAGCTCCGACGCCGAGGCGTGCGACTCCTGCGCCGCGGCGGCGAGCATCTCGGAGACCGTCGAGATCTCCTGCTGCTGCTGGGCGAGCTGCTCGGTCTGGGCCTCGAGCTGCTCCACGAGCTCGACGGTCTTGTCGCGCTCGTCGATGAAGACCTGGGTCACGAGCGCGATGTCGGCGCTCACGACCTTCCGGTAGGCCAGGACGGTCTGGAGCATCCGCTCGGGATCGGCGACGCGCCGCATGATCCACGGCAGGACGACCCGGTCGATCCGCAGGACCGCGCCGATGAACGACATGATCGGCAGGTCGATCCGGTCGTGGACGACGCCGATCCGCAGCACGCTCTGGAGCCGCTCGTCGTCGTAGCGGCCGCAGAAGATCGACGCGAAGTACCGCACGAGCGTGTCGCCGAGCCGGTCGATCGACGAGTTGCGCTCGATGATCGCGCGCAGCTCGGGCTGCGTGAGCACGTGGTCGTAGAACGACGTCTTCACCGCGTCGCCGACCTCGCGCACGTCCCCGACGGACGCCAGGAGCTCGAGATCGCGCTCGTTCAGCAGGACGAACGCGAGCAGGTCGGTCCAGCGCCGCTCGCCGACGCGCAGCGGCGCGCCGCGCGTGTCGGGATCCAGCGGCGCGAGCGCGACGGCGGAGGTGCCGGTCGTGCCGTCGAGGTTCTGGTGCATGTGGGGCCTTCCGCCGGAACGGTGGTCGCCGGCGGGATCCCGCCGGCGCGGACGCCCCGGTCGATCGGCAGGGCGACCGGCGACTTGACGGCCGTCCAGGTCCCGTCCGCCCCCGGCGGCCCCGCTGCAGGAACCGCCGGCCCGGGTCTCCTAGCCTTGCGGGTGATGATCTTCTACGAGCCCGACGCGCGCGACCGCGCGCTGCTGCCCCACGACCCGTTCAAGGCGCTCGTGGCCCCGCGGCCGATCGGGTGGGTCTCCACGCGCGACGCGGCCGGCCGGGTGAACCTCGCCCCGTACAGCTTCTTCAACGCCGTCGCCGACCGTCCGCCGATGCTCCTGTTCAGCAGCGCCGGGATGAAGGACTCGGCGAGCTTCGCGATCGAGACGGGCGAGTTCGTCTGGAACCTGCCGACGTTCGCGCTGCGCGAGGCGATGAACGCGAGCTCCGCGCCGCTGCCGCGCGGCACCTCGGAGTTCGAGCACGCGGGCCTGACGCTCGCCGACTCCCGGCACGTCGCCGCGCCCCGGGTCGCCGAGGCGCCCGTCGCGATGGAGTGTCGCGTCACCCAGGTGCTCGAGCTGCGCGACGTCGAGGGAACGGACATCGACCGCCACGTGATCATCGGCCAGGTCGTCGGGGTCCACCTCGACGAGCGGTTCGTGCTGCCCGACGGGCGCGTGGACACCGCCGCGCTGCAGCCGATCGCCCGTTGCGGCTACCTCGACGAGTACGCGGTCACCGACGAGCTCTTCGCGCTCCGGCGGCCGACCGGCGGCTGAGCCCCGTCGCGCGGGCGCGATCGCCCCGACGCCCGGTCGACTGCCCTCAGGCCGCGGCGGGCTCGGCCGGCGCTTGCGCGGCGTCGAGCTCGAGCGCGCGGTCGCCGAGGGCCCGCAGCGCCTCGACCGCCTCGGCGACCGACGACGGCTCGTCCGGCGCCTGGCGCAGGAACGCTTCGACGGGCTCGCGCAGCGCGATCGCCGTGTCGGTCCGCGGGTCCGAGCCGGGCTGGTAGGCGCCGATCGCGATGAGGTCGGCCCGGTCGCGGTGGTCGGCCAGCAGGCCCCGCACGCGCGTGGCGGCCGCCCGCTCGTCGGCGCCGGTGAGGTCGCCCACGAGCCGGGACACGCTCTGCAGGACGTCGATCGCGGGGTAGTGGCCGCGGTGGGCCATGTCGCGCGTCAGCACGACGTGCCCGTCGAGGATCGAGCGGACCGCGTCCGCGATCGGCTCGTTCATGTCGTCGCCGTCGACGAGCACCGTGTAGAGCCCGGTGATCGACCCGCGCGGCGAGGTCCCAGCGCGCTCGAGCAGGCGCGGCAGCTGCGCGAAGACGCTCGGCGTGTAGCCGCGGGTGGCGGGCGGCTCGCCGATCGCCAGGCCGACCTCGCGCTGGGCCGTCGCGAAGCGGGTGACGGAGTCCATCATGAGGACGACGTCCTGGCCCTGGTCGCGGAAGTGCTCGGCGATCGCGGTCGCCGTGTAGGCGGCCCGGATGCGCACGAGCGCCGGCTGGTCGGAGGTCGCGCAGACGACGACGGAGCGCTCGAGCGCCGAGCCGAGGTCCCGCTCGACGAACTCGCGCAGCTCGCGGCCGCGCTCGCCGACGAGGGCGATGACGTTCACGTCGGCGGTCGTCGAGCGGGCGATCATCCCCAGCAGCGACGACTTGCCGACGCCGGAGCCGGCGAAGATCCCCAAGCGCTGCCCGCGTCCGCACGGCACGAGCGCGTCGAGCGCGCGCACGCCGAGGCCGATCCGCTCGGTGATCCGCGGGCGGCTCAGCGGGTCGGGCGGCGGGGCGACCGTCGAGCGCAGCGGCCCGTCGGGCTCCTCCAGCCCGTCGATCGGGCGGCCGAGGCCGTCGAGCACGCGGCCGAGCAGCTCCTCCCCCACCGCCAGCCGGAACGGGTGCCCGCTCGCGGTCACGGTCGTTCCCGGTCCGATGCCGGTGAGCTCGCCGAGGGGCATGAGCAGCGTCCGGCCGGCGCGGAAGCCGACGACCTCCGCCGGGACGGGCTCCAGGCCGGTCCCGCGGCGCGCCGGATGGACGTGGCAGAGCTCGCCGACCTCGGCCCGCAGGCCCGTCGCCTCGACGACGAGCCCGATCACGTCGGCCACGAGGCCGTTCTGGCGGCCGAGGTCGGCGCTCTTCACCGC
The DNA here is from genome assembly GCF_033949425.1 of Patulibacter brassicae. Lineage (NCBI taxonomy): Bacteria > Bacillati > Actinomycetota > Thermoleophilia > Solirubrobacterales > Patulibacteraceae > Patulibacter > Patulibacter brassicae. The sequence continues at coordinate 108,239 of NZ_JAXAVX010000011.1, read as the reverse complement.
CTGCAGGTAGTGCCCGAGCCCTCCCGGGCCGTCGGTGGCGTCGGGCTCGGCGAGGACCTCGTGGCTCAGCGGCGGGATCATCGGCGGGCCGTCTCCCGCAGGAGCTGGCGCGCGCGGTCGAGCTTCGCCTCGATCCGCACGTCGACCTCGCCGGCGGCGGTGCGCACGAGCGCGCCGCCGCGGCCGACGCGGCGCTCGCCGAGCAGCTCGCAGCGCTCGATCCCGCCGAGCTCGTCGCGCAGGCCCTCGAGCCCGTCGCGCAGCGCCGGCAGGTCGTCCGGGTGCACGAGGATCGTGATCTGCGACCGGTCCACGAGGCCGCGCAGGCCCCCGCGGACGACGTCGAGGACCCGCTCGGGATCGGCCTCGATCGCTCCGACGACGATCTTCTCGGCGAGCTGCAGGGCGAGCTCCACCGCGTCGCGCTCGAGGCGCTCGGCCAGCTCGCCCGCCGCGCCCCGCGCCTCCTGGACCGCCTCGGCGAGCGCGCAGGCGGAGGGCTCGAGCGTCGCCGCCGTCTCCGCCCGCGCCTGCGCCAGGCCCTCGGCCCGGCCCGCGGCGCGCGCCTGCTCGCGGATCGCGTCGGCCTCGGCGCGGGCGTCGGCGATCGCCCGCGAGAGCTCGCCGACGGTCGGCGGGCGCTCGGCGGGCTGCAGGGTCGGGAACGCGAACGCGTGCGCCGCGCGCTCCGGCTCGACGTCGGGCAGCGCCGCGACGTCGTGGTCGATCAGCGGTCCGTGCACGTCACACCATGTCGTCGCCGTTGCCACGCCCGATGACGAGCGTGCCGGCCTCCTCGAGCCGTCGCACGACGGCGACGATCCGGCCCTGGGCCTCCTCCACCACGCGCTTGAGCTGCGGCGGCTGGAACTCCATCTCGTCGCGGAGCATCTCCGCGGCGCGCTGGGAGAGGTTCGCGAGGATCCGGTCCTGGACCTGGGCGTCGACGCCGCGCAGCGCGAGCGCGAGGTCGCGCTGCTCCACGTCGCGCAGGACGAGCTGGATCGAGCGGTCGTCGAGCCCGGCGACGTCCTCGAAGACGAAGAGCTTGCGGCGCACCTCCTCGGCGAGCTCGGGGTCGCTCTCCGCCAGCGCGTCGAGGACGTTGCGCTCGGTGCCGCGGTCGGTGTTGTTCAGGATCTGCGCGAGCGTGTCGACGCCGCCGGCCGCCTGGTAGTCCTGCTCGATCACCGAGGCGACCTTGTTGCGCACGACCGCCTCGATCCGCTTGACGACCTCGGGGTTCGTCTCGCTCATCGTGCCGACGCGCAGCGCGATGTCGGCCTGCTCGGCGGGCTCCATCCCGGCGAGGACCTGCGAGGCCAGCCGGGTGGAGAGGTTCGCGATCACGAGCGCGCGCGTCTGCGGCGACTCCGCCCGCAGGAACGCGGCGACCTGCTCGGGCGGCGTGCGGCGCAGGAACTCGAACGGCCGCATCTCGATCACGGACGCGAGGCGCCCGATGATCTCCTCGGCGCGGTCGGCGCCGAGCGAGCGCTCGAGCACCTCGCGGGCGAACTCGACGCCGCCCTCGGCGAAGGACTGCAGCGCCACCGTCATCGCGGCGGCCTCCTCGAAGACGCCTTCGATGTGGTCGGGCTGGACCTGCCCGAGCTTCGCCATCTCGAGCGTCAGCGCCTCGATCTCCTCGTCGCGCAGGTGCTTGAAGACCTGCGCGGCGCGGTCGGTCCCCAGCGAGACGAGGAGGATCGCGGCCTTGCGCCGGCCGGAGATCCCGAGCGGCACGAGCGGCCGGCCGGACGGGGTGGTCGGCGTGGCCTCGAGCGCGAACGGATCCGGGTCGACGACCTCGAAGCCGTCCTCGGTGAAGGGCTCGACGGCCATCAGTCCTCACCCATCCAGTGGCGGACCTGGTGGGCGACCTTCTCGGGCTCGCGCTCGGCGAGCTCCTCGATCTGGCGCCGCGCGACCGGGGCCTGGTACTCGCCCAGCGGCGGGACGCCGACGGGCGCGAGCTGCGCGGTCGGCTGCTCGGCGTGCAGCGCGCGGATCGAGCGCGGCGGCTCGAGCTCGTCGAGCCACGCGGCGCTCGCCAGCGGCTCGCCCTCCCGCCGGCGCAGGTGACGGCCGACGAGCACGAGGAAGACGATCGTCGCGAGCCCCAGCAGCGCCCACTTGACGGCCGCGAGGATCCCGCCGGGCACCATCGGCCCGGCGGCCGGCGCCGGTGGAGCGGCGAACGGCACGCGGGTGACGGTCAGCTGGTCGCCGCGCTGGCGGTCGATGCCCGCCGCGGCGGCCACCGCGCTCTGGATCGCGGGGATCTGCGCCTGCGGCACCTTGTCGGAGACCATCACCGCGACGCTCTGCTTCTGCACGCCGCCGGCGGCGATCTCGCGCTTCTCGACGGTCTTGTCGTTGCCCAGCTCGCGGTCGGTCGTCTCGTTCGAGTACCGGGAGTTGCCGCCGCCTCCGGCCCCGCCGGCCGCGTAGCCGGGAACGGTCGACGCGGAGTTGCTGGCGCCACCGGCACCGCCGGTCCCGCGCATCTCCTCGTTCGACGTCTTCTCCTTCAGCGGCACCGAGCGGCGCCCGTAGCGCAGCTGCTCCTGCGTGGCCTTGTCCGCGTCGATGTCGGCGCTCACGCGGACGCGGGCCTTGTCCGGTCCGACGGTCTGCGCGAGGAGCGTCGTGAGGCTCGTCTCCATCGTGCGCTGGTACTTCTGCGCCGCGCTCTGCTTCGCGAGCGTGGCGCCGCCGGTCCCGCCGGAGGCGTCGCCCGCGGCGCCGCTGGGCCACAGCAGCTGACCGGCCGCATCGGTGATCGTGACGTTCTGCGGGCGCAGCGACTTGACGCTCGAGGCGACGAGCCGGGCGATCCCCTGCACCGCCGACGGATCGATGTCCGCCGCGCCGAGGAGGACCGCGGCGCTCGGCTGCGGGGCGTCCTCGGTGAAGAGCGCGTCGTTGTCGTCGGGCAGCACGAGCTGCACGGACGCCGAGCCGACGCCCTGGATCTGGCGGATCGTGTTCGCGAGCTCGCCCTCCATCGCGCGCTGGTAGGTCACGCGCTGCTGCATCTGGCTCGTGCCCATGCTCTGCTCGTCGAAGAGCTCGAAGCCGGGCTGGATCTTGCCGCCGGAGACCCCGCCGACCTCGGCGAGGGCGATCCGCGCGTTCGCGACGTCGGCCTTCTGGACGGCGAGGGCCGTGCCGTTGTTCTGCAGCTCGTAGCCGACGCCCTTCTCGTCCAGCGCGGCGGTCATCTTGCCGGTCTGCGCCGGGTCCAGGGCGGTGACGATCGTCGTGTAGCTCGGCTTCGTGGCGAGCGAGAACATGATGTAGAGGACCACCAGCACGCCGACGGCGGCACCGCCGACGGCGATCCTCCCGCGGGTCGAGAGGTTGGCCAGGAGCTTCGGGAGCGGCATCGGCGCTCCTCAGGGGCGCGTCGTGCTCCGCGCCGCGACGGTGGTGGTCGCGCGGGCGGAGGACGGGCCGGGGATGACGGTCGGGGACATCAGATCTGGGTGTGGAGGACGGTGGTGAGCGCCTCGACGCCCTTCGTGCGCAGGGTGCTGGCCATCTGCATCGCGAGCTTCGCCTTCTCGGCCGCCATGACGACCGACTCGACGTTCTCGGCGGTGCCGGAGGCGAGCGCGGCGGCGCCGTCGGCGGCCGCCTGCTGCGTGCGCTCCAGGCCGCCGATGGCGTTGCTCAGGACGTTGCCGAACGCCGACGCGCCGGCGGGGTCGACGAGCTGGCCGCCGTCGAGCTCGACGGGCGGGGTCGAGATCGGCTGGATCGTCGACTCGGCGCCGAGGACCATGCTCGGATCGATCGGTGGGATCGTCATCGCAGCAGGTCGAGGGTGCGGGTGAACATCTGCTTCGTCGCCTGCATCGCGGTGACGTTCGCCTCGTAGGCGCGGGACGAGGAGATGAGGTCGACCATCTCGGTGACGGTGTCGACGGCGGGCATCTCGACGTAGCCGTCGGCGTTCGCGTCGGGGTGGCCGGGGTCGTAGACCAGGCGCGGCGGCGCCGGGTGCTCGACGACCCCGGCCACCTCGACGCCGCCGGCCGCTCCGGCGCCCCCCGGCGCCGCGGCGGTCCGCATCGCCCCGTCGAGCGCTCCGCGGAAGGCCGTCCCCCCGGAGGCCTCCTCGAGCACGACGGTCTTGCGACGGTACGGTCCGCCCTCGGCGGTCCGGGTGGTCTGGGCGTTGGCGAGGTTCTCCGCCGTCACGTCCATCTGGAGGCGGTTCGCGGTCAGCGCCGAGGCGCTGACGTCGATCGCGCCGAAGAGGCTCATGCGCCGCTCCCGATCGCGGTGGTGAGGATGTCGATCCGGCTGCGGGCGACGCTCACGAGCGCCTGCTGGTCGAGCGCGTTCTTCGCCAGCTCGGCGGACTCGCGCTCGAGGTCGATCCCGTTGCCGTCGGCCGACTGCGCCCCGCGCTCGACCGCGGGCGTGAAGGCGGCCGAGGTCTCCCCCGTCGCCATCGCGCTGCGCAGCTGCGCGTGGAAGTCGACGTCCTGGCGCTGGTAGCCGGGCGTGTTGACGTTGGCCAGGTTCGCCGTCAGCAGCTGCTGACGCATGGCGGCGCCCTGGATGGCGCTGTTCAGCGCCTGCTGGGTCGGGTCGATGAGGCTCACGGCAGGGGTGGTCGTCGTCCGATCCATCCGTGGATCGTGGCCACGTCCCGTCCGTGGGACGCCCTCGTCATCGGCCGTCCGCGATCGCCCTTGACCGGCCCCGGCCATCCGTCCAGGAGCGTCCTTCGGGACGGCCCACCGGTGCGTGTCGGCGTGCGCTCACCGAGCGCACCGGCCCGACACGCGATCGCGGCGACGACGGACGTCGCCCCCGGCGGCGACGCGACGGTCGGACCCGGTCCGACGCGCGCTCGACCGGCGCCGGCCGCGTGGAGCGCGCGCTCCGCGGGTCAGATCACGTGATCGACGCCGCCGACGGCCCCGACCGGCCCGCCGTAGGCGGCAGCGGTGCGCCGGCCGGTCTGCACCGCCTCGCGCCGGCCGTCGAGCCGGGTGCGCTCGTCCAGCAGCCGCCGGCCGAGGGCGTCGCAGAGCGCCGCGGCACGTCGCAGCGCCGGGCGGGCGGCGTCCGGCGGCACCCCGGGCAGCGCCGAGACGATCTCCACCCAGCGGCCCTGGAGCCGCTCGACCTCGTCGAGCCGGCCGGCCTCGGCGGCGGCGAGCTGGCGGCCGACGAGCTCGACGAGCTCGTCGTAGGCGGCCAGGCGCGCGTCGCCGTCGGCGGGCAGCGGCGCGCGCTCGCGCGGCTCCGGCACGGTGAACCGCGCGGGGTCAGGTCCCGATCGCGGCATACGCCTGGCGCAGCTCGGCGGCCTGCCGGACGATGTCCAGCACCTTCGCCGGATCGCGCTCGATCCGGGCGGCGTCGAGGTGGCGACGCCAGAAGAGGTAGATCGCCTCGAGCCGGGCGGCGATCTCGCCGCCCCGCTCGTGGTCGAGCGTCACCACGAGCTCGCTGATGATCGCCTCGGCCCGCTGCATGCGGGCGGAGGCGGTGGTCGTGTCGCCGGCCTCGAGGGCTGCGGCGGCCTGGCGCAGGAAGCGACCGATGCCGTCGTACAGGAGCACCACGAGGCCGACCGGCGAGGCGGTCAGGACGGCACCGTCGCGGTAGGCGTTGGGGGCGGCGTACGTGCTCACGCCCCCGTGATCGGTCGCGCTCCCGCCGGCTGAAGCCCTCGTCGGTCGTCCATCGGTCGACCGTCGACCGGCCGACGCCCGCGCCGGCACGTCGATCCGCGCGCCGCGCGGACGACGAGCCCCTGGTGCGTCGCGTGAGCCCCGGCCCCCGGGGCCCACGCGACGCACCAGCGGTCAGATCCGTCCCCGCGCCGCTCGGAGAAGATCGTCGATGTCGCGGCACACGTCCGTCGGTCGGAAGCGCACGTCCTGCCAGGCGAACCGCGCCGTGCGGATCCCCGCCTTCAGCAGCTCCCGATCACGGCGACGGTCGGCCTCGAACGCGCGAGCGCGTGCGTGGGTGGAGCGCCCGTCGAGCTCGACCGCGAGCCGGTGCTCGGCGAACCACAGATCCGGGACGACGCGCCGACCGTCGGCGAGCGTCAGGGGCGCATTGACGCGGAACCCGTCGACGCCGGCCCGGCGGAGGACGCGGGTCGTGAAGCGCTCCAGCAGGCTCCGGTACTCCTCCCCGCTGATCGTCAGGAAGGGCTCCCACGCGCGTCGGAGCTTCGGCACGCCAGGCCACCGCTGCCGCGCCACGAGCTCCTGCAGGAGCGGCACGTCGAGGAGCCCGATGCGCTCCAGTCCGTCGAGGTGGTCCTGGAGCCCTGCGACCGGGACGACTGCTGCCAGATCGACGAGTGCGCGCGGCCAGCGGCAGGCGACGAGTCCGTGGCGGTCCCGGCGGAGATCGGCCTCCGGGAGCCGCCGCGTCCGGCGGACGGCCGCCCCGGACAACCGCAGGGGTCCTCCGACGACGAGGACCTGCGGGACGGCCGGCCACGGTGCCGCTCCCACGAGGGCCAGCGCCGAGGCCCCGCCCAGCGCCCCTCGCCCGCACGTCGCGAGCACGGCGGCGTGTGCCTCCCCGTACGGCGACAGCTCGGGACGACCCACCGCGTACACCGCCGGGTGTCGGTCGTGCAGCGACCCGCTGCGGCGACGCCGGTCGATCGCCGACGTGGACAGGCCGGCCTCGAGGAGTTGCCGCCGCCCGGCCGCGCCTCCCTGACGCCTCGCGATCGCCAGCGCTCGCTCCCACCCCGTCACCCGACGATCGTCTCGCGGTCCTGCGTGTCCGGACCAGGGCGGACGGGTCAAGACGTCGTGCCGCACCAGTGCCAACGCTGGCGCGGACCACCCGGTGCCGGTCTGGTGCGTCGTGTGAGCCCCGGCCCCCGGGGCTCACACGACGCACCAGGCCACGAACGACGAGCGGACGACCGCGGCGGGCGGGCGGGCCGGTCTACGTGCCCAGCGCGGCGATCTGCGACGACAGCCAGCTCGACTGCGCCTGCCACCCGGACATCGCGGTCTCGAGCCGGCCGAACTGGGCGGTCAGGGCCGCCTCCTTCGCCTCGAGCAGCGAGTCGAGGTCCGCCATCCGGCGGCTGATGTCGGCGAGCGTCGCGTCGGACGCCGAGACGCGGGCGGTCAACGTGCCGCTCGTGCCGGTGAAGCTCTTGATCGTCTCGGCCAGCCCGCTCAGGACGCCGGAGGGGTCGCCGAGGGTGCTGCGCACCGCGGCGGGGTCGGCGGCGAGCGCCGCGCGGAGCTTCGTCTCGTCGAAGGTCAGCTTGCCCTTCACCGCGTCGGCCGAGTACGTCGCCGTCCCGCTCGGCGCGCCGGTGCTGATGCCGAGCGCCTCGAGCGGCAGCGACATGCCCCCGCCCGCGTCGGTGGCGACCAGCGCGTCGCGGATGCCGTTCAGGACGGCGTTCATCGTCGGGTCGGCGGCGAGCACGCCCTTCGTGCCGCCCGGGTCGTTCGCGGTCTGCTTGCGCAGCAGGTCGACCGCGCTGTTGTACGCGTCGACGAACGCCTTGCCGGCCTTCGCGACCGCGTCGGGATCGACGCCGGGCACGCCGACGTTCACCGTCGTGGGCGACGACGTCGTCGCCAGGAGGGTCAGCTGGACGCCGGGGATCGCGTCGGTGAGGACGTTCGACGCGGCGCTGTGCGCCACGCCGTCGACGAGGACGGAGGCGTTCTGGCCGGCCCGCAGCTGCTCGTCGGCCAGCACGCCCGGCGCTGAGGCGCTGAAGCCGCTCGCCGCGCCGGTCTCCCGCGAGGCGAAGACGATCCGGTCCTGGCCCGCGACCGTCGTGCGCGACGCCACGACGTGGAGGCTCGCGTCGCCGTTGATGCGGGTGACGAGGTCGTCGAGCGTCGTACCCGCCCCGACCTGGATCGTGTCGCTCCAGCTGCCGCCGGCGAGCGTGATCGTGCCGTCGGCGGCCGGCGGCGTGAAGGCGTAGGAGGCCTGCGACGCGCGGGCGAGGCTCGTGACCTCGAGCTGGTAGCCGCCGGCGGCCGCGCCGGCGCTGACGGTGGCGGTCGCCTTCGTCGGATCCGCGACGCTCGCCGTCTGGCGGTTGCCGAAGAGCGCGGGGTCGGTCAGCGCCTGCGCCGCCGTGCGGAGGCCGTTGAGGGTCGTGATCGCCGTCTGGACCGCGGTCCTCGCGTTTGTCTCGTTCGTCTGCTGCGTCGTGAGGCGGACCCGCGGCTGCTTCTCGATCGCCATGAGGCTCGTGATGATCGAGTTCGTGTCGAGCCCCGAGGCGAGGCCGCCGATCGACATGCTCGGCACGTCAGGCCTCCCGGTCGACGCGCCCCGGCAGGGCGCCGCCGCGCTGCGGCTCGGCGTCGCCGGCCACGATGTCCATCGCCTCGGTCGGCGGCACGCGCCGCACGACCTGCCCGTCGACGTCGACGAGGTCGATCTTCACCCGCATCGCGTCGCTGGTGTCGTAGCGCAGCTCCAGGCCCTGCTCGCGCAGCTCCTGCAGCCGTGCGAAGCCGGCGTCGATCTGCGCGAGGACCTCCGGCGGCGGGCTGGAGCCGACGCCGTCGAACTGCTCGGCGTCGTCGAGGGCGCGGACCGGCTCCGGTGCGTCGGCGGGCAGGGAGCGGCCGGCGCGCTCGGGCGTCGTCACGATCGAGATGCGGTCGGTGCTGCGAACGTCGCTGATCATGGTCTCCGGGGTCCCGCGGCGCCGGGATGGTCGGGGTCGAACGCCGGACGGTCACGCCGGTGATCGTCCGAACGTCCGCAACCTTGAATGCTCCGTGCTCGGCCGCCCACCCCTCCCGGACGGATGTCGCCGCCGTCGGCCTCCGGTTCTCAGGTTCCGTGTGACGTCGCGCACACGACCGTGCGGCCGACCGGCGCGGAGGCGGCGCTCAGGCCGTCGCCGCCGCGGCGGAGAGCCCGAGCAGCTCCACCGACCGCTCGCGCATGAGGTTCTTCTGGACCTTGCCGGTCACCGTCATCGGGAACGGCTCGCCGCAGACGACGTAGCGCGGCACCTTGAAGTGCGCCAGGCGGTCGGCGCAGAACGCCCGCACCCCGTCGGCGTCCAGCGGCGCGGCGCCCTCGCGGACCTGGATCCACGCGCAGAGCTCCTCCCCGTAGCGCTCGTCGGGCACGCCGACGACCTGCGCGTCGGCGATGTCGGGGTGGGTGTAGAGGAACTCCTCGACCTCCCGCGGGTAGACGTTCTCCCCGCCGCGGATGACCATGTCCTTCGCGCGACCGACGACGTTGAGGTAGCCCTGCTCGTCCATCGTCGCCAGGTCGCCCGTGTGCATCCAGCCGGCCGCGTCGATCGCCTCGGCCGTCTTCTCCGGGTCCTCCCAGTAGCCGCGCATGACGGAGTAGCCGCGGGTGCAGAGCTCGCCGACCTCGCCGCGCGGCACCGTCCGTCCCTCCGGGTCCACGACCTTGACCTCCAGGTGCGGACCGACCCGGCCGATCGTCCCGACGCGCCGCTCGAGCGGGTCGTCGCGCCGGGTCTGCGTCGAGACGGGCGAGGTCTCGGTCATGCCGTAGCAGATGGACACCTCCGCCATGTGCATCTCGTCGACGACGCGGCGCATCACCTCGGTCGGGCACGGCGACCCGGCCATGATCCCCGTCCGCAGGGACGAGAGGTCGTGCGTGGCGAAGCCCGGATCGCCGAGCATCGCGATGAACATCGTCGGCACCCCGTAGAGCGACGTGCAGCGCTCCGCCGCGACCGCCTCCAGCGTCGCCGCAGGCTCGAAGGCGGGGGCCGGCACCACGATGCAGGCCCCGTGGGCGAGCGCGGCGAGGTTGCCCATGACCATGCCGAAGCAGTGGTAGAAGGGCACCGGCACGCAGATCCGGTCCTCGGCCCCGTAGCCGCAGAGCGCCCCGACCGAGAGGCCGTTGTTGAGGATGTTGTGGTGCGTGAGCGTCGCGCCCTTCGGGAAGCCCGTCGTGCCGCTCGTGTACTGGATGTTGATCGGGTCGTCCGGGTCCAGCGACGCGAGGCGCTCGGCGACGGCCGCGGCGTCCACGTCCGTGCCGGCGAGCGCCTCCCACGCCGGGTCGCCGAGGACGATCGCCTCCTCGAGCGCGGGCAGCCCGCCGGCGACCTCGTCCACCATCGCGCGGTAGTCGCTGGTCTTGAAGCGCGCCGCCGAGAGCAGCAGCCGGACGCCCGACTGCCGCAGCGCGTAGGCCAGCTCGTGGGTCCGGTACGCCGGGTTGACGTTCACGAGGATCGCGCCGACCGTCGCCGTGGCGTACTGCGCCAGCACCCACTCGGCGCCGTTCGGCGCCCAGATCCCGACCCGATCGCCGGCGGCGATCCCGCGTCGCAGCAGCCCGGAGGCGAGGCGGGCGACGCGCGCCTCCAGCTCGGCGTACGTCCACCGCACGGACTGGTGGCGCACGACGAGCGCCTCGCGGTCGGGGTGCTCCGCGGCGATCCGCCGCAGGCACGCGCCGATCGTCTCGCCGAGCAGCGGGGTGCTGGACGGGCCGTTGGCGTACGAGGCGCGGGCGGGCATGGCCGACGGTACCGCGCCCGGCCGCCGCGCCTCAAGGGTCCCGGCGCGCGGCCGATCACCGCGACGATGGACCGTGGACTCTCGATCGCGGCGGCCGGCATGGTCGCCGAGCAGGCACGCCAGGACCAGCTCTCCGGGGACCTCGCCAACGCGGCGACGCCGGGGTACAAGCGGGACCGGACGACGCAGACGAGCTTCGGCGAGGTCCTGCTGAGCAACACCCGCGACGGCCGGGCGGTCGGCACCGTCGGCTTCGGCCCGTACGCCGACGCGACGACGACCGACCTGCGCCCGCAGGCCTCGCGCACGACCGACGAGCCGCTCGACTTCGCGATCCAGGGCGAGGGCTTCTTCCGGGTCCGCACCCCCGACGGCGTGCGCTACACGCGCAACGGCCAGTTCACGAGCTCGGCCGCCGGCCTGCTCGTGGACCGGGCGGGCAACGCCGTGCTCGGGGCGGACGGCGGCACGATCCGCGTGGGGGCCGACGGGCGCGTGGCGCCCGGGTCGGTGGGCGTCGTCGAGCTGCGCGACGCGCGCAAGGTCGGCGAGGGCTTCTTCACCGGCACCCCGGCCGGTGCGGCGGCGGGCACGGTCCGCTCCGGCGAGCTCGAGGGCTCGGGCGTGGACCCGACCCGCGCGATGGTCGAGATGATCGCGTCGCTGCGCTCGTTCGAGGCCGGGCAGCGGTCGATCACGACGATCGACGGCACCCTCGGGCGGGCCGCCAGCCAGGTCGCCAACCCGACCGGCAACGCGTAGCCCCGTCCCTCGGCCGATCGTCCGGACGCGGCTCAAGTCCCCCTGGACGACGCCGACTACCGGGCCATGCTGCAAGGCCTCTACGCCGCCGCCGCGGGCATGTCCGCCCAGCAGTCGCGGATGGACGCCGTGTCGAACGACGTCGCGAACGTCAACACGACCGGCTACAAGTCGCAGCGCCTCGCCTTCCGCGACCTCCTCTACGTCCGCCAGGGCGTGGAGGGCGTGCAGGTCGGCTCCGGCGCCGCGGCCGAGACGCTCGGGCGCAGCCGCGCGCAGGGCGCCCTGACCCAGACCGGCCGATCGCTCGACGTCGCGCTCGCGGGCCAGGGCATGCTCGAGGTCCGGCGCCCGGACGGCACGACCGCGCTGACCCGCGCGGGCGACCTGCAGGTCGACGCCCGCGGCCGCCTGACGACGGTCGACGGCTCGTTCGTGCAGGGCGTGCGCCCGCTCCCGGCCGGCACCTCGGCCGACAGCCTCTCGATCGCCGCCGACGGCACGGTCACGAGCGCCCAGGGCACGCAGCTCGGGCGGCTGCGGATCGTCGCCGTCGCCAACCCGGACGGACTCGCCCCGGTCGGCGACAACCTCCTCCAGCCGACCGCCGCCAGCGGCGCGCCGCGCCCCGATGGCGCGACGACCGTGATCCAGGGGCACCTGGAGGCCTCGAACGTCTCGCTCGCCGACGCGATGACCGACCTCGTCGAGTCCCAGCGCGCGTTCTCCATGGCCAGCCGGGCGGTGCAGACGCAGGACCAGATGATGGAGATCGCCAACGGGGTCCGCCGATGACGGTGCCCGCCGTCGCCGGGGGCGTCCTGCCGAGCCTGCCCGTCGCGGGCGTCCCTCGCGCGGTGCGGGAGGGCGCGCGCGAGGTCCAGGACGCGTACCGCAGCGCGCTCGCCTTCGAGCAGGTCCTCGTCCAGCAGCTCGCGGAGGGGCTCACGGAGACCGCGACGCCCGCCGGCGAGGACGCCGGCTCGGCGACGAGCCAGGCGTACCGCCAGCAGCTGCCCCAGGCGCTCGCGGACGGCGTCGGCGCGGCCGGCGGCCTCGGTCTCGCGGCGCAGCTCTACCCCGGCTTCCTCCCCACGACCTCTCCCCCCGACCCCCAGCGGAGCACCCCATGACCGGCGGATCCCTCTTCGGACGCGAACTGCTCATCCACCTCGACGAGCAGCAGCGCTCCTTCGAGCGCCTCCAGATCGCCCTCGAGCTCCAGGCCCAGGCGATCCGGGAGCGCGACGTCGACGGCGTCCTGCGCCAGAGCGGCCTCATCGAGGTCGAGGGCACGTTCCGCGGCACGGTGGAGGCACGCCGCCAGGCGCTCCTGCACCGCGGTGCGGGCCTCCTCGGCGTCGACCCGGGGACCGTCACCCTCACGGACCTCTGCCAGCTCGTCGAGGGCCCCGAGGCCAACGAGGCGCAGGAGCGCAGCGACCGGCTCGTCGAGCTGCTGGAGGACGTGCGGCGGCTGCACGACGTCAACCGGGCCCTGCTCCGCCAGGAGATCGTCTTCCTCGAGCACCTCCTCTCGCTGTCGGGACGCAGCTTCCCGTCCACCTACAGCGCGCCGCGCGGCGCCCGCCGTCGCTCCTCGGAGGCGGCGGAGGCGTCGTTGCGCGCGCTCGACCTCCAGGCCTGATGCCGATCTCGAGCTTCACCGGACTGGAGACCGCGCGCCGCGGGCTGCTGGCGCAGCAGCGGGCGATCGAGGTCTCCGGGCACAACATCGCCAACCAGGCCACGCCGGGCTACACCCGGCAGCGGGCCGAGCTCACCGCCGCGCCGGCGCTGTCGCTCGTGCTCGGGGCCGGGAGCGCTCCGGTGGCGCAGCTCGGGACCGGCGCCAACCTCACCGGCATCGGCCGGATCCGCGACCAGTTCGCCGACGTCCAGTACCGCGCCCAGGTCACGCGGCTGGGCGACGTCAGCACCCGCGGCGAGCTCCTCGGCCAGGCCGAGACGGCGTTCGCCGAGCCCGGCGCGAACGGCCTGTCGGCGGCGATCGACAAGGTCTGGCGTGCGTGGAGCGACCTCGCCAACGACCCGACCTCGCTGCCCGCGCGGCAGGTGGTGCTCGACGCCACGCGGACCGTCGCCGACGCGTACGCGCAGCTCGACAGCCAGCTGGCCGCCGTCCAGCAGCACGCGGGCGAGGAGTACGCGGCGCTCACCGCCGAGGGCGGGCCGATCCACCTCGCGGCGAAGGAGCTCGCCGACCTGAACGACGCCATCGGCGCCGCCTACGCGCGCGGCGACGACCCGAACGACCTCCTCGACCGGCGCGACCTCGTGCTGGACCAGCTCGCCGAGTACGGCCAGGTGCAGGTCCAGCAGACGCTCGACGGCGGCGGGCAGCCCGTGAAGGGCAAGATCGACGTCCTGCTCGGCAGCGATCCGACCCCGATCGTCTCGGGCGGCGCGTCGCGCGAGCCGTGGGCGCTGGCGTTCGCCGCCAGCGGCCCCGGCACCGGCAAGCTCGGCGCGCTCGCGGGGATCGCGTCCGCCGGCGGCTCGGTCGACCAGTACCGCCAGGCGCTCGCGTCCTCGGCGCAGGCGCTCGCCTCGTCGATCAACGCGCTGCACCAGGGCGCCGGCGGCCCGGCGATCCTCGTGTCGGCGACCGGCCCGATCACGCCCGGCGTGGCGCGGCGTCCGCTCGACGTCGACGCCGCCATCGATCCGGCGCAGGGCGGCAGCCTCTCGGCGTTCGTCGCCGGCTCCGCGCCCGGGCTCAACGACGTGGCCACGAAGATCGGCGCGCTCGCCGGCTCGGCCGGCCCGCAGCAGTACCAGGCCCTCGTGGGCAAGATCGGCGGCGACGTCGCCGCGGTCACGCGCGAGGAGAGCACCGTGCGGGCCCTGACGACGGCGCTCGCGGACCGCCGCGACGCGGTCTCCGGCGTCTCCCTCGACGAGGAGATGGCCGACCTCATCCGCTTCCAGCGCGGCTACCAGGCGTCCGCGCGCATGCTCTCCACGGTCGACGAGATGCTCGACCAGCTCATCAACCGCACCGGGCGGGTCGGGCTGTGATCGCCCCACCCGCCCCCGCGTCCCGGCCCGTCGGCGGGCGCCCGTCCCGCCGACCCGGCCGCCTCGGCGTCCCGGGCCGCGCGCACCGTCCACACGACCACGCCGCCCGTCCCGGCGAGGAGGCTGCGGCATGACGACCCGCATCACCGGCGCGATGAGCCAGCGCCACCTGCTGACGAACCTCGCCGGCAACACGCGTCGCCTGAACGACGCCTTCGACCAGCTGTCCTCGGGGAAGGCCATCAACCGTCCCTCCGACGACCCCTACGGCGTCACCCGCGCGATAGGGCTGCGCAGCGAGCTCTCGCAGGTCGCCCAGCAGCAGCGCAACGTCGAGAACGCCCAGGGCTGGAACACCGCCTCGGACTCGGCGCTCTCGTCGGTCAGCGACCTCCTGCGCCGGGCGCGCACGCTGCTCATCGGCGCCGGCAACGACGTCGGCGGCCAGCAGTCGCGCGACGCGGCCGCGGCCGAGCTCGACCAGCTCATCGAGTCGGTGAAGTCGGCGGCGAACACGACGTACGCCGGCACCCACGTCTTCGCGGGGTCGAACACCGGCACGCCCCCGTACGCGACGGGCTCCGACGCCTACACCGGCGACGCCGGCGGGATCGTCCGCACGATCGGCCCGGGCGTCGACGTGCAGGTGAACGTCGACCTCGGTGGCCAGGTGCTCGGGTCCGGCGGCGCGGACGGGAAGGTCCTCGCGACGCTGCGCGACATCGCCGCGCACATGCGCTCGGGCACGACCGCCGACCGCGAGGCGCTGCGCTCGACCGACATCCAGGCGCTCGACGCCGGCATCGACGCGCTCGGCGCGCTGCGGGCGCAGGTCGGCGCGACCGGCAACCGGCTCGAGGGCGCCTCCGAGCGGCTCGCGCAGGTCGAGGAGAACGCGACGAAGCAGCGCTCCCTCATCGAGGACGCCGACTACGCCTCGGCGATCATGCAGTACTCGACGGAGCAGTCCGTCTACCAGGCCGCGCTGAAGTCCGGCGCGCAGATCCTCCAGACGTCCCTCGTGGACTTCCTCCGGTGAGCACCATGCCCCACGTCCTGGACAGCACCCGCTTCGGCCGGCTCGAGATCGCCGAGTCGTCCGTGATCCGCTTCCCCGACGGGCTCGTCGGGCTCGACGGCTCGCGGTTCGTCCTGCTCTCGGCCAACCCCGCCCGCGACCCCGCCCCGACCGGCGCGTTCGCGTGGCTGCACTCGCTCGACGACGCGACGCTCGCGCTGCCGGTCACGCGGCCGCAGCGGTTCTTCCCGGAGTACGTCGTCGAGCTCGACGAGCACGACGCGCCGGCCGGCCTGCGGGCGCTCGAGGACCCGGACGCCGCCGAGATCTGGGTGACGGTCCGCGCCGCCGCGCGGCTCGAGGAGTTCGTCGCGAACCTCCGCGCGCCGATCGTCGTCGCCGGCGGCCAGGGCTGGCAGGTCCTGAACGCCCACCGCGACGCGGCCCTGCGCGTGCCGCTCGGGACCGGTGCCGTCGCGCCGGGGCCCGCGCCGGCGCCCGTCCGCACGACGAGCACCGCCGCCGCCTGACCCCGGAGCGCGCCGCCCGGTCGACCGAGGTCCCACGGATCTCGGTCCCGGCGGGGTAACCTGCCGTCCATGACCGCGTCCGGAGCCGCTCGCACGTGCTGATCGTCAGCCGCAAGGCGGGCGAGCAGGTGATGATCGGCGACGACGTCGTCGTCACCGTCGTCGAGGTCAGCGGGCAGACGGTGCGGCTGGGCATCGAGGCGCCCCGCTCCCTCCCGGTCTACCGCGCCGAGCTCTGGGCCTCGGTGCGCGACGAGAACCGCGCCGCCGCCGCCTCGGCCGACGACGCCCCGCCGCTGCCGGAGGACGCATGAGCGACGCCCCGCCCCCCGCGCGCCGGCTCACCGACGCCGACGTCCAGCTGCGGCCGTCGCGGCCCTTCGCGGCGAACCTCGCCATCGTCGTCGGGGCGTTCGCCGGCGCGACGCTCGTCGCCGAGCTCGCGGGTGCCGCGAACCTCGGGACCGCAATGAGCTTCGGGCAGATCGGCTTCGCGATCGCGCTCGTGTACGTGCTCGTCCGGCGCTGAGCGACGCAGCCGCTGGCGCGTTCGACCACGTCGCGCGCTACCGTGCTCGCCGTGCTGCGTCGCCGTCTCCCCGCCGTCCTCCTCGTCCTGCTCGTCGCCCTCGTGCCGGCCCTCGCGGCCCAGGCGTCGGATGCCGGGCTGCGCTCGATCGTGCGCAAGCACGAGGCGCCGCTGCGCAAGGCGCAGGCGGACGTCGCCGACTCGCTGGTGAAGGTCGTCCGGCCGAACCCGTCGACGACCCAGGCCAAGCGCCTGAAGGCGCGCGTGAAGACGCTGCGCTCCCGCGTGGCGACCGTCGCCCGCGCGCTGCGCGACGAGGACGGCGACGGCTTCGCGACCGCCGAGGCGCAGGAGCAGGCCCTGCGGGGGCTGACGCAGCTGCGGCTCGGCTACACCGACATCGACAAGGCCGTCTCGCGCTTCGCGGTGCCGAAGAAGAAGCTGCCGAAGAGCGCCGCCGGGATGCGCAAGCTCTACAAGCAGATCGAGACCGAGGTGAACCGCGGGCTCAAGCGGATCACCACCGGCAACGCCGACCTGAAGCGCGCGTTCGACGTGATCCTCGGCCGCGTCGTGCCGACGACGCCGGCGGTGCCGCCGACGGAGACGACCCCGGCGCCCGCTCCGGAGCCCGTGCCCGTGCCGGTCGACCCGGTCCCGGTGCCGACCGAGACGACGCCGGCTCCGGCGCCCGCCGGCTGAGTCGCCGGCCGCGGGCCCGCGCCTCCGCGCCCGCGTCGTCGTCCCGGAGCCCCGGCTCCGGACGCCGGCGCCCGCACCCGAAGCGCCGTCCGCCGCGCCGCCGGAGCGCCGTCGACCGGGACTCAGCGGCGTCGGGCGCGACCCGGGCGCCCGACGGCCGCCGGCGGCGGCCGGTGGCGCTCGAGCGCCGCCGCGAGCGCGAGGGGCGCCCCGCCGAGCAGCAGGGGCAGCAGCGCCAGCGGCAGCGCGATCGGTCGCGCGCCGCGGTCCTCCCCCGCCCCGAGCGCGCCGACGACGAGCAGCACGACTGCCCCGCCGAGCCCGAGCAGGACCGTCGCCGTCACCCCGGTGCCCGTCGGTGCCCGCGCTGCCGCAGCGGCCATCGCCAGGAAGCCCAGGGGCAGCAGCGCCAGCGCGACGGCGCGGTCGTCGGACCCCAGTCCCAGGCCGTCCAGGAGCTCGAGCAGGTCGTCGCCGGCGGGCCAGCCCACCGCGGCGCCGAGCGCGGCGACCGCCGCCAGCGCGCCGGCGAGCGCCCCGAGCGACGCGAGCCGCGCCACGCCGACCCGGCGCGCGGGGCCGCTGTCCGCAGCGCGACGCGTTCGCAGGAGCACCGCGAGCCCGAGCAGGACCAGCGCGAGCGCGAGGCGGCCGCCGCGCGGCGCCCACGCGATGAGCAGCAGCGCCCCGACGCCGAGCGGCGCGGCAGCCGCCGGGACGAGACGAGCCGCCGGCCGCGGGGCGGTCACGTCGACGTGTCCCGACGGGCGACGACGCCGGCGGCGTCGGACCGGACGTCGACGACCGAGGCCGTCATCCGTCGCGGCGCGCCGGCAGGACGCCGAGCTCGGTCAGCCGCCGGTCGAACGCCGCGATCCGCTCGGTGTCTGCGTAGAAGTCGTCCTGCTCGACGACCTTGCCCCAGCGCGTGCGCACGACGATCGCGGTGCGATTCGCGTAGAGCTCCTCGCCGGCGGGGCCCACGGCCCGGTCGTCGAACCGCGCGACCGCGGTGAGCGCCCACGGCGGGCCGCCGATCCACAGCTCGCGGATCTCTCCGCGCAGGCCGGCGGCGACGAAGTCGCGCAGGAAGCGCTCGATGGCGGCACGGCCGCGATGCTCGCCGGCCCACCGGTGCTCCCCCTCGGCGAAGCGCAGCACCGCATCGTCGGCGAACCCCGCCAGGAACGGCCCGGGGTCGCCGTCTCCGAGGCGGGCGACGTCTGCGCGGAGCTTCGCCAGGAGCGCGGCTCGCAGGGCCGCGCGCCCGGCGAGGGCGGCACCGGCGCCGAGGAGGACGGGGCGAAGAGCGGACACGGGACGGCTCCTTGGGGCGGAAGGGACGGGCTACCGACCCTACGACCCACGTGACGGAGGCGCCAGCGCAGCCGGACGCCACGCCATGTTCGGTATCCGGATCCGCTTTCACGGGTCGGCCGATATCGCGGCGTCGTATGATCGCCCCATGGCGTCGATCGTCGGCTTTCCGAACCCGGTCAACGAGAAGGCCGCGCGGGTCGTCGCCGGCGTCGTGGCCCTCACCTCGCTCGTGGCGCTCGTCACGGGCTGGCACTGGCTCCTGCTGCCCCTCGCCTACGGGTTCATCGCCCGGGCGATCACCGGCCCGACGCTCAGCCCGCTCGGACGCTTCGCGATGGACGTCGTCGCCCCGCGCCTCGGCGAGCCCAAGCGCGTCCCGGGCCCGCCGAAGCGGTTCGCGCAGGCGATCGGCGCGGTCGCCACGACGATCGGCGCGGTCGTCGGCGTGCTGCTCGGCGTGGAGGCCGTCGCGATCGTGATGCTCGCGATGATGGTCGTCTTCGCGACGCTCGAGTCCGTCTTCGCGTTCTGCGTGGGCTGCCTCGCGTTCGCCGGCCTCATGCGCATCGGGGTGATCCCCGAGGACACCTGCGAGGCCTGCAACGACATCTGGTCGCGCTACGGGCGCGACGGCGCCGCCGGTCCCGGACCGGCCGCCACCGACGCCGCCTGACCGGCGCGCCGCGCGACCGTCAGGTCCGTGCGGCGGCCAGCGCGACGAACGGCTCCAGCGCGGCCGGGTCCCGCAGCGACTCGCGCGACGCCGCCTGCTCCGGCGGGGTCCCGGTGAGGATCCGCTTCACCGGCACCTCGAGCTTCTTGCCCGAGAGCGTCGTCGGGATCGCGGGCACGAGCCGCAGCTCGTCCGGCACGTGGCGCGGCGAGAGCGATCGCCGCAGCGCTCGCGCGCAGGTGGCCGCGAGCTCGTCGCGCAGCGCCGCGCGCCGGTCCTCGTCCTCGGGCACGCCGCCCGCCGGGGCGACGAAGAGCAGCAGCCGCCCGGCCCCGCCCGGATCCTGCTCGTCCTCGAGATGGACGACGAGGCTGTCCGCGACGCCCTCCTGCTCCTCGACGACCCGGTAGATCTCGGCGGTGCCCAGGCGCACCCCGCCGCGGTTGAGGGTCGCGTCCGAGCGCCCGCCGATGACGAGCGACCCGTCGTCGCGGACCGTCACCCAGTCGCCGTGGCACCAGCGACCGGGGAAGCGCTCGAAGTACGAGGCGCGGTAGCGCGACCCGTCCTCGTCGCCGAGGAGCCCGATCGGCATCGACGGCATCGGCGAGCCGATGACGAGCTCGCCGGTCTCCCCGTGGAGGGCCGTGCCGTCCTCGCCGAGCGCCCGGACGTCGCAGCCGGGCCAGGCGCCGGAGATCTCGCCGGCGCGGACCGGCAGCAGCGGCGAGCCGCCGACGAAGGCCGTGCAGACGTCCGTGCCGCCGGAGATCGAGCTCAGCAGCAGGTCGTCGACGTCCGGCGCCGCCGGATCGACGGGCCGCGGCGCGACCGCCTCGTAGACCCAGCTCCAGCCCTCGGGCGGCAGCGGCGCTCCCGTCGAGCCGACGAGGCGCAGCGCCGAGAGGTCGGCGAGCTCGCGGGGCACGAGACCGGCCTTGCGGCAGGCCATGAGGAACGGCGCGCTCGTGCCGAGCTGCGTCACGCCCTCCTCCCCCGCCATCCGCCAGGTCTCGCCGAGGTCCGGCGCGCCCGGGTCGCCGTCGAAGAGCACGATCGCGGCGCCGACGAGCAGGCCGGAGACGAGGTAGTTCCACATCATCCAGCCGGTCGTCGAGAACCAGAAGAACCGGTCCTGCGGTCGTTCGTCGGGGTCCTCGTCGCCGGAGCGCAGGTCCTGCATGAGCGCCAGCGCCTTGAGGTGCTCGAGCGTCATGCCGCCGTGACCGTGCACGATCGGCTTCGGCAGCCCGGTCGTCCCGGACGAGAAGAGGACGTAGAGCGGGTGGTCGAAGGGCACGGGCTCGCACCGCAGCGCGGCGGGCTCGGCGAGCAGCGCGTCCCACGTCAGGCGGGCCGGTCCGGCGCCGTGGAGCGCGTCCTCGCCGTCGGGGTGCAGGTAGGGGACGGCGACGACGTGGCGCAGCGACGGCAGCGATCCGACGATCTCGGCGGCCTGCGCGCGCCGGTCGATGGCCTTCGCGCCGTAGCGGTAGCCGTCGCCGCAGAGCAGGACGTCGGGCTCGAGCTGCCCGAGCCGGTCGACGACGGAGCGGACGCCGAACTCCGGCGGACAGGACGCCCAGGTCGCGCCGAGCGCCGCGCTGGCCAGGAGCCCGATCACCGCCTCGGGGACGTTCGGCAGGTACGCCGCCACCCGGCTGCCGCGCCCGACGCCGAGTCGGGCCAGGCCCGCCGCGCACCGGGCGACCGCGTCGCGCAGCTCGTCGCGCGAGAGGGCGATCCGCTCGCGGGTCTGGGAGCGGGCGATGATCGCGGGGGCGTCGCCGCGGTGGGCCAGGGCGGCCTCGGCGTAGTTCAGCGTGCCGCCGGGGCACCAGCGGGCGCCCGGCATCGCCGCGTCCGCGAGGAACGCCTCGGGACGAGCGTGCCAGGGCACCCCGAGCGCGTCGGAGACGTGCCGCCAGAAGCCGTCGGGATCCTCGACCGACCACGCGACGAGGTCCCCGTGGCCGTCCAGCGGGCGGCCCGCCGCGGCGCTCGCGGAGGCCACGAAGCGGCCCAGTCGCGTGCGGTGCCGCGCCTCCTCGGCCACGCCGCGCAACAGCGCGCCGCGGGCTGCGTCCTCGGTCACGTGGAGTCCTCCCTCGCCATCGGTCGACCGTCCCCCGCAGCCTATGGCCCGCGCGGCGCGCCCGCGGGCGTCCTGCGCCCACCCCTGCGGCGTCGCTCGCCCACCGGAACGGGACGCGCGGGCCGTCCGCCCGCCGCGATCCGCGACGGGCACCCGTCCGGCGCCGCGCACCGGCCGCTACCCTCCCGCGGGTGCACGCGCTGCTCGCCGACCTCGCCACGCCGCTGGCCCTGATGCCCGAGTGGCTCAGCCCGCGGCACATCTTCGAGGAGTACGGCCTGATCGCGATCGTCGCGATCATCTTCGCCGAGACCGGCCTCCTGATCGGCTTCTTCCTGCCCGGCGACACGCTGCTGTTCAGCGCCGGCATCCTCGCGAAGCTCAACCCGAACGGCGACCCGCTGTGGCTCATGCTCACCGCGGTCCCGATCGCCGCGATCGCCGGCAACCTCGTCGGCTACGAGATCGGCCGCCGAGCCGGCCCCGCCATCTTCACCCGCGACGACTCGCGGTTCTTCCGCAAGGAGCACCTCGTCCGCTCCCACGCGTTCTTCGAGCGCTACGGCCCCCTGACGATCTTCCTCGCCCGCTTCGTGCCGATCGTCCGGACCTTCGCCGCGGTCGTGGCCGGCGCGGTGCAGATGGAGTACCGGAAGTTCGTCATCTGGTCGATCCTCGGCGCGGTCGCCTGGTGCACCGGCCTCATCCTCGTCGGCTACGGCGCGGCCTCGCTGCTGCCCCGCAGCACCGCGGAGTGGATCGAGGGGCACATCGACCTCCTCATCATCGGCGTCGTGCTCGTCACCGTCGCCTCGGTGGTCTTCGAGGGCTTCCACGGCAAGCACCGGCGCGAGAAGGCCGCGGCGGCCGGCGCCGACGCCGGGCAGGCCACGGCCGACGTCGTCACGGGCGCCGCCCCCGGCCCGGAGGCCGTCGACCCCGCCACCGGCGAGCGCCGCGAGGCCGCCGGCCGCGCCGACTGACCGGCGCGCGGGACGCGCCGCCACGACGGGCGCGACGCGGCGACGGCCGACGCCGCGCACGTCGCACGCCCCGCCGGCTCGGGCGCGCGACGCACGGCGCACGCCGACCGCGCCCGGCACGTCGCGTGCCGCGCCGGCCGACGCACGTGACGCACCGCGCACGCCTCGGCCGCGGCCGGCTTGCCCGCGCGCGGCGGCCCCGCGACGCCCTACTTCTCGCGCGTGCCCTGCTCGCGCATCGCCTTGCGCGCCAGGCGGCGGATCTCGCGCTGGCGCCGGCGCTCGGCCCGGGCCGCCGCGGCCGAGCCGCGCACGGGCGTGGCGCCCGGCTCCTCGAAGCCGTTCGGCGGCGCGTCCGGCGCCGGCAGCTGCGGCGCCGGGGCCGGCGTCGTCGCGCTGCCCCGGGACGTCGTCGACGTCCGGGCCGGCGTCGGCGGCGTGCCGGCCGTCGTCGTGCCCTGGCCCAGCGACACGATCCGCCACTCGCCGTCGGCCTCGCGCAGCTGCAGGACGTCGCGGGAGGGCCGCTGTCCCGCCGCGGTCGTCTCGATCCCGACGCTCGCGCGGTCGTCGGCGACCGCGACGCTCGTGATCCGCACCCGCGGCTCGCGGACCTCGCCCAGGCCGGTCGCCAGCGCGCGCTCGCACGGCAGGCCGATCGCCGCCAGCCGCTGGCGCAGGTCGTCGGCGAGCAGGTCCTCGCAGATGAGCCCGTAGTCCTTCGCGGCGACCGCGTTGCCGAACCGCTCGACGCTCGCGCGCGCCCGGTCGCCGTCGTCGACGGTCCACGAGCGGATGGCGAGGACGACCGCGACGATCGCGGCGAGGGCGAGCACTCCGGTGATGACGCGACGACGCACGGGGTCAGCCTATCTGTGGCGCGACGGCCGGGTCCCCGACCGCGCCGGCTTCGCGGCGGAGCGCCGTCGATCCGCCGACGGGCCGCGGTCCGAGCGGTCCCGGGTCGTACGATCAGCCCATGTCCGGGTCCGGGAACCTGCCGTGGATGCGCTGCTACCGGTGCTGGTCGACCTCGCTGGAGCTGCACGTCCACTACGACGGCATCCACCGCGTCGACGCCACCACCGGCACGCCCGCGATCGCCGTCGAGGAGCACCAGGAGGCCGTCGTGCAGTGCCTGGACTGCATGCACGACCAGCCGCACATGCTCTTCCGCGACGGCCGGCTCGTCGCCGACGACACGCGCTGGGAGCGGCTCGTCATGGGCACGCCGTGGGTCGCGTCCTGCACCGTGACGGTCGCCGCCGACGAGGTCGAGAGCTGCTCGGGCCCCGAGGCCGGCGAGCAGCTGAGCTTCGCCGCCCTCGGCGACGCCGGCACCCAGGAGTTCTTCAGCCACGTCCGCTTCCACACCCACGAGGACGACCGGATCGTCGTGCACCTCCTCGTCGAGCTCTACGCCCGCTCGGCCGACGAGGCGGGCGAGGTCCTCGAGCAGTCCGCCCAGGGACCGCTCGTCATCACGTCCCTGGCCGAGGAGTCGCGTCCGCCCGCCGTCTCCTCCGACGGCGGGGGCCATCCGTGAGCACCGGTCCGGCGGTGCCGCTGGAGCCCGGCGACGAGCTCGACCTGCTCCTGCGCCCGCTGACGGCGGCGGACCATCCCGCGGTCCTCGCGCTGAACGCGGCGTCCGTCGCCGTGCTCAGTCCGCTCGACGAGGCCCGCCTGACGGAGATCGCCGCGCGCTGCACCGCGGCGTTCGTCGTCGAGGACGCCGCCGGCGCCGTCGTGGCCTTCTGCCTGGCGCTGCCCGAGGGCACGGACTACGACGGCGACCACCACCGGTGGTTCGCCGAGCGCTACGACCGCTTCCTCTACCTCGACCGGATCGTCGTCGCCGCGGGCGCCCGGCGGCGCGGGGTCGGATCGCTGCTCTACGACGCGTGCGAGGCGATCGCCGCCGCGCACGGCCGGATGCTCTGCGAGGTCGACGTCGAGCCGCCCAACCCGACCTCGCTGGCGTTCCACGCGGCCCGCGGCTACGTCGAGGTCGGCCGCCGCACCGGCCCGACCGGCAAGGCCGTCGCGCTCCTCGCGAAGGAGCTCCAGGACGGCTAGGCCTCGCGCTCCGCGATCGCCCAGAGCCGCCGGATCGCGAGGGTCGCCGCGGCCGCCGTCGAGGCCTCCTGCCCGCGCGGGTCGGCCGGCAGGTCCCGCAGCAGCGCCCGCAGGCGGCCCCGGTCCGATGCGCAGCGCTCGATCCACGCCTCCACGGCGTCGCCCGGTGCCGTGCCGGCGTCCGCGGCGGCCAGCGCGGCGCGGGCGATGTCCGCCCGCGCCTCGAGCAGGTCGTCGCGCAGCCCCTGCGCGGCCCAGCGCGTCGTCCGCTCCCCGCGCGGCAGGGCGTCGATCGCGTCGTGCAGCGCCTGCAGGCCGAGCAGCGGCTCCGTCCGCAGCGTCGCCACCGCGACGTCGAGGACCGAGCGGTCGATCCGCTGGGCGCCGGCGACCACCCACGGCGCCAGCTGCAGCGCCGGACCGGCGTGGACGGCACGGGCGAGCTCGGCGGGCACGCCCGCCTCGATCGCCGCGACGACGCGCGCCTCGCGCGCGTCGCTCGGCGCCAGGTCGTCGAGCCGCTCGCGGATCTCGGCCATCCCCTCGCGGTGACGCTCGATCGTGACGGCGAGGTCCTCGTCGCCGTCCCGCGCGCCGGCGAGGTGGAAGCGGCTCGTCGCGCGCACGAGCTCGTCGACCACGGCGCGCAGGCCCCAGCGGACGTCGGGCTCGACGTCGGTCTCCTCGACGGCGGCCCACCACCGGCGCGCGTCCGCGGCGCCGATCGCGATCCGCAGGGCCCGGACGACCCGCGAGGGCGGCACGGCGAACTCCGCCGCGCGGCGGGCCACGATCGTCGGCCCCATGGTGTTGACGACCTCGTTGGCGAGGATCGTCGCGACGAGCTCGCGGCGCAGGGGGTGCTCCGCCACGAGGTCCCCGAAGCGCTCCCGCAACGGCGCCGGGAAGTACGCGGCGAGGTCGCCCTCGAGGCCTGGGTCGTCGGGCAGCGGCGAGTCGAGGAGGGCGCGGCTGATGGAGAGCTTCGCCGACGCGACGAGCACCGAGAGCTCCGGACGGGTGAGCCCCCGACCCGCCGCCCGTCGGTCGGCGAGCTCCTCGCCCCCGGGCAGGTCGAGCGTCGCGCGGTCGAAGTGCCCCTCGTGCTCGAGGCTCGTCATGAGCTCCTCGGCGGCCTGGGTGCGCTCGGCGGCCCGGCGCTCCTCGCCCGTCAGGACGCGCGCCTGGGCCACGCTGTCGTCGAGGACGTGCGCCACGACCTCGTCGGTCACCTGCTCGAGCAGCGCGTTGCGCTCGTCCCCGTCCAGCAGGCCGCGACGGACCGCGTCGTCGAGCAGGATCTTGAGGTTCACCTCGTGGTCGGACGAGTCCACGCCGGCGGAGTTGTCGATGAAGTCCGCGTTGATGGCGCCGCCCGCCATCGCGAACTCGATCCGAGCGGACTGCGTGAAGCCGAGGTTGCCGCCCTCCCCCACGACCCGGCAGCGCAGGTCGCGCGCATCGACGCGGATCGCGTCCGAGGCGCGGTCCTCGGCGTCGGCGTCGCGCTCCCACGACGCCTTGACGACCGTCCCGATCCCACCGTTCCACAGCAGGTCGACCGGCGCGCGCAGGATCGCCTGGATGAGCTCGCTGGGCGCGAGCCGCTCCGCCTCGATCCCGAGGGCCTCGCGGATCTGCGGCGTCGTCTCGACGTGCTTCGCGGTCCGCGGGAAGATCCCGCCGCCCTCGCTGAGCAGGGCGCGGTCGTAGTCGTCCCAGCTCGAGCGCTCGAGCTCGAACAGCCGCCGGCGCTCCTGCCAGGAGGCCTCGGCGTCCTGCGGGTCCGGGTCGAGGAAGACGTGCCGGTGGTCGTAGGCGGCCACGAGGCGCAGCGATCGCGACAGGAGCATCCCGTTGCCGAAGACGTCGCCGGACATGTCGCCGATGCCGACCGCCGTGATCGGGTCGGACTCCGGGTCCACCCCGCGCTCGAGGAAGTGCCGCTTCACCGACTCCCACGCCCCGCGCGCCGTGATGCCCAGCGCCTTGTGGTCGTACCCGGCCGAGCCGCCCGACGCGAACGCGTCGCCGAGCCAGAACCCGCGCCGGACGGCGATCTCGTTGGCGGTGTCGGAGAACGTCGCGGTGCCCTTGTCGGCGGCCACCACGAGGTAGTGGTCCTCGCCGTCGAGCACGCGCACGTGGTCGGGATGCACCACCTCGCCGTCGCGCAGGTCGTCGGTGACGTCCAGGAGCGCGCTGATGAACGTCACGTAGCCGCGCCGCACCGCCTCGCGCGCCGTCGCCTGGTCGGTCGGCGCCGGGCCCCGCAGCAGGAAGCCGCCCTTCGCCCCGGCCGGGACGATCACGGCGTTCTTCACCATCTGCGCCCGCATGAGGCCGAGGACCTCGGTCCGGTAGTCCTCCCGATCGGACCACCGCAGGCCGCCGCGCGCGATCATGCCGCCGCGCAGGTGGATGCCCTCGACGTCGTGGCCGTGGACGTAGATCTCCCACAGCGGCGTCGGGTGCGGGATCGCCGGGACCTCCGCGCTCTTGAGCTTGAAGGCGAGCGCACCGCGTCCGGGGACGTAGGCGTTCGTCCGGTACGTCGCGTCGATCGCCTGCAGCTGGTTGCGGAGGATCCGGTCGTGATCCAGCGAGGAGACCTCGTCGAGGTCGGCGAGGATCTCGTCGCGCAGCGCCTGCTCGGCGGCCTCGTCGCGGGGCTCGTCGACCCGCGGCGCGGCGCCCGGGTCGTCCGAGCCGGGACCGCCGAAGCGCAGCTCGAACAGCCGCACGAGCTTCTCGGTGATGGCGTGGTGCTGGACGATGACGTCGTTCTGGTAGCGCTCCGTGAACCGCGAGCCGATCCGCTGGCGGTAGCGGCGGTAGGCCCGCAGGACCTCGAGCCGATCGTGGGCCAGCGGTGTCAGGACGACGAGCCGGTTCAGCGTGTCGGACTCCGTCTCGCCCCGCCACGCGGCCGTGATCGCCGCGGCGACGCGGTCGCCGCAGCGGTCGAGGTCGAGCGGGCCGTCGGGGCCCAGCACGCCGAAGTCCTGGATCCACACCGGCTCGCCGCCCCGCAGCTGCGTCGGGCGCTCCTCGACGACGTGCAGCCCGAGGTGCTCGAGGATCGGCATCGCGCGCGAGAGCTCGACCTTCGCGCCGCGGACGACGAACGCCACGCGGGTCGTCCCGGCGTCCTGCGCCTCGCCCGGCTCGTGCTTCAGCGTGACGAGCAGGTCGTCCGAGCCGGTGCTGAGCTGCTGGAGCGCCTCGATGTCGTGGACCGCGCCGACCGGGTCGGCACCCGCCTTGTAGTGACCGGGCAGCCGCGGGCTCCAGCGCGCCGCCAGGACGCCGCCGCGCTCCTCGCCGTGGCGCGCCACGAGCGACTCGCGCAGCCGGTCGTCCCAGCTGCGGGCGATCCGCTCCGCGGCCTCCTGCAGGCCGTCGACGTCGACGCGGCGCAGCCCGTCGGGGTCGTAGAGCTGCAGGTGCAGGTAGGCGTGGTCGCCCTCGCCGAGCACCTCGTGCGTCGCCATCCGGTCGGTCCCGAAGCGCTCGCGAGCGAGGTCGCGCAGGGCGTCGCGCACGCCGGCGTCGTAGGAGCTGCGGGGCACCGCGACGACGATCGTCGCGGTGCGCCCGTCGGCGGTCTCCCGCGCGTGGAGCGCCACCCGGCCGGGCCCGAGGTCGACGAAGCGCACGAGCGTGCGGCGCACGTCGGCGGCCGAGAGCGCGAACAGCTCGTCCTTCGGGAAGGAGTCGAAGAGCGCGACGATCGCCTTCCAGTCGTGCGAGCCGGGCAGCACCCGCTCGTCGCGGAGGATCCGGTGCAGCGTGCCGCGCAGCAGCGGCATCTCGCTCGCCGGCGACGCGTAGGCGCGCGACGCCACGAGCAGCACGACCCGCCGCAGGAGCGCGCCGTCCGGACCGTCGACCCGCACCGCGACGTCCTCCATCCGCGCCCGGCGGTGGACCGGCGACAGGGCGACCGTGTGGCCGATCGAGATCAGCTCGCCGCCGCGGAGGCGCTCGAGCGTGCCCTCGGCGGGCGGGTCGATCGGCTCGCGACCGGCGGCACCGGCCTGCTCGGGCGCGAGCAGCCCCAGCGCGCTGCCGGCGACGAGCGCGCCGTCGTCGAGCCGGTGGTCGGCCGCGCCGAGCAGGACGGCGTTCTCCTCGCCGAGCCAGCGCAGGAACGCGGCGACCTCGTCCGGGTCGTCGCCGGGGTCCTCGTCCGTGGCGGTCTCCGCGTCGTCGCGGGGACGCAGGCCGTCGCGGCCGACGCGTGCGAACGTCCGCCCGTCGCCGTCGCGCGCGACGGCGTCGGCGATCTCCTGCACGCGGTCGCGCAGGGCGCGGAAGTCGGCGACGATCCGGCGCGCGTCGGAGAGGGCGCCGCGGACGGCGTCCTCCAGCGCGGCGACCTCCTCGGGGCGCAGCCGGCGATCGAGCTCGACGTGCACGAGCGACTCCGCGCGCGTGCCCTCCTGCTCCTGGCGGGTGCCGGGATCGTCGGGCGTCGTGTCGCTGTCGAGGGTGATGATCCGCCGCAGCCGACGGCGCTCGTCGCGCTGCACGCCGACGACGGGGTGGCGCACGACGCGCGGCTCCAGCCCGTGCGCGCGGACCTGCTCGAGGATCGTGTCGACGAGGAACGGCTGGTCGGCGGCGTTCGTCTCCAGGACGCTGCCGGGCGTCTCGTAGCCGTCGTCGTCGCGGGTCGGGGTGAAGACGCGGACCGCGACCGTCCCGTCGGCGCGGCCGGCGGCGAGGACGAGGAGCCCGGCGAGGACCGCCGCCTCGTCGCCGACGTCGCCCGGCGCGTCGCGCCGGAGGTACTCCCCGACGAGGGCGTCGAGGCCCTCGAGGCCGTCCGCCGCGGTCGCGGGGATCGCGTCGAGCACTGCCTGGACCATCGACTCGTCCTGCACGGATCGTCCTCTCCCGGCGCCGTCCTCGCCGGCACCGCTGTCGGGGGACCCGACCCTAACGACGCCGGACCCGCCCCCGTGATCGTCGGGTGAAGCCGCCGGCGCGAGGCGGACGGACGGACGGACCGCCGCGGCGGCCCGGAGCACGCGGCCCCGGGCCGCAGGACGGCGTCGCTCAGCTCGCGGGCGCGGGCTGCGGGGCGGGCGCGTCGCTGGACGGCGCGTCGCCCGGGGCGGGCTGCTCGCCACCCGGCGCCGGCTGCTGATCGCCCGGCGCGGGCTGCTCATCGCCCGGCGCCGGCTGCTCATCGCCCGGCGCGGGCTGCTCGGGCGTCGGCGTGCCCGGGACGGCCTGCGCGAGCGCCTTGCGGACCTGGGCCTCGGTGCGATCCAGCTCGTCGGCGAGCGTCTCGAGGAACGCGTCTTCGGCGGCGCTGCGCGCCGCGTCGAGCGCCTTCGTCACGTCGACGGCGTCCTTGTCGAGGACCTTCGCGAGCGCGGCGACGAAGGCGGCGCGCTCGTCGACCGGCCCGTCGTGGCCGCGGCCGCGCTCGCCCTGCTCGTCATCGGGCGCGGTCCGCGCGTCGGCCGCGGGCGGCGCCGGGGTCGTCGGCTCGGCCGGCGTCGTCGGCTCGGCCGGCGTCGTCGGCTCGGCCGGGGTCGTCGGCGTCGTCGGCTCGGCCGGCGCGTTCGGGGCGTCGCCCTCGCGGACGAGCTTCCGCGCCTCCTTCACCGCCTCGCGCAGCTGCTTCGCGCTCACGCCGAGCTCCTCGGCGAGCGTCTGCTTCGCGGCGTCCCGCGCGTCGTCGCTCGCGTCGCGCAGCGCGGCGCGCAGGTCCCCCCGCGAGACGTCGAGCGCCCGGGCGACGCGCTTGAGCCAGGCGCGCTGCCCGTGGTCACCGCGGTGCCCGCGGTCGCTGAACGACGGCGCGTCGCCGCGCGTGCCGTCGGGGGAGCCCGAGCCGGGGGTCGCCGACGCGGCGGCCGCGCCGAAGGAGCCGGCGGCGGTGGCACCGGCGGCGAGCAGGGCGATGGTCTTCGTGCGAGCGGTCATAGGAACCTCCTCGTTCGAATGGTCGGCCTGGAGCGCGGGCGGCGACCACGGAGGGCCGCCGACCGCCGGGGGAGACCAGGCGCTGGTCGGGACCGGCGACGACGTGGCCGCCCGGTCCGTCGGACACCTTGGGTGCCGCACCTGAAGCGCAGATCAACGGCCGCCGGATCGCCCGGGCCGGCCCGAGTTCCCGCCCGTGCGTACCGCGTCCGGGCACCGGATCGTGGCGCGACGCCACTCGTCGAGCGCGTCGTCGGGCGCCCGTGGTCCCTACAGTTCCCGCGGTGCGCAGCCTCCCGCTCCTGGTGTTCGTCGTCGGCGCCGGGACCCTCGGCGCCGAGATGGCCGCGGCGCGGCTGCTCGCCCCGTACTTCGGCGACTCGACGCTCATCTGGGCCAACACGATCGGCGTCGTCCTCGTGTCGCTCTCGCTGGGCTACTGGCTCGGCGGGCGCTTCGCCGACGACCACCCGGAGGAGCGCAAGCTCCGCCAGCTCGTGCTCGTCGCGGCGCTGCTGTTCGCCGCGATCCCGCTGATCGCCGGACCGTTCCTCGACCTCGCCGTCCAGGGCCTCGACGAGATCGACGCCGGCGCGTTCGTCGGCTCGCTGATCGGGATGCTCGGGCTGATCGCGGTCCCGCTGATCCTCATCGGCGCCGTGTCGCCGTGGGCGGTGCGCCTCGCCGTCGACGACGTCCGGACCGCCGGGCGCACGGCCGGGCGCCTCTCGGCGTTCGGGACGACGGGCAGCCTCGTCGGCACGTTCCTCTCGTCGCTCGTCCTGATCCCGTTCGTGGGCACGCAGCGGACGTTCCTCCTCTTCGCGCTGGCCATCGCGCTCGTCGGCGCCATCGGGCTGCCGCGCCGCGCGCTCCTCGTGCCGGTCCTCATCGCCGCGCTGCTCGCCCTGCCCCCGGGCGTCACGAAGCCGGCCAGCGGGGACGACGTCGTCCTCGACGAGGCCGAGACGACGTACCAGTACGCCCGCATCGTCGAGCACCGGACGCAGGACGGCGACGGCGTGGCGATGGGGCTGCCGGCCGGCGTCGAGCGGCGGCTGGAGCTCAACGAAGGCCAGGCGATCCACTCCGTCTGGCGCGCCGACACGTACCTCACCGGCAACTACTGGGACGCCTACCAGGTGCTGCCCTTCTCGGTCGCCGGCGCGCTCACCGTGGAGGGCGCGCCGCTGCCCCCGCGACGCGTGGCCATGCTCGGCAACGCCGGCGGCACGGTCGGCCGCGCGATGCTGCACTACTACCCGCAGGTCCAGCGCTTCGACGGCGTCGAGATCGACGGCAAGGTCTCCGAGCTCGGCCGGAAGTGGCTCGGGATGCCGCAGGGCGGCCGGATGCGGGTCCACACGAAGGACGCCCGGCCGTTCCTGCGCGAGGCCGCCGACCGCGGTCGCGACGCCGGCGGGCGCTACGACCTCATCGGCATCGACGCCTACCGGCAGCCGTACATCCCGTTCTACCTGACGACGGAGGAGTTCTTCCGGCTCGTCCGCGACCGGCTGACCCCGCGCGGCGCGGCGATCGTGAACGTCGGGCACCCCGAGGGCAGCGACCAGCTCGAGCGCGTCCTCTCCGCCACCCTGCGGACCGCGTTCCCGACCGTGCTGAGCTACCGGATGACCCGCACGAACACCCTCCTGCTGGCCACCCGGACCGCGGCCTCCGCCGCGCGCCTGGCGACCGCCGCCCGCACGCTGCCGGCCGAGCTGCGCCCCGTCGCGGAGCGCGCAGCTCGCGACCTGCGCGACGCGCCCCGCGGCGGGCGGACCTACACCGACGACAAGGCCCCCGTGGAGTGGCTCGTCGACGGCTCGATCCTGGAGTACGCCGCCGGCGACTAGCGCGCTCGGCGCCGACGCGGCCGGTCAGCGCTCCGTCGGTGCCTCCGCCCCCGACCGAAGGCCCGGGGTCTCGCGGCCGGCGACCGGGTGCGGACCGGTGATCTCGACGTCGCCCCCGGGCAGCCGCGCCAGCAGCCCGGCGAGCTGGTCGAGCTCGGAGGCGGAGAGGTGCTGCGTGAACGCGGCGTCGACGTTGCGGACGTGGGAGGCCGCGGCGGCAGCGAGCACCCGCCAGCCGTCCTCGGTGAGCACCGCCGCGCGCACCCGGCCGTCGGCCTCCCCCGCCTCGCGCCGCACGAGACCGCGCCGCTCCAGCGAGCCGAGCAGGCGCGTGATCCCGGACTGCGCGACGACCATCCGTCGCGCGATGTCGACCGGGCGCAGGCGACCATCGGCCGCCCAGGAGAGCTGCAGCAGGACGTCGTAGGCGGCCAGCGTCAGGTCGTGGTCGCGCAGCAGCGCGGCCTCGAGGCGCTGGCGCTGCAGCAGCTGGACCCGCATGAGCCGGACCCACGCGACCGGCATGCCGCCGTCTTCCACCGGGATGCTTGACATGTTCAGCATCTACGTTAGCGTCGCCCCATGTCCTTCACATGGCAAGGAGTCGGATCCGAGCGGCCCGATGACGCCGCGGAGCCGACGCCCCCGCGCGACGCCGCCGCGTCGGCGCTCGACGTCGACGCGTCGGCGCTCGACGTCGACGCGGTCCTGCGCCGAATCGGGATCACGCACCCGCCGGCACCGAGCGCGGAGGCGCTCGCCCTGCTCCAACGCGCCTGGGTCGGGGCGATCCCGTTCGAGAACCTCGACGTCGTGCTCGGTCGGCCGATCCGACTCGGGCTCCCGGCGATCGAGGACAAGCTCGTCCACCGTGGTCGCGGCGGCTACTGCCTCGAGCACGTCCCCCTCTTCGTCGCGCTGCTCCGAGCGCTCGGCTGGGAGGCGCATCAGGCGCTCGCCTCGATGACCGGCCTCGAGACGCAGCACGCGCCGCCCACGCACGCGACGGCGATCGTGCGCCTCGGCGGCGAGCAGTGGATGGCCGACGTCGGCTTCGGCGGCGGGCCGCTGCTGCCGCTGCCGCTGCGCGACGGCGCGGAGGTCGGCGGCGACGGCACCTGGGCGCATCGCCTCGTGCGGCGCGGAGACCGCTGGCAGCAGCAGACCTGGCGAAAGGGCGGCTGGACGCCGACCCACGCGACCACCGCCGAGCCCGCGACGGCTCCGGCGATCGCCGAGGCCAACCGGTGGGTCTCCACGGATCCGGCGTCGCTGTTCGTCGGCCGCGCCGTCCTCATGCGCGTCACCGAGCACGAGCGGACCGTGCTCGTCGATCGCGAGCTGCGCGTCGCGCGTCCCGGGACCGCGGAGGAGACGCGTCGCACGCTCGACCCGGACGAGCGGATCACGGAGATCGTCGAGGGGTTCGGCGTGGCCCTCGACGACGACGAGCGGGCCGCGCTGCGCTGACCTCCCCACCTGCGCACGAAGCCCGTGCTCCGGCGAGGCGCATCGAGCGAACGCCCGAACCGCGGGGCCCCGGCGCTCCACGAGTCCGGACCGGCCGGTGACCTCCAGCCACCGCTCGATAGGTTCGGCGGGAGCCTTCGCGCCACCACCCCCCACCGCATCAGGAACGAGTCAGCACCGTGAAGATCCGCGCCGCCGTCCTCGAGGAGTTCGGTCAGCCCCTCGCCGTCCGCGAGGTCGACCTCGCCGAGCCCCGTGCCGGGGAGGTCCTCGTCCGGCTCCACGCCTGCGGCGTCTGCCACACCGACCTCTACACCGCGTCGGGGGCCGATCCGACCGGGTACGCGCCGTGCGTGCTGGGGCACGAGGGCGCCGGCGTCGTGGAGCGGGTCGGCGACGGCGTGACGCTCGTGCAGCCCGGCGATCACGTCGTGACCCTCTTCGCGCCCGAGTGCGGGCGGTGCGTGCACTGTCGCGACGGTCGGACGAACCGCTGCACCGCGATCCGCGATCAGCAGAACGCCGGCTACCTGCCCGACGGCACGACGCGCCTCTCGCTGGACGGCGAGCCGCTGCGGCACTTCATGGGCACCTCGACGTTCGCCGAGTACACCGTGA
Source organism: Patulibacter brassicae (assembly GCF_033949425.1). Classification (NCBI taxonomy): domain Bacteria; kingdom Bacillati; phylum Actinomycetota; class Thermoleophilia; order Solirubrobacterales; family Patulibacteraceae; genus Patulibacter; species Patulibacter brassicae. The sequence continues at coordinate 74,096 of NZ_JAXAVX010000011.1, read as the reverse complement.
TGCCCGAGATCGCCCTGGCCAAGATCGACAAGGCCGCCCCGCTGGAGGGCGCGTCGATCTTCGCCTGCGGCCTCTCGACCGGGCTCGGCGCGGCGATCTACACCGCCGGGGTCGAGCAGGGCGCGACGGTGGCGGTCTTCGGCTGCGGCCTCGTCGGTCTCGGCGCGGTGGCGGGGGCGCGGATCCAGGGCGCGTCGCGGATCGTCGCGATCGATCTCGCCGACGTGCGCCTGCAGAGCGCCAAGCACCACGGCGCCACCGACCTCCTGCGGATCGTGGCCGACGCGCCCGGCGGCGGCGAGGCTCGCCCGGGCGCCGACGGCGTCCTGGAGACCTCCGACGCGGTGGCGTGGATCAAGGCCCAGACCGATGGATTCGGTGCGGACTACACGTTCGAGGCGACCGGCAACGTCGCGGTGATGGGCCAGGCCGTCGAGGCCGCGCGCGAGGCGTGGGGCTTGGCGACGATGATCGGCGTAGCGGGCAAGGGCGAGACGCTCGACATCGTCCCGCGCCTGCTCATCACCGGCCGTCGCGTGACCGGCTCCTCGTTCGGCGGCGTCAAGGGCCGGACCCAGGTGCCGAAGCTCGTGGACCGCTGGCTGGCCGGCGACGTCGACGTCCCGTCGCTGCTGAGCCACGAGATCACCCTGGACCAGGTGAACCACGGCTTCGACCTCATGCACCACCAGGACGGCATCCGCTCGATCATCAGGTACTGAGGGGCGGGCCCCAGCCCGCGCGTCGTCTGCACGCCCCGCTCCATCAGCAACCGACTACGGCTCCCCACGGCGGGCGCGGTCGGCGGCGGGGCGCGGACGTCCCGCCGAGACCGCTCCCGCTCCCACCAGGGGCGGGCCCCAGCCCGCGCGTCGTCTCCACCACCGCCCGCGGACGACCACCGGAAACGGCTCCCCGCAGCCGACGCGGACGGCGGATCGGACCGTCGGCCCGCCGAGCACCGGGCGGTGCGAGGATGGCGGCATGGCGAAGCCCCTGATCGTCACCACCGAGAGCAGCCAGTGGCTGACCAACAGCTACCTCGTCGCCGATCGGCCCGGCGGCACCGGCGTGCTCATCGACTCCAACGGCGACCTCCAGCCGCTGCTGGACGCCGCGCGCGAGCACGACGTCACGATCGAGAAGCTGCTCCTCACCCATCACCACTGGGACCACGTCGTCTCCCACGCCGAGGACGCCCAGGCCGCCGGCGGCGTCCCCGTCCTCGCCGCGAAGGAGACCGCCGAGCTCATCGACGGCGTCGACGAGACGTTCGTGCACGGCGAGATCATCGAAACCGGCGACCTGCTCGTCGAGGCGCTCCACACCCCGGGCCACTGCAGCGACCACCACGCCCTCGTCGTGCGGCTGCGGGGGGACGGCGCCGACGTCGCCCCCACCCTCTTCTCCGCCGACGTCCTCTTCCGCGGCACCGTCGGCGGCACGGTCAACGGCGGCCCCGACGGCTTCGCGCAGCTCAAGCGCTCGATCACCGAGCTCTTCGCTCCGCTGCCCGACGACACCGACGTGCGCCCCGGCCACCGCGCGCCGACGACCCTCGCCGCCGAGCGCGCCGACAACCCGTTCCTGCGCGTCTGGGCCGGCACCGACCCCGAGGGCGACGAGGCCGTCGAGATCGTCGAGCTGCGCGAGGACCTCGACGGCCCCGCCACCCTCGTCCTCTGGGCCCCGGACTACGACGGCGGCAACAAGGCCTGGGTCCGCTACGCCGACGGTCGCGACGTCATCGTGGGCGGTTCCCGCGTCAAGCGGACGTAGGCGGCGCCGGCCCGCGCGTCGGCCCCACGGACCTCCTCGGGCAGCGACGCGGCGTTCGCCGCCGGCGGCAGGGCGCGACACGCTCGCCGTGACCGCCCCCCCCGTCCTCGGGGCCCGCTCGAGGGGTTCGGCACCGGTCCATCCGGCGACGTCGGCAGGATCGGCGGCGATGACGACCGCCTCCCCCGCGCCCGTCCCGGACGCCCCCGCCGGGCACGTCCCCGACCTCGCCGGCACGGTGCCCGAGGCGTGGCGGCCGTACGTCGACCGGGCGGCGCTCGGGCGGGTCGAGCGGTTCCTCGGGGCCGAGGTCGCCGCCGGGCGGCGGATCCAGCCGCTGCGGGCGCAGGTCTTCCGGGCGCTGCAGCTCGTGGCGCCCGACGACGTGCGCGTCGTGCTCTGCGGACAGGACCCGTACCCGACGCCGGGCGTGCCGATCGGCCTGGCGTTCGCCGTCGCGCCGGAGGCGCCGATCCCCGGATCGCTGCGCAACATGTACGCCGAGCTCGAGGCCGACCTCGGCATCCCGCCGGCCTCGACGGGCGACCTCACGCCGTGGGCCCGCAGCGGGATGCTGCTGCTCAACGCGTCGCTCACCGTCGCCCCGAACGCGCCGGGCTCCCACAAGCCGGCCGGCTGGCACGACGTGACCTTCGAGCTGCTGCGCCGCCTCGCCGCGGCCCGCACGGGGATCGTCTTCCTCGCGCTCGGCCGCCACGCCCAGGACGTCGTCGCGCGGCTGCCGACCGACGGGCACCGCGTCGTCACCGCCGCCCATCCGTCGCCGATGTCGGCACGGCTCTTCCACGGGTCGCGCCCCTTCAGCCGCACCGACGCCGCCCTGCAGGAGCTCGGCGGCCCGCCCTTCGACTGGCGCCTCGGGTAGCCGCCGTCCGCCGAACCTCGGGCCGCCTCGCCCTGCTGGCCGGCGAGGGTGCCCGGCCACGGACGGTCCGCCGGCACCCGTGGCGCGGCGACGGCTCGGTCCTCGCCGCCGAGGACCGGCGGCGGCCCCCGCCGTCGTCCACGTGGCCCGACAGCCCCCCGGAGACGGAACGACCCGCGGCCCTCGCCCACCGCCCTCGCCGGCTCGAGGGCGTCCGCCGCGGCGCCCCCGACGCTCGCCCGGACGGACCGTCTGGTCCGCATGTCCGCCAGGCGCCCCCCGGACGTCGGGGTGGGACGTCTACACTCGCGGCGTCCCAGGCCCGCTGGGACGCCCCCGAACGAGGAGCCACGAACGTGACGATCGTCGACCAGGTCCACGCCGCCGCCCGCCGGACCGGCCTCGAGCTGCGCGGCCTGAAGGCCCTGCACCACGCCGGGATGATCGAGGGCGGCTCCCCACAGGTGGTGGCCGGGTCGCTGAAGGCGCTGCGCGCGTACGGGTCGTTCGGCTCCGTCTCCCGGATCGCCGCCCTGCGCCACGGCGACCGCCCGGCGATCGTCGACGGCCGCGGCAGCATCTCGTTCGCCGAGCTCGACCGCCAGGTCGACCGGCTGGCGAACGCCTTCCGCGACCGAGGGCTCGGCGCCGGGGCGAAGGTCGGCATCCTCTGCCGCAACCATCGCGCCGCGCTGCTCATCGCCTTCGCGGGCGCCCGCGCGGGATCGACCGTCGTCTACCTGAACACGGGCTTCTCCGCCCGGCAGGCGAAGGAGGTCTCCGAGCGCGAGGGCGTCGCCCTCCTCTTCCACGACCCGGAGTTCGCCGACGTCGTGGCCGGCATCGACCTCGCCCAGGGCACCGTCGCCTGCGCGACCGAGCCGGGCCAGGAGGACGGGCTCGGGGAGCTCGTCGCCAGCGGCGCCGACCATCCGGTCGAGCCGGGCGAGACCGGTCGGATCGTCCTGCTCACGAGCGGCACGACCGGCACGCCGAAGGGCGCCCCGCGCCCCGACCCGCGCGGGTTCATCAGCCCGGGCGCCGTCCTCGAGCGGATGCCGATGAAGGCCGCCGAGGCGACGGTCATCGGCCCGCCGGTGTTCCACGGCACCGGCCTGCTCATCGCCGTGATCTCGATGGGCCTCGGCTCGACGCTCATCCTCCGGCCGAGGTTCGACGCCGAGACGCTGCTGGACGACGTCGCCGAGCACCGCGCCACCGCGGTCTGTCTCGTGCCGATCATGCTCCAGCGGATCCTCGCCCTCGGCTCGGAGGCGATCGCGTCGAAGGACCTCTCCTCGCTGCGGTGCGTCTTCACCGCCGGCTCGCAGCTGCCGGCCGACGTCTCGCGTCGCGCCCAGGAGGAGCTGGGCGACGTCATCTACAACCTCTACGGCTCGACCGAGGTCGCGCTCGCGACGATGGCGACGCCCCAGGACGTCCACGAGGCGCCCACGAGCGTCGGCCGGCCGCTGCTGGGCACCCGGATCCGGATCCTCGACGAGCAGCGCCGCGACGTCCCGCCGGGGGTCACGGGCACGATCTTCGTCGGCAACGTCATGCCGTTCGAGGGCTACACGGGCGGCGGCGGCAAGGAGATCGTCGACGGGCTGCTGGCCACGGGCGACGTCGGCCACTTCGACGAGCAGGGCCGCCTGTACATCGACGGCCGCGACGACGAGATGATCGTCTCCGGCGGCGAGAACGTCTTCCCGCGCGAGGTCGAGGAGCTCCTCGCGACCCACCCCGCGATCGCCGACGCCGCCGCGGTCGGCGTCGAGGACCCCGACTTCGGCCAGCGGCTGCGCGCGTTCGTCGTCCTGCGCGAGGGCCACGAGCTGACCGCCGAGGAGGTCCAGGCGTTCGTGAAGGACAACCTCGCGCGCTACAAGGTGCCGCGCGACGTCCTCATCCTCGACGAGCTGCCGCGCAACCCGACCGGCAAGGTCCTCAAGCGCCAGCTCGTCGAGCTGCCCGCCGAGGCGTAGGGCCGCCCCGGCGGGTCGCGACGCTCAGCCGACGGGCGGGGCGACCGGCGCGGTGCCGGCGCGCGCCGCCTCGGCGTGCTCGCGGCTCGCCCGGCCCGAGAGCAGCGCCAAGGCCAGCAGCACGCCGGCGGCCGCGAACACGGACCCGAGCAGGAACGCGTCCTGGAAGCCCTCGGTGAGCGCCACGCGCGGGTCGCGGGCGCCGGCCTCCAGGACGTCGCCGGTCCGGGACGCCGCGATCGTCGAGAGGATCGCCAGGCCGAGCGCGCCGCCGACCTGCTGGCTCGTGTTGATGAGGCCCGACGCCAGCCCGGCCTCCTCCGGCGAGGTCCCGCTGACCGCGGCGATCGTCACCGGCACGAACGTCATGCCGAGACCCGCGCCGGCGAGCATCGACGGGCCGAGGACGTCGGCGGCGTAGCTGCCGCCCGGCCACGACACCTGCGAGAACCAGAGGAGCCCGGCGGAGGTGAGCACGAGACCGGCGACGAGCGTCGGCTTGAACCCGATCCGCGTGACGAGCACGGACGCGAGCCCGGCCGCGCCGATGATGACGACCGACAGCGGCAGGTACGCGAGTCCCGTCTCCAGCGGCTCCTCGCCGAGCACGTTCTGCAGGTAGAGCGTGATGAAGAAGAACATCGAGAACAGCGCCATGCCGGTCAGCAGGCCGATGACGTTCGCGCCCGTCAGCGTCCGGTTGGCGAAGATGCCGAACGGCACGAGCGGCCGATCCTGCGCCCGCTCGACCGCGACGAACACGGCGAGCAGGCCGAGCGCGAGCGTACCGAGGCCGAGGGTCTGGGCCGAGCCCCAGCCGGCGTCGTGGACGTCCACCAGCGCGTAGACGAGGACGGCGAGCCCGGCGGTGACCGTCAGCGCGCCGACGATGTCGAAGCGGCGCTGCTCGTGCTCGTCGCGGCTCTCGGCCAGCAACCGCGGCGCGAGGGCGGCGGCCCCGAGGGCGATCGGGACGTTCACCCACAGGACCCACTCCCAGCCCGCCCACTCCGTGAGCATGCCGCCGAGCAGGACGCCGGCGGCGCCGCCGGAGCCGGCCACCGCCCCCCACACGCCGAGGGCCCTGTTGCGCTCGGCGCCCTCGGCGAACGTCGTCGTGACGAGGGAGAGCGCCGCGGGCGACACGAGCGCCGCGCCGAGGCCCTGGAGCGCCCGGGCCGCGATGAGGACCTCGGACGAGGACGCCAGCCCGCCGAGCAGGGACGCGACGGCGAACAGCGCGAGGCCGGTCATGAACAGCCGCCGGCGGCCGAGGAGGTCCGCCAGGCGCCCGCCGAGCAGCAGGAAGCCGCCGAAGACGAGGACGTAGGCGTTGACGACCCACGACAGGTCGTCGCCGAGCCCGAGGTCCTCGTCGATCGAGGGGAGGGCGACGTTCACGATCGACGCGTCGAGGACGACGATGAACTGGACGGTGGCCAGCAGCGCGAGCGCGAGGCCCTTGTGGCTGCCGGGAGCGCGGTCGGATGGCACGGTGGGACGACTCCTGGGACGGGACGGGACGGGACGGGACGCGCCGCGACCGGACGGACACGGCGACGACGGGAGGGTACGCCCGCATCCTCGCGCGCACAACGGTCAGATCCCGTCCTGAATCCCCCGACCGCGCGCGGCGGTCCCGTGCCCACGCGCGCGGGCCGCCCCGAGGGCGGCCCGCATCGCCGGCGCGTCGGGCCGGCAGGGTGGCGCGGGCGAGCGCCCGCGCCGGCTCAGCCGAGCTTCGCCGCGAGCTCGTCGAGCTGCGCGCGCACGGCGGCCGGGAGCCGGTCGCCGAACTGCTCGAGGTACGCGGTGATCTGCGGCAGCTCCGCCTTCACGGCGTCGGCGTCGACCGTGAGGAGCTCCTCGAGGTCGGCGTCGCTGATGTCGAGGCCCTCGACGTTCAGGTCCTCCTTGCGCGGGACGAGGCCGATCGGGGTCTCCACGACCTCCGGCGGGTCGTCGCCGCAGCGGCGGAAGATCCACTCCAGGACGCGGCTGTTCTCGCCGAAGCCGGGCCAGATGAACCGCCCGTCGGCGTCCTTGCGGAACCAGTTGACGTAGAAGACCTTCGGCAGCTTCGCGCCCGGGGTCTGGCCGACCTTCAGCCAGTGGGCCATGTAGTCGCCCATGTTGTAGCCGGCGAACGGCAGCTGGGCGTACGGGTCGAACCGCAGCTGGCCGACCGTGCCGAACGCGGCCGCGGTCTGCTCGGAGCTCATCGTCGCGCCGAGGAACACGCCGTGCTCCCACGACGTCGCCTCGCGCACGAGCGGGAGCACCGTCGCGCGGCGACCGCCGAAGAGGAACGCATCGATCGGGACGCCGGCCGGGTCCTCCCAGTTCGGGGCGATCGACGGCGCCTGCGCGGCGGCGACCGTGAAGCGGGAGTTCGGGTGCGCGGCGGGGTGCCCGGACTCCGGGGTCCAGTCGTTCCCGTGCCAGTCCGTGAGGTGCTCGGGCGTCTCGTCGGTGAGCCCCTCCCACCAGACGTCGCCGTCGTCGGTCAGCGCCGTGTTCGTGAAGATCGTGTCCGACTTGATCGCGGCGATCGCGTTCGGGTTCGTCTTCTCGCCGGTGCCCGGGGCGACGCCGAAGAAGCCGGCCTCGGGGTTGATCGCGTAGAGCCGACCGTCCTCGCCGAACTTCATCCAGGCGATGTCGTCGCCGACGGTCTCGACCGTCCAGCCCGGCAGCGTCGGGATGAGCATCGCGAGGTTCGTCTTGCCGCATGCCGACGGGAAGGCGCCGGTGACGTACTTCACCTCGCCCTCCGGCGAGGCGAGCTTCAGGATGAGCATGTGCTCGGCGAGCCAGCCCTCGTCGCGCGCCTGGATCGACGCGATCCGCAGGGCGAGGCACTTCTTGCCCAGCAGCGCGTTGCCGCCGTAGCCCGACCCGTAGGACCAGATCTCGCGGGTCTCGGGGAAGTGGACGATGTACTTCGTCTCGGGGTTCGTCGGCCACGGCACGTCGGCCTCGCCCTCGGCGAGCGGGGCGCCGATCGAGTGCAGGCACGGGACGAACTCGCCGTCGGCGCCGAGCGCCTCGAGCGCGCCCTTGCCCATGCGGGCCATGATCCGCATCGAGACGACGACGTACGGCGAGTCGGTGATCTCGACGCCGATCTTGCTCTTGTCCGAGCCCAGCGGGCCCATCGAGAACGGGACGACGTACATCGTGCGGCCGGCCATCGCGCCGCGGAAGAGCTCCTCGAGCTCCGCGCGCATCTCGGCCGGCTCGCGCCAGTTGTTGTTCGGCCCGGCGTCGATCTCCTCGGCCGAGCAGATGAACGTGCGGTCCTCGACCCGCGCGACGTCTGACGGGTCGGACCACGCCAGGTAGCTGTTCGGGCGCTTCGCCTCGTCCAGCCGCCGGAAGGTCCCGTTGTCGACGAGCTCCTGGCAGAGCCGGTCGTACTCCTCAGCCGAGCCGTCGCACCAGACGACGCTCTCGGGCTGCGTCAGGGCAGCGATCTCCTCGACCCAGGCGAGGAGTTTGCGATTCTCGGTGAGGACGGTGGTGTCGGGCATGGTGTGAGCCTTCCGGGAGCCTCCAGGAATTCGAGGGATTGAACAGCACGCATGCGCGCCTCGCGCATCGCGGTCCGGCGCGCTACAGTGCGGTGTTGCCTGCGGGGTCGACTTGTCGATCCCGCGTTTTGCGTCCTGAGGACCCTCGGCCGCGCAGGACTGCGAGCATCCCCCTCGATGCTCCGCCGCGGCCCAGCGACCCCCGTGTTCGAGACGGTCCGGCTCGAGGACGGGCGCGTCCGCCTCTGGGACCAGCACCTCCTGCGGCTGCGTCGCGCCGGCGCCCGCGGCCGGCACCTGACCGCGGCCCGCGCGCTCGTCGACGTCCACCGGGCCGCGACGCGCGGCGGCGGGTCCGTCGTGCTGCGGATCGACGTCGACCCGCGCGAGGGCGTCGCCGTCCGCGCGCGTGCGACTCCGCCGGCGGCCGCGTGGTCGCTCGCGCTCGTCCCCGGCTACGCGCCCGGCGAGGCCGCGCGCGAGGAGAAGCGCGCCGATCGTGCGTGGCTCGTCGGTCCCGAGCGCGCCGCCGCGGCGGCCGGCGCCGACGAGCCCCTCCTCGTGGCGACCGGTCCCGACGGCGCCGTCGACGACGGCGCGCGCGTCGGCGAGACGGCGCGGGCGAGCCTCTTCCTCGTCGACGCGACCGGCCGCGTGCGCACCCCACCCGTCGACGGCCTCCTGCCCGGGGTCACCCGCGCCTGGGCGCTCGGCGCCGCCGGGGCGCTCGAGGCACCGCTGACCGTCGCCGACGTCCGCGCAGCGCGCGCCGCGTTCTGCACGAACGCCGTCCGGGGCGTGGTCCCGGTCCGGGAGGTCGACGGGCGCGCGCTCGCGCGCGACCCGCTGATCGGCGAGCTCGCCACGGCCTGGCAGCGCCTGCGCTGACACCGGGACCGGCGCCGGGCCGGGTCGCCGCACGGCGCCCGCGGCGGGCGGTCCGGCGTCCCGACTCAGCCGGGTGCCTCGCCCGGCTCGAGGTGCTCGCCGGGCGGCAGCGGCAGGCGCGCCTGCGCCAGGACGACCCGGTCGCCGCGGATCGGCACGCCCTCGGCCCGCAGCCGAGCGCGCTGCTCGCCCCCGACGGCGAGCGAGCCGTCGGCCCGCACGACGCGGTGCCAGGGCACGTCCTCGTCCGTCTCGCGCAGCACGCGACCGACGAGCCGCGGCGCGCGCGGCTCGAGGTCGCCGTACGTGCGGACCCAGCCCTCGGGGATGGCGCGGACCGCGGCGAGGATCCGCTCGGCCCGCGCCCCGTCCACGGCCGGCCTCAGTCGGCCGCCGGCCGCACGCCCGGCGTCCGGGCCACGGCCTGTCGCTGGCTCTCGTCGCGGATCTCCCCGACGAGCTCCTCGAGCACGTCCTCGAGCGCGACGACCCCCTGCGTCGTCCCGGTCGCCGAGCGCACCTCGGCGAGGTGCGCCGCGGCGCGCTGCATCGTCCCCAGCGCGCTGCGCAGGCGATCCGTCTCCCGGACGCTCGGCAGCTCGCGCACGAGCGACGTCGGCAGGGGCGCGTCGCGCGGGATCTTCCCCGCGTGGAGGAGGTCCTTCACGTGGAGGTAGCCCCGCAGCTCGCCCGAGGAGCCGACGACGGGGAACCGCGAGAACCCGGTGCGGCCGGCGACCTCCTCGACCTGCTCGAGCGTCGCCCCCGCGGGGACCGTGACGAGCCGGTCCTCGGGCAGGAGCACCGACCGCACGTCGCGGTCCTCGAACTCGAGCGCGTCGAGCAGCAGCTGCCCCTCGCCGTGCTCCAGCAGGCCCTCGCGGTGGGACTCCTCCACGAGCCCCGCGACCTCGTCGCGGGTGAAGACGCTCGTGATCTCGTCCTTCGGCTGGACGCCCATGAGCCGCAGCGAGACGTTCGCGACCCAGTTGAGGAAGACGATCAGCGGCCCGAGGACGCGGACGACGAGCACGAGCGGCGGGCCCAGCAGCATCGCGGCGCGATCGGGCCGGGCCAGCGCGAGGTTCTTCGGGACCATCTCGCCGATCACGACGTGGAGGGTCACGACGATCGACAGCGCGATGACGAAGGAGATCGGGTGCAGGAGCGCCTCGGAGACGCCGAGGTCCTCGAACGGCCCTTCGAGCGTGTGGGCGACCGCGGGCTCGCCGAGGGCACCGAGGCCGAGCGAGCAGATCGTGATGCCCAGCTGGGCGCCGGCCATCATGAGCGAGACGCGCTCCATCGCGCCGAGCGTGACCCGCGCCGCCCACGAGCCCTCCTCGGCCCGGGGCTCGATCGTCGTCCGGCGAGCGGAGATCAGCGCGAACTCCGCGCCGACGAAGAAGGCGTTGGCGCCGAGCAGGAAGACGGCGAGCAGGATCGCGAGCCCGTCGCTCATCGGTGCTCCTCCTCGTCCTCGTGCTCGATCGGCCGCACGGTGGCGCGGAGCTCGTCGACGCGCAGGCCGTCCATCCCGACCACCTCGAGGGTGACCTCGTGCCGCGGTCGCTCCTCGTCCGGCAGCAGCAGCACGACGACGTCCCCGACGTCGGGCACGCGCTCCAGCAGGAGGGCCACGAGGCCGCCGAGGGTCTCGTAGTCCTCCCCCTCCGGCAGCTCGACGCCGATGACCTCGCTCGCCTCGTCCGGGCGCAGGAGGCCCTGGAGGCTCCACGAGCCGTCCGGCTCGAGGTGCGCGGGCTCCTCGCGGGCGTCGTGCTCGTCGGTCACCTCGCCGACGATCTCCTCGATCAGGTCCTCGAGCGTCACGACGCCGACGAAGGCACCGAACTCGTCGACGAGGACGGCGATCTGCATCGCGCCCTCGCGGAGCGTCGACAGCAGCGGGTCCAGCTCGAGCGTGTCGGGCACGACGAGCGGCCGGCTCATGATCTCGTCGACGCGGACCCGCTCGCGCCGCTCGTACGGCACGGCGAGCGCCTGCTTGATGTGGACGATCCCGAGCACCTCCTCCGAGCGGGGGCGGGTGACGGGGAACCGCGACCGGCCCGACGTCCGCGAGCGGCGCAGGACCTCGGCGGCCGACGCCTCGGGCGCGATCTCCTCCACGCGGATGCGGGGCGTCATGACGTCGAGCGCGCGCCGGTCGCCGAAGGCGATCGAGCGCTGCAGCAGCTGGGCGGTCTCGGGCTCCAGGGCGCCCTGCTCCGCGGAGCGGCGCACGAGCGAGGCGAGCTCCTCGGCCGAGCGCGCGGACGCGAGCTCCTCCTGGGGCTCCACGCCGATCCGGCGCAGGATCGAGTTCGCCCAGCCGTTCAGCAGCCGCAGCGGCAGCGCGTTGGCGGCGGTGAACGCGCGCTGGAAGCCGACGACGCGCCGCGCGGTGGCCAGCGGCAGCGCGATCGCGAGGTTCTTCGGGATCAGCTCGCCCGCGACCATGGTCGCCATCGTCGCCAACGCGATCGCGATCGCGACGGAGACGCCCTTCAGCGCGTCGTCCGGGACGCCGGCGGACCCGAGCGGCCCGTCGATCAGCCGGGCGATCGCCGGCTCGGCGAGGAAGCCGATCGCGAGGTTCGTGATCGTGATCCCGAGCTGGGCGCCCGAGAGCTGCGTCGAGAGCGACGTCAGCGCCTTCTGGACGCCGACGGCGGCGCGGTCGCCGCTCGCGGCGGCGCGCTCGACCGTCGGGCGGTCGACCGTGACGAGCGCGAACTCGGCGGCGACGAAGGCGCCGCAGGCGAGCACGAGCAGCGCGGCGACGAGGAGCAGCAGCAGCTCGGTCATCGCACCGCCTCCGGCGAGCGGCGCTCGCCACGGGGCGTCCACCGGCGGGACCGGTGGCAGGCGCGGTGGTCAGGGGCAGCCTGGCCTCGGCGCGTCAGCGCGGAGCCAGGCTGGGGACTGGAGGCCGGATCCTCGCCGGCGGCGGCGTGCATCGGCGTGAAGGGTACCCGGCCCGCGGACGGACCGTGCCGATCCGCCCTCCTCGTCCCCGCATCGTCGTGCGCGCGGAGCCGGCCGGGCCCCGACCCGGCCCGCGCGGACGGGCCGGGTCGACGGGCGGTGCGTCAGGCGCCGGGGTGCTTCTTCGGGACGAGGACGCGGCGCTTGAACTCGGCCACGAGCACGCCGTCCTGGTTGTGCACGCGCGTGTGGACGATCACGACGCCGCGGTCGGGCTTGGACCGCGAGGCCTTCTTCGACAGGACCTCGGTCTCGACGAACAGCGTGTCGCCGTGGAAGACCGGGTTCGGGTGCGAGAGCTCGTCCGTGGCGAGGTTCGCGATCGCCAGGCCGCTGATGTCGGACACCGAGATGCCGAGGGCCAGCGAGTAGACGTACGGGCCGACGACGACGTTCTTGCCCTGCTGCGAGCGCGACGCGTAGACGTCGTTGATGTGCAGCGGGTGGTGGTTCATCGTCAGGAGGCAGAAGAGGTGGTCGTCCCCCTCCGTGACGGTCTTCGCCGGCCAGTGCTTGTAGACGGCGCCCTCCTCGAACTCCTCGAAGTAGCGCCCGTACTGATGGGCGCCGGAGGCGTGACGGACCTCGGGCAGGTCGTCGGTGCCGGGCGTGAAGGTGGACTCGTCGGACATCGCTACTCCTGGTCGGATCGACGCGTGCGGACCGCGCGGGCGGGCGGTCGCTCTGGGCCGGGGAAGCATGGCGCGTCGCGGCACGGGGCGTCGGGCCGCGGATCTCCCGGGGTTCGCGGGCGGGCGCGGCCGAGCGCCGCCACGCCAGGATGATGCGCGCCACCGAACGAGGTTTTTGGAAGCGTAAACTCGGGACGGTGATCGGCTCGCCCGAGCGCCACCCCGAGGGACCGTGGCTCCGCGGAGCGGCGCGCGCGTGACCGCGCCGGCCGGCGAGACGCTGCTCGACCGACCGCGCGAGCACCCGGCGCGCGAGGCCGCCGACGACGCGCTCGGCGACGTCCGTCGGATGCCGCGGATCGCGCTGCTCGGGCCGGCGTTCGTCGCGGCGGTCGCCTACGTCGATCCGGGGAACTTCGCGACGAACATCGCCGCGGGCGCCGAGCACGGATACCTCCTCGCCTGGGTCGTCGTCGCGTCGAGCGCGATGGCGATGCTCGTCCAGTACCTCTCGGCGAAGCTCGGGCTGGCGACGGGGCGCAACCTCCCCCAGCTCGCCGCCGGCTTCGGTCGGCGGACGCGCTTCGGCCTCTGGATCCAGGCGGAGGCGGTCGCGATCGCCACCGACCTCGCGGAGTTCGTCGGCGCCGCCATCGGCCTGCACCTGCTCTTCGGCATCGGCCTGTTCCCCGCCGGGCTCGTGACGGCGGTCGTCGCGTTCGGCGTGCTGGCGCTGCAGCAGCGGGGCCACCGCCGGTTCGAGGTCGCGATCGCGGCGCTGCTGGGGCTCGTCGCGCTCGGCTTCCTCTACGACCTCGTCGCCGTCGGGCACCAGTCCGCCTCGGGCATCGCCGGCGGCCTCGTCCCGGGCCTCGCCGGCTCGGGCTCGCTCGTGCTCGCCGTCGGCATCATCGGCGCCACGGTCATGCCGCACGTCGTCTACCTGCACTCGGCGCTGACGCAGGACCGGATCCGTCCCCGGGACGCCGCGGAGCGCCGCCGGCTGCTGCGGTGGCTGCGGATCGACGTCGGCCTCGGCCTCGGGGCCGCCGGCGTCATCAACCTCACGATGCTGCTCGTCGCGGCCGCGCTGTTCCACCGGATCGGCGCGACCGACGTCGACTCGATCGAGGCCGCCCACCTCGGGCTCGAGCGCTACGTCGGCGGCGGGGCGGCCCTCGCCTTCGCGGTCGCGCTGCTCGCGTCGGGCCTCTCGTCCTCGAGCGTCGGGACCTACGCCGGCCAGGTCGTGCTGCAGGGGTTCATGGGCTGGCGGATCCCGCTGTTCCTGCGGCGCGCGATCACCATGACCCCGGCGCTCGTCGTGCTCGCCCTCGGCCTGCCGACGACCGACGTCCTGGTCATCTCGCAGGTGGTCCTGTCGTTCGGGATCCCCTTCGCCCTCGTGCCGCTGATCCTCTTCACGCGGCGGCCCGACGTGATGGGCGACCTCGTCAACCGGCGCCGGACGACGGTCGCCGCGAGCGCGATCGCCGGCCTGATCATCGCGCTCAACGGCTACCTCGTCGTCGACACGATCCTCGGATGAGCGCCGCTCCCGGGTCGCCGGGGGGGGGCTCGCGTGAGTGCGGGCGGTGGCGCTCGGCCGCCCGCCGCCCGGACGGCACCCGCCGGCTCGGTCAGGGGCGGGAATCACCGCCGCCGCGTCGCGGCCACCCGCTCCTGCGCGGTGCGCCAGCGGACCGACGACCCGTCGCGGTGGAGCTCCTCCGCGGTCGCCGGATCGAGCAGCCGGCGCCCCTGGGCGTCGAGGCCGGGCGCGGCGACCGCGACCGGTGCGACGAACTGCGTCTCGACGCTCACCGAGCGCTCGCGGACCGTGGGTCGCCCGCGGCGGTAGCTCAGGCGTCCGAGGCCGTCGGCGACGCTCGTGATCCGCGCCACCGGCCGCCGGGTCCCGCGGTCGAAGACGAGCGTCACCCCGCTGGGGGCGTCGGCCGGCGCCGGCTCCTCGGCCGCGGTGGCGGTCGTCGCGGTCGTCACGGCGCCGCCGTGGTCAGCGTTCCCGAGCCGGATCGCGATCCGGTCGGGCGCGGCGAAGGGCGCCGGCACGGGAACGACCTCGGCCGCGTCGCGATCGGCGAGGGCCTCGAGCGCCGCGGCGCGCTGCGGGCCGTCGAGCTGCGGGGAGACCGCCAGCGCCATCAGCGCGTCGTCGACCGCGGGCTCGCTCGGCACCGCCGTCCGGTCCCGATCGGGGAGCGGCTCGCCCCGCCGCACGACCGGGGCCGGGTCGGGGCGCGCGGCGCGCAGCGCGTCGTCGGCGGCGAGGTCGCGCGCCAGCCGCTCCCGCACCCAGCCCACCACGTCGCCCGGGTCCTGCGGCACCGCCTCGGGATCCCCGATTCCGCCCGGCAGCCAGAAGAGCGTCCGCCCGTAGCGCGGGTCGTCCCCGCCGGCGCTCCGGACGTGGACGCCGCGACGGCGGACCTCGCGCTGCGCGGCGGTCGGCCCGTCGAGCGCGCCGACGGCTCGCAGCAGCGGCTCGTTCTCGATCGCGCGCCGCGCGCCGGCGTCCTCCGCGCGGTACGCGTCCCCGCCGGGACCGGTCCAGATCGACTCGGTGGAGCGGGTCTCGAGCGTCGCCGTCTCGACCGGGCAGTCGGCGCAGCGCCGGCCCTCGATCGTCGTGCGGCTGACCTCGGTGACCGGTCCGTAGCGCCAGCCGTCGCCGGCGACCGCGTCGCGCGACGCGTCGGCGGCGGCCCGCAGGACCGCGGCCGCGTCGGCCTCGTCGACGAAGGTCCCCGGGCGCCCGCGGTCGATCGCGACCACCGCGCCCCCGGCGACGAGGACCGCGGCCCCGACCGCCACGGCGGCGCGCGGCCGCCAGGTGGCCGACGAGCGAGCGGACGCGATCGCCGGCCGCGCGTCAGCTCGCGCGGCCCACCGGATCGCGTCGATGCGCTCCGGCTCGGGCTCCGCCGGCGTGCGCAGCGGCGCGAACAGCGCCTCCAGCGGATCGGCGTCCCGCGGGCGGGTGCGCAGCTCAGGCATGGTCGTCCTCTCGGTCGTGCTGGGTGTCTCGTGGGGCGATGACGGACGCGTCCTCGAGCTGGGCGCGCACGGCGGCGCGACCGCGGGAGAGCAGCGCGCGCACGGTCCCGGCGCGGCAGCCGAGCGCGGCGGCGATCGCGGCGTCGTCGAGGTCGTGGGCGTAGCGCAGCGTCAGCGCCGCGCGCTGTCGCTCGGGCAACCCGCCCAGCAGCGTCGCGAGCTCGTCGAGGGACGGGTCGGGAACCGCCCCCACCGGCGTGAGCGCCGCGTGACGCTGCTCGACGTCTCGGCGCCGGCGACCGCGCTTGGCGGCGCGCAGGGCCGCGCGGACGGCGGTTCGGTGCAGCCACGCGTCCAGGGCGGCGGGTTCGCGCAACGTCGCCGCGCAGCGAACGGCCTGGATGGCGACGTCCTGGGCGACGTCGTCGGCGGCCGCGTGGTCCCCGGCGAGCACGCCGAGCGCGGTCCGCCGACCGAGGTCGAGCGCGCGGCGGGCGACCCGGTCCTCGTCCGGGGGCGCGACCGCCGCCTCGGCGGGTCGTCGGGCCATCGGCGCGGAGATCACGGTCGCGGGGTCGGGCGGCATCGGCGGACGAGCGATCGGAGCGGCATCTCGTCATGAAGAGGCCCGTGCTCCCGCCGGATGTTGCAGTGCGGCCCGGCACGCGCGGCGTTGCCCATGGAGCGCCCGTCCGGCACCGGGCGGGGCGAGGGTCCCGTCAGCCCTCCAACAGCTCGACGTCCCGGTCGCCCGCGAGCGTCATCAGCGCCCGATCGAAGGTCACGATCCGGAGTCCCGCCCGTCGCGCGATCGTCAGGAGCAGCGCGTCGGTCACCTGCCGATGACCGACGATCCGGGGCACGTCCGGGTCCGTGGGCGAGACGCCGTCGGCGAGGAAGCGGTGCCCCGCCGCCGCTCGCATGCGCGCCAGGACGCCGATCGCCGCGCCGACGTCGATCGAATGTGGCAGCACCCGCGGGTTGGAGGAGACGCGCACGAAGCCCGACTCGGTGATCGCGCTCGTCGCCCAACCGCGACGGTGGTGCTCGTCGAACCAGGTCCGGATCGCCACGTGGTGCACGTGCGAGTCCCACGCGAGGGCCACCAGCGCGTTGACGTCCAGCAACGCGCCGTCCACCCGTCCGCCCACCTCAGTCCTCGTCGAGGGCGCGGCGGACCATCTCGGGAGTGATCGGCGTCGAGCCGGCCGGCACGCGGATCACCGGCAGCGGCCCCGCGACATCGACCTTCGCCGGCGTCAGACCGCGCCGGGCCAGCTCCGAGACGACCGCGCCGAGCGACCGGCGCTCGCTCGCGGCCAGCTCGCGGGCGACGGCGACCACGTCGTCGTCGAGCTCGAGCGTCGTCCGCATGCCTTCGATGCTACCGCATCAACGCATCACTTCCGGCGACGTCCGCCGTGACGCGCGTCCTCGTCGGGGGACGCGGCGCCGGGCGACGGCGACGCGCCACGAGTCACCCCGAGACCGGTCCAGACCGTCCGGCGGGGTGCTCGCGCCCGGCGAGCGACCGCGGGTAGGATCGGCCGCGATGAGCCGCCACCCCCGTGACTTCTTCAAGCCGCTCGCCGTCGGGGCGCCGGCGCCGCTGCGCGAGATCCCGGTCCCGCCGTCGCGGATGATCCACTTCTTCGACCCGAGCAACGAGAAGATGCGGGCGAAGCTGCCCGACATCGCCGCGAAGGCGGACATCGTCCTCGGCAACCTCGAGGACGCGGTGCCGATCGACCGCAAGGAGTCCGGGCGCGCCGGTCTCGTCGAGGTCGGCAAGACGCTCGACCTCGGCGGCACGCCCCTCTGGACGCGGATCAACGCCCTCGACAGCCCGTGGGTGCTCGACGACCTCACGACGCTCGTCACCGAGATCGGCGACAAGCTCGACGTCATCATGGTCCCGAAGGTCGAGGGGCCGGAGGACATCCACTACGTCGACCGCCTCGTCGCCCAGCTCGAGGCGCGCGCCGGCATCTCGCGCCCGATCCTCCTCCACGCGATCCTCGAGACCGCCGGCGGCGTCGCGCGCGTCGAGGAGATCGCCAGCGCCTCGCCGCGCATGCAGGGCATCTCGCTCGGCCCGGCCGACCTCGCGGCGTCGCGACGGATGAAGACCACCCGCGTCGGCGGTGGCCATCCCGGCTACGTCTCGATCAGCGACCCGACGGACGCCGAGGACCTCGAGGTCGGCCGCGTCCGCAGCCAGCAGGATCCGTGGCACTACACGATCGGCCGCATGGTCGACGCGTGCGTCGGGGCCGGGATCCTCCCGTTCTACGGGCCCTTCGGCGACATCAAGGACACGGTCGCCTGCGAGGCGCAGTTCCGCGCCGCGTTCATCCTCGGCTGCGTCGGCACCTGGTCGCTGCACCCGGTCCAGATCGGGATCGCGAAGAAGGTCTTCTCGCCCGACCCCGACGAGGTCGCGTTCGCGAAGAAGATCATCGAGGCGATCCCCGACGGCAAGGGCGTCCACATGATCGACGGCAAGATGCAGGACGACGCCTCGTGGAAGCAGGCGAAGGTCCTCGTCGAGCTCGCCGAGCAGCTCGCCGAGGACGACGAGGAGCTGAAGGCCGCCTACGGCTTCTAGCTCCGCGGTCCGCCGGCGGCCCGCGCCGCCGGCGACGCGCCGTCGCGGGCCCGAGCGGGACCGACGGCGCAGCCCGAGCGCGTCGATCGTCACGGTCCGGCGCGCCCGGGAGGGACAGGATCGTCCCATGCTCCACGGAGCCCCCGACCTGCCCACCGCCCGGCCCCTCGCCGTCGTCGCCACGACGCCGCTCGAGGTCGCCGAGGTCCGTCTCGCCGCCGTGCTGCGGCGGCTCGCGGCCGCCGTCGCGGACGAGCTCCCGCAGCGCGCGCCCCGCGCCCGCGTCCTGCAGGCCGAGCGCCGCGTCCGCACGCTGCGGGCGCTGCCCGTGCGCCGGGTCGCCCGCGGCGCGACGGACGTCCGGCTCGACGTCGCCGCGGCGTACGGCCGCCTCGCGGCGGTCTGCCACCGGCTCGGGCTCGAGGACGACTGCGCCGCCGCCCTCGGCCTCGCGGCCGCCGAGCGCCGTGCCGCCCGGGGCTCGCGCGCGGAGGTCGTGCTCCGCCCGCCGGTCCCCGGGTCGGCCGCCGCCGGCCGCCGGCTCGGCGCCGTCCGCGGACCCCGGGGCGCCGGCCGGTGCGGCGCACCGGGACCGTCGCGGGACCGTCGCCCGACCCGGACGCCCGTGCTCGCCGCGGGCGTCCGCGCGTGACAGGCTTGCGCGCGATGTCCGAGTACGACGCGTTCGGCAGGAAGCAGAAGGGCGCCCCGGCCGGATGGGGCGGCGCCCCCGGCACCACCGGCGGGCCGACCGACGGCGGATCATCCGGGTCCGGGCCACGGCCCTCGCGCCCGCCCGGCGGCCGGCCCCCGCGGCGCCGGCGCGGGGGACTCGTCGCGCTCTTCCTCGTCGTCGACCTCGTGATCCTGCTCGGCATCGGAGCGTTCTTCCTCGTCCGCGAGAGCGACCCCGGGAGCGACCGCCCGCTGTTCTCGGGAGGTCCGGGGCAGGCGTCGGCGCCCGACGACGACTCGCTGCTCTCGGCGACCGGGAGCCGGCGGATGCTCGCGCAGCTGCGCGACGCCGCGCGGCCGGGCGAGCGCGTCAGCTCGCTGTCGATCCGCGACGCGTACGCCGTCGCCCGCCTCGCCGACCGCGTCGGCCGGGAGCGGTCGCTGACGTTCCGCGACGGCAAGGACCCGGAGGAGGGCTCCACGACCACCGCGACCGGCGGCGCGATCGAGCCGGCGGCGATCCCCGCCGACGCGGTCCCGCGGCTCGTCGCCGCCGTCGGGCGCGGCATCGGCCCGTCGAGCACCGCGGGCCTGGACTACCTCGTCCTCGACGTCCCGAGCGAGGGCGAGGACGCCGGCTGGTACGCCTACCAGGAGGACGTCCCCGGAACGGCGTCGGAGACCCGCCGGTGGTCGAGCGACCTGGACGGCCGGCACGTCGTGCGCGGCGACGGCGCCCCGGCCCCCGCGCCCGGGCAGGACGGTCCCGTGGTCCAGCCCGCCGGCCTGGAGGGCGCGTCGCTGCTGCGCGGAGCCAACCTGCGCCGGGCGCTCGCCGCCGCCCGCTCCCGGCTGCGGCCCGGCTCGCTCGTCACGAGCGCCGTGGTGCGCCCGACCGAGGTCGCGCTGACGACCCGGCGCGGATGGCGCGAGCAGCGCCTGACCGTCGACGCCGCCCTCGGCGTCCGGCGGTCCGGCACGGGCGAGACGACCCGCCGCATCGGCTCCCCGATCACGCGACTCGACGCGGACGCGCCGGCGCGCGCGATCCGGAAGGTGGACGCGCGCGTCACCGGCGACGTCGTCGCCCGCGTCGACTACGTCGTCTGGTCGCCGCGCGACCCGGTCTTCCCCACGAGCCGCGACACGTGGGGCGTGTATCTCGGCGGCGGGAACCCCGCCACGCGGCTGTGGCGCGCCTCCCGGGACGGGCGGCGCGTGGGACGACCGGGCACCGCCGGCGCTCCGTGAGGCGGGCGCGGGCGCCCCGGGCTGGTTCCGGTGTCCACCCGCGCCTCAACGCGCGTTCGATCAGGAGTCCAACGTCCGTTGAGGGAGGGCGCCGTCGCACGGCCGGGAACGTCCGGACGCCGACTTCAGGCGCATGATGCCTCCTTCCGCCCCACCGGTGGTCCCGACCACCAAGCTGGAGACCGCCGAGCACCGCCTCGCGCAGGATCTCGTCCAGCTCGCCCGCGACCTCGAGCAGCACCCCGAGCTCGTCCGCTTCGACGAGACTCACGTCCGGATCGACGAGCGCCGCGTCGTCGGCTACCGCGGCCTGCCGTGCGCGCGCGTCGCCACCGGCCCGCACGACACCCGCTGGCAGCTCGCCGAGGCCTACGACCGCCTCGCCGCCGCCTACGCCAACGCCGGCCGCGCGAAGCTCGCCGCCGCCGCCCGCGAGCGCGCCGCGATCGAGCGCGCCGCCGTCGAGACCTGCTGAGCGGGGCCACCGCCCCGTCCGGCTCCGCCGAGCCGTCGCGCGCCCGCCGGTCCGTCCGCCGGCACCGCGCCCCGCTCGCTCGCCGTCGCCTGGCAGGATCCCCGGCGATGAGCGCCTACGGATCCACCCCCGCGCGCCCCCTGCGGCCGCGACGCACCTGCCACTCCGTGCCGGGATCGAGCGAGAAGTTCCTCGCGAAGGCCCCGACGCTCGCGGCCGACCAGGTGTTCCTCGACCTCGAGGACTCCGTCGCCCCGAGCGAGAAGGAGTCCGCCCGCGGTCAGGTCATCCGCGCCCTGCGGGAGCTCGAGTTCCCCGAGGGCAAGACCGTCGTCTACCGCGTGAACGGCACCGACACGCCGTTCTTCTACCGCGACCTCATCGACGTCGTCGAGGAGGTCGGCGACAAGATCCACGCGGTCATGCTGCCGAAGGTCCAGGAGGCCGGCGACATCGCGCTCGCCGACAAGCTCCTGACGCAGATCGAGCTCGCGAAGGGCCTCGAGGTCGGCCGCATCGGCATCGAGGCGCAGGTCGAGGACGCCAAGGGCCTCGTGAACGTCGAGGCGATCACCACCGCGTCGCAGCGGATGGAGACGATCATCTTCGGCCCCGGCGACTACTCCGCCGCGATCGGCATCCCGATCACCCAGATCGGCGGCGCGCCGGAGGGCTACCCCGGCGACCACCTGAACTACCTGTACTCCCGGCTCGTCGTCGCCGCCCGCGCCGCCGGTATCCAGGCGATCGACGGCCCCTACGCCGCGTTCAAGGACGAGGACGGCCTGCGGGAGCGCACGCGCCTCGTCCGCGCCCTGGGCCTCGACGGCAAGTGGACGATCCACCCCGCGCAGATCGAGGTCGTGAACGAGATCTTCACCCCCACGCGCGAGACGTGGGAGAAGGCCGAGGCGATGCTGCGCGCCTACGACGAGGCGACCGCCGCCGGCTCCGGCGCGGCGATCTTCGAGGGCGAGATGGTCGACGAGGCCAACCGCAAGATGGCCGAGCGCATCGCCGGTCAGGGTCGCGCGGCCGGCTACGACGCCTGACCGAGGCCGCCGCACGAGCGGCGAGCCACGTTCGGCACGCGACGCCCCGCCCCGCGCAGCGGCGGGGCGTTTCGCGCCGCGGGGCGCGGGTAGCCCTCGGGACGGATCGTCTCCGCTCCCGAAGGAGGAGTCCCCCGGATGGGGCGCTCATGCAGCTCTTCAAGCGGTACCTCACCCTCGACGCCGCGGACGAGTCGGAGCTCGCGTGGGTCGTCGCGCGCCTTCCAGTCCGCGTCCGGATCGCGATGCTCGACGGACTCCGGAACGAGCGGATCATCGCCGGCGCGTACGTGGACGGACGTGGCGGCATCTGCCCGATGCTCGCGGCGCACCGTCATGGCGCGCGCGTGACCCGGCTGGAGTTCGCCGACACGTGGGACGCCTTCGTCGCCGGCACCCGCCGCGGACGACCCGCGAGCCCGACCGAGGTCGACGCTCTCGCCCACGCGCTGCGGCGCAGCCTCGAGCGCGAGCTGCGGTCGCCCGTCGGCGGCACGCGCCCGGACGCGTGCGCGCGCGTCGACGAGCCGCCCCTCGCCGACGCGCGACCCCCGGCGCTCCTCCGCTGAGCCCCGGCGTCGGTGCGCGCCGCCGGGGGCGCGTCCTACATCCCGGTGCGCTTCAGCAGCGGCAGGAGCACCGAGCGCGGCGTCCAGCGGCCGCCGAGCGCGGCGGCCTTCACCGGGACGCCCGGGACGACGACGCGCTGCCCCTTCTCGAGGCCCTCGACGGCCTCGCGGGCGACCTTGTCGCTCGTCTGCCACATCACCGGGATCGCGCTGGCGCCCTTGGCCCCGCCGGCGACCTCCCAGAACTCGGTCTTCACCGGTCCGGGGCAGAGCGTCGTGACGGTCACGCCCTTCGAGCCGACCTCCTCGTGCAGCGCCTCGCCGAGGGCGAGGACGAACGCCTTGGTGGCCGCGTAGTCGCTCATGCCCACGAGCGGCTGGAAGGCGGCGATCGAGCCGAGCAGCAGGACCGCGCCGGCGCCGCGCTCGACCATGCCGGGCAGCACGGCGCGCGCGAGGTGGTGGACGGCCTCGACGTTCAGCCGGACCATCTGCTCCTGACGCTCCGCCTCGAGCTCGATGAAGCGCCCGGAGAGGCCGTAGCCGGCGTTGTTCAGCAGGACGTCGACCTCCAGCCCGAGGCCCGCGATCCGCTCGAGCAGGTCGACGCGCCCGTCGCGCTCGGAGAGGTCGGCGGGCAGGACGTCGACCCGGATCCCGAACTCCTCGCGCAGCTCCGCGGCGACCTCCTCCAGCCGCTCGACCCGCCGCGCGACGAGGATCAGGCCGTGTCCGCGGCGCGCGAGCTCGCGCGAGAGGTCGATGCCGATGCCGGACGAGGCGCCGGTGACCAGGGCGGCGCCATCGGGCCGCGGATCGGGAAGGCTCATGGCGCGACCCTACCGCCGGTCGGGCGTGCCGCGGGGACGCGGGTTCCGCCCTGCCTCCCCGGGAGGGGGTCCTCGGCGGAACCGGCGTCGCGCGCCCGATCAGTGCGAGTACTTCGCGCGCTGGCCCTCGCCCTTGGCCGCCGTCTTCGCGACGACCTGGCCGATGAGCTTCAGGTACTGGTCGACGCCATGGGCCTTGAACCGGCCGGTGTTCCAGGCGCGGATCCACGTCTTGACGTCCGCCTCGAGCAGGTCGTTCAGGACGTCGCGACGGATCTCGAGCGTCACCCGGGCGTCCGGCGCGAGCTCCTTCGTGACCTTCGGGCCCGGCATCTCGACCCGGATGAGCTGTACGTCGCGTCCGCCGTGGACCTCGGCGAGCGCGACGAGCTTCAGCGGCTTCAGCGCGGGGACCTGCGCGAGCAGGTGCGTGATCGCGCGCTCGACCGCCGTCCGGGAATCGAGATTCGACATGACGGCACCCTACCCGTGCGGGTACCCGGCCCGGCCGTGGCAGGGCGCGCGCGGGCCGGGTTCGCGCCTCGCGTAGCCTCCGGCGGGTGCCCGAGCTGCCCGAGGTCGAGTCCGCCCGCGCCCTGGCGGAGCGCTGGGCGGTCGGGCGGGAGATCGTCGACGTCGAGGACGCCGACGAGTGGGTCTGCCGGCCGCACCCGCCGGGCGAGATCGCCGAGGCCGTCCGCGGGCGCACGGTCACCGGCGTCGGGCGGATCGGCAAGTCGCTCTGGCTCGAGCTCGACGACGACCATCGGCTCGGGCTGCACCTCGGGATGGCCGGGCGCCTCGTGGGTCTCGCCCCGGAGGGCGCGGGACCCGACGGCGACGGCGCGGCCGAGGCGGCGGGCGATCCGCTGAGCGCCGCCGAGCGCACCGCCTGGTCGATGCCGGTGCGCACCGGCTCGGCCGACGCCGCGCGGGCGGCGCTCACCGAGCTGCCGGGCGAGACGAGCTGGACGCGGTTCGCGCTGGATCTCGACGACGGCTCGCGCCTCCTCCTGTTCGACAAGCGCCGGCTGGCCCGCGTGCGCCTGGACCCGGACCTCTCGAAGCTCGGCCCCGACGCCCTCACGATCGACGCCGCGACGTTCGCCGAGCGCGTGGGCCGCGGGGCGCTGCCGCTGAAGGCCCGGCTCATGGACCAGGCGACGATCGCCGGGATCGGCAACCTCCTCTGCGACGAGCTGCTCTGGCAGGCCGCGCAGCCCCCGCTGCGCCCCGCCGAGGACGTCTCCCCCGCCGAGCTCGCCGACCTGCACGCGACGACGGTCGCCTGCACGCGCGAGGCGATCGCCCGCGGCGGCGTGCACCTCGGCGACGTCATCCCCTACCGCCGCAAGGGCGAGCACTGCCCGCGCTGCGGCGCGGCGATGGTCCGGGCGACCGTCGGCGGCCGCACGACCTGGTGGTGCTCGGAGGAGCAGGCCTGGCCCTAGCCGGCTCGGGCACCGCGCGACCTGCGAGGCTCCGGGGCGTGTCGCACGACGCGCCGACGCCCGCCCCCGCCCCGCGCCCCGGCGACCCGCCCGGCCGCGGAGACCGCCTGCTCGTCCTCTTCGACGCGAACTGCGGCTTCTGCCTCAGCGGCCGCGACCTGCTGCGCCGCTGGGACCGCGGACGGCGGCTGACCGACGACCTCATCCAGCGCCACGCCGACGGCCTGCTCGCCGACCTGCCGGAGGAGCAGCGGCTGGCGAGCTGGCACGTCGTGCACCCCGACGGCCGGCGCGAGTCCGCCGGCGACGCCCTGCGCGCCGTGCTGGAGCGCCTGCCCGGTGCGGCGCCCGCCGCCTGGGTGGCCCGGCGGCTGCCGGGACCCACGGACCGCGCCTACCGGTGGATGGCCGGCCATCGCACGGCGATCTCGCGGGCGCTGCGCACGCAGGGCCACCCCGAGCGCGGCCGCTGGTAGCCGCCCGACCGCGTCCCGCCGGCGCCGCACGGCCGACGGACCCGGCGCAGCGCGACGACCGCGGCGGGGAGCTCGGCGGCGGCCTCGTGGCCGGCCACCGGCGAGGAGGCCGCCCGTCAGCCACCAGGCGCGGCGACGCCGTCGACGACCAGGTCGACGACGGACGTGCGCGCGCGCTCGGCCGGCCAGCGGTGCCCGAGCCGCAGGTGCCGATAGGTCCAGCCGGTGGCGTTGAAGAGCAGCGTCGCCGACGCGAGGGGGTCCTCCGTCCGCAGCGTGCCGTCGACCACGCCGTCCTCGAGGATCCGGCGCAGGCCGTCGGTGAACGTCGCGCGCGTGAGGACCGGGCCGTCGCCCGGGTCGTGGAAGACCTCCTCCAGGCCCTCGCCGAGCGCGTGGAGCACGCCGAGCGACCGCTCGTCGACCTCGCAGACCGCCGTCAGCGCCATCCGCAGGCGCGTGCGACCGTCGGCCCGCGCCACGAGCGCGGGCAGGAGCGCCTCCCGGTACTCGCGCTCCAGCAGGCCGGCGAGCTGCCGCAGCAGCTCGTCCTTGCCGATGCCGCGGCGGTGCAGCGTCATCCGCGACAGGCCCGCCGCCGTCGCGAGCTCCGCGACGGTGACCGCGTGCCACGGACGGTCGCCGAGCGCGTCGCGCAGCCGCCGCAGGCGCTCCTCGTCCAGGACGGCGTCAGGCATGGTCCGTCAGATGCCAGGCGTCGACGGCGACGTGCGCCCGCCACCGGCCGTCCGTGCGGTCGACCGCGACCGGCAGGCCGAAGCACGCGCCGACCGGCTCGGAGCGCAGCACCTCGCCCACCGGACCGGCGGCGACGATCCGCCCGCCGCGCAGCAGGAGCGCGTGGGTCGTCGTCGGCGGGATCTCCTCGAGGTGGTGCGTCACGGTCACCGTCGGCAGGTCGGGGCGCGCCGCGGCACTGGCCGCGAGCGCGCCGACGAGGCGCTCGCGCGAGGGCAGGTCCAGCCCGGCCGCCGGCTCGTCGAGCAGCAGCAGCTCCGGGCCCGTGCCTCCCCGGCCGACGAGCGCCCGGGCGAGGAGCAGGCGCTGGCGCTCGCCCTGCGAGCAGTCCTCGTAGCGGCGGATCGCCAGCGGCTCGGCGCCGACGAGGGCCAGCGCGGCCCGAACGTGCTCGTCGTGCTCGGGGCGCAGCCGGCGCGGCTGCAGGGCGATGCTGCCGAAGATCCCGGTCAGCACGACCTCGTGGCCGCTGAGCGACGGTCGCAGCGCGCGGGCGGTCGCCGCGTCCACGAGGCCGATCCGCTCGCGGAGGTCGCGCAGGTCCACGCCGCCGACGCGCGCGCCGAGGACCTCGACGCGTCCGCTCGTCGGCTGCATCCCGCCGCCGGCGAGCCGCAGCAGCGTGCTCTTGCCCGCGCCGTTGGGGCCGAGCACCACCCACTGCTCGCCCGGCGCGACCGTCCAGTCGATCCCGTCGAGGAGCAGCAACGGCCGGCCGTCGCGGCCGTGGCGGCGCACGAGCACGTCGCGCAGGCGCAGGGCGTCGGGAGCCATGCCGGCGATGGTACATCCATGTCACATCGAGTGACGCGAACGTCACTGCGGAGCGCCGTCCCTCCTCATGCGATCCTCACCGACGCCGTGCCGGGGAGCCGTAGGGTCCGCCGCATGCTCATCGTGACGACGAACGACGTCCCCGGCCACCGCGTGGAGGAGGTCCTCGGCGAGGTCTTCGGCCTCACCGTTCGCTCCCGCAACGTCGGCTCGAACATCGGCGCCGGCTTCAAGTCGCTCGTCGGCGGGGAGCTGAAGGGCATCACGAAGATGCTCCACGACAGCCGCCAGGAGGCGCTCGAGCGCCTCTCGGAGGAGGCCGCGGCGAAGGGCGCCAACGCGGTCCTCGCCTTCCGGTTCGAGGCGAACGAGTACGCCTCGACCGGCACGGAGATCTGCGCCTACGGCACCGCCGTGCGCATCGCGCCCGCCTGATCCAGAGCCGGCGACGCAGGGCGCCGGCCGCACCGCCGACGACCGCGCGGCGTCAGGCCGTCGCCAGCGCGGTGCCCGCGCGCTGCCGGATCGGCACCACCTCGTCGAGCACGACCCGACCGGCGATCCGGACCCGCGACCCCGCGACCGGCTCGCCGGTGATGATCGAGCCCCGCCCCTGGCGGATCGTCACCGCGCGGTCGAGCTCGGCGACGAGGCGCAGCGCCGCGGCGCCGGTCGCCTCGTCCTCCGGGACGCCGACGCCGTCGGCGAAGACCCGCGAGCGCACGAGCCCGGCGTCCTCGTCCTGCCAGGCCCAGGCGTCGAGGTGGACGTCGGTCCCGCGCGGGACGGCGAGGCCGTCGACGTCCTCGGCGGTGGCGTGCTCGATGAGCACGAACGGCGGGGCATCGGCAGGATCGGCCTCGATCCACGCGCCGTCGGCGTCGGCGCCGGTGGGCACCTCGCCCGCCGGCGGCCGCAGCGTCCGGGTGCGGATCCCCTCGCGGCGCAGCAGCCAGGAGGTCCCGACGAGGGGATGCCCGGCGAGCCGCAGCTCGACGGAGGGGGTGTAGATCCGCAGGCGAGCCGTGGCCGCGTCGTCGACGAAGACCGTCTCCGCGTAGCCGAGCTCGGCCGCGACGGCCTGCCGGCGCTCGGGCTCGGGGATCGCCGCGCCGTCGAGCACGACGCCGAGCGGGTTGCCGTGCTGGCCGCGCTCGTCGGTGAAGACGCGCAGGACGTGGAGCGTCGGCTCGGCCATCGCCTCACGCTACCGCCCGCGATCCCGCGTCGGGGCAGAACCGTCGCGCGGCGCGCCCGGGGCGGGACCGGACCGCCGCGCCGTCCTCGCCCCGCACCGACCCGGGAACGACGACGGGCGCCGGAGGGTCGACCCCCAGCGCCCGTCGCGGACGTGCCCGGCCACCGGCCGGGTCGCGCGTCGCTCAGATCGCGTAGCGCTTCAGCAGGCCCTTCGCGATGCCCATCCGCTGGATGTCGGAGGTGCCCTCGCCGATGAGCAGCAGCGGCGCGTCGCGGTAGATGCGCTCGATCTCGTACTCCTTCGAGAACCCGAAGCCGCCGTGGATCCGCAGCGACTCCTCGGCGTTCTTGTGGCCCGCCTCGGAGGCGGCGAGCTTCGCCATCGCGGCCTCGGTGTCGGAGCGCTCGCCCTTGTCCTTCAGCTCGGCGGCGCGGTAGGTCAGCAGCCGGGCCGCCTCGACGCGGGTGTACATGTCGGCGAGCTTCTCCTGCACGAGCTGGTGCTGGGCGATCGGCTTGCCGAACGTCTCGCGCTCCTGGGCGTAGCGGACGGCGAGCTCGAAGGCGCGCTGCGCGACGCCGACGCCGCGCGCCGCGACGTTCACCCGGCCGACCTCGAGCGAGTCCATCATCTGCTTGAAGCCGTTGTTCAGGCCGGCCTCGCCGCCGAGGATCTGGTCCGCGGAGAGCTTGTAGCCGTTGAAGACGAGCTCCGTGGACTCGACGCCCTTGTAGCCCATCTTCTTGATCTTCGGCGGGACCTCGAAGCCGGCGTAGTCGCCCGTGTTGACCTCGACGCCCGGCTCCTTCTCGCAGATGAAGCACGTCATGCCCTTGTACTTCGGCGACGCCGTCGGGTCGGTGACGACGAGGACGAAGACGAGGCCGCTCATGAGGCCGTTGGTGACCCACAGCTTCTGGCCGTTGATCTCGTAGCGGCCGTCGTCGAGCTTCGTCGCGGCGGTCTTGATCGCCTGGACGTCCGAGCCGCAGTGCGGCTCCGACAGCGAGAACGCGGCGCGCAGCTCGCCCGTCGCCATCTGGGGCAGGTACTTCTGCTTCTGCTCCTCGGTGCCGAACTTCATCAGCAGGTACGCGCCGATGAAGTGCGTGTTGATGATGCCCGGGATCGAGATCCAGCCGCGGGCGAGCTCCTCGGCGATCCGCGCGTAGGTCTGGAGGTCGAGGCCGAGACCGCCGTACTCCTCCGGCAGCGTGACGCCGAACAGGCCGAGCTCCTTCAGGCCCTCGACGATCGGCTCCGGCCACGTGTCCGTGGCGTCGTAGTGCTCGGCCTGCGGGATGACCTGCTCGTCCGTGAACTGCCGGACGAGCGAGACGATCTCCTCGCGGACCTCTGGATCGGTGGGCTCGGCGGAGAAGGCGGTGGCCATGGTCGACGCTCCGGTCGGGGATGGACGACGCGTCCCCACGGCGGCACGCGGCCGCCGGGACGCGAAGGGAGGCCCAGCAGGATAGCCCGGCCCGCCATTCGGTACCCGCCCGACCGGGTGGTCCAATCCCCGCCGCCCGCCGGCACCTGGCGTTGACACGCCGTCACGCTCGTGGCCACCCGTCGCGCGCGACCGGGACGCCACCCCGCACGGCGGGCGGGCACCGCGCGACCTCGGCCCGGCGCCGCCCGCGTGGGACGATGGTCGCGTGGTCGCCCCCGCCGCCCTCCGCGCCTCCCGGCCCCGGATCGGCCTGACCGCCGCGATCGAGACGGCCCGCTACGGGGCGTGGGAGCAGCCGACCGCGCTGCTGCCGCTGGACTACGTGAGCGCCGTCCGCCGGGCCGGCGGCCGGCCGGTCCTGCTCGTGCCCGACGAGGATCCGGCGGCGGCTCTCGACGACCTCGACGCCCTCGTCCTGACGGGAGGCGCGGACCTCGACCCCGCCACGTACGGCGCGCCCCGCGATCCCGCGACGGGCCCGGCGCAGCCGGAGCGCGACGCCTTCGAGCGGGCGCTGACGCGCGACGCGATCGACCGCGACCTCCCGCTGCTGGCGATCTGCCGCGGCGTGCAGATCGCGGCGGTCGCCGCCGGCGGGACGCTGCACCAGCACCTGCCCGACTTCCTCGCCGCTCGCGGCGACGCGGACCCGGAGCGCCACCGCCGGCACGCCGGGACGCTCGACGAGCGCAACGCCCACCCCGTCGAGCTCGTCCCCGGCTCGCTCGCCGCTCGGGCGTGCGAGGACGCGACCCGCACGACCGTGCGCTCGCACCACCACCAGGCGGTCGCCGAGGCCGGCGACGGGTGGATCGTGACGGGACGCTCGCTCGACGACGGGGTGATCGAGGCGATCGAGCGCCCCGACCGGCGCTTCTGCCTCGGCGTCCAGTGGCACCCCGAGGGCGACCCGGCCACGACGCTCTTCGCCGCCCTCGTCGCGGCCGCCCGGGCGGCGCCGCCGCAGCGTCCGGCGGGCGGGGACCGGACCTCGAGCGAGCGGACCGATGAGTCCGCCGAGTCGCGACCGTCACCACGACCATGACCGATGCGCGGGAGACGACGGCGTGCGCCGGCTGACGTTCGGGATGAACGTCAGCCTCGACGGCTACGTCGCGGCGCCCGGGGACGACCTCGGCTGGAGCGTGCCGAGCGACGAGCTCTTCGCGTGGTGGTCCGATCGCGTGGCGGCAACGGGGCTCGCCCTCTACGGGCGCCGGCTGTGGGAGGCGATGAGCGGGCACTGGACGACGGCCGACGAGCAGCCCGGGGCGTCGCCCGCGCACGTCGCTTACGCCCGCCGCTGGCGCGCCATGCCGAAGGTCGTGTTCTCCTCGACGCTCGGCGCGCTCGGCGGCGACGCCCGCCTGGTCACCGGCGACGCCGTGGCCGAGATCGTGCGGCTGAAGGCGCAGGACGGCGGACCGATGGACATCGCCGGCGCGACGCTCGCCGCCGCGGCGATGCGCGCCGGGCTCGTCGACGAGTACGCCATCGTCACCCACCCGGTGCTCCTGGGCAGCGGCGCGCCGTGCTTCCCGGCGCTGCCGCGCTGGCAGGAGCTCGAGCTCGTGGAGACCCGGGCGTTCCCCGACGGCGTGCTCCTGACGCGGTACGCCACCCGGCGCTGAGCGCCGGGCGGTCGCCCGCGCCGCCTAGCGGACGCCGAGGAGGTCGACGACGAAGACGAGCGTCTCGTCGGGCGGGATGACGCCCGGCACGCCGCGCTTGCCGTAGCCGAGCATCGGCGGGATCGTGATCCGACGGCGGCCGCCGACCTTCATCCCGGCGACGCCCTCGTCCCAGCCCTGGATGACCTGCCCGCGGCCGAGCGGGAACTTGAAGGTCTGCCCGCGATCCCAGGACGCGTCGAACTGGTCGCCCGTGGACCAGGCGACCCCGACGTAGTGGACCTCGACGATCTGCCCCTTCGCCGCCTCGTCGCCATCGCCGACGACGAGGTCGTCGAGCTCGAGCTGGTAGGACGGCGCGGTGTCCGCGGGGATCTCGACGGTCGGCTTCTCGCTCATGGCCCGCGACGCTACCGGTCGGCCGGGGCCGACCCGCCCGAGGTAGCGTGGCGTCCATGCCCGGGCACGACGACGAGCTGGTCTGGTCGAGCGACGGTGGCGATCGCCGCCGTGGCCGCGGCGGCTCGGGCGGCGACGCGCCGGGACCGCGCGGCGGCGGTGGTCGCGGACGCGGCCGGGACGCGGCGCGCGGGAGCGCGGGTTCGCGACGCCCCGCGACGGGCTCGGGCCGCGCGAAGGTCCGCCGCGAGGTCGCCGGCCGGCGCGGCAAGGGCGTGACGACGGTCTCCGAGCTCCCGCTCGACGACGACGCGATCCGCGCGCTCGCCGGCCGGCTGAAGAAGCGCTGCGGGGTCGGCGGCTCGGCGAAGGACGGCGTCATCGAGCTGCAGGGCGACCACCGCGAGACGGTGATGGCGGTCCTCGAGGCCGAGGGCATCGACGCCGTCCTGGCCGGCGGCTGACCGCCCGCACGACGGGTCCCGCCGCCCGGCCGGTCCCCGCGGCGCGGCGCCTCCCCCGCGCGGCCGGTCCTCGCCCGTATCGTCCCGCCCATGACGGCCCGCGAGCTGACGAAGGACACGACCCTCTGCATCTCGCTGTCGGGCCGGCCGAGCAACGTCGGCACCCGGTTCCACAACCACCTCTACGGCGAGCTCGGCCTCGACTTCGCCTACAAGGCCTTCACGACCGACGACCTGCCCGCCGCGATCGCCGGGATCCGCGGGCTCGGGATCCGCGGCTGCGGCGTCTCGATGCCGTTCAAGGAGGCGGTGATCCCGCTCGTCGACGAGCTCGAGGCCTCCGCGGCGGCGATCGGCGCGGTGAACACGATCGTCAACGACGGCGGCCGCCTCGTGGCGTCGAACACCGACTACCTCGCGCTCGTCGAGCTGCTGCGCGAGGTCGATCGGGACCAGCCCGCGGTCGTCCTCGGCAGCGGCGGGATGGCGAAGGCCGCGGTCGCCGCGCTGCGCGACGGGGGCTTCGCGGACGTGACGGTCGTGGCGCGCAATCCGACCAGCGGGCCGGCGCTCGCCGAGCGCTACGGCGCGCGCTGGGCGGCGGCGCTCGGCGATCACCGGCCCGGCCTGCTGCTGAACGCGACGCCGGTCGGCATGGCCGGCGCCCGGGAGGCCGACGACCTGCCGGTCCCCGAGGCGGCGCTCGCGACCGTCCGGGTCGTGCTCGACGTCGTCGCCGTGCCGCCAGAGACGCCGCTCGTGCGCGCGGCGCGGGCGGCGGGCGCGACGACGATCACCGGCGACCGGGTCATCGCGCTGCAGGCCGCCGAGCAGTTCGCCCGCTACACCGGCGTGCGGCCGAGCGACGAGCAGGTCGCGCGGGCCTCCGCGATCTCGCGTCCGACCTGAGCCAGGCCGGGCCGCGTCAGTCGCGCAGCGGGTAGCCCGCCACGGCGAGGGCGTCGCGCACCGCGTCGGCGTGCGCGCGTCCGCGCGTCTCGACGACGAGCCGCACCGCCGTCTGGCGCACGTGCAGCGGGACGCCGTCGCGGACGTGGTCGACCTCGAGGAGGTTCGCGCCCGCCTCGCCGACCGTCGTCAGCAGCCGCGCGAGGGCGCCGGGCCGGTCGTCGACGACGGCCGTGAGCGCCAGCCGCCGGCCGACCGTCGTCTCGTGCCGGCGCGCGACCGCGGCGACGAGCCCCGGGTCGACGTTGCCCCCGGAGAGCAGCAGGACGGTCGCGCCGTCGACGACCTCGACGCGGCCGGTCTCCAGCGCGGCCGTGGCCACCGCGCCGGCGCCCTCGACGAGGAGCTTCACGTGCTCGAGCGTCGTGATCATCGCCTCGGCGATCTCGTCCTCCTCGACCGCCACGACGTCGTCCACCAGGCCCTCCACGATCCTGCTCGTCAGCTCGCCAGGCCGCTTCACCGCGATGCCGTCGGCGATCGTCGGCGCCCAGCTCGCGCCCTGGCCGCCCCCGACGAGCGACGCGTGGCTCGCGGCCTGCACCCCGACGATCCGGACCTCCGGCCGCGCCCGCCGCAGCGCGAGCGCCACGCCGCTGACGAGCCCACCGCCGCCGACCGGCACGAGCACCTGCGCGAGGTCGGGGACCTGCTCGAGCAGCTCGTCGCCGACCGTCGCCTGCCCGGCCACGATGTCGGGATCGTCGAACGGGTGCACGAAC
Organism: Patulibacter brassicae; assembly: GCF_033949425.1. Taxonomy (NCBI): domain Bacteria; kingdom Bacillati; phylum Actinomycetota; class Thermoleophilia; order Solirubrobacterales; family Patulibacteraceae; genus Patulibacter; species Patulibacter brassicae. The sequence goes on along the minus strand of NZ_JAXAVX010000011.1, from coordinate 40,619 downwards.
GCCAGGCCCCGCTCGTCGGCGAGCTCCCGGGCGCGCGCGACCGCCTCGAGGACGTGATCGCCGACCCGCTCGACCGTCGCGCCCAGCTCGGCGCAGCCGTCGACCTTCGCCACCGGAGCCGAGATCGGCATGACCACCGTGCACGGCACGCCGCGGGCCCGGGCGGCGTACGCGACCGCCTGCGCGTGGTTGCCGGCGCTGCCCGCGACCACGCCGCGCTCGGCGTCGGACCCGAGCGCGGCGAGCCGCGCCAGGGCGCCGCGCAGCTTGAACGACCCGGTCCGCTGGAGGTTCTCCGCCTTCAGCACCACGCGGCCGCCGTAGCGCTCGCCGAGGCGGCGGGAGTCGAGCGTCGGCGTCCGGCGCGCGACGCCGCGAACCGCCTCCCGGGCGCGTGCGCGGCGTGCGTCGTCGACGAGCGCGAACGGATCCGCGTCGGCGGCGTGGAGCGGACGGGGATCGGTCACGGGTCCTCCGGAGGGGCGGGTCCCACCCTACGCCCCGCGCCCGCGGATCCCGCGCCGATCGTCGCGGCGCCCGCTCCCGAGCGCCGACGAGGCGGCCTCGTCGAGGCCCCGGTCCCGGCGGCCGCCTCGCGACGGTCTAGCCTCCGCGCCGTGCCGATCGCCGCGCCGGGCCTCCTCCGCCGACCACGGCTGCGCGTCGTGGCGCTCGCCCTCGGGCTGCTCGCGGCGCCCGGCACCGCCGCGGCGGCCGACGACGTCCGCTGCGGCGACGCCTCGCTCGGCGTGACGCGCTGCGCGCGCGTGCCGGTGCCGCTGGACCGGACGGGTGCCGTGCCCGGGCAGATCGGCCTCTCCGTCCGCACGCTGCAGCTCGGTCAGCGCACGCGGCGCGTCCGGCGCGAGGCGGTCGTCCTGCTGGCCGGCGGCCCCGGCCAGGCGGCGACGCCGCTGCTCGGGGACGTCGCCCCGGTCCTGGCGCCGCTGCTGCGGCGCCGCGACCTCGTGGCCGTCGACACCCGGGGCACCGGCCGCTCGACCGACCTCGTCGTCTGCCCGGAGATCGAGAGCGGCTCGCGCACCGGCCTGGACCCGTGGGAGCCGCTGCGCTCCTGCGCCCGGCGCTTCGGCGGCGCGCTGGACCGCTACGGCACGACGGACGTCGTGGCCGACCTCGAGGAGGTCCGCCGCGCCCGCGGCTACGACCGCCTCCTGCTCGTCGGCGTCTCGTACGGCACCGTGCTGGCGCAGCGCTACGCCGCGGCGCACCCCGCGCGGGTCTCCGGCCTCGTGCTGGACTCCCCGGTCGACGTCCAGGCCGCCGATCCGTTCTCGCTGGCGATGCTGCGCGCGATCCCCGGCGCCCTGCGCCAGGCGTGCGTCGGAGGCGCGTGCGACGGCGTCACGAAGGACCTCCGCGGCGACCTGCGCCGTCTGCGCGCGCGCCTGCCGATGACCGTGTCGGTCGACGGCGGGACCGGTCGTCGCGTCCCGCTCGAGGTCGACGGGTGGCTCGTGACGAGCCTCGTCGTCGCCGGCGACCTCGATCCGCTGCTGCGCGCGGCGCTCCCGGCCGCGATCCGCCGCGGCGCCGAGGGCGACGCCGCGCCGCTGGCGCGGCTGGGCCGCGAGAACGGCCTCGCGCCGCTGACCACCGACGACGCCGACCCGTCGGGCGGACCGGCCGCGGCGGCGTACTCGAGCTCGGGCGTCTACTACGACACGACCTGCCGCGACGGGCGCTGGCCCTGGAGCGCCGAGGCCGCCGTCGGCGATGAGCGCTGGGCGCAGGCGCGGGCCGCCGCCGCGGCGCGGCCCGACGCCGCGCGCGCCGGGTGGTCGCCGGACGTCGTGCTGCAGGTCTCGGCGGCCGGCAGCTGCGCGTTCTGGCCCGGCACCCGCGACGCGACGCCCGCCGGACGCGTCCCGGCGGTGCCGACGCTCGTGCTGAGCGGCCGCTCCGACACCCGGACCTCGCCCGAGGAGGCGCGGGCGGTCGCCGCGAGCATCCCCGGAGCCCGGCTGCTGGCGGTTCCCGGGCAGGGCCACAGCGTCCTCACCTCCGGCCGCCGGTGCGTGACCGGCGCGCTGCGGGCCTTCGACGCCGGAAGGGCTCCCGGCCGCTGCCACCGGCCGGCGGGCCGCGTGCGCGCCGTCCCGCTCGCTCCGCGCACCGCCCACGATCTGGGTCGCACCCCGGCGGACCGCGCACGCGCCGTCGCGCGCCTGACCGTCGAGGACGCCGGGCGCTCGGTCGTCCTGCGGCTCGTGTCGCAGGTCCTCGGGACCGCGGCGCCGGGGGCGACCGACGCCGTGCGCGTCGCGGGCCTGCGCAGCGGCTACGCCGCCGTCGGCCGGCGCGGCATCTCGCTGCGGCGGATGGGCTACGTCCCCGGGACCGCGGCGTCGACGGTCGCGCCGATCGCCGAGCAGCGGACGATCGCCGTGCGGGTCCGGGGTCGCGGCGTGCGCGCCGGGACGTACCGGATCCCGAACCCGATCCGCACGAACGAGCAGCTGCTGGCGATCACCGGGATCGACCTCGACGCGCTCCTCGAGCAGGCGCTCGGCGTCGAGGTGACGCTCGCCGTGCGCTCCGCGCTGCGCGCGCTCGGTCGCTGAGCGGCGCGCGCGGGCGGCGCCGGTGGCCCTCGGCCCGCCTGTGCGAGCCTGGTGGGCGATGCCGAACGCGCTGGCCGCCGAGACGTCGCCCTACCTGCGGCAGCACGCCGAGAACCCGGTGGACTGGCTCCCGTGGGGGCCGGAGGCGCTCGAGCGCGCCGCGCGCGAGGACAGGCCGCTGCTCGTCTCGATCGGCTACGCGGCGTGCCACTGGTGCCACGTCATGGCGCGCGAGTCGTTCGCCGACCCGGACGTCGCGTCGGTGATGAACGACGCGTTCGTCTGCGTGAAGGTCGACCGCGAGGAGCGCCCCGACGTCGATGCCCTCTGGATGGACGCGGTCCAGGCGATGACCGGCCAGGGCGGCTGGCCGCTGCACGTCTTCCTCACCCCGGAGCAGCGACCGATCCACGGCGGCACGTACTTCCCGCCCGCGCCGCGCGACGGACTGCCCTCGTGGCGGATGGTCCTCGACGCGGTGGCCGAGGCGTGGGGCGCGCGGCGCGACGAGCTGCGGGCCGAGCTCGCCGGGATCGACGAGCGGCTCTCGGGCGCCGCGGCCCTGCGCGCGGCGGACGAGCTGCCGGCGCCGGGTCGGCTCGACGACGCGGTCCGCGATCTGCGCGGTGGGTTCGACAGCGTCCACGGCGGCTGGGGCCGACGCGAGAAGTTCCCGCCGCACGCGACGCTCCTCCTGCTCCTCCAGCGGGCCGCCGGCGGCGGGCCGACGGCCGACGCGGCCGCGGCGATGGCCCGTCAGACCCTGCGCTCGATGGCCTCGGGCGGCGTGCACGACCAGCTCGGCGGCGGCTTCCACCGCTACGCCGTGGACCCCGCCTGGAGCGTCCCCCACTTCGAGAAGCTCCTGACGGACAACGCGCTGCTCGTGCGCGCCTACCTCGACGGCTGGCGGCTGTGGGGCGACCCGGCGCTGCGCGAGACGGCGGAGCGGACGATCGCGTTCCTCCTGCGCGAGCTGCGTGGTGCCGAGGGCGGCTTCGCCACCGCGCTGGACGCCGACTCCGCCGACGGCGAGGGCGCCTTCTACCGCTGGACGGCGGCCGAGGTCCGGGCCGCCCTGTCGCCGCAGGACGCGGCCGCGGCCGGGCGCTGGCTCGCCCTCGACGAGGGTGGAGCCGACGTCCTGGAGGACCGCGGACCGCGCCCCGACGACGCCACGCTGGGACGGATCCGCGCGGCGCTGCTGGCGGCGCGCGAGCAGCGGCCGCGTCCCGCCCTCGACGACCAGCGGCTGGCCGCCGGCAACGCGCTGGCGATCCACGCGCTCGCCGAGGCCAGCGCGATCCTCGACCGACCGGAGCTGCTGGACGCCGCACGGGAGGCGGCGTCCTTCGTCCGGCGCGAGCTCACCGTCGACGGCCGCCTGCGGCGCAGCTGGTGCCCGCGGCCGGGGCCCGACGGGACCGTCCGGGCACGGCACGCCGCCGTGCTCGAGGATCACGGCTTCCTGCTCGAGGCGGCGATCGCGCTCTTCGAGGCGGACGGCGATCCGGCCGACCTCGCCTGGGCGCAGGAGCTGGCGGCGACGATCGCGTCGCGGTTCGGGGATCCCGACGGAGCCGGCTGGTTCTCGACCGCCGACGACGCGGAGGCGCTGCTCGTGCGCCGCAAGGAGCTGGACGACGCGCCCGTCCCCTCCGGCGGGGCCGCGACCGCCCGCGGGCTGCTGCGGCTCGCGGCCCTCACCGGCGAGCACGCGCACGTCGCCGCCGCCGAGGGCTGGCTGCGGCTGGCCGCGCCGCTCGCCGCCCGGGCGCCCCAGGCGGTCGCCGCGTCGCTGCTGGCGCTCGACGAGCGCCACCGTCCCGCGCGCGAGGTCGCGATCGTCGGGCCCGCCCCGGAGCGCGGCGCGCTCGTCGCCGTCGTCCGCGAGCGTCCCCGCCCCGGCGTCGTGCTGGCGATGGGCGACGGCGCCGACGACCGCGGCGTCGCGCTGCTGGAGGGTCGCCGCCCCGTCGGCGGTCGGGCGACCGCCTACGTCTGCGAGGGCTTCGCGTGCCGCGCCCCGGTGACCGACCCCGGCGAGCTGCGCGCGCTCCTGGACGCGTGAGCGGCCCGTCGGGCGTCGTCCCCTGACGGCCCTCGTCGCGGGGAGATCCGGGCCCGGACGGCGTGAGAATCGGATGAGGATGGGACTGCCCGGCGCGACCGGCGCGCCCCGGCCGGATAGGGTCCGCGGCGCGCGCTCGCGCCGTCCCCCCGTCCCCCTTCCGAAGGATCTCCATGCTTCGCCGTACGGCCCTCGCCCTGCCCGTCGCCGCCCTCGCAGCGGCCACGGTCGTCCCCACCGTCGCCTCCGCCGCGACGATCACCCCGTCGAAGCCGTGCTACGTGCGGGTCCCGACGCAGGCCTCCGAGACGATGAACTTCGCGCTCTCCGGCGGCACGCCCGGCGGCCGCTGGCAGGTCTACGGCGTGAACGGCAAGGCCGGCTCGGTCACGGGCTCCTTCGACGGCGCGGGCAACGCCACCGCGTCGCTCGTCAACTCGTTCTCGACCGGCTCGATCAGCCCCAGCGCCGGCCGCACGATCGAGATCCGCGTCCGCGAGTTCGGCCCGAACGGCTCCCTCGACACCGGCAGCACGAAGGTCAAGGTCACGAACCTCGCCCTCGACCTCGCCAACCGCCCCCGCGGCGCCTACTCCAAGCGCGTCTGGCGCGTGTCGGGCCTGACGGAGACGCTCACCGGCTCCAAGACGGTCTACGCCACGTGGAAGAAGGGCAGCAAGACGGTGAAGCGCACGCGCCTGGGCCGCGCGAACGCCTGCGGCTACGTCCGCGTGAAGAAGTCCGCGATCCCGCGCAGCGGCGGCCGCAGCTTCACCCTCTACGTCCACGCCGGCTCGCGGCTGGACACCTCCAAGCCGTACCTGCGCCAGACGGTGCGGGTCATCCGGCGCTACTTCTGATCCACGCGCCGCCGCCTCGTGCGGCGGGCCGCCTCCCGGCCGGCGGCGCACCGCGCCGCCGGATCCGGGACCGGATCAGAGGACCGGGAGGTACCGGTCCAGCTCCCACCGCGTGACCTGGACGCGGTAGTCCTCCCACTCCTCGCGCTTGATCTCGACGAACCGGTCGAGGGTGTGCTCGCCGAGGGCCCGCAGCACGAGCTCGGACTCCGCCGCCAGCTCGACGGCCTCGCCGAGCGTCTCGGGCAGCTGCTCGATGCCCAGGCGCCGCCGGTCGTCCGGCGACAGGTGGTAGAGGTTGCGCTCCATCGGCTCGGGCAGCTCGTAGCCGCGCTCGATGCCGTCGAGTCCCGCGTGCAGCAGCAGCGCGAAGACGAGGTACGGGTTGCACGCCGGGTCGGGGCAGCGCAGCTCCATCCGCGTGGCCTGCTCCTTGCCGGGGTGGTAGAGCGGGACGCGCACGAGCGCCGAGCGGTTGCGGCGGGACCAGGCGACGTAGACCGGCGCCTCGTAGCCGGGCGCCAGGCGCTTGTAGCTGTTGACCCACTGGGCGAAGACGGCGGACATCTCGCGCGCGTGGCGCAGCTGCCCCGCGATGAACGCCTTGCCGACGTCCGAGAGGAAGAACCGGTCGTCCGGGTCGAAGAACGCGTTGCGCCCGTCGCGGAAGAGCGACAGGTGCGTGTGCATCCCCGAGCCGTTCTCCCCCGTCATCGGCTTGGGCATGAAGGTCGCGTGCCAGCCGTGCTGCATCGCGATCTCCTTGACCGTCAGCCGGTAGGTCATGCAGTCGTCGGCCATCTTCAGGGCGTCCGCGTAGCGGATGTCGATCTCGTGCTGCGACGGACCGCCCTCGTGGTGGCTGTACTCCACCTTCATCCCGAGCTGCTCGAGCGCCAGCGCGGTGTCGCGGCGGACGTCGGAGCCGGCGTCGAGGGCCGTGAGGTCGAAGTAGCCGCCCTCGTCGAGCGGGACGGGGTCCTTCGCGTCCTTGAAGAGGAAGTACTCCAGCTCGGGCCCGACGTTGAAGTGGTCGAACCCCATCGACTCCATCCGCTGGACGGCGCGACGCAGGATGTAGCGCGGGTCGCCCTCGTACGGCGTGCGCTCCGGCGTCTGCACGTCGCAGAACATCCGCGCGACGCCCTCCTCGGCCGGCGACCAGGGCAGGATCGCGAACGTCGACGCGTCCGGCACCGCGATCATGTCCGACTCCTCGACGGCGTTGAAGCCGGTGATCGAGGAGCCGTCGAAGCCCATCCCGCCCTCGAAGGCGTCGTCGAGCTCGGAGGCGTTGACCGAGAACGACTTGAGCTGACCGAGGATGTCGGTGAACCACATCCGCACGAAGCGGATGTCGTGCTCGGCGACCAGCCGCTTGACGTCCTCGGGAGTACGGGGGGTGTCGGCCACGGTGTCGGTGCTCCTGCGCGGTGGGTCGGGAACGGGCGCCGGAACGCCGCGCGCCACGCTGCAGGCTAGCCGAGCCGCTGCGCCGGGCCGTTCGCCGCCCGGACATCCTCACCGAGCCAGCGTTGTCCCCAGCGCTCCAGCTCGACGATCGCCGGCCCGAGCTCGTGGCCCTTGCGCGTCAGGCCGTAGTCGACCCGCACCGGAGGACCGGGCGAGACGGTGCGCTCCAGGACCCCGGCGGCCTCGAGCTCCTTCGTCCGCTGGGAGAGGACGCGGTCCGACAGCCCGGGGACCGCCGTGCGCAGCTCGCTGAAGCGCAGCGTCCCCCCGCGCAGCAGCACCGCGACGATCGCGCCGTTCCAGCGACGGCCGAGGAGCTCGACCGCCTCGTGGTAGTGCGGGCAGCAGGCGCCGTCGATGGGGTCGTCGGCGTTCGTCATGCGCGCGGGACCGCTGCCGCTCCCACGCGGATGCGCGGGAGCGGGAGGCCGGTCCGGATCACGCCGCGCGCAGCTGGCGCGACTCCTCCATCGACCCGTCGACGGGGACGTCCCCCGCGATGTTCACGAGCGCCGAGAACACCTCGACGGACGCGAAGGCGATCGCCTCGAGCAGCTGCTCCTCGGTCCAGCCGAGCTCGAGCGCCTCCTCCTGGAGGTGGGCCGGCGGCTGGCTGCGCCGCTGGAGCAGGTGGCCGATGTAGCGCAGCAGGATGTCCTGCTTCTCGTCCTCGGAGCGGAACTCGCGCGCCGCCTTGACCTCGTCGATCCCCAGGCCCGCGACGCGCGCGGTGCGCAGGTGCATCTTCAGGCCGGGCTCCGAGCGGAAGTGCTCGGCGACGGCGAGGGAGAGGCGCTCCTTCGTCGGGGCGTCGAGGCTGCCGTGACGCAGCTCGCTCGTGAACCGCGCGTAGCCCCGCAGCGCCGCCGGCGACCCGGCGAGGACCCCGACGAGGTTCGGCAGCTGGCCGGCCGAGTGCAGCGCACCCTTGAGCACCGGCAGCGACCCCTCGGGCGCCGACAGATCGTCGTGGATGGTGAAACGGCTCATCGCGTTGGGCATCGCGACCTTCCAGAGCTGGTGTGAGTGCGGGACGGCTTTATCATCACTTCAACAAGTGAAGTGACTTACCGAACGTAAGTCTAGGACCCGATCGTTCGCTTTGCAAGGGTCTCCGCAGGCCGCGCGCGGTGGACGCCGTACGGCGCCTTCGACGCAGGTCGGAGCCCCGGCCTCCCCTGGTCCGCCGGCCGGTGCGACGGGCCCGGAGCGGGCCTGAGGGTGCTCTACCCCTCCCTGCGAACGGGCACACCATCGATCGCGCGACGGATCGCGGGAGATGGCCACCCGGACGCGTCGACGCGACGGCCACGCAACGGCGCGAACGGCGGCGCGCGCCGGGTCGGCGTCGCCGGCGTGGAGCGCGCCGACTAGCGCGGCAGCGCGTGCGGGACGACGGACGCGTCCGACGTCGTCGCCGCGGCGAGGATGAGGAAGAGGCCGAGCAGCGCCGCGTAGAGCAGCAGCTTCTCGGGCCGCGCGAGCGGCGTCATCGTGCGACGCCGGGCGGGCCGGCGAGTGCCGGGCCGACGGGCCGGCAGATCGCGGTCGCGGGCGCGACGGTCGCGCTCGCGGCGCAGCCGCTCGTCCTCGCCCCCGGCCGCGAAGGGCGAGTCGTCGATCCACTGGAACTCGACGACCTCGGGGCGCCGCTGGCGCGCGCGGCGCTGCTGGGCAGCGGCGCGGGCGGCGGCGGCGCGGCGACGGCGAGCGGCGGCCGCCGACGTGGAGAAGTCGTCCTCGTAGCGACGCGGGCCGTCGCGGCGGTCCTCGCGGCGGACGACGGGCAGCCGATCGTCGTCGAGATCGAGGCGCTGACGCGGGCGCGACGACGCCTCGCGCCGGCGGTCACCGGCGGAGCGGCGCTCGTCGGCGGCACGGCGACCCGTGGAGGAACGACGACGGTCACCGCGGTTGCGGTAATCCTGTGCGTCAGCCCACCAGGGTTGGTCGCGGTCGTTCGCCATGACGTGGTCTCGTGCTCCGGCGCGCTTGCGAGGTTAGCTGTCGGACTCGCGCTGGAGTAGCGCTACGGCTGATGCCGATTCGCCCCGTGCTCGTGGGTCCCCCGCTTCCCGGACGCCGGCGGCAGGCGTGCTCCGGGAACTCAGCGTGGAGCCAGGATAGCACCGGTCTTGGACGCTGCGAGAACGCGTCGCCATCGTGCACATCTTGCACGATGTCTTGCAGGAGCAGGGATTTCTTGTGGCACGCGTGTCGATGACCGATCACGCGCGGGCGCGCGAGGCGCCCGCTCACCCCGTCGCGGCGCGCGGTGGCGACGGGCCGGAGGGCCCTGCTCGCACGCGTCGCACCCGACATGGGACGAGGATCCTGACGCCTCGACCGGCGGAACCCGCCTGCCGGCACGGGCGGGGCGGCGACGGCCGCCTCATCGGCCGCCCCTTCCGCGCCCGAAGTGCATGACGTCGGGTGCGACGCCGCGCAGCGCCCCGGGATCGGGCTCCGCCGGGTCCCCTGCCCCCGAGGGGCGGTCCCCGTCCGCGGGCGAGGCATGGCGGGTGCCGGTGCGTGGGGCGGGACCACGCCCGGGAGCGGCGGGGTCCACGGGCGCGGAGCCGGGAGCCACGGGCGCGGCCGGACCGGGTGGCGCGGGAGCGGCGGGGGCGGAGCCGGGAGCGGCCGGACCGGGTGGCGCGGGAGCGGATCCGGAGGCGGCGGGACCGAGAGCGGCGGCCCCGGGCGGGGCAGCGGCCGGACCGGATGGAGCGGATCCGGGAGCGGCCGGACCGGGAGCGCCGCCGCGCGGCGCCGTCGTGCGGCCCTCGTGCCCGCCATGCGCGGTGGGGTCCCCGGCGGCGCCGCCCGGCAGGACGACGAGCGGCGGGCCCTCGGGGCGCGCCGGGGACGAAGCGCCCGCTCCCGGGACCCGGGGGCCGCCGCCTCCACCCCCGCCGGATCGGATCGGACCCGGACGGGTCCCGCCCCCGCGGCCAGCGGCGCCATCGCCCGATCCTGCCCCGGACCACGCCACGGATCGTGGCCCGGCCGGCGCCCGCCCGCCCGCCGCGCGAGCGGCCGGCGCGCCCGCACCGCCACCGGCGACGGCGACCGCGCCGCCGGCAGCCACCTGGCGGTCCTGCTGTCGCGCCCAGTGGTCGAGCTCGACCGGGCTCATCGCGTGCAGCTGCCGCACGACGGCACCCGTCTCCTCCGTGAGCTCGTCGAGCGGACGCAGCCGCCCGACGACGACGTTGATCTGGCCGCCGCCGTCGCGGTGGCGCTCCAGCCGCCCCTCGGCGACGACCAGCGGCTCGGTTCGCACCGCGAGCCGGTCCCGCAGGTACACCGAGGGCGGGATGACGAGGTTGATCGTGCCGACCTCGTCCTCCAGGAGGAGGAAGGTGACGCCCTTCGCGCTGCCGGGGCGCTGGCGGGCGAGCACGAGCCCCGCGACCCGCACCGCGCTGTTGTGCCGAGCGTGGGGCAGGTCCGCGCTCGTGCGCACCCCGTGCCGGGCGACCTGCGCGCGCAGGAGCTCCATCGGGTGCGGCCCGCTCGTCAGGCCCGTGCCGGCGTAGTCGGCGATGAGCCGCTCCCACGCGCTGAGCTCGTCGAGGGCGCGGTGGCCCTCGCGGGAGGCGGACTGCAGCTCGAGCGCCAGCTGGGTCCCGTCGCGCACGACCTGCCCGGGCACGGCGAGGCCGAGCTGCCAGAGCGCCGCCCGTCGGCGACGCCCCTCGGGGATCGGCGTGCCGTCGGCGTCCTCCTGGGCGAGCGCATCGCATGCCCCGGCCCAGGCGAGCCGCTCCAGCGACGGGGCCGCGGCGCCGACGCGCGCGGCGAGGTCGGCGAGCGAGCGCCACGGGCCGTTGCGGTCCCGCTCGGCGACGAGCGCCTCGACCTCCTCGCGGCGGACGCCCTTGACGTAGCCCAGGCCGATCCGCACGGCGCCCGCGTCGGTGATCGTGCAGTGCGCGCGGCTCTCGCCGACGTCGGGCGGCAGCACCGCGATGCCGCGCCGCTGCGCCTCGTGGATCAGCGCGTCGGGCGGGTAGAAGCCCATCGGCTGCTCGTCGAGCAGGGCGCAGAGGAACTCGACCGGGTGGTGCACCCGCAGCCACGTCGACTGGTAGGCCAGCAGGCCGAAGGCGACGGCGTGGGCCTTGGGGAAGCCGAAGCCGGAGAAGCCGCGGACCATGCCCCAGACCTGCTCGGCGACCTCGCGGGTGACGTCGTCGTGGGTCGCCAGCGCCCCCTCGACGAACTCCCGGTGCTGGGCCTCCATCGCCTCCTCGGAGCGCTTGCGGCTCATCGCGCGGCGCAGGCCCTCGGCCTGCGCGGCGGTGAAGCCGGAGAACTCCCGGGCGATGTCGATGACCTGGTCCTGGAAGAGGATCGTCCCGAGCGTGCGCTCCAGCGGCGCGCGGAGCGACTCGTGCAGCAGCGGCGGCCGGAAGCGATGCTCCTCCGGCACGCCGCGGTCGCGGTCCTGGCGGATCCGCTGCAGCCGCGCGATGTACGGGTTCACCGCACCGCCCTGGATCGGGCCCGGCCGGACGATCGCCACCTGGATCGTCAGGTCCTCGAGCGTCCGCGGGCGGGTCCGCAGCAGCGACCCCATCTGGGCGCGGCTCTCGATCTGGAAGACCCCGGTCGTCTCGGCCTTCTGGATCGCGGCGAACGTCTCCCCGTCGTCGAGCGGGACGCGCGCGAGGTCGAGCGTCTCCCCCCGGCGGGTCGAGACGAGCTCGACGCACCGCTCGACGCAGGAGAGCATCCCGAGGCCGAGCAGGTCGATCTTCGCGAAGCCGGCGTCCGAGCAGGAGTCCTTGTCCCACATGATCATCTGCCGGCCGGCCATCGCCGCGGGGACGACGGGGCAGCAGTCGATCAGGGGCCGGGTCGAGATGATCATCCCGCCGGGGTGCTGGGAGAGATGGCGCGGCAGGCCGTGCGCGGCGGAGGCGAGCCGCGCCAGCCACGCCCAGCGGCCGGGCAGGCCGTGCCCGGGGTCCCCGCTGCGCTCGTCCGTCCCGGCCGGCAGCGCCGCCCCGTCGTCGTAGAGCGGCTCGTCGGCGTGGGCGTCGGGCCGCAGCGCCAGCGCGGCGGCGATGTCCTCGGCCACCCGCCGGCCCGACCAGCCCTCCGAGCCGTGGGCGACGCGCTCCAGCTCGGCCGCCGGCAGTCCGAGCGCCGCTCCGAGCTCGCGGATCGCGCCGCGGGCGCGATAGGTCGGGAAGGCCGCCACGAGCGCGGCGCGGTCGCGGCCGTAATGGTCGTTGACCCGCGGGATCAGCCGCTCGCGGATGTCGCGCGGGAAGTCGAGGTCGATGTCCGGCAGGGTGCCGCCGAGGTCCTCGTGGAGGAACCGCCCGATCCCGAGCTCGTTGGCGATCGGGTCCACGTGCGAGAGCCCGGTGAGGTAGCAGACCACCGACGAGACGCTCGACCCCCGCCCCCGGCCGGGAGGCAGCACCGAGCGCGCCGCCGACGGGCCCCGGACCTCGGCCGCGACGTCGCGCGCGATCTCCAGCAGCTCGTGGTGCAGGAGGAAGAAGCCGGAGAGGCCGAGCCGCGCGATGAGGTCCAGCTCCTGCCCCAGCCGATCGCGGGCGGCGGCGCGGATCGCCGACGGGGAGCGCCGGCGGTCGGCGCCGCCGCGCATCGCGCCGTCGGCGTAGCGGTCGTCGAACCGCGCCCAGCAGGCGGCCGCCAGGTCGCGTGCGGCGGCCGCGTCGTCCTGCCCCGGGTAGCGGTAGCCCAGCCCCTCGAGCAGGTCGAACTCCAGCCGCTCGGCGAGGCGGACCGTCTCGGCGACCGCCTCGGGCTGGTCGGCGAACCGCCGCGCCATCGCCTGCGGCGTCGCCAGCACGTGGCTGTGGTTGCCGCGCCGCAGCGGCTCCGACGCGTCGAGGGTCGTGTGGTGTCGCACCGCGACGAGCGCGTCCTGGAGCAGCGCCCGCCGGCGGTCGTGGGCGTGGACGTTGCCGGTCGCCACGCACCGCAGGCCCAGGCGTCGGGCGAGCTGCGTCCTCGTGCGCGCGTGGTCGCGGTCGCCGCGCAGGTAGCGCCGCTGGAGCTCGACGTAGAGGTCCTCGCGACCGAACGCCTCCCGGAACGTCCGCAGCGAGCCCTCGTCCTCGACCCCGTGGTCGGCGCAGCCGCTGAGGCAGACGAGGCCCTCGGCGTGCTCGAGGAGGTCGGCGGCGGTGATCCACGGCCGGCCCGCCGAGCCCCGCGGGTGGTCGCGGGTGTGCGCGTGGGCCCGCGTGAGGATCCGGCACAGGTTGCACCAGCCCCGGGCGTCGCGAACGAGCAGCGTCACGTGACGGACCCGGGAGCGCTCGAGCTGCCAGTCGCCGGTCATCCGGCCGTCGCGCATCGGCGGCGGCGCGTCGACGACGGTGACCTCGGCCCCGTGGAGCGCGCGCAGGCCGACCTCCGCCAGCGCCTGCGCGTGCTCGTAGGCGCCGCAGAGGTTGTCGTGGTCGGTCAGCGCGAGCGCCCCGTGCCCCCGCTCGGCCGCCGCCCGGGCGAGCTCCTCCGGCAGGGACGCGCCGTCGAGGAACGAGTAGGCCGAGTGGCAGTGCAGCTCGACGTAGGGCGGCGACGACACGAACGCATGTTCGCATCGTCGTCGGACGGCCCGCCTCCCCGCCGCGGTGCCCCGCCGGCGGACCGCGCCCTTCGGCCGAACCGAGGGGCCGGGGCGAAGCGGCGGGCCCCGGCGCCTCGCGTCAGGCCGCCGCGACGAGCGCCGTCCGCGGCTCGTGCTCGATCCGGATCGCCCCCTGCCGGGCCGCCTCCGCGCCCGCGAATCGTGCGACGAGGTGCAGCGCCAGGTCCAGCCCGGCCGTGACGCCGCCGGCGGTGAGGACGTCGCCGTCGTCGACCACCCGCTCGTCCCCGCGCACGTCGGCGCCCCGCTCGCGCAGGTCCTCCAGCGCCACCCGGTGGGTCACCGCGGGACGACCGTCGAGCAGCCCGGCGTGGGCGAGCAGCATCGCGCCGGTGCAGACCGAGGCGACCGTCGCCCCGGCGGCGTGCCGGCCCGCGATCGCCGGACCGAGCAGCCCGCGCTCGACCTCCGCTCGCACGCCGGCACCGCCCCGCTGGGCCCAGCGCCCCCCGGGCACGACGAGCAGATCCGGGCGCTCGGCGAGGTCCGCGTCCACGAGCGCGCGCAGGCCGTGGGCGGAGACGACCTCCGACCCCGCGGCGCGGTCGGCCGCGACGAGCTCGACCCGCAGCCCCGCGGCGGCGAGGACCTCGAACGGCCCGACCGCGTCGAGCTCGTCGTAGCCGTCGAAGAGGAGGACCTGGACGTGCGTCATGCCGCGATCGTCGCGATCGTGGGCGGATCCCACCAGTGGCAGGAACGACATACTCCGTGCTATTCCTGCCACATGGCCTCACCCCACCGCGTCGCGGTGCTCGTCCTGCCGGAGGTCGTGCTGCTCGACCTCGCCGCGCCGTGCCACCTCTTCGGCCACGTCGGGGCGCCCCGCTACGCCGTGACGCTCGTGGGCGCGACCTCCGCGCAGCAGGCCGCCGCTGCGGGTACGGGTGGCCTCCTGCTGGGCGGGCTCGCCGGCCTCGAGGCGCTGCAGGACGCCGACACCGTCGTCGTCCCCGGCTACGGGGACGCGGCGCGCACGCCCCCGCCCGAGCCGGTGCTCGTGGCGCTGCGCGCCGTCGCGGCGCGCGGGGCCCGCGTGATGTCGGTGTGCACCGGGGCGTTCGCGCTCGCCCACGCCGGGCTCCTCGACGGGCGCCGGGCGACGACCCACTGGCACGACGCCGACGCGCTCGCCGCGCGGTTCCCGTCCGTGCGGGTCGATCCTGGAGCGTTGTTCGTCGACGAGGGCCAGGTCCTGACGAGCGCGGGCGTCGCCGCGGGGCTCGACCTCTGCCTGCACGTCGTGCGACGCGACCACGGCGTCGCCGTCGCGACCGCCGCGGCCCGCCGGACCGTCATCGCCCCGCACCGCGACGGAGGCCAGGCGCAGTTCGTCGAGCGGCCGCTGCCGGATCCCGCCGCCGGGGCGGTCGACCTCGCCCCGACACGCGCGTGGGCGCTGGAGCGGCTGGACGCCCCGCTGGAGGTCGCCGACCTCGCCCGTCGCGCCGGGGTGAGCCCGCGAACGCTGGCGCGGCGGTTCCGGGAGGAGACCGGCACGACGCCCGCCCGGTGGGTGCGGGCGCAGCGGATCGCGCGCGCCCGCGAGCTGCTCGAGCACGACGCCCGCCCGATCGAGGAGGTCGCCCGCGCGTGTGGCTTCGGCGACGCCGGCACGCTGCGCCGGCACTTCGCGCAGGCGGTCGGGACGACCCCGACCGCCTACCGACGGACGTTCCGCGGCACGCCCTCCCCCGCTTGACGGGCCGCGGGGCGCCCACCCCGGGGGCGCGCTCCGCCTCGGGGAGCCGCGGATGCGCCGCCGACGTCAGCCGCGCGGCGGCGCGAGGCAGTCCGGCCGCGACTCCCAGACGCCGCCCGGCGGGCGGGTGCGCACGGACGCCAGGCGGCGCATCGTCCTGACGTCCTGGTTCGTGTAGCCCAGGCCGATCCCGAGCCCGAGCTCCTCGTCGGTGCCGTCGGTCAGGGTCGCCGTGCGGTACTCGCGCTCCTCCGCCCAGCCGTCGTCGACCATCCAGCGGCCGAGCTCGCGCGCCCCGGCGCGGATCCGGCCAGGAGCGAGGCCGCGGACGCCGCCGAGCATCCGGCCGACGGCGTCCCGCAGCGCCGGGCGGGTGACGTCGAGGCGCGTCTCGACCTCGCGCTGGCGTGCCCCGTCCTCGGTGTCGAGACGCCCGGTGAGGCGCAGCTCGCGTGGGCGGCCGCCGCGGTCGACGATCAGCGTCGCCTCGCCGGAGGCGTGGTAGCGGCCGTGGTACTGGAGCTTCAGCGGCGCGGCGAGGTCGGCGACGAGGGTCGCGCCGAGCCGCAGGCCGACGCTCGCCCGACCCGTTCGCCGGTCGTAGGCGACCGTGCCGGACATGCCGCGCAGCACGGAGCCGCCGATGGTCGCCTCCTCGCCGGCGGCGCTCGCCGACGCGCTCGCGTGCAGCCCGCCCTCGACGCCGACCTCGTACCGCTCGACATCGGGCCGCCCAAGCCGCAGTCGGGCCCGCAGCCGCTCGGCGATCGGACCGCTCCGGGTCTGCCCATGGGCGTCGAGGAACCGCTGCATCGCGGCGCGGTCGGGCAGCTCCCAGCGCGCACCGCGCGCGCCCCGGATCGTGGCGCTCAGGTCCGCCCCGGCCTGCGCCTGGGGATCGACGAGGCGCTTCAGCGCGCCGACGCGGCTCGCGCCCCGCCCGTCGGCGCCCCCGCTGCGCCGGGCATCACGCACCACTCCCTCGTCCCCCCGGGCCCGCTCGCCCGAGCCGCTGCGCCGGCCGAGCTTCACGCGTCCCCCGAGCTCCCCGGCCTTCGTGTCGGTGACCGCGTAGGTCCCGTCGGAGCGTCGCTCGATCAGCAGGCTCCGGTCCCGCTGGATCCGGACCGCGAGCACCGTCCCGCCGACGCGGTGGGCGCGATCGTCGCTCGCCAGGAGGCACGGCTGCGGGCGGTGGAACGCCGCGCAGTCGTCGCCTCCGGCGACGCAGAGCGCCCGGCGGATGCCCGAGTGGACGGCGTTGACGAGCGACGGGCCCCAGGCCGCGAGGCTTCCGACGAGGACGAGCAGGCCCGCGACGAGGGCGACGAGCGCCGCGTGCTCGATCGTCGCCTGCCCGCGGTCCCCGGCGCTGCGCATGGTCCGGAGCGTCGCTGCGCGGGCCGTGCCGGATCCAGGGCCGCTCCGTGCCGGTCCCGTGCCGGCCGTGCACCGGTGCCGCGCAGGTCCTCAGCGCACCCGCCACCAGCGACCGGTGACGAGGTCCCGGTGCAGGACGATCACCCGGCCCCCGACGGTGACGACCTCCCACATCCGGCGCCGCAGCGGGGCGTCGGTCCACCAGCGGTCCTCCAGCAGCCAGGTCTCGACGACCGCCTCGATCGGCTCGCCGTCGACGAGCCGCGGGCGTCCCTGGCCGTCCGCGTGGACCTGGGCGGGGCGCGGCGCGCCGAGGCGCCGCAGCGCACCGGGGACGGGACGGGCTCGACCGGGCCGCGGCATCGAACGGATGTTCGCATCCCCCGCGGACGGCGGCGCACCGGACGCGGCGGCGGGCGGGGCGGCGGGGGCGCGACGCGGACGCGGGCACCACGGCGCCTTCACATGGTGATTACATGCGCCCCACGCATGGCTCGCCTGACGCAGATCCTGACCGGCCGCGACACGCGCTACTTCGAGCTCTTCGAGGAGTCCGCGGGCAACCTGGTCAAGGCCGCCGAGCTGCTGGTCCGGTTCCTGGACGAGGTCCCCGACGAGACGGGGACCGCGAAGGAGATCGACGAGGTCGAGAGCGACACCGACCGGATCACCCACGACATCATCCACCACCTCAACCAGACGTTCGTCACCCCGCTGGAGCGGGAGGACATCCTGGAGCTGGCGTCGGCCCTGGACGACGTGGTCGATCTCGTCGACGAGACGGCCGACATGATCGTGCTGTACCGGATCGAGGCGCCGATGGACCAGGCGCACGGGCTCAGCGACCTGCTGCTGCAGGCCACGAAGGCCCTGCAGGAGGCGATGCCGCGCCTGCGGACCTTCGGCGACATCCGGCACTTCACCGTCGAGGTCAACCGGCTGGAGAACGAGGGCGACCGCCTCTCCCGCGCCGCCATCGCGGGCCTCTTCGACGGCGGGATCGACCCGATGGTCGTGATCCGCTGGAAGGACATCTTCGAGCACCTCGAGGAGGCGATCGACGCCTGCGAGCGCGTCGCGAACATCCTCGAGGGCATCGTCATCAAGAACCGCTGAGCGCCGGCCCCCCGCCGCGCCCGCGTCCCCCGCCGCATGTCCGACCTGCTCCTGGTCCTCGTCGTCGCCACCGCGCTGGCGTTCGACTACACCAACGGCTTCCACGACACCGCGAACGTCGTCGCGACGTCGATCTCCACGCGCGCGCTCGCGCCGAAGGTCGCCGTCGCCCTCGCCGCGGTCCTGAACTTCGTCGGGGCGTTCCTCTCGCTCGAGGTCGCCGCCACGATCGCCAAGGGGATCGTCGACTCGGGCGAGATCACGCTCCAGATCGTCTTCGCCGGGCTCATCGGCGCGATCGTCTGGAACCTCGTCACCTGGTGGTACGGCCTGCCGTCGAGCTCCTCCCACGCCCTGATCGGCGGCGTCGTCGGCGCGATGCTCGTCGCCGTGGGCCCGAGCCACATCTACGGCGACGGCCTGCTCGGGAAGGTCGTCATCCCGGCCTTCGTCGCCCCGGTGCTCGCGTTCGCCGTCGGCGGGATCGCGATCCTCCTCATCTACCGGATCGTCGGCCGCCTGCTGCCCGGTCCCGTGACACGAGGATTCCGGCTCGGCCAGATCGCGTCCGGGTCGCTGCTGGCCCTCGCCCACGGCACGAACGACGCGCAGAAGACGATGGGCGTCATCACGCTCGCGCTCGTCGCGCACGGCTCGATCTCCGCCGCGGATCCCGAGGTCCCGTTCTGGGTCGTCTTCTCCTCGGCGAGCGCGATCGCGCTCGGGACCTACTCCGGGGGCTGGCGGATCATCCGCACGATGGGCTCGAAGATCATCAAGATGGACGCCGCCCAGGGCTTCGCCGCCCAGGGCTCGGGCGCCGCGGTGATCCTCGCCGCGACCCATGCCGGTTTCCCGCTCTCGACGACCCACGTCATCTCCGGCGGCGTCGTCGGCGCCGGCGCCGCGAAGCGGCTCTCGGCCGTGAAGTGGGGCGTCGCGGGCAACATGGCGGTGGCCTGGGTGCTGACGATCCCGGCCGCCGGCATCACCGGCGGCGTCGCCTACGGGATCTCGGCGCTCGCGGGCGGAGGCACGCTCGGCCCGTTCGTCGTGCTCGCGGTCCTCGCCCTCGTGGCGGTCGTCCTCGTCCGGGCCCGCCGGACGCCGGCCGCCCTCGCGGAGGAGCCGGCGTGAAGGATCTCGACAAGCTCGTCGACGTCGTGTGGATGGGCCTCCTGGCCGGCATCGGGATCGCGGTGGTCTTCGCGTTCGCCGTCGCCGGGGTCGCCCGGGCCGGTGCCGCGCGGCGCGACGGGCGCGACGGAGCCGCGGCGCTGCACACCGCCTCGGCGGTGCTCGCCGGGATCGCGTGCCTGGCGGTCGTCGCCGTCGCGCTGCTGACGATGCTCCACAAGTAGCGCCGTTAGGGTCTTTCCCGGTAGGGCCCGCGGTCCGCGGCGGCCGCCGACCGGCGGATCTCGCCCCCGAGTCCCGTCGGTCAGGCCACCAGCCTGATCTCGGAACCCGGGAACGACCTCCTTGGTCGGCGACCACCACGACTCCACGCGCCCTACCGGGATAGGCCCTTAGCCCTCGAACGGCGTCAGGGCCATCCGCCGCTCCCCGATCCGCGAGCCCGGATCGACCTCGACGACGCGCAGGGCGGCGTCGGGTCCCGCGGCGGCACGCGCCTGCCGGACCGCCTCGCGCAGCCGCTCGCGCCGGATCTCGACGTCCTCCTCCAGCAGCGACCGGTCCTGCGGGACCGGCGCACCGAGCGCCTCGACGCGCAGGCCGAGGCGCTCGGCCGGCGCGGGCAGCCCGTCCAGGCGCAGCCCGAGCGCCAGGCCGATCCGCTGCGGATCGGTCATCGCCTCGCGCAGGACGACCCGCTCCTGCCAGGTGCCGCGCTCGACGAGCGCC
The DNA here is from genome assembly GCF_033949425.1 of Patulibacter brassicae. Lineage (NCBI taxonomy): Bacteria > Bacillati > Actinomycetota > Thermoleophilia > Solirubrobacterales > Patulibacteraceae > Patulibacter > Patulibacter brassicae. The sequence continues at coordinate 20,923 of NZ_JAXAVX010000011.1, read as the reverse complement.
GCCTGCAGGCGCAGCGCGCGCAGCGGCCGGTGCCGGCGCTGCGGGTCGGCCAGCACCCGGTCGATCAGCAGCCCGAGCGCGTGACGCAGCTGCGGCCCGGAGACCGCCTCGGGCAGGCGGAGGTCCGCGGCGATGACCGTCGGCGGCTCGCGCGGGCGCAGCGGCGCCTCGTGCCCGTGCAGCAGCTCGTGGGCGGTCAGGCCCGGCGCGCCGAAGCGCTCGAGCACCGCCCCGCGGGAGAGCGACGCCAGCCGACCCAGCGTCGTGATGCCCAGCCGCTCCAGCGGGGCGACGAGCCCCGCGAGGTCCTCGCGCAGCGCGAGGGTGGCGACCGGCTCCTCGTCGAGCACCGCCCGCAGCGCGACGCCCTGCGCCAGCGCCTCGCCGGCCGGCGACGGCACCGCGCTCAGCGGTCGGTCGACGACGACCACCGCGTGCCGGGCCCGCGCGCGGGCGGCGGCGACGCGCGCGAGGAACCGCGTCGGCGCGACCCCGAGCCGGACGGGCTGGCCGAGCGTCGTCCGGATGGCGCCGAGCACGCCTTCCAGCGTGCCGCCGTGCATCCGCCGGATGAGGTCGGCGTCCAGCCACGCCGTCCCCGCGGTGGCGTCGGCCGAGCCGACCTCGACGGCGGCACCGATCCCCTCGAGCCGCTCGACGATCCGCTCCCAGCGCGCCTCGACGGCGACGGGATCCGGAGGCAGGAGGACGAGCCGCGGGCAGCGCGCCAGCGCCTCCCCCAGCTGCTGTCCCGCACGGACGCCGGAGACCTCCGCCGCCGGCGAGACCTCGCCGATCCGGTGGCCGCCCCCGGGCTGCGGCGCGAGGGCCAGCGGGACCCCGAGGAGCTCGCGACGGCCGGCGGCGGCGACGGCGAGGGCGAAGCGCGGGACGTGGAGGCAGACGACGGAGGACACGAACGCATGTTCGCATCGCGACCGGCGGCTCGGAGGTCGTTCGAGAAGCCCCTGCAAGGACGCGGTTCCGGCGGCCGCGGACCCGTCCGCGAGGGCGTTCACGCCCTCCCCGGCGACGCCCCGGGGCGCGGGAGGCCTCAGCCGCGGAAGAGGTCCCCGAGGCGGACGGCGAGCGCGAGGTCGCCCTCGAGGTCCAGCCGGCCGTCGAGCAGCGCGCTGCCCGCGTCGATCCGCCCGCCCGCGAGGCGCAGGAGGTCCTCGACGCTGATCCGCACCGTCAGCGCCGGCGTCCCCGCCGCCCCGCGGCGCGCGCTCGTGCGCAGCGCCCCGGCGGCGACCGTCCAGGTGCGCGTGCGCCCGACCTCGTCGTGCAGCTCGAAGGAGAGCTCGCCGCGGAACGCCCCGCTGCGACCGGCGTGGCGCAGCTGCCGGGCCATCCCGCGGAAGATCACCCAGAGCGCGGGATCGCTGGCCATCGCCCGGCGCACGAGCCCGTTCCCGCCGCCGTCCAGGAGCGTCCCGAGGGCGGCGCCGCCGCGCCGGGCGAGCGCGTCGCGCACCGCCAGGGCCACCCCCCGCCGCGCGTCGCCGGCCACGACGCCGTCGCCCCCGCGGTCCCCGGACCCGCCGTCCTCGACCGCGCCGGAGACCGTCCCCACCCCGAGCGCCGGGGGCGGCCCGAGGCGCTCCACGCCGTCCTCCCGGGGCAGGACGATCGTCTCCGGCGCCGTGATCGCGCCCGCGCGGCGGGCGAGCGCCCGGGCGGCGAACGGGTCGTCGGCCTCGACGAGGTCGTCGTCCTCGTCCTCGCGCAGCTCCGGCAGGACCTCGCGGGCGAGCAGCCGCAGGGAGCGCTCCAGCACGTCGCCGGCGAGCAGCCCGACCGGCGGCACGAGGACGATCTCGTCGACGCCCGCGTCGCGGTAGCGCTCCAGGAGCCCGAGGACCTGCCCGGGGTCGCCGACCGCGCCCCGCAGGCTGCCGCCGACCCGGACGGCGAGCGGGTCGCGGGCGGCGGCCCGGACGGGCGCCGGGTCGTAGCCGGCCTGCGCACGCCGGCGCTCGAACTCGCCCGCCGCCGACGTCCGTCCGGGGCGGTGGGCGCCGAAGCGCGTGTGGTGGTCGAGCAGGTGCCGGTGCAGGTGGAGCGCGTCGAGGCCCTCGTCCAGCGCTCGCTCCGGGTCCTCGGCGACGTGGAACGGCAGGCAGAGCGCGAAGCCCGGCTCGACGGCGGCGCCGAGCGGGACGCAGCGCTCCGACCGCTGGACCTCGGCGTGCTCGCGCGCCCACTCGGCGGCCTCCTCCGGCTCCAGCAGGCAGCGCACGAGCCCCCCGAGACCGCCCTCGGCGGCGACCCGCACGTCGCCCGGCCGGTCGCACGCGCGCCAGAGCGGCGGGTGCGGTCGCTGCTGCGGCCGCGGGACGAGCTGGCGGACCGGGATCCCGTCCGTCCCCGGCTCGCCGCCGAACGGCTCCTCGGCCAGCAGCCGCGCGACGCGTCCGATCGTCCGGTCCGCGGCCTGACGGGTGCCGCCGCGCGCGATCCGCAGCGGCTGCAGCTCGATCGCCGAGGACGGCTCGGCGAAGGCCACCGCGACCCGTCCGCCCGAGAGCGCGTCGAGGGCGGCGACCGCGGCCGCCAGGCGCGCCGGGTGCTGGACGCGCGGATGGGCGAGCAGCGGCCCGAGGCCGAGGCCGAGTCGGCGCGTGCGCCCCGCGATCTGCGCCAGGGCGATCTCGGGCGGACCGGCGTGCTGCAGCTCCTCGTGGAAGTGCCGCTCGCCGATCCACGCGCGCGAGAAACCCAGCGGCTCGGCGGCGACGGCGACGTCGACGAGGTCGCGCAGCCGCCGGCCGTCGCCGGTCGGCGACCACGGCCGGGGGTGCAGCGCCTCGAGCAGGAGCGCAAACCGCATCGCCGCGCGACGCTAGGGCGAGCGGCGGCCGTCGAGGTGATCTTCCGGTGACCGTCCGGCGCGGTTGGTCCTGCACCCCGGGACCTGCGGGATCGATCGAGGTCGAGCGCCGCCTGCCGCTTTGAGCCGGCGAAAACCTGGCGGCCGCCGGACCGGCAGCGCGGCGGCGGCGATCAGGCGGCGGTCGCGCCTTCGTCGTGCACCTGGTGACGCCCCTCGGCGAACTCCTCGACGATCTTCGCGCAGAACGCCGGCAGGTCGTCGGGGTTGCGGCTGGAGACGAGCCCCTGGTCGACGACGACCTCCTCGTCGACCCACTCGCCGCCGGCGTTGCGGATGTCGGTCCGCACGCTCGGGTACGACGTGATCCGGCGGCCCCGCACGAGGTCGGCCTCCACGAGCGTCCACGGCCCGTGGCAGATGACGCCGACCGGCTTGCCGGCGCGGAAGACCTCCTGGACGAAGGCGATCGCCTGCGCGTCCTGGCGGAGGTTGTCCGGGTTCGCGACGCCGCCCGGCAGCAGCAGCCCGTCAAAGTCCTCGGCGCTGGCCTGCGCGACGGTCCGGTCGACGGCGAAGGTGTCCTTCGGGTGGATGTCGCCCTCGGTCGCCTGGATCTCGCCCTCCTCGAGCGAGACGAGCACCGTCGTGCCGCCGGCCTCCTCGACCGCCTTGCGCGGCTCGGTCAGCTCGACCTGCTCGACGCCGTCGGCGGCGAGGATCGCGATCGTCTTGCCCTGCAGCTCGTTGGCCATGCTCCTGGGCTACCCGGCGGTGGGCGCCGTGAACCCCGACGACGTCGCGCCCCACCGGAGCCGACGCGAGGCGCGCCCGACCCCTGCGGGCATAGAGAGGCCCCCGCCGAGGCGGGGGCCCTCCGTAGCGAGCCGGTAAGCCGGATTCTGTCGTTGCGCAGCCATCCATCTCTGCGACCTACCTGGACCTCGACGAGCCGCCTGCGAACGGTCCTGCTCGGTCTTGCACCGGGTGGGGTTTGCCTGGCCGCCGCGTCGCCGCGACGCCGGTGCGCTCTTACCGCACCATTTCAACCTTGCCTGTGAGGGCGGTCGCCCGCGCCTCCATCGGCGGTGTCTTTTCTGTGGCACTTTCCCGCGGGTTTCCCCGGGTCGGCCTCCCGACCACCCTGCTCTGCGGTGTCCGGACTTTCCTCGAGCGGGTGGACCCCGCCCGCGGCTGCGTGGCTCGCGTCGGGAACCGTATCCGGAACGGGGACCGAGGGACGCGTCGACCGGCGAGGCACGCCGACGCGGGCGTCAGGTCAGCTCGGTGCCGCAGCGGCCGCAGCTCGCCACGGCGGGGCCGGCGCCCGTCCCCCGCCCGCCGAGCGGCGGTCGCATCGGACCGTCGCAGAGCGGGCAGGGGACGGCACGTCCGGTCGACAGGCCCTCCCATGCGCCGACGAGCGAGTCGTCGAGCACGCGCCTGCCGTCACGGCGAACGGGGCCGGTCATCCCCTGCCGGACGCGCTCCGGAGCACACGGGCTCCCGAGCGCGTCCCTCGCCGCGCCGGGCCGCGGCGTCCCGCGGCCCAAGTCCATCGTCCGGGTCGGCGCGCCGGCCCCGCAGGCCCGCCGGGCGGCGCGCCGGCTCATCGCACCTGCCGCATGAGCCCGACGACCTTGCCGAGCACGCGCGCCTCCCGCGAGCGGATCGGCTCCATGTCGGGGTTCTCGGGCTGCAGGCGCACGTGGTCGGCCTCGCGGAAGAAGCGCTTCACCGTCGCCTCCTCCCCCACGAGCGCGACGACGATCTCGCCGTCGCGCGCGGTCTCCTGCGGCCGGACGACCACGAGGTCGCCGGCGAGGATGCCCGCGCCGATCATCGACTCGCCCCGCACGCGCAGCAGGTACTCCCCGTCGTCGCCTCCCGCGACGTCGGGGACCGGCACGTGCTCCTCGACCTGCTCCTCGGCGAGGATCGGCGCGCCCGCGGCCACCTGGCCCACGAGCGGCAGGCGCCGCGAGTGGCCGACGGCCTCCCGCACCCCCTCGACCGCGGACTCGATCCCGCGCTCGAAGAGCTCGATCGCCCGCGGCTTGGACGGGTCCCGCCGCAGCAGCCCGAGCTTCTCGAGGTTCGCCAGGTGCGCGTGCACCGTGGACGAGCTCGCGAGCCCGACCGCCTTGCCGATGTCGCGCACCGTCGGCGGATAGCCGTTGCTCGAGGTGTACTTCCTGATGAAGTCGAAGATCTCTTGCTGGCGCTTCGTGAGGTCCATGCGTCGCCCGTCGTTCCGAACGTGTGTTCGCAACGCTAGCGGCCCGTCCGGCGGAGCGCAACCAGCACGCATCGCCGGGGACGAGTGGCTACACTCCGCGAGCCGCGCGCCAGTGGCGGAATTGGTAGACGCGCAAGGTTGAGGGCCTTGTGGGGGATAACCCCGTGGAGGTTCGAGTCCTCTCTGGCGCACCATACGCAGGACCCTGGAGCCCCCGGATCGAGCGATCGGCCGGGGGCTTCCTCGTTCTCGGGCACGGGCCCCCGCGTCCACGACCCAACGAGCATGCGCGCCCCTCCTCCGCGTGCCGGGAGCCGAGCGTTCCGCCGCCGCGGAAACGGACGCGTCAGCCGCACCTCGGCAGCGCCCGAGGCCCCAGGCGAAGCCGTCCAGCGTTCGGCTGGATGACGATCCTCGCCCGCGTTCGACCGGCGCTCCAGGTCGACCAGACCGCCCGCGTCCCGTCCCACCCGATCAACGCCGCGGTCCGGGGGATGCGCAGCGTCCGCCCACGGCTGCCTCTCACATCGGTCAACCACGTGCCGCGACACGAGAGCGTCCGGCGTCCGACCCTCCGCGAGCCGTCGAGCGACACCAGGACGCGCTTACCGGCGAGGCTGGCACGAACCCCCGTAGCACCCCGAACACGAGACCCCACGCCGTACAGCCTCCCGGCCGTGCTCAACGCGACCGGGCGGAGGCCGCGCCCCTTCGGATCGACCACGCGCACGACGGCCGCCCCGTCATCGGTCAACGGCACCTCGACCGCCGACCGGCGATGCGGCAGGCCCGCTCGCCGCGCAACCGTCTCGGTGTTCACCGTCCAGGCCCGCCGGCCGTCAGCCCACCGAACCGCCTGCAGGTCGCCGTAGCCCCCGACAACGGCCCCCGAAGCGTCCCGCTTCCACCGCGACCGCTTCGTGTCCGAGTAGAAGCGAACCAGCGGACCACCGAACAGCTTGTCCGTCCTTGGCAGCGACAGAGGCAGCACCACCTGCGAGATCAGATCGCGGTACACGCCGGTCGCCCGACCGTTCATGGATTCGCTCACGACTGGTGCGTTGCCGACCACGAAAGAGCCGAGCTCGGCGGGCCGTGTCGCGTCCTCCTGATGAAGGAGCTCTCCGGTCGCGGTGCTGAAATAGGCCCGCGTCTCAGTAGGACTCGACGCCATCCCGAAACCACTGCTCGGATCGAACCCCCCAGCCGGAACGGCCTTCCACACGCCCTGGACGATCGCCACGCCGGGGCTCCACGCGAACCTCGTCGCGAGGAACTGGTTGAACGGCAGGTTCGCCTCGCTGACGCCCCCCGGCGCCCGCAGGGCATCAGTCCTCAACGCGACGGTGCTCCGCGCGCCATCCTTCAGCGCGACCCGGCTGACGGCGTATCGCCCGTTCGCGATCGCACCCAGCGACCACGTGGCCACCGGACACGACCGGGGAGGAGCTGTTGGACTCCACGGCGATCGGCGACGTGATGGTCCCGGCCACGGCTGCCGCGGGACCGACGAGCAGTCCCGCAACGGCCAGCAGCGTCGATGTGATGGGGCGTCGCTTCATCGCACTCTCACTTCGGGTTGGGGCGCGCCTGTTCCGGCTCCTGGACACCCAGTGTCGAGAGGAATCCGGCGATGCGCGCCATACGCCGGACCCTGGAACCCGAATCGGCGGATCAGCCGTCGAGTGGATCGGCCTCGGCGAGCTCCGCGACGGTCCCGGCCGGGACGATCGCTCCGGCGTCGTCGACGACGAGCACCTCGTCCCCCACCACGGTGGCGCCGTAGCGGCAGCGGACGTCGAGGACCTGCGGCACGCCTCCGGCGCCGACGCCGCGCCGGACGGTGCGGTCCAGGCGGCCGGAGCCGAGCCCGCAGGCGAGGAGCAGCCGGCTGTCCGGCGTGACCGCCAGCGCGATCGGCGCGCGCCGGAAGGGGCTGCGGACGGTGGGCAGGCGGGGGCGATCGGCACGGCCGGTGCGCTCGGCGTCGCCGCCGCCGAGGCGATCGGCGACCCAGATCCGGCCGCGGAGGTCGGTCGCGATCGCCAGCGGGTCGTGCCAGCCGCGGGAGCGCCGGCGCGGCTCCTGCCCGGCGCGGCCGCCGGGATCGATCGTCACCACGCGCCCGAGCAGCGAGCCCTCCTGCGCCGCGCTCGCCAGGCGGCCCTGGTCGCCGATGCCCACGACGACGCGTCCGCCGGGCAGCGCCGCGAGGCCGCCCCCGACGCGCAGCCGCCCCGCGCGCGGGCCGACCCAGACCGTCCGGGGCCGCAGCCCGTCGCGCAGCGCCACGACGACGAGCCGCCGTCCCGTCCGCCGCACGAACGAGACGAGGACCCGCCCTCGCCGGTCCACGGCGATGCCGCGCACGCCGGCGCTCGCGCCGGGCACGACCGGCAGGTCCGCGACGAGCACCGGGGCGACGACCCGCGTCCCCTCGAGCGTCGCCCGCAGCACGCGCCCCGTCCCCCGCTCCGCCCAGACGAGGGCGCGCCCGCCGTCGGCGGGCGTCAGCGCCACGGGTGGCGTGGTCGGCCGCTCGTCGCGGGGCGGCAGGTCGACGGTGCCCGGGGCGTCGGGCAGATCCGCCACGACGGGCGGCGGCGGCGGAGCCAGCGCGCGCGGCCCCGGATCCGAGGCGGCGAGGACGATCGCGGCCGCGGCGGCGAGCGCCGCGGCGAGCCACCCGGCGATCGTCCGCCGGGTCACGAGCCGCGGGTCGGAGGCCATCGCGGCGGAGGCTCGCAGACCCGGCGGCGTCCGGCGCGCCGGGCCGGCGTCAGATCTTGATCAGGACGATCGTGTTCACGACGAACACGATGCAGAAGAACACGGTCCAGCGGTTGAGGTTCCGCTCGACGTAGGAGCCGCCGCCGAGCGGGCCCTGGCCCGTTCCGACGCCGAACGCGCCCGACAGCCCGGCGTCCTTGCCGGAGTGCATCAGGATCAGTGCGATCAGGACGACCGACACGAAGACCTGCAGAATCGAGAGCACGACCTCCATCGCCGCGAAGGGTAGCTCAGTCGGCGCGCTCGGGGCCCGCGGCGCTGCCGGTCGCCTCGGCGCCGCGCGCCGGTGAGGACGCGGGCGGCGCCTCCGACGTCACGCCGAGGGCGTCCAGCGCGTGGAGGATCTCGACGGCGTCCGAGCGCAGTCGGCGGTCGATCGCCCGCCAGTCCTCGTCGGAGAGCTTGCCGGTCGCGTGGTCGAGCTCGGCGTCGCGGATCTCGCGGTACTTCGCGGTCCGCGCGGCCTCGAGGTCGGCGCGGCGCAGGTCGTCCCGGTCGGCGGCCGCCGCCGCGGCACCCGGCCAGAGCGGCTGGCCGAGCAGCAGCACCACGCCGACCATCGCGACGAGCAGGACGAGGATCGCGAGCCCGTTGCCCACGTCAGTCCCCCGCGGGCGCGCGGCCCAGGTCGCGCACGACCCGCGCGCGGTAGCCGGCGCGCACGCGCCGCGTCTGGGCGTCGGCCGCGGGCCAGATCGCCAGCAGGCCGCCGAGCAGGGCCAGGAGCGAGCCGATCCAGATCCAGGTGACGCCGGGGGCGACGATGACCTGGAACGTGATCGCGGACGGCCGCGCCCGGTAGAACGCCGCGACGTTCACCGCGGCCTGCGCCGAGTTCGCGAACGGCGCCTCGGTCTTCTCGAGTCGCTTGTCGATCGCGGTCAGGACCGCCGCCAGGGCGTCGCCGTCGGGGGCCATCGCCACCCACAGGTCGCGGGTGGCGCCCGTGTCGAGCGCGACCTCCGTGGCCGCCTCGCCGAGGAAGAAGCGGCTCACGGGCCCGAGCGAGGTGTCCGTGGAGGGGTAGTACTCGCGCGTCGGCTCGATCGTCTCGATCCGGCGGCCGTCGCGGTACACGCCGACCCGGGCGCCGAGGATGATCTTCCGCAGCTGCTCGGAGCCGCCGTCGCGGGAGGTCTCCCAGTCGCCGATCGCCTTCTCGTAGCGCAGGTCGTAGCCCCCGACGGAGAAGCGGTCGCCGACCTCGGCGTGGATCCGGCGCTGCTCCTTGAACCCCGAGCTCGCGGCGACGGCGATCACGAGCACCGCGATGCCCGCGTGCACGAGGTAGCCGCCGTAGCGGCGGCGGTTGCGCGCGACCTGGCGCACGAGCGCGAGCGGCAGCGGCTCCCCGCTGGCCCCGCGCCGCGCCCGAGCCCCGCGCTGGAGCTCCTGGCCGACGGCGCCGAGCACGAAGCCGCCGGCGACGACGGCGATCGCGACGTCCACGCGCGCGAGGCCGCCGAGGATCCCGGCCGCCACGACGGCCACCACGACGACCGCGAGCGGCCCGCGGACCTGGCGCCATGCGTGGGCGCCGGTCGTCCGACGCCAGGCGGCGAGCGGGCCGAGTCCCATGAGCAGCGTGACGATGAGCGCCAGCGGCCCGACGAAGCGCCCCCACCAGACGGTCTCCAGCGGGCGCTGCTGCCCGGTGATGAGCTCGCCGATCAGTGGGAAGAACGTGCCCCAGAGGATCACGACCACGAGCGCGACGAGCACGACGTTGCCGGCGAGGAAGAACGCCTCGCGCGAGAGCAGCGAGTCGATCCGGTGCTCGGAGCGCAGCACGTCGCGTCGCCACGTCACGAGCGCGATCGAGCCGCCCGCCATGACGACGAGCAGCAGCAGGAACGGGATCCCGAGGGTCGAGGCGCCGAAGGCGTGGATCGACGACAGGACGCCCGAGCGGACGATGAACGTGCCCAGGACGCAGAGGACGCCGACGCCGAGGATCAGCGAGACGTTCCAGGTGCGGAGCATGCCCCGCTTCTCCTGGATCATCACCGAGTGCAGGAACGCGGTGCCCAGGACCCAGGGCATGAGCCCGGCGTTCTCGACCGCGTCCCACCCCCAGTAGCCGCCCCAGCCGAGCTCGGCGTAGCTCCACCGCGCGCCGAGGACGAGGCCGATGCCGAGCAGCAGCCAGGCGCCGAGGGCGAAGCGCCGGGTCGCCTGGATCCACTCGGCCCCGACGCGGCCGGCGATGAGCGCCCCGACGGCGAAGGCGAACGGCACCGCGAAGAGCGTGTACCCGCCGTAGAGCATCGGCGGGTGGATCATCATCGAGGGGTACTGCAGCAGCGGGCTGAGGCCGACGCCCGCGATCGGCACCTGATCGAGCGTCGTGAACGGCGGCGTGAGGAACGTCAGCATCGCCAGGAACGCGCCCGCGAGAGCGAGGAGCACGGCCTGCGCCCACGGCACGACGTCCGACATCCGGCGCCCGAGTCGCCAGAGGATGAGCGCGGTCCAGAGCGACAGGAACCAGGCCCACAGCAGCAGCGAGCCCTCCTGGGAGCTCCAGGGCGCGGCGATCCGGTAGAGCAGCGGCGTCGTCGCCGAGGAGTGGTCGGCGACGACCTCGAACCGCAGGTCGGTCCGGACGAAGAGCACCTCCAGCAGGAGGAAGCTCGCCGTCAGCAGGGCCGCGAGCGCGTAGGCGGCCCGGCGCCCGGAGCGCTGCCAGGCGGCACCGCGCGGTCCGTCCGTCGCCGCGATCCGGGCGGCGGCGATGCTCGCGCCGGCCCCGTAGAGGGCGACGGCGAGCGCGAGGGCGAGCAGCCCGTGGCCGAGCAGGGCCATGCAGGCCCTACGAGGTCTTCGTGGCGGCGGATTCCGAGCCGTCGTCGAACTTCGACGGGCACTTCGTCACGAGCGAGTCCGGCTTGCCGGTGAAGGCGCCGCCCTTGCCCTCGGGGCCCTGGCGGACGGTCACGATGACCTCGCGGCCCTCGCGGAACGGGTCGGGCACCTGGCCGCTGTAGCTCACCGGGACCGACGCCTGACCCTTGCGGTCACGGACGTGGAAGAGGAGCTTCTCGCCCTGCCGCTTCACGGTCCCGGGGACCACGACCCCGGTCAGGCGGTAGTCGACGCCGGCCTTCGCCTCGCGCAGCTCGCTCGGCTGGCGCGCCTCGGCAGAACCGGCGAAGCTCGTGTACAGCAGCACGCCGGCGAGCACCACCGCAGCGGAGATCGCGAAGGTCAACCGAAGCGTCCGCGACATGGCCCGGAAGTATGGCGCGCCACGCCGCCGTCCGCGCCGCGGCCCCGACCCGGCCGTTCTTCCTACTGGGGGTCGCGTCTGTTCGACCCGTCTGGCGAACACCGATGTTCGCCGCTACCATCGGGAGCGGGATGAGCGCGCAGAGCCAGACCGCCCACCGGCGCCCGGGGACCGCGAAGGAGCCGCGACCGCCGCTGAGCGCCGGTCAGCGCCTCGGCGCCGGCGTGATCTTCGTCCTCATGCTCGCCGGCGGCATCTTCATGTGGGCCGGCAGCCCGTACCTCTGGATCCGGATCGCGGCGTCGCGCGCCGACAGCCAGAACCTCTCGATGGGCCAGGTGCTGTTCATCCTCCTGGCGATCGGCATCACCGGGTTCGTGATGGTGAAGATCCTCGCCTGGCTCAACGGGCTCTACACGCGGGTGACCGGCGGCGACGACGAGGTCGTCATCCGGATGCCGTGGACGCAGTCGATGCGCGACGGGCGCACCACGGGCCGCGTCACGACGGTGCTCGACGTCGTGATGGTCATCTCCGTCTGCCTCGCGATGCTCGCCGCGGGGATCTGGTTCTTCTTCTTCGCCGGCGACACCCTGCATCATGGGGAGGACCGCTCCGCCCTTCCGATGCAGCAGGTGATCGCATGGCCACCGCAGACCTGACCGTCCTCGGCCTCGGCCGCGCCGAGGCCTCCGCCTCCGCCTACGTCGCGGAGATCCAGCGCCGGCTCGCCGCCCAGGACGAGGTCCGTTACCGGATGCACGCGATGGGGACGTCGCTGGAGGGCGACGCCGAGGCGATCCTCCGCGTCGTCGCCCAGTTGCACCGCGTGCCGCTGGAGCTCGGCCTCCCCCGCGCCTACACCGTCCTGAAGCTCGACGAGCGCACGGACAAGCCGGACCAGACGCTCGACGACAAGGTCGCCAGCGTCGAGGCCCGCCTCGCCGAGGACTGACGGTCGGCCCGCCCGCCCCGCCGCCGAGCCGCGGGACGGGACGGGACCTGCTCAGTCCGCGTCCGCCGGCTGGTTGAGGTTCCACTCCATCCAGCCGGTGCCGCGGCGCCCGTCGGCGGTCCGCACGTCGACCTGGGCGCGCGGGAAGTGGCTGCGCCGGCCGTCGTCGGCGAGCAGCAGGACCGCCCCGAACGCGCGCGGCGTGGCGGTGAGCTCGAGCCCGGACGGCTGGAGCGTCGTCGTCGTCGGGCCGAAGCGCCCGTCCGGTGCGACCTCCATCGCGACGGTGCCGCCCTCGAGCTCGTCGATCGCGCCGTCGCGCTGGACGTAGCCGACCGCCAGGCCGGGGCGCGCGGGCAGCATCACCGCGTGGATCCGCGTGCCGTCGTCGAAGTGCAGGGCCGACCACATCCAGTCCGTGGCGAACCAGTCGCGGGCGCCCCAGGAGTGGTCGCGCTGCCCGGGACCCTCGAGGGCGATCTCGACCCCGTCGATCGTCACCGTGCCGGCGACGCGGCACGGGATCTCGTAGCGCGTGGCCTGCCGCCACTGGAACGGCACGCCCTCCGTCGTCCACGTGAGGTCGAACGCGACCGGCACCGGCGTGCCTGCAGCGCCCCGCAGCGGCGCGGCGTGGTCCTCGTGCGCGGCGCCCGTCGCCTCGAGCGCCACGCGGAAGCGCTCCAGCGGCTCGAGGACCTCCTGGTGGGCGCGCAGGCCCGGACGGTCGATCGCCTGACGCTCGTCCTCCAGCGGCGGCAGCGGCGCCTCCGCGTCGACGACCATGATCGCCGGCCCGTCCGCGCGCACGATCGCAGCGGTGAACAGCGTGCGGTCGGCGTTCGGCACCCGGCCGATCCGCGTGTAGACCGCCAGCGAGCCGTCGGCGGCGATCGCGTCGGCGTACCAGCTCTCGTTCCAGGCGAGCTCGGCGCCGGCCTCGTGGCGCCCCTCGTCGGCCGCCGCCGGGCGCAGCGGCGCGGGCTTCGCGCCCGGCTCGGGCAGGAGCGACAGCGCGTCGAGGTCCAGCGCCTGCTGCGCGGCCCGGGCGATCCACGTCACGAACATCTCGTCGCCGCGGTCGGTGCGCTGGGTGACCATCGACGCCGCCATGACCATCACGAGCCCGGCGAAGCACCGCTCGCGGTAGCCCTCCCAGCAGGCCTCCCAGTCCAGCCCGGTGGCGCCGAGGCGCAGGAGCTCGCCGTGGTAGGCCCGGATCAGCCGCTCCTCGTGCGCGCGGCGGTCCTCGGCGTCCAGCGCGCCCCCGAGGAAGTAGCTCGCGTCGTGCATGACGGGGCCCCAGCCGACCGTCTGCCAGTCGACGACCCGGACCGCGCCGACCTCGTCGTAGAGGAGGTTGTCCAGCCGGAAGTCGCCGTGGACGAGGCCCAGCGGCGGCCGGCGCGCGGCGTCCCAGGCGTCGAGCGCCGGGACGAGCCGCCGGCAGACCTCGGCGTGCTCGGGGGCGATCCGGTCGCCGTAGCGCTCGAGGAATCCCGGCAGCAGCGCGGTCAGGAGCTGCTGGTTCAGCGGGTTCGGCAGGTTGAGCCAGTCCTCCGAGCCGAGGTGCAGGTCGTTGAGGATCGGCGCGTGGACGCGCGCGAGCGCGAGCAGCGCGCGCTCCGCCTCGTCGGGGGTGCAGCCGGCGATCTGGTCGCCCTGGCTCGCGCCGTCGACGTCCTCCAGCACGAGCGTGAACCAGCCCTCGGCGGGATCCTGGACGGCGAGATGGCAGCCCGGGATCGGCGCGCCGAGGCGCGCGGCGAGCTTGCCGTAGAACGCGATCTCGCGGCCGTAGGCGCCCATGCCGACGCCCGTCGCGCGGCTCGCCGCGTCCTCCGAGGCGAGCTTCACGACGACCGATCCGGTCGCGTCGCCGTCGCGCCAGCGGACCCGGTGGGTGCCGCTCATCTGGCCGGTGCCGATCGGCACGGCCTCCTCGATCGCCACGTCCGGCCGCCCGAGGACCCGGCCGAGCCAGTCCGGGGTGATCGCGTCCGCGGTCCGGATCAGCAGGCCGTCGGTGGTCGTGCTCATGCGCTTCGTGCTCCCTCGGTGGTCTCCCCCGATCCTCTCCGGGGCGGGGCGGCGCCGGGTGGGCTCGGACCACATCCTGCGACCGGGGGCCGTGGGGGCCGGTCCCCGGTGCATCGCGCGACGGATCGGCGGGTATCACCGGCAACGCGACGGACCGGCCGGCTGCGCCCGTGGCCGGCGGCGGCTCGGCGCATCCCCGACCCCGACCTCCCCCGCACCCATCGGACATCCAGCGACGACCCCATCCCCGCCCTGCTCCGCGCCGGTCCGGCCCGCGGCCCCGGCGGCGCGACGGACCCCGCCGATCCGGGTCGCGTCCGTTCCGGCCTCCCACGTCTACGTCCGGCACCTCGCCGACCCCGGCGGCCGCGACGGCGTCGTCCGGCTGGCGGACGTCCCGCCCGCCGACGGCGCGAAGGTCCCCGGGGGCTGGTGGCCGCCGGTCATCCTCGATGCGGACTGGATCCGCGCGAACCACGAGACCTTCGACGCGTTCCACGTGCACTTCGGGTTCGACGCGAAGACCCCGGAGGAGCTGCGCGAGGTCGTCGCGGCCCTGCGCGAGTGCGGCAGGCCGCTCGTCGTCACGGTCCACGACCTGCGCAACCCGCACCACGCCGACGTGGCGCTCCACGACCGCCAGCTCACCGAGCTCGTGCGCGGCGCGACGGCCCTCGTCACGCTGACGCCGGGAGCGGCGGCGGCGATCGAGGCACGCTGGGGACGCCGTGCGCGCGTCATCCCCCATCCGCACGTCGTCGAGCCGGCGCGGATGCGGCGTCCCCGGCCCGCGCGGTCCGGGTTCGTCGTCGGCGTCCACGCGAAGAGCCTGCGGGCGAACATGGACGTCCCGGCGGTCGCCGCCGCCCTCGCGGAGACGGTCGCCGAGCTGCCCGACGCGACGTTGCGGATCGACCTGCACGACGAGCTGCTGGACCCGGACGACCACTGGTACGCGCCCGATGTCGCCGAGGAGCTGCTGGCCCTCGGCCGCACCCATGAGGCCGTCGAGGTGCGCGTCCACCCGTACTTCTCCGACGACGAGCTCTGGGACTACCTCCAGGAGCTCGACGTCTCGGTCCTGCCCTACCGGTTCGGGACCCACTCCGGGTGGCTCGAGGCCTGCCACGACCTCGGGACCGCCGTGGTGGTCCCCGACTGCGGCCACTACGCCGAGCAGGGTCCGCCGTGCCTCCTGCACCACCACGACGAGGACGGCCTCGACGCGGCGTCGCTGCGCGCCGCGGTGCGCGCCGCCCACGCCGATCGGGCGGCGCCGCGCAAGTCCCCGGAGGTCCGCATCGCGCGACGCCTGGGCGAGCGTCGCGCGATCGCCGCTGCGCACCGGGAGGTCTACGAAGCGGCGCTGGCCGCCGGCCCGCGGCCCTGAACGACGAATCCCCGGCCGTGGCCGGGGACTCGGGGAGGAGCGGCAGACGAGGCTCGAACTCGCGACCCTCAGCTTGGGAAGCTGATGCTCTACCAACTGAGCTACTGCCGCACGCTGCGGGCGAGGATACCGCGACGCCCGGAGCGCGCGTCGCGCCGCGGGTCGCGGACGGTCGGCGAGCGCCCGCGCGCCGCAGCGGATCGTCGCGCGGCCGGACGCTCTACCGTTCCTCGGCGATGCGTCGCTCCGCCGTGCCGGTGCTGCTCGGGCTCCTCGGCCTCGCCCTCGTGGCCCTGCTGATCTACGCGATGGCCCGGCCGGGCACGGGCGAGGACGAGCGCGACACGCTCGACGCCCAGGTGCTCGCGGGCAAGGTCGTGCCGGCGCCGGACGCCGACCGGGCGCTGCCGCGGCTCGGCGCGTCGGGCGAGCTGCGCCTGGCCGACCTGCGCGGCAAGGTCGTCGTCCTGAACGTCTGGGGCTCGTGGTGCGTGCCGTGCCGGCGCGAGGCGCCGCTGCTGGAGCGCACCCACCGGGCGCTCGCGAAGGCCGGCGTCGGCACCGTGCTGGGCGTCACGAACCGCGACACGCCCGAGGACAGCCTCGCGTTCGCGCGCGACCAGGGCATGACGTTCCCGTCCGTCCGCGACCCCGGCAGCCGGCTGGCCAACGCCTACGGCGCGATCCAGGTGCCGGAGACGTTCGTCATCGACGCCGAGGGCCGGATCCGCGCCTTCGACCGCGGCGAGACGAGCATCGACTTCCTGCGCCGTGCCCTGAAGCTCGCGCGCGTCCCCGACGCGGCGCTGCCGGCCCGATGACCGTCGCCGCGCCGTCGCGACGCGCCCTCGTCGCCCTCGCGGTCTGCGCCCTGCTCGCGCTCGCCGCGGCCGTCCTCGTCGCGCCCGGCGGCGCGACGGCGGCCACGCCTCGCACGAGCGTCGAGGCGGTCGAGCAGCGCCTCATGTGCGTCACCTGCGGCACGCCGCTGAACCAGTCCGACGCCCCGCAGGCCGAGCGCGAGCGGCGCCACATCGAGCGCCTCGTCGCCCAGGGCCGGACGGAGGACGAGATCGTCGACTCGATGGTCGACATCTACGGTGAGCAGGTCCTCATCGACCCGCCCAGCGGCACCCTGCGGACGCTGCGCTGGCTGCTGCCGGCCGCGGCGTTCCTGCTCGGCGCCACGCTGCTCGTCGTGCTCGTGCGTCGCTGGCGCCGGCGGCGCGCCGAGGCCGAGGACGCGGCGGCGAGCGGCCCCGCCCCGGAGGACGACGACGGCCTCAGCGACGAGGACCGGGCGCGGCTGAACGCCGAGCTCGAGCGGTTCCGATGAGCGTCCTGGCGGCCTCCGACGTCGATCCCACGGTCTTCGCGGCGTTCGCGGCCGGCCTCCTGTCGTTCGCCTCGCCGTGCGTGCTGCCGCTCGTGCCGGGCTACCTCTCGGTGCTCACCGGCGGCGAGTCGGTGCGCCCGGCCGCGGAGCGGCGAACCGGGGCGATCCTCGGCCCGAGCGCGCTCTTCTGCCTGAGCTTCGTGCTCGTGTTCGTCGCCCTCGGGCTGTTCGCGACGGGGATCGGCGCGCCGCTGGCGTCGAGCAAGACGACGCTCGAGGTCGTCGCCGGCGTCCTGCTCATGGTGATGGGCGCCGTCTACCTGCTGACCCCGCTCGTGCCGGTCCTCAACCGCACCCTGCGGCCCGAGGTCCTGCTCCGGCGCGCCGGCACCGGCGGCCCGATCGTCGCCGGCATGGCGTTCGCGATCGCCTGGACCCCGTGCACCGGCCCGATCCTCGGCGCCATCCTCACCACGGCCGCCACCCGCGACGGGGTCGGCGGCGGCGCGTTCCTCCTCCTCTTCTACGGGCTCGGCCTCGCGGTCCCGTTCCTCGCGGCGGCACTGGCGTTCGAGAAGGTCACCGGCGCCGCGCGGATCCTGCGCGACCACTACACCGTGATCACGATGGTCGGCGGCGTGCTGCTGCTCATCGTCGGCTGGCTCGTCGCCAACCACGAGATGACGCGGCTGGCCAACGACGCGCGCCAGCTCATGGAGGACCTCGGCCTCAGCGGCGCCGTCGAGGCGATCGAGCGCTGAGCCGCGCCCGGGCGCTACATGCGGTCGGGCGCGTCGACGCCGAGGATCCCCAGCGCGGCGGCGAGGACGGACGCCGTGGCCGTGCAGAGCGCCAGGCGCCGCTCGCGGACCGGCTCCGGCACGCCGGCGGCGAGCACCGGGCAGTCGCGGTAGAAGGCCGAGTACTGCCGCGCGAGCGCCAGCGCGTAGGTCGCGATCCGGTGCGGCGCGCGACGGTCGGCGGCCTCGGCGACCTCGTCGGGCCAGGAGAGCAGCGCGAGCAGCAGCTGCCGCTCGCCGTCGACGATGCCCTCGTCCTCCTGGGCGCCGGTGCCGGCGTCGCCGGTCCGCTCGCCCGCGGTGGCGCGCTCGAGGATCGAGCGGATCCGGGCGTGCGCGTACTGCACGTAGTAGACCGGGTTCTCCTGCGACTGCGCCCGGGCCTCGTTGAGGTCGAGGTCGATCGTCGTGTCGTGCGAGCGAGCCAGCAGGTACCAGCGCGCGGCGTCGACGCCGATGTCGTCGACGAGGTCGTCGAGGGTCACGAACTCGCCGGCGCGCTTGCTCATCTTCGCCCGCTCGCCGTCCTCGAAGAGGTTCACGAACTGCGTGATGAGGATCTCGATCTGGTCGGCGCGCCCGCCGAGGGCCACGAACGCGCCCGTCACCCGGGCGACGTAGCCGTGGTGGTCGGCGCCGAAGACGTCGATGATCCGGTCGAAGCCGCGGACGCGCTTGTCGTGGTGGTACGCGACGTCGGAGGCGAAGTACGTCGGCCGACCGTCCGCGCGACGCATGACGCGGTCCTTGTCGTCCCCGCTGTCGGTCGTGCGCAGCCAGAGCGCGCCGTCCTGCTCGAACGACCGGCCCTGCTCGGCGAGGACGCCGAACGCCGCGTCGACGAGGCTCTCGCCCCCGTCGTCGCCGGTCTCGTAGAGCGACCGCTCGCGGAACCAGCGGTCGAACGTCGTGCGGAACCGCTCCAGCGACGCGGCCTGCCGGCCGACCATGAGCGCGACGCCCTCCAGCGCGACCTCGTCCACCGGGCGGGTCGCGGCGTCGGGGATCTCGGCGGCGACGTCGGCGACGTAGTCGCCCTGATAGCCCCCCTCCGGGACCTCCTCGCCGCGCGCCCGGGCCTGCAGCGACCGGCCGAAGAGCGTGACCTGGTTGCCGTGGTCGTTGACGTAGTACTCGCGGTGGACGTCGTGCCCGTGGAAGGTCAGGAGGCTCGCGAGCGCGGAGCCGAACGCCGCGCCGCGCGCCCCGCCGATGTGGACCGGGCCGGTCGGGTTGTTCGAGACGTACTCGAGGATGATCCGCTCGGCCTCCCCCACGCCCGCGGCGCCGAAGCGCTCGCCGGCGGCGACGACCTCCCCGAGCGCCGCGTCGAGCCACGCGTCGGAGAGCCGCAGGTTCAGGAAGCCGGGTCCGGCCACGTCGACCTGGGCGAGGCCGGCGCCGAGGTGCTCCTGGAGGGCGACCGTGAGCCGCTCGGCGATCATCGGCGGCGCCGCGCCGACGATCTTCGGGAGCAGCATCGCCGCGTTCGTGGCGAAGTCGCCGTGCGCCGCCTGCTTCGGCCGCTCCAGCGACGGGGCCGACCGCGGTCGCTCGCCACCGGTGACGTTCAGCACGGCGTCGTCCAGGACGTCGCGCAGGCGCTGCAGCGGTGAGGCGATGGTCGGGTCGGTCACGGCTCCACACGATACGAAGCCGCCTGGGCCCAGGGCGGCGCGGCACCCGCCCGCGAGCGGCACGCGCTCGCGAGGGGCGTCCGAGCGCGGGTCAGCGACCGCGCAGCCGCGCCCGGGCGGTGAGCCAGGTCGCGTGGCCGATGGCGTTGAAGACGACGCCGACGACGTTGAAGGGGTCCGCGCCTCGCCCCTGGCGGATCTCCTGGGCCAGGACGACGGAGTCGACGATCTCGTTGCCGTGGTTGAGGTCCACGGCGGCGCGGACCTGCTCGGTCGTCGACGCGCGCAGCGCGACGGCGCCCACGACGATGTCGCGGCTGCCGAGGAAGGCGTTGAACCCTCGTGCGTCGGGATGCGGCTCCATCCGCAGCAGCCGGAACATCAGGCGCGGGGCGAGGATCGCCACGACGCCGTAGCCGATCCGGATCCCGGCCCAGACGCGCAGCGCCTGCTTCGTCCGCTCCACAGGGTCTCTCGTCTCCATGCGCCGACCCTACACTGCGTTCGAACACAATGTTCGAATAGGCGTCGCTCGCTCGACGGCCGGCGGGTCGGTCGGCGAGGATCCGCCGGTGGACCTCCCTGCGACGTTCCGGGCGCGCCTGACCGCCGTGCACGGCGAGGACGGCAAGGCGTGGCTCGACGCGCTGCCCGCGACGATCGACCGGTGGCGGGCGCGCTGGGACCTGCACGCCCTCAGGTCCCTGCCCCCGAGCTACGGCTGGGTCGCCGCGGCCGAGCGCCGGGACGGGACGCCGTGCGTCCTGAAGCTCGTGCCGCCCGGGGCAGAGACGATCGAGAGCGAGGCGGCGTGGCTCGCCCTCGCCGACGGGCGAGGCGCGGCGCGGCTGCTGGCGTCCGCGCCGGACGCCGGGGCGCTCCTGCTCGAGCGGCTGCAGCCGGGCACGCCGCTCGCGGCGCTCGTGCCCGATCGGGACGAGGAGGCGTGCGCGATCCTGGCCGCGGTGATCTCCGCGCTCCCGGGGCCCGCGGCGCTCGAGGACCCGCGGGCCGCGGCGCTGCCGACGCTCGCCGCGCGGACGACCGAGCTCGCCGATCACCTCGCGGGCGCCGCGGACCCGCTGCCCGGCGGCGTCGTGGCGCTCGCCGACCGGGTCGCGCGCGAGCTGCTGGCGACCGCCGGTCCCGACGTCCCGCTCCACGGCGACCTCCACCACGACAACGTCCTGCGCGACGGCGGCGCCTGGCGCGCGATCGATCCGCACGGCCTGCGTGGCGACCCCGCGTACGAGATCGCGCCGCTGCTCTACAACCCGCTCCCCCTCGGGCCCGCAGTCGCGACGCTCGCCGCCGGTCGATGCCGCCGCCTCGCGGCCCTCACGGGCCTGCCCGAGGACCGCCTCCGCGCCTGGGGCTTCGTCCAGGCCGTCCTCTCCGCCGTCTGGTCGCTCGACGAGGACCCCGAGCCGGACGCCCACGTCCTCGCGGTCGCCGAGGTCCTCGCCCCCTGAGGCCGTCCCCGGCGGCTGAGGCGGTCGCCTCGACGATGCTCGGGGCGGGCCCCGGTCCCTCCCGGGTGCCCCGAGCCGCGCCGATCCCGATGGCTGAGGCGGTCGCCTCGACGATGCTCGGGGCGGGCCCCGGTCCCTCCCGGGTGCCCCGAGCCGCGCCGATCCCGATGGCTGAGGCGGTCGCCTCGACGATGCTCGGGGC
>NZ_JAXAVX010000010.1:0-131287 GCF_033949425.1 Patulibacter brassicae | reverse complement strand
GGGCGAGCTGATCATGGAGATCCATGAGGAGACGATGCGCGAGGCCGAGGACAAGCGGCTGGAGCACCGTCCCGCGTTCACGCTGATCACGCACGACATCATGACCGCGCGCAGGGTGTCGCAGTACATCAACGTGTTGTGGAAGGGCCGGATCGTGGAGGCCGGTCCGGCGGAGCAGCTGTTCAACTCCCCGAACGCGTTCGTGGAGCAGTTCCTCGCCGGCGCCTCGCGCGGCCCGCTGGGGATGAACTGAGTCCTGGGGATCCGTCGTCGGGTGGTGTCGGGGCGCCGGTCGGCGCCCCGACCTCGTCCGAGGACCCGGCTCGGGCGGATGGCCGGGGGCCCGGACGCGGCCCCCGATCCCGCCCGGACCCGGGAGGCCCGGCGCGGCGACACGACGCCTCGCCGACGGACGGTCGACGGTGTGTGTGACCAACCGCACGCGGGGCGAATCCCCGGTCCTCGCGGGCTCGCGATCACCGTCCTGGACGGGCGTTCGGCGGGCGACGCGCCACGTTCCTACCGCGGGTACGGCCGGGCTCGCGGGGGTCGTAACATCAACGGAACGTGATTCGGCGACGCTGACCTCGGCCCGCCGTCTCCGGGGTCCCTCCTCGTGCTCCTCCGTCCATCGCGATCTCGCGGCCGCGCCGCGCACCCCCGGTGACCGACGCCCGTGCCCGCACCGCGCTGCGCGTCGGCGTCGGCGCCGCGCTGGCGGCCGTGGTCGTCGTCGTCCTCGTGCTGCTGATCGGCGGCGGGGGCGACCACCGCTACCGCCTCGTCGTGCCGAACGCCGGTCAGCTCGTGAACGGCAACGAGGTGCGCGTCGGCGGGCGGCGCGTCGGCACGATCTCCGACATCCGCCTGACGCGGGACGATCGGGCCGAGCTCGAGCTCCACGTCTCCGGCGACGTCGCCCCGCTCCACGAGGGGACCCGGGCGACCGTGCGCTCGCCCTCGCTGTCGGGCATCGCGAACCGCTACGTCTCGCTCGTCCCGGGCCCGAACAACGGGCCGGAGCTCGACGACGGTGCCACGATCGCCGCCGACCGCGTCGAGCAGATCGTCGACCTCGACCAGCTGTTCGCGACCTTCGACGCCCGGACCCGGAAGGGGCTGCAGCGCCTGCTCCGCGCCGGCGCCGACGGGCTCGAGGGCCGAGAGGACCGCGCGAACGCGACGCTGCGGCTGCTGAACCCCTCGCTCGGCGCCGGTCAGCGGCTGCTCGCCGAGGTCGTGCGCGACCAGCCCACGCTGCAGCGGTTCCTCGACGGCTCCTCGCGCGTCGTGGCGGCCCTGGGGGCGGAGCGCGGCACCCTCACCGACCTCGTCGACCACGCCCGGGCGACCTCCTCGGCGCTCGTCGCCCGCGAGGCGGCCCTCGACGCCTCGCTCGCCCGGCTGCCCGGCACGCTGCGCCGCGGCACGAGCACCTTCGCCGACCTGCGCTCGACGCTCGACGTCCTCGACCCGCTCGTCGCCGCGTCGAAGCCCGCGACCCGGCGGCTCACGCCCCTGCTGCGCGACGTCCGCCCGCTCGTGCGCGAGAGCCGCCCGACCATCGCCTCGCTGCGGTCGCTCGTGCGCAGCCCCGGGGCCGACGACGACCTGCTCGACCTGCTCGCGCGCACGCCGAAGCTCGCCGAGGTCGGCGTGCCCGCGCTGAGCCACGCCGCCCGCGCCGCCCGCGATGCCCAGCCGGTCGCGGCGTTCATCCGTCCCTACACGCCCGACTTCGTGGGCTGGCTGCGCGACTTCTCGCAGGGGGCCGCGGCGTACGACGCCAACGGCCACTACGCGCGGATCCAGCCGATCATCAACGAGAACGCGCTCGTCGCCGACCCCGTGCTCGGCCCGATCGTCCGGCAGCTCGTCGGGACGCTCGGCGGGCTCGGCGGCGTCGGCTCGCAGAACGTCGGCCCGCGGCGCTGCCCGGGTGGCGCGAGCCAGCCGCGACCGGACGGCTCCAACGTCTGGCGCGACAGCGACGGCACGCTGGACTGCGACCCGAAGGCGGTGCTCCCCGGACCATGAGCGCTCGCCGCCGCATCCTCGCGGGCGCCCTCGCGCTGCTCGCCCTCGGCACGACGACCTCGCTGGCCGCCTGCGGCGGCGACGGCGGGGACGACGGCGCCTACCGCGTCCGCGCGACGTTCGGCAACGCCTTCGCCGTCATCCCGGGGGAGGAGGTCCGGATCGCCGGCGCGCGCGTCGGCACGGTCGAGGACGTCGACGTGGACCGCGAGCGCCGCGCGGTGCTCGTCCTGCGGATCGACGACGCCGGCTTCCGCGACTTCCGCCGCGACGCGGAGTGCTCGATCCGGCCCCAGTCGATCATCGGCGAGCGGTTCGTCGAGTGCACGCCGACGCAGCCCCGCACGACGGGCAGCGCGCCGCCGCCCGCGCTGCGGACCGCGACCTTCGACGGGCAGCGCCAGCACCTGCTGCCGGTCGCCAACACCGTCAGCCCGGTCGACCTCGATCTCGTCGCCGGGATGATGCGCCTGCCCGAGCGGGAGCGCACCGCCGTCTTCCTCAACTCGCTCGGCGTCGGCCTCGCCGCCCGCGGGCCGGAGCTGCGGCGCGCGATCCGCGCCGCGCTGCCCGGCCTGCGCGAGACCGACCGCGTCCTGGCGCTCCTCGGCGACCAGAACCAGCAGCTGCGGGCGCTCGTGCGCGACAGCGACACGGCGCTGCAGCCCGTGGCCCGCGAGCGGGACCGCCTGACCCGGCTGCTCGCCCGTGCCGCGGACGTCCAGGGCGCCGTCGGCGAGCAGCGCGCGGCGCTGGACCGCGACCTGCGCCTGCTGCCGGGCACGCTGCGCGAGCTGCGCCCGACGATGGCCGAGCTCTCGCGGCTCTCCCGTCAGGGCACGCCGCTGCTGCGCGACCTGCGCTCCGCCGCGCCCGCCGGCGCCGAGCTGCTGCGGGCCGCCGCGCCGTTCAGCCGCCGCGCGCTGCGCCCGATCCAGGACCTCGGCGAGACGGCCGACGTCGCCCGGGTCGCGCTGCGCCGCGCCGACCCCGTCGTCGCCGAGCTCCAGCGGGTCGCCACGACGACGCGGGGGATCCTCGACGACGCCCGGCCGCTGACGCAGTCGCTGGAGGACAGCGGGGGCTTCCGGCGGGTGCTCGACTACATCTTCTTCCAGACCCTCGCCGTCAACGCGTACGACGACGCCGGGCACTACCTGCGGATCAACCTCATCGTCAACCAGTGCTCGGCGTACGCGACGACGCCGACCGTCGGCTGCTCGGCCGCGCTCGGCGGGGCCACCGCCGGTGCCCGGAGCGCCCGCGGCGGCCGCCGCAGCGGCGAGTCGCCGGAGATGGCCCTGACGCGGCGCGTGCTCGCCGGCGAGGATCCGGCGACGGTGCTCCGCGAGGCGCGCGGCAGCGCGGCCTACCGCCCGCTGCTGCGCCGGCTCGCCGCGATGCGCGCCCTGCAGGCCGCCGGCACCCGCGGCACCGCCGCGCCGACGACGGGGACCGACGACGACCCGATCGACGTCCGCGGCAGCCTGCTGCCGGGCGGCGCGGGCGACCGCGCGCCGGGCGCCGGCGAGATCGCCGACGACGCCGGCGAGGCGGTCGGGGACGCCCTGGCCCGGCTGCTGGGAGAGGACCGATGAGCACCGCTCCCCGCCGTCGCTCGCGCTCGTCGCTGGCCGCCAACCCGACGCTCATCGGCGCGGCGACGATCCTCATCGTCGTCGTGACGGTGATCCTCGCCTACAACGCGAACTCCGGCCTGCCGTTCGTCCGGACCTACGACGTGTCCGTCGAGCTGCGGGACGGCCAGAACCTCGTGCCCGGCAACGACGTGCGCCTCGGCGGCGCCCGCATCGGCCAGGTCGCCGACGTCGTCCCGCGGATGGAGCGCGACGGACGCGTCATCGCGGTCGCGCGGCTGAAGCTCGACCGCAACGCCTCGCCGCTGCCGGTCGACACGACGGTGCTCGTGCGCCCGCGCTCCGCGCTCGGCCTGAAGTACGTCGAGCTCACCCGCGGCCCGTCCTCCGAGGACCTGCCGGAGGGCGGGACGCTGCCGCTGCGCCAGGCGGTCGTCGAGCCGGTCGACGTCGACCAGGTCACCGCGGCGTTCGACGCCCCGACCCGCCGCGCGTTCCAGGTCGGCAACCGCGAGCTGGGCAACGCGCTCGCCGGCCGGGGCGAGGACCTCTCGACCGCGATCGCCAGCCTGCCGGTCCTCCTCGAGCGGCTCCGCCCCGTGATGGCGAACCTCGCCGACCCCGCGACGGGCCTCGTCGCGACGATCGACGCCTTCCGGCGCACCGCCGGCGAGGTCGCGCCCGTCGCCGAGGGCCAGGCGACGCTCATCCGCCACCTCGACGGGACCCTCGGGGCGCTGCAGGCCGTCGCGCGCCCGTACCTCGCCGACGCGATCGCGACCGGCGTGCCGCTGCAGGAGACGGTCCAGCGCGACCTCCCCGCGACGCGTCCGACGCTGCGCGAGACCGGACGCCTGCTCGCCGAGCTGCGGCCCGGCGTGCGCGCGCTGCGCCGCGCCGCGCCGGACCTCGCCGCCGCCGTCCGCCAGGGCACCCGCACCGTCGTCCGCCTGCCGCAGCTCAACGAGCGCCTGCGCGCGGGCCTCGGCTCGATCGAGCGGCTCGGCACGGACCCGGCCGTCCTCAAGGGCCTGCAGCGCACGACCCGCGCCAACCAGGTCCTGCAGCCGACGCTCGACCAGCTGACGCCGACCCAGGTCGTCTGCAACTACGTGACGCTCTTCGCGCGCAACCTCGCCAACCACCTCTCCGAGGGCAATCGGTTCGGCACGTGGGAGCGGGCCTTGCTCATCCTCTCCACCGACCAGATCCTGCCGACGGCGAAGCCCGCGGGGGCCCTGCACTACAACGCCTACCCGAACACGGGCCAGGCCGGTGCGGACCAGGAGTGCGAGGCGGGCAACGAGGGCTTCCGCGGCGACCGGCTGATCGGCAACGTGCCCGGGAGCCAGGGCGTGCAGACCGACCGCAGCATCGGACTGGAGCGTCGCCCGTGAGCCTCCTGCGCCGCCGCAACGGCCCGCCGAAGAGCGCCCGTGCCCGGGGGATGAACCCCGTCCGCGCCGGCGCGCTGGTGCTCGTGGCCGCCGCCCTCATCGTCTACCTCGGCTTCAGCAAGGGCCACGTGCCCGGCAGCCACGGCTTCCGCCTCAGCGCGGTCGTCGCCGACGCGCAGGCGATCAAGGCCGGCTCGCCGGTGCGCGTCGCCGGCATCCCGGTCGGGAAGGTGACGGGGGTCGAGCCCCACGGCGACGGCACGACCTCGCTCGTGAAGATGGACCTGCGCGACGACGCGCCCCGCCCGCGCCGGGACGCGACCCTGAAGATCCGCCCGCGGATCTTCCTCGAGGGCAACTTCTTCGTCGACCTGCAGCCCGGCAGCCCGCGCGCCGGCGCGCTCGCCGAGAACGCCACGCTGCCGATCACCCGCACGCAGTCGGCGGTCCAGTGGGACCAGGTGCTGAGCTCGCTGCCCGCGCAGCAGCGCCGCGACCTCCAGGACACGATCACCGGCCTGGGCAACGGCCTCGGACGCGACTACGGCGACGGCACCGCCGCCGCGGCGCTGCGCCGCACGCTGCTCGCCGCTCCGCCGGCGCTGCGTACCTCGGCGATCAACGCCGACGCGCTGCGCGGCGAGGAGCCGCACGACCTCTCGCGCCTCATCGCCGCCGCCGGCGCGCTCTCGGGCGACCTCGCCGGCCACTCCCGGCAGCTCGTCGGGGCGGTCCGCGGTCTCGACCGGACGACGGCCGCGCTGACGGCCGACCAGGGCGCGCTCGAGGGCTCGATCGCCGAGCTGGCGCCGACGCTGCGCACCGCGGACGGGGCGTTCGCGGACCTCCGGGCGGCGTTCCCGGGCACGCGCCGGCTGGCCCGCGCCCTGCTGCCGGGCGTCCGCCAGACCGCCGCCACGATCGACGCCGCGATCCCGTGGGTGCGCAGCGCCCGCACGCTCATGGGCCCCGATGCGCTCCGTGGCTGGGTGGCGACGGCCGCGCAGGCGGTCCCGGCGCTCGCGCGCTTCACCGAGGAGAGCACGAAGCTCCTGCCGCAGGTCGACGAGCTCTCGATGTGCGCGTACCGCGTGGTCCTGCCCGCGGGCAACGCGAAGATCGAGGACGGGCGGTTCACGACCGGCCGCGAGACCTACAAGGGCTTCTGGTACGGCATGGTCGGTCTCGCCGGTGAGGGCCAGAACGGCGACGGCAACGGCCCGTACGCCCGGGTCCAGACCGGGATCGGGCCGAACACGCTCGACTTCGGGCAGGTCAGCAGCGAGGGCTCCCCGCTCCTGGGCAGCGCGGCGCGCGCCCCGGTCGGCGTGCGTCCCGTCCGCCCGGCCCAGCGCCCGCCCTACGTCGACGACCAGCCGTGCTCGCAGCAGCCGGTGCCGGATCCGAACGAGGCCCGCTCGGCGCCCGGCGACGCGGCGCAGGTCGTCGGCGCGGCCCGGGGCGCCGAGGCCCGCGATCGCGGGACGACCGGCCTGGACGCGCCGGTCGGCGGCGTGCGCGACGTCGGCGGCCTGGCGAGCGAGGTCGCCGAGCGCCTCAGCCCCTTCGCCGGCCGCCTCGACGGGAAGGACGCGAAGTGAAGCGCGCCATCCGCCAGCACGGCCGGTGGGTCGCGATCATCCTCGCGATGGCGGCGACGGCGCTCGTCGTCACCGTCTACCTGCTCGTGAACCAGCGCGTCTCGTTCCCGGGGTGGGTCCCGGGGATCGGCCAGGAGGACGTCCGGTACCGCGTCGAGCTCGACACCGCCCAGTCGGTGACGCCGGGCCAGGGCCAGACCGTCACGATCGCCGGCGTCGAGGTCGGCGACATCACCGACGTCGAGCTGCACGGCGGCCGTGCGGTGGTCGGCATCCGGCTGCGCGAGAAGTACGCCGCGATGATGCGGCGCGACGCCTCCGCGCTGCTCCGACCGAAGACGGGGCTCAACGACATGGTGCTCGAGCTCGACCCGGGCACGCCGACCGCGCCGCGCGTCCCGGCCGGCTTCACGATCCCGGCCGCCCGGACCCGCCCGAACGTCAACGTCGACGAGATCCTGGCCTCGCTGGACACCGACACGCGGGGCGCGCTGCAGCTGCTGCTGAACGGCGCCGGCTCGGCGCTGGAGGGGCAGTCGCGGCAGCTCTCCGACGGCCTGCGCGAGATCGACCCGGTGACGCGCAACCTCCGCCGGATCGGCGAGGCGCTCGAGGACCGGCGCGAGAACACGCGCCGCGTCGTCGGGCGGCTGCGGCTCGTCACCGAGGCGCTGGCGCGCAACCGCGGCGACGTCGTGCGGGCGGTCGACACGACCGACGACGTCTTCTCGACGATCGGCGCCCGCGATCGCGAGCTGCGCGCCGCCCTGCGCGAGCTGCCCGCCACGCTGCGCACGACGCGCACCGCGCTCCAGGACGGCGGGGCGCTCGCCCGCCAGCTGCGGCCGGCCACCGCGGCGCTCCAGCCCGTGGCCGACGCGCTGGAGCCCGCGCTGCGCGCGAGCCGCCCGTTCCTGCAGCGCACCGAGCCGGTGCTGCGCGAGCAGCTCCTGCCCTTCAGCCGCGAGACGCTGCCGACCCTGCGCCGCCTGCGGCGAGCGGCCACGACGACGGCCGAGCTGTCGCCGGACGCCACGGCGACGCTCGCGACGCTCAACCGCGCGGCGAACATGCTCGCCTACGACCCGCCGGGCGAGGAGCAGGGCTACCTCTTCTGGGCGCAGTGGCTCACGCACCTCGCGCCGTGGATCTTCAACACCCAGGACGCCCACGGCCCGATCCGGCGCGGCATGATCCTCGTCACCTGCACGTCGCTGGGGTCGTTCTCCGACGCCGCGCGGGTGAACCCGGTCGCGGGCCTGCTGACCGGGGTCTTCTCGAGCCTCTCGGGCTCGGGGCTGTGCCCGATCGGCCCGGGCGACGCGTCGGGCAACCGCGGCGACACGCCGCGGTCGGGCACGCGGGACGGGGCGGCCACGACGCGGAGCGGCGCCGCCGCGCGCGACGGCGCCGCGGCCCGTGATGAGCAGCAGGCGCGCGCCGCCGCCGGCGCCGCCGCGACGGGAGGCACGCGATGAGCACCCGCTCGCCCGGCGTCGGCCGGATCCTCCTCATGATCGGCTTCGCGCTGTCGTGCTTCGCGCTGCTGCTCTTCCTCTGGCTCGCGTTCGGCGGCCCCGCGCCGCTGCGTCCGCAGGGGTACCGCGTCCACGTGTCCTTCGCCGAGGGCGCCCAGCTGGCCAGCGAGGCCGACGTGCGGATCTCGGGCGTCCCCGTCGGCAAGGTGAAGTCGATCGAGGCGAACCGCCGGACCGGTCGCGCCGACGCGGTCGTCGAGGTGCAGCCGCGGTTCGCGCCGCTGCCGCGGAACACCCGCGCGGTGCTGCGCGCCAAGACGCTGCTCGGCGAGACGTACGTCGAGCTCACGCCCGGGAACCGGCGCGGCCCCGCGATCGCGGACGGCGGGCGCCTGCCCGACGGCCGCGTCGCCGAGACCGTCGAGTTCGACGAGGTCCTGCGGACGTTCGACCGCCCGACCCGCGAGGCGCTCCGCGAGCAGCTCCAGCGCTCGGCGCTCGCCCTCGACGGCCGCGGCACGGACCTGTCCGCGGCGATCGGCCTGTTCTCGCCCTTCGCCCAGGACGGCGCGACGCTCCTGCGGATCCTCGACGCCCAGCGCGGCGACCTGCGGACCCTCGTGCGCGACGGCGGGCGGACCGTCGGCGCGCTGAGCGAGCGTCGCGGGCAGCTCGCGGGCCTCATCACCGACGCCGGGCGCGCGCTGGCGATCACCGACCGCCGCGGCGCGTCGCTGCGCGCGGGGGTCGCGGCCCTTCCCGCCTTCCAGCGCGAGGCGCAGCGGTCGGTCGCCCGGCTGCGCCGCTTCAGCGACGCGAGCGCGCCGCTCGTGGCCCAGCTGCGTCCGGCGGCGCGGGAGCTCAGCCCGTCCCTGCGGAGCCTCGAGCAGCTCGCGCCCGACCTGCGCGCGCTCTTCGTCGACCTCGGGCCGCTCATCACGCGCAGCCGGACGGGGCTGCCCGCGCTGACCGAGGTGACCGACGCGCTGCGTCCCGCGCTGGCCGACATCGGGCCGCTGCTGCGCGAGGTCAACCCGGCGCTGGAGTTCGTCGGGCGCTACCCGCAGGAGGGGCGCGCGTTCTTCGCGAACGCCGGGATGGCGCTCAACGGCAGCGCGCTCGGCGTCGACGGCAAGCGCTACGGCTACCTGCGCCTCGTCACCCCGCTGAACCTCGAGAACCTCGCGATCTGGAAGCGACGCCTGGCCACGAACCGCCCGAACGCGTACGCGAAGCCCGGGGCGTTCTCGCAGCTCGCCCAGGGGATGCCGGTGTTCGAGAACCGCCAGTGCGGGGCGCCGCGCCCGAGCGCGGGCGTGCTCAGCGACCTGCTCGAGACGCTCGGCGCCTCCCTGACGGCGCTGGCCCCGGGCTGCGCGAAGCAGGGACCGTTCACGAACCCGGACGGCTCGACGGGCGACTACCCGCGCGTCGCGCGCGACCCGGAGTGACCGGTCCGTCGCGCCCCCGCCCGACGGGCCGTCCGGTCACCGGGTCCGGGCGCTGGTCCGCCGGATAGGCTGCACGGCCGTGGGACGGCTCGTGGACCTCGCCCTGCGCCGTCCCGGGCGCGTCCTGCTCGTGACGCTCCTGCTCGTCGCCGCCGGACTCTACGGCCTGACGCAGCTTCGGACCTCCGCCGCCGTCCGCACGATCACCGGGACCGACTCGGAGGCCTGGCGCGCCGACCGCGACGTCGCCGCGACGTTCGGCGACGAGGCGATCGTCGTGCTCGTGCGCGAGTCCGCGGGCGACCTCGCGTCGACGAACGACCTCCAGCGGCTCATCGGGCTCGAGGGCTGCCTGGCGGGGAGCTTCCCGCCCGAGGCGGAGGAGATCCCCGGCGGTCCCGACGGTCCGTGCGCGCGGCTGCGCGAGCGGCGCGCGGCGAAGGTCGTCTACGGCCCCGCGACGTTCGTGAACACCGCGGCGAACGCCTTCACCGAGACCGCGCAGGCGCAGGTCCAGAGCGGCCTGGCCGGGGCGCAGCAGGCCGCGGCCGAGGCGCAGCAGGCGGCCCGGCGCCGCGGCGCGACCAGCGCGGAGGCGCGGCGCGCCGGCGAGCGGGCCCAGCAGCGCGAGATCCAGAAGCTCACGGCGCTGGCGCAGCAGATCAGCCAGGAGTACGGGATCGACCCGACGCAGGTCTCGCTCGCCAACCCGCAGTTCGTCAGCCGCTTCCTGTTCGACGCCGACGCGCCGGCCGGCACGCCGAAGGCGCGCTTCGCGGCGGTGCTGCCCAACCGCGACGCGGCGCTCGTGACGCTGCGCCTGCGGGAGGGCCTGAGCGACGAGGACCGTCGCGCGGTCGTCGCGCTCGTGCGCGAGGCGGTGGCGCTCGACCAGTTCCGGCTCGAGCGCGGCGCCGGCTACGTCGTCAGCGGCGCGCCGGTGCTCGTCGACGCGGTCGCCGTCGAGCTCGAGCACGCGCTGCTGCTCCTGCTCGCCGTCGGCGTCCTCGTGATGGGGATCGTGCTGGCGCTGACCTTCCCGGAGCGCCGGCGGCTGCTGCCGCTCGGGATCGCGCTCGGCACGCTCGCCGTCGTCTTCGGCGGGACGGGCCTGCTCGGCATCCCCGTGAACCTCGGCACGATCGCGACGCTGCCGGTCCTGCTGGGCCTGGCGGTCGACTACGGCGTCCAGCTCCACGCCCGGGTCGAGGAGCAGCGGCGCCGCGGCCTGCGAGGACCCGAGGCGGCGCGGCGCGCGGTCGCCGCCGGCGGCCGCCCGGTCCTCCTCGCCGCCGGCGCGACGCTCGCCGGGTTCCTCGTCCTGCTGCTCTCGCCGACGCCGCTCGTGCGCGGCTTCGCGCTCGTCCTGCTCGTCGGCGTGGCGCTGGCCGTCCTGGCCGCGTTCACCGTGGGCCTGACCCTCCACGCGGCGCTCGGGCACCGCGTCGCGGCGCCTCCGCGGTCGCGCGACCGCCCGCCGCGTCGGCTGCCGCGCCCGCTGGCGGCACCGGCCCGCGCGCTCGGGACGCTCCTGCGGACGCTAGGGCGCCTCGTCGCCGCCGTCGTCGCCCTCGCGCGCGCCGCCGGGGCGCGAATCCTGCGTGCCGCGCGCTGGATCGGCGGCCGGCTGACGCCGGTCGGTCGGGTCGCGGCGCGCCTCCTCGGGCCGGCGGGGCGGCTGCTCGCGCGGCCGCTGCGGCCGGTCGGCCGGGCGATCCGGCGGGGCGCCCTCGCCGCCGTGCGGGAGCGCGAGCCGACGCCCGCGCCCGAGCGCGGGGGCATCGGCGGCACGACGGCCGTGCGACGGCTCGTCGCCTTCAGCCACGGGCGACCCGTCCTCGTGCTCGTCGTGGGGACCGTGCTCGCGCTGGCCGGCGTCGTGCTCGGCTCGCGCGAGCCGGTGGAGACCGACCTGCAGCGGCTCGTGCCCGACGACCTGCCGGCGCTGCGCGACCTGCGGACCCTCGAGCGCGCCAGCGGGGTGTCCGGGGAGCTGCAGGTGCTCGTGGAGGCCGACGCCGTGACCGCGCCCTCGGTCCTGCGCTGGATCGGGGAGGCCCGCGCGCGGATCCTCGCGGCGGGCGACTACCGCGCCGACCGCGGGTGCGCCGCCGCGCGGCTCTGCCCGCTCGGCGCCCCCACGGACCTCCTGGACCCCGCGCAGCTGCGCACGCAGCAGGCGGTGGACGAGAGCCTCGCCGCGCTGCCGGCGTACTTCACCGGGTCGACGATCGCCCCGGACCGCGATCGCGCGCTGCTGAGCTTCGGCCTGCGGCTCGGGCCGCTGGACCGCCAGCGCCAGCTCGTCGGCGCGGTCCGCGACGCGATCGCCGATCCGCCCGAGGGCGTGCGCGCGACCGCGACCGGGCTGCCGGTCCTCGTAGCCGACGCCAGCGGCGAGGTCTCCTCCTCGACCCGGCGCGTGCTGACGCTGCTCGGCAGCCTCGTGCTCGTCGGACTGCTGCTCGTCGTGGCCACGCGCAGCCGGCGTCGCGGGCTCGTGCCGCTCGTCCCCGTCGCGATGGCGGCCGGCTGGTCGGGTCTGGCGACGTGGGCGCTGGGCCTGCCGCTGAACCCGCTGTCGGTCGTCCTCGGCGCGCTCGTGGTCGCGATCGGGACCGAGTTCAGCGTCCTGCTCTCGGAGCGGTACCACGAGGAGCGCGCGGCGGGCCAGGGCAGCGCGATGGCGATCGCCCGGACCGCCCGCTCGACCGGCCGCGCGGTGGGCGCGTCGGCGGCGACGGCGATCGCGGGCTTCGCCGTCCTCGCCGTGAGCGACATCCCCCTCCTGCGGCAGTTCGGCCTCGTGACGGTCCTCGACCTCGCGGTGGCGGTCCTCGCGGTGGTCCTCGTCCTGCCCGCCCTCGCGGCGATCGGGGCCCGGCGGAAGGTGGCGGCATGAGCGATGGGGGAGACCGGCGCGAGGACGAGCGCCCCGAGGACGACCCGCTCGGGTTCGCGCCCGACGACCGCGACCGCGGTGACGTCCCCGCCCCCGACCGCGGCGAGGACGATCCGCTCGGGTTCGCGCCCGACGATCGCGACCGCGGTGACGTCCCCGCGCCCGCCCCGGCGCCCGACGTCGACGGTCCGCGCCGTCCCGTCGTGCGGCGCGGGCCGACGCTCTCGAGCCCGAACAAGCCCCAGACCGGCCGCTACCTCGCGATCGCCGGCATCCTCCTGCTCGTCGTGGCGACGATCTCGACGCTCGCGGGGCGGGACCGCACCGGGGGCGTCATCGATCCCGGCGACGAGCTGCCGCCCTTCGCCGCCCCGCTGGCGACCGCGCCGAAGCTCGACCACGACGACGTGAACCTCGCGACCGCGGCGAACCAGGGCGACGCCGGGTCCCGCCCCGCCTGCTCGATCCGCAACCCCTCCGTCGTGACCTCGTGCGCGCTCCTGGAGCGGGGGCCCCTCGTCCTCGTGCTCTACAGCCAGGGGATCGACCAGTGCGTCCGCGCCGTCGACGCGCTCGACCGGCTGCGCGCTCGCGAGCCGTCGGTGTCGACGCTCGCCGTCGCGGTGCTCGGCGAGCACGGCGAGACGGCGCGGACGGCGCGCGATCGGCGCTGGGCCCTGCCGGTCGTCTACGACCACGACGGCGCGCTGTCCACGCGGCTCGGCGTGCCGGCGTGCCCGTTCGTCGTCACGGTGCGGCGCGACGGGACCGTCCTGGAGCGGCTCGTCGGCGGGCTCTCGTCCGCGCGGCTGGCCGCCGCGGTCCGGCGGCTGGTCTCCGACGACCGCGCGCCGCGCCGCACGACGACCGCTCCGACGCCCGGGCGCTGAGCGCGAGCGGGCGGCTGTCGGCGGGTCCCATCGCGCGGCCGGCGCCCGGGGCCCCAGGCCCCACGGCGGCCGGGGCGATTGGCTAGGCTCGCCGCCAGATGGCCGGGTCGAGCAAGAAGTCGCGGCAGAGCCGCAAGCGGCGGGTGGCGACCCGCCGCGCCGATGCCGAGCGCCGGGGCGCCGAGCCGCCGGCGGCGACGCCGCCGAAGAACCGCCCGACCGCGTCGGCCGCCAAGCGGGCTCCCGGCGGCAAGCCGCTGACGATGAAGGCGAGCCTCGACGAGGCGCCACCGGCGCCGTGGCACCCGATCCCGCTGACGGAGATCCTCATCTTCGTCGGGCTCGTCCTCGTCGTCGTCGGGCTCGTCACGCAGCGGATCGAGGTCCTCGGCGGCGGGCTGCTCGTCGTCGCCGCGTCGTCGACGGAGCTCTCGGCCCGGGAGCACTTCGCCGGCTACCGCTCGCACAGCTCGCTGCTCGCGGGCGTCGCGGCGATCATCGTGTCGACCCTCGCCGGGATCGCGCTCGGCGCGCTCGACGTCGGGATCCCCGTCTGGAGCCTCCTGATCGTCGCGGCGGTCGTCTTCGCCGTGCTCTTCTGGCTGCTGCGTCGCGCGTTCCGCAACCGCACCGGCGGGCTGTCGTTCCGCGTGTGAGCGCGCGACGGGCCCGCCGGCGAGCCGCTCAGCGGGTGAGCGCCTCGATCAGGGCGAGGCGCTGACGGGTGGTCAGCCGGCTGATCGCCTTCGTCTCGGGGATCGGGATCCGTCGCAGCACCCGCAGCGTCCGCGCGTCGCCCCAGCGGTGCTGCGCGGAGAGGAGCTCGCCGACCGGCAGCGTCTCGGCGCCCTTCGGGCACCGGCGCAGCACCTCGACGACGCTCAGCGCCCCCTCCTGGACCTCGCGCTTCACCGCCGCCCGCGCGCTGCGGACCTCGTTGGCGCGCCGCAGCGCCGCGGCCCGCTGCGCGCGACGCTCGCGGTCGACGGCGGCCAGCGACGGCTGCGGGTGGACGGCCGTCGCGGCGCACGGCGGGTAGCCGAGCGGGGTGGCGTGGACGGGGCTCGGGACGGGTACGGGCACGGGCGACTCACTCCCTCGGTACGGAGGCTCGGCGGCAGATCGGAGATCGGCGGACGGCCCATGCACGGAGCCGTCGCGAACACGGCGCCCGGGTCGTCCCACCACGACCCGTCGGCGCTGTCCCTCGAACCTATGCGGCCCGCCCGACGTCGGTCAACGGCGGTTTCGGAGGTCGCCCGCTCCTAGCGGGAAAAATTCGCGAGCCGCAAACGTTCGACCGATGACGAACGAGGAATCCGACGGCGCTCAGTGGCTGTCGGGACCCGGCAGCTCGCCGTGCTCGGCCTCGAACGCGCGCTTCACGCGCTCGAACGCCCCGAGCGCGCGGTCGAGGTCCTCGCGCCGGTGCGTCGCCATCACCGACGTGCGCAGGAGCGCGCCACCCGGCGGGACCGCAGGGTGCAGGGCGGTGTTCACGAAGACCCCGGCGTCGAAGAGCGCGCGCCAGAGCAGCGCGGCCTTCCAGTCGTCGCCGACGAGCACCGGCACGATCGGCGTCACGACGTCGTCGCGCCCGTCGGGACCGGGGGCGGCGGCCCCGAGGGCCTGCGGTCGCACGACGGCGTACCCGAGCTGCTCGAGGCCGTCCCGGAGGTACCGCGCGTTGTCGAGCACCCCGGCCAGGAGCGCGGGGCCCTCGTCGGAGCGCACGATCCGCAGGGCGGCGAGCGCCGCGCCGACGGCGGCGGGGACGGCGGAGGCGGTGAAGAGGAACGCCCGCGAGCTGATGCGCAGGTAGTCGACGACCTCGGTGGCGCCCGCGATGAAGCCGCCGCAGGAGGCCAGCGACTTCGAGAACGTGCCCATCCGCAGGTCGACGCGGTCCTCGACGCCGAGCAGCTCGCTCGCGCCGGCGCCGCGGGTGCCCAGGACGCCGGCGCCGTGGGCCTCGTCGACCATGAGCCGGGCGCCGTAGCGGCCGCAGAGCTCGGCGATCTCGGCCAGCGGGGCGATGTCGCCCTCCATCGAGAAGACCCCGTCGACGACGACGAGCACGCCACCGCCGTCGCCCGCGGCGCGCTGGAGCTGCTTCTCGAGCTTGTCGAGCTTGTTGTGGCGGAACGCGCGGAGCTTCGCCCGGCTCAGGAGGCAGCCGTCGAGGATCGACGCGTGGTCGGCGGAGTCCGCGACGACGGTGTCGCCCGGAGCGAGGATCGTGCCGAGCGTGCCGACGTTGGCCTGGTGGCCGGTCGAGAAGACGATCGCGTCCTCGGTGCCCATCCACGCGGCGATCTCGCGCTCGAGCTCGAGGTGCAGGGGGATCGTCCCGTTCAGCAGGCGCGAGCCCGTGAGGCCCGAGCCGTAGGCGTCGATCGCGTCGTGCGCCGCCTGCAGCACCCGCGGGTCCGACGTCAGGCCGAGGTAGTTGTTCGAGCCGAGCTGCACCCGCTCGGCGCCCTCCATGACCACGACGGGCTGGGCGGCGGACTCCTGGACGTGGAAGTACGGCAGCAGGCCCGCGTCGCGTGCGGCGTTCAGCTGCGCCTCGCGCTCGTGCCCGCGGACCTTCGCGAACACGTCGACGGGGGCGGTGCTGGTGGCGGGGGCGGGCGCGGAGTCGGTCATGGGGCTTCGAGGGTTCTACACCGCCACCCCCTCCCGGGCACGGCTCCCTCCGACGCCCGCCGCGCCGGGCGGACGTCGCGGTCGCCCCGATCCCGCGCAGGCGGCGGATCCGATGCGACCGTGGGTAGGGTCGAGGCCATGGCACTGCGCATCCGGACGGTGGGCGGACGAGGCGACCTGCGGGCCTTCATCGATCTGCCGTACCGCCTGCACCGCGACGAGCCGCACTGGATCCCGCCGCTGCGTCTGCTCGTCCGCCAGCAGCTCGACCGCCGGCGCAACCCGTTCTTCCAGCACGCCGAGGCGGAGTACTTCCTGGCCGAGCGGGACGGGCGCGTCGTCGGGCGGATCTCCGCCCACGTCGACCGCAACCTCCAGGAGTTCCAGGGCAACCGCTGGGGGCTCTTCGGCTGGTTCGAGTGCGAGGACGACCAGGAGGCCGCCGGCGCGCTCGTCGACGCCGCCTCGGCGTGGGTGCTGCAGCGCGACTGCGACCGGCTCGTCGGGCCGATGAGCTTCACGACCAACGACGAGTGCGGGCTGCTCGTGGCCGGGTTCGACCGGCCGCCGATCATCCTCACCGGCTGGCACCCGCCGTACTACGGCCGCCTCCTGGCCGGGGCGGGCCTCGGCAAGGCGATGGACGCGCTGATGTGGGACCTCCACGTGTCCGAGCGCTCGCGCGTGCACCCCGCGATCTGGGAGCTGGCGGGCAAGGTCGAGTCCGAGCACGGGATCCGCTGCCGCCACTTCCGCAGGAAGGACCTCGAGGCCGAGGTCGGGCGGTTCCTCGAGGTCTACAACGCCGCCTGGGAGCGCAACTGGGGTTTCGTCCCGCTCTCCGAGGCCGAGGTCCGCGCGTACGCGAAGGAGCTGCGACCCGTGCTCGACGAGCACTGGGCGATGCTCGCCGAGAAGGTCGACACGGGGGAGACCGTCGGGGCGGCCCTGACGCTCCCGGACGTCAACCAGGTGCTCGCGCGCGTGCGGGACGGCCGGCTGCTGCCGCTCGGCTGGCTCACGCTCCTGCGCCACCGCCGGGCGACGAACCGCGTGCGGGTGTTCGCGCTGGGCGTCAAGCGCGAGTACCAGCACACGGGGGTGGCGGCCCGGCTCTACGAGATGCACTACGACTCGGCGGAGGCGACGCCGCAGAAGGGCGGCGAGACCGGCTGGATCCTCGAGTCGAACACCGCGATGAACAAGGCGATGTCGGGCATGGGCGGCACGGTCGTGCGCCGCTACCGGTTCTTCGAGCGGCTGCTCGTCGACGGGGCGGAGAGCTCCGCGACCCCCGGCGGCGAGTTCTCGGGCGACTGGACCCACGAGGTCGCCGGCGACGGGAGCGTCGCGCGGGTCGACGCGTAGCCGGGACCTCCGTGGCGTCGGTCGCGCCGGGGCGACGCCGCGGAGGCCGCCGCACCCCCGGCCGGTAGGGTGGCGCCGGTGACCGTCCAGATCCGTCCCGTCCGCGACAAGCGCGACCTCCGGGCGTTCATCGACCTCCAGTACCGGCTCTACGACCGGAAGGCGCAGCCGCACTGGGTGCCGCCGCTGCGGCTCATGATCCGCCAGCAGCTCGACCGTCGGAAGAACCCGTGGTTCCAGCACAGCGAGGCGGAGCTGCTGCTCGCCGAGCGCGACGGCCGCGTCGTGGGGCGGATCTCTGCCCACGTCGATCGCAACCTCCAGGAGTTCCAGGGCAACCGGTGGGGGCTCTTCGGCTGGTTCGAGTGCGAGGACGACCAGGAGGCCGCCACCGCCCTGCTGGACGCCGCCGGAGCCTGGGCGCGCGAGCGGGGCTGCGACCGGGTCGTGGGGCCGATGAGCTTCACGACCAACGACGAGTGCGGCCTGCTCGTGGCGGGCTTCGAGCGGCCCCCGATCGTGCTGACGGGCTGGCACCATCCGTACTACCGCGACCTGATCGAGAACGCGGGGGGCTTCCACCGGGCGATGGACGTCCTGATGTGGGATCTCCACGCCCGCGACCGCGAGCGCGTGCACCCCATGATCTGGCGGATCGCCGAGCGCGTCGAGTCCGAGCACGGCATCGTCACCCGCCACTTCCGCAAGAAGGACCTCGACGCCGAGGTCGGGCGCTTCCTCGAGGTCTACAACGCCGCGTGGGAGAAGAACTGGGGCTTCGTGCCGCTGAACGAGACCGAGGTGCGGCACTACGCCAAGGAGCTCGCGCCGATCCTCGACGAGCACTGGGCGATGGTCGCCGAGAACCCCGAGACCGGCGAGGTCGTCGGGGCGGCGCTCTCGCTGCCCGACCTCAACCAGGTCCTCGCGCGGCTGAAGGACGGCCGCCTGCTGCCCTTCGGCTGGCTGACGCTCCTGCGCCACCGCCACCACACCGACCGGGTCCGCGTGTTCGCGCTCGGGGTGAAGCCCGAGCACCAGCACACCGGGGTCGGGGCGAAGCTCTACGAGATGCACTACCAGTCCGCCATGCGCCGCCCGCAGGGCGGCGGCGAGTGCGGCTGGATCCTCGAGTCGAACACGAACATGAACCGGGCCATGACGAAGATGGGCGGCACGGTCGCCCGGCGCTACCGGTTCTACGAGCGGCTGCTGGAGGACGACGCCGAGCCGTCGACGCCGAAGGACTCGAAGTGGACCGGGGACTGGGTCGACGAGGAGTCGGTCCAGGCCGGCGGTCGGGTCTGAGCCTACGCCGCGACGGGGCGCGGGGCCAGCGGCTCGACGTCGGTCGCCGGCGCCGGGGCGCCGGCCCGGCGCCGCGCCGGGGCGAGCACCCGGACGGCGAGCGGGCCGGCCGGGGCCGGCGCCGCCACGGGCGCCGGCCGGGCGGGGGCGGGCGTCGTGGCCTGCGGCAGGTCCCGCTCTCGCGGCAGGGCCTCGCCCCGGGTGGCCATGACGTGCGCGGCGGCGAGCGCTCCCCACGGCGCGTAGCGGGCCAGCAGCGCGTCGACCTCGGCCTCCGTCGCCCGGGCGCGCGGGTCGCCGGTGCGCATCCGCCCGAGGGCCTTGACGAGGTTCAGGTCGCCGGACGGGGGCCGGTCGAGGCGTCCGAGGACCTGGGTGGCCACGAGCGCGAGCGTCCAGGAGCCGATCTCCGGGATCGCGTCGAGGCGGCCCAGCACCCGCTCGCCGTCCCGGTCGAGGCCGGCGTGGGGGACGGCCGCCGCCGCGCCGCGGCCGTGCGGGTCCAGCCGCCCGGCGGCGAGCTCGCGGGCCGCGCGGTGCAGCGCCTGCGCCCGCGCGGGGGCCAGGCCGCACGCCTCGAAGTGGGCGGGGACGAGCCGCGCGGCGACCTCCTCGGCGC
The DNA here is from genome assembly GCF_033949425.1 of Patulibacter brassicae. NCBI lineage: Bacteria > Bacillati > Actinomycetota > Thermoleophilia > Solirubrobacterales > Patulibacteraceae > Patulibacter > Patulibacter brassicae. Next base: position 111,989 of record NZ_JAXAVX010000010.1, on the reverse strand, counting down.
TCGGCAGCGCCCAGAGCACCCGCCGGGCGCCCCGTCGCCGCAGCCGTCCCGCCGCGCCGGAGCCGCGCTCCAGCCCGATGACCCCGTCGCGCGCGTCGAGCCCCAGCGCGGCGCCGTGGCGCCACGCGATCCGGCGCTCGATCCGCACGGCGTCCTCGAACGCGATGAGCTGCTCGCACACCGCGCAGACCAGCGCCTCGAAGAGCGACCCGCGCCGGCTCGGCCGCAGCCACGGCCGGTCGCGCAGCGACGGGCCGATCAGCGCGTCGCCGCGGTGGGCGGCGAGGAACGGGCGCAGGTCCTCGTCGCAGGCGAGGATCCGCCGCCAGCGCGTCAGCGCGCGGTCGAGGAGGGCCGCGTCGTCCCCCGAGGGCTCGGCGGCGGTGGCGCCGAGCGCGAGGCGGCCGTCGGCCCGCAGCGCCGCGCGCAGGAGGACGAGACGACCGTCGACGCGCTCCACGCGCCGCACGATCCCGCCCTCGCGGCGCTGCTGCCCCTCGGGCGAGCCCCCGGGCAGGCGGTAGGGACCGACGGGCGCGACGACGATCCGGCGCTCCGCCGGACCGGTCGCGACCGGACGACCGGGCACCGCGCTCAGCGCGCGCGGACGCGCACGCGATGGACGTCGACGACGAAGCGCTGGGTGTCGAGCACCTCGACGCCGCGCGGGAGCGCCGGGCGGCGCCGCGCGGCGGCGCTGCGGTGCGCGACGACCGCGGTGGCGATCGCGCCGGCGACGAAGCCGGTCGTCGCCACGGCGGCCGCCTGGACGGCGACGGCCTTCGCCGAGCGGCGCGGCTCGAGCTCGCGGGCGGTCGCCTCGACGGCGATGAGCTCGCCGTCGACGAGCTCGCTGGGCACCGCCTCCGCCGCCACCGCGCGGAGGTCGAGGTCGGGCTCGGGAGGCGACCAGGACATGACGCCCCCGAGGCTAGCGCCAGGGGCGGCGGCACACGCCGCCCCGGCGGTGGGACCGTCGGACCCCGAGCCCGGTGCGGGACTCCGCGGCGCCTACGGCCCCCGGACGCCCTCGGGGACCTGCGACGGGCGCTCCGCGCCGCTCGGGCTCTTGCGGCCCTCGCCGCCCGCGCCCTCGCCGGGCAGGAAGTCGGTCGTCACGACGTTGTCCAGCGGGATCGGGCGGGTGAGCAGCGCGTTGTCGACCATCCACTGGCCGTAGTCGGCCCAGTCGTCCGTGCTGAGCCAGCCCCACGGGCGGCGCGGCTCGGCGGGGAAGAACGCGCCCTCGCGGACGGTCCGGCGGATCGCCGCGCCCTGCAGGCCGCGGTCGAGGTCGGGGTTGGCCTTCACGAGCGCCTCGGTGCCCACGGCGGGGTCGCGCCGGACCGCCTCGTAGCCGTTGGCGAGCGCCCGCACGAACCGGCGCACGCCGGACTCCTTCTCGGCCAGCGTCCGGCTGCGCGCGACGAGCACGAGCTCGTCGTAGCGCGGCACGCCGAGCTCGTCGACCGGCACGACGACCGGCTTGCGGTCGGCGCGCTCCAGCTCGAGCCCCTCGTAGTTCCAGTACGCGCCCAGCGTGGCGTCGACGCGGCCGGAGACGAGCGCCCGGTTGAGGTTGAAGCCGACGTTCACCTGCTTGACGTCGGACGGGTCGACGCCCGCCTCCCGCAGGATCGTGCGCAGGTAGGCGGTCTGGTAGGGGATCCCGGCGGTACCGACGGTCTTCCCGCGCAGGTCCGCGGGCTTGGAGATCTTCGCCTTCGGCAGGCTGATGAGCGACGTCAGCGGCTTCGTGACGATCGCGGCGACCGCCGTGACGTCCTTGCCGGCGGCCTGCGCGAGCAGCACCTCGGGCTCGTAGGTGATCGCCAGGTCGACCTTGCCGGCGGTCAGCTGGTTGAGGACCGTGGCCGGGTCGCTCGGGGTCCGCAGGTCGACGTCGAGGCCGGCCTTCGCGAAGCCCCCGCTCTCGCGCGCCTGGTAGATCCCGGCGTGGTTCGCGTTGGGCAGGTAGTCCAGGAGCACCGAGAGGCGGGTCGTCGGCGGCCGCTCGTCGGAGAGGTCCTCCGGCTTCTCGCCGCAGGCGGTGAGCAGCAGCGCGGCCAGCAGGGCGCAGGTCAGCAAGAGCGGTCGTCGGGTCATCGAGCGTCTCCGGGTCGGGCGGCGTGGGCCACCGGGAAGCGTTGCGCGTGCGGGGTGAGCGGGCGCCGGGTCACCGGGCACCGTCCGATCCGCGATGCGCCCAGGGTGCCAGGAAGCGCTGCGCGGCGGCGAGCGCTCCGGTCGTCAGCACCGCGAACGCGGCGAGGATCGCGACCGCGGCGAGCGCCCGGTCGGTGGCGAGGTTCGACTGCGCGGACTGGATCGTGCGGCCCAGCCCGCCGTGTCCCTCCTCGCTGCCGGCGTACTCGGCGAAGACCGCCGCGATCGCGGCGATCGCCACGGAGACCTTCGCGCCCGAGAGCGCGGCCGGCAGGGCGGCGGGCAGCTCGACCCACCGCAGGCGCTGCAGGCGCGAGGCGCCCATCGTGCGCAGGAGGCGGGCGTAGGCGGGGTCGACCCGGTCCAGCGCGTCGAGGGTCGCGACGGTGATCGGGAAGAAGCAGATGATCGCGACGATGGCGACCTTCGGCGCGACGCCGAAGCCGAGCCAGAAGACGAGGATCGGCGCCAGCACCGGCAGCGGGATCGCCTGCGAGCCGACGACGAGCGGACCCAGCAGCGCCCGGACGACCCGCGAGAGGTGCATCGCGAGGGCCAGCAGGGCGCCGACGGCGAGCGCCGCGAGAAGGCCGAGCGCGATCTCCTGGCCCGTGACGCGGAACGCGTCCCAGAGGATCGACCGGTCGTCGACCAGCGCCGTGCCGACCTGGCTGGGCGGCGGCAGCAGCAGGTCGTCGACGTCCGCGAGCCGGCAGTACGCCTCCCACGCCCCGAGGACGACGAGGGGCCCGAGCAGGCCGAGCGCGATCCGCACGGCGAGCGGCAGGGCGCTGCCGGACGCGCGCCGCGCGCGTCGCGACGCCCGTGCGCCGGGGACCGGGTCGGGAGCCGGGGCGCTCACGCGGGCGCCCCGGCGGCGATCGCGGTCTGCAGCGCCTCGTGGATCGTGCGGCGCGCCGCCACGATCGCCGCGTCGGTCGCCGTGCGGTCCCGGGCCGGCCCGGCGTCGATCGCGACGGTCGCGGTCACCCGGGCGGGACGCGGCGAGAGCACGACGACGCGCTCGGCCAGCAGCGCGGCCTCCTCGACGTCGTGGGTGACGAGCAGGACGCTGCGCGACCGCTCCGCCAGGCGGTCGGCGAGCCAGTGGCGCAGCGCCTCGCGGGTGATCGCGTCCAGCGCGCCGAACGGCTCGTCGAGGCAGAGCAGGTCGCGGTCGCCCGCCACCGCGCGCAGGAACGACACCCGCTGGCGCATGCCGCCCGACAGCGCGTCCGGCGCGCTGCGGGCGAACGCGCCGAGCCCGACGTGATCGAGCAGCCCCTGCGCGGTCGCGCGGGCCTCGCGGCGCGCCGTCCCCGCCACGCGCAGCGGCAGGGCGACGTTGTCCCGGGCGTCGAGCCAGGGCAGCAGGAGGTCCCGCTGGGGCATGAGCCCCGCGGGGCGGGCGTCGATCGACCCGCCGTCGGGCTGCTGGAGCCCGCACGCGAGCTCCAGCAGCGTCGACTTGCCGCACCCGGACGGGCCGACGAGCGCCACGACCTCGCCGTCGGCGACGTCGAGGTCGATGCCGTCGAGCACCGGCAGCGGGCCGAACGCGTGGCGCAGGCCGCGCGCGGTCAGCGCCGCGGTGCTCACCGCCGCGGGGGAGCCTGCGGCTCGACCGGGCCGACGCGCGTGAGCGCCGCGACGAACGCCTCGAGCTGGTCGGCGGTCCAGCACTCGTGGACCTGGCAGAACGGCGCGTAGCGGCTGATGACCGAGTCGCCGTAGTCCCAGTAGAGCCGCGGCTCGGGGTTCAGCCAGAAGGTCCGGCCGGCCCGCTCGGCGATCCGCGCGAACGCCGCCTCGGCCGGCTCGCGCCCGTTCGTCCGGGCATCGCCGAGGACGATGACCGTCGCCCGGGGGTGCAGCTCGTCCTCGGTCCGCTCGAGGAACTCGCGCCAGACGCGACCGTAGTCCGTGTAGCCCGAGACGTCCGCGACGCCGGCGTCGCGCCCGATCGCCTGCGCGACGTCCTGGAACTCCCGCTCGCGCTCGAAGAGCTCGGTGACCTCGCTGATCCGCTCGACGAAGACGAACGAGCGCATCTTGCGGAACGCGTCGTGCAGCGCGTGCATCACCGAGAGGAAGAAGAGCGACGCGCTCGTCACCGACGTCGACACGTCGCAGAGCACGAAGATCTCCGGCCGCCGCGGCCGGATGGCCTTCTCCTTCACGTCGACCGGCACGCCGCCGGTCTGCAGCGACGCGCGCAGCGTCGCGCGGAGGTCCACCTGGGTCCTGCGCCGGCGGCCGCGGAGCTCGTGGCCCTGGGTGTTCAGGCGCCGCTTGAGCTGCCGGACGACGCGGTGGACCTCCGACAGGTCCTGGCCGGGCGAGCTGGGCAGCGCCCGGTCCATCTGGTTCAGCGCCCGGGCGGGCGGCAGCTCGCCGACCTGCTCGATCCGGCGGCGCTCGAGCTCCTGGCGCAGCGCCTGCTCGAACGCGCGGATCCCCTCGCGGGGCAGGCCCTGGCGCCGCGGATCGTCCTCCGGCGCGTCGGGGTTCGGCTCGGCCTTGAGGTCCAGCGCACGGCGGATCCGCTGGACGTCGACGCCGACGACGCCGGAGCCCTGGACCTGGCCGCCGACGCCGGCGATCGCCAGGCGGGCGAGATCGGTCAGCGCGCCGCCGTCGTCGCCCGTCGCGATCGCGCGGGCGATCGCCTCCCGCAGCGCCTCGAGGTCGAGCTCGCCCCCGCCTCCGCCGGCGCCCTCGCCCTCCTCGGGGCCCTCGCCGGACGCCGCGTCCCCGCCGTCCTGGGCGGTCTCGCGCAGGTCGGCGTCGGTCGCGTGGTGGCGCAGCGCCTCCGCCTCGCCGGCGCGGAAGAAGAAGCGGTCGAAGACGAGATCGAAGACGCGGCGGTCGTCGGGCGACTTCGCCAGCGTCGCCGCGAGCGTCTCGCGGAACGGCTCGCGCGCGGTCCAGGGGATCGCGTCGAGCGCGGCGAACGCGTCGAGCAGCTCGCTCGTGCCGACCGACATCCCCTCGCCTCGCAGCTCCTCGCCGAACGCGACGAGCTGCCCGGCGAGCCCGCCGGTGGCGGGGGCCGAGGCGTGGATGGCCGCCTGGCGGAGCTTCCGGGCGCTCGCCTGGTGGGCGGCCGCCCGGCCGGCGCCCGGGGTCCCCGCGGCGATGCCCGGCCGGTCGCCGGGCGCCAGGCCGCCGACGCTGGAGCGCAGGCCGTGGATGGGACCGGAGGGACCGGCGCCGCTGCTGCTCATGCCGCCTCTCGCCTCCCGCGCCCCGGCGTCAGTCCGCGGCGGCGGGCAGGCGCACGCCCACCCGCTCGGCGACGAGGTCGAGGTCGGTCCGGTGCTTCACGATCACCGACAGGGTGTCGCGGAAGACCCGTTGGTCGAGGTCCTCGGCGCCGAGCAGGAGCAGCGTCCGCGCCCAGTCGATCGACTCGGCGATCGACGGCGGCTTCTTCAGGTCGAGGTCGCGGACCTCGCCGACGACCTCCACGAGCCGGCGCGACACCGTCGCCGACAGGCCCGGGACCCGCGAGCGGACGATCTCCAGCTCGTGCTCGAGCTCCGGGTAGTCGAGCCACAGGTAGAGGCAGCGCCGCTTCAGCGCCTCGGTGAGCTCGCGGGTGTTGTTCGAGGTCAGCAGGACGACGGGCTGGGTCGTCGCGGCGACCCGGCCGAGCTCGGGGATCGTGATCTGGAAGTCCGAGAGCAGCTCGAGGAGCATCGCCTCGAACTCCTGATCGGTCTTGTCGATCTCGTCGATCAGCAGCACGACGGGCTTCTCGCTGACGATCGCCTGCAGGAGCGGCCGGCGCAGCAGGAACTCCTCGCCGAACACGTCGTCGCGGACGTCGCCCCAGCCGCCCTCCTCCTGCGCTCCGGCCGGAGCGCCGTGCTCGGCCTGGATCCGCAGCAGCTGCTTGCGGTAGTTCCACTCGTACAGCGCCTTGGCCTCGTCCAGGCCCTCGTAGCACTGCAGGCGGATCAGGTCGCGGTCCAGGACGCTCGCGAGCGCCTTGGCGAGCTCCGTCTTGCCGACGCCGGCGGGGCCCTCGACGAGCACCGGCTTGTCGAGCTGGATCGCGAGGTGCGAGACCAGCGAGGTGCGCGTGGCGGGCAGGTAGCCGACGCCGCGCAGCGCGGCGTCGAGCTCCTCGACGGATGCGGGAGTCACGGACACGACCCCGATTCTATGGGCGACCCGGGTCGGGCCCGCGGACCGGCGTGCGGTCGCTGTGGGATCCTGGGCCGGTGGAGGGGACCCCGATCGGCCTGCTCGCGACCGCCATCTCGGCCACGGTGGTGGTCGTCGCGATGGGCGTGGCGATGGCGATCGTGCTGCTCGGGCACCTCGTCCGGTCGCGCGCGACCGTCGCCACCGGCATCGTGCTGCTCTTCGCCGCGACGTTCGGGATGCTCGTCGGCGGCTTCGGGGCGTGGCGCGACAGCCCCGGCCCGGCTCCCGACCCGCTGCGGGGCACCGAGGTGCCCCAGAACGAGACCCAGCGCGAGTCGCGGGAGCGGCGCGAGGCCGAGCGGGACGCGCGCGACCAGCAGCCGTAGGCCGCTCAGCCGCGCTCGTCGCGCGGCGGCTCGCCGTGGGACGGCCGGCGGGGCCGCGCCGGACGCGGGTCGTCGGCATCGATCCCGGACTCGCGCAGCAGCCGCGTGGCCTCGGAGCGCCCGAGCGCGCGCGTCCGCTCCTCGTCGGGGGCCGGCGGGCGGGGCCGGGGACGCTCGACGACGGCGTCCGGCACCTCCCAGCCACCGTCGTCGGACCGCGCGGGGCGCTCGCCGGTACCGGCGGCGGGTCGCTCCTCTCCGCGCGAGCGCGCGACGCGGGTCTCGGGCTCCGGCATCGTCGTGCGCTCGCGCCGACGCGTCACCCGGGTCTCCGCGTCGGGCGCCGGACGCTCCTCGGCGACCTCGCGGCGGCGCGCGACGCGCGTCTCGGGCTCCGGGGTCGCGGGGCGGCTGCGGCGGCGCTCCTCGCGCCCGACGACGACGGTCGCCGGATCCACGCGGGGGCCTCGCGGCTCGGGGACCGGGCCGCGGCGCGGCGCCCCGGCGCGCCGCTGGTCCAGCCCGCACGCGAGCAGGAGCCCGACGGCGGCGAGGCTCGCGAAGATCCCCCACGAGAGCCCGACGGAGCGACTGACCTGTCCCACGATCTCCGTGTCGGGGCGGTCGAAGAGGCGGTACACGACGAGCAGCCCGACCCACCCGGCGGCCGCGACCACGAGCGTGCCGTCGGGGAACGGGAGCGAGAAGCGCCGGTCGGTCGCCCGGCCCCAGGTGAGCGCGAGCACCGCGCCGCCGACGAGCAGGACCGCCGCCTCGACGAACGAGAAGGCGCCGAGGGCGGAGATCGTGTTCTCCGTGATCGTCGCCCGGCGCGTGCCGACCGGCGTCAGCGTCTCGGTGTACCACGGCGCCTGGAGGCTGATGAGGACGACGATCGCCGCCACCGCCGTGCGCTGCTGGGCGCTCGTCAGCGCGCCCCACGCGCGCAGCGGCCCGCTCGCGGACCGCGGACGCGCGCGGCGCTCGCGCCGGCGCGGCTCGTCGTGCTCGCCCGGGTCGCTCATCCGATCGGGATGTCCTCGACGTCGGAGGCGGCGGCCGGTCGGGACGCGCCGAGGCCGCCGGGGGCCGCGCCGGGCTCCAGGCGGGCGACCCACCAGTCCAGGATCGCGCGGACGAGCAGCAGCAGCTGCCGCAGGACCTCGGTGACCTGCGCCTGGAGCTCGTCGGGGAGCAGGTCGCGCAGCGCGCGCAGGAGCGACGCGAGCGCCGAGACCTCGTCGGCGCGCGAGGCGCGCTCCTGCGCCGAGGCCCAGCCGGCGGGCGGGACCTCGCCGGCGGCCTCGGCGGCGCGGGCGGCCTCGGCCTCGGCGTGGAGGCGCTCGGCGGCCTCCTGCGTGGCGTGCACGCGGCGGCGCAGCTCGTCGAGCGGGTCGTCGGTGCTGGGGGTCGCGTGGCTCATCGCTCGGCGGCCACCGGCGCGCGGAGGGTCACCTCGAGCGTCCCGTCGCGGAGGGTGGCCTCGTGGGGACGATAGTGCGCGATCGGGTCGGGCAACAGGACCGTTCGCCGCCGGCCGGCGACCTCGACGACGAGCTCGTCGCCGGAGCGCCGCAGCCCGACCTCGCCCCGCTCCGCCAGGCCGACGGCGATCCGCAGCCGCGCGACGTCGCCCTCGACGACGAGCTCGCGCCCGTGGCCGGGGTGCAGGCGGGCCGCGGGATCGTGGTCGGGGTACAGCGCCGCCGCGAGCCGGTCCAGGGCGGCGTCGCCGATGACCTCGGCGTCGTAGTACGGCGCCCGCAGGACCGGCAGGGGGGCGAACGCGGCGTCGATCTCCTCCAGCAGCGCCTGCTGGCGGTCGCGCCAGCCGGCGAAGTACGCGCCGACGTCGGCGGGGAAGAGCCGGTTCACGACGATCGCGTCGGTTGCGATGCCGTGCAGCGAGAGGTACGTGTACGTGCGGCGGGCCTCGTCGACGACGATCCGGTCGGCGGTCGTGACGAGCCGGACGCTCAGCGCGTCGCCGTCGCAGAGCAGCTCGCGCATGGCGAGGAGGTTCGCCATCAGGCGCCCGAGCTCGTCGAGGACCTCCCCGTCCGGGACCGTGATGTCCAGGACGGCCCGGGCGAGCGGCCGGGCGGCGCCGAGCAGCTCGCCCTGGCGGGGGACGATCCGGTCCAGCCACCAGCGGGCGATCTCGGGGAAGGCGAGCAGGCGCAGCGTCTCGCCGGCGGGCGCGCAGTCGACGACGATCGCGTCGTGGTCGCCGCGGTCGCGCAGCTCGACGATCCGCAGCAGCGCGAGCAGCTCCTCCAGCCCCGGGGGCACCGTGAGCTCCTGGGCGGAGATCCGGTCGACGCCGCGCCCGACGAGGCTGCGACCGGCCCACGCGCGGACCGCCGACCAGTGGCGGGTCAGCTCGGCCTGCGGGTCGACCTGGAGCCCGTCGAGCCGCTCGGCGACCGCCGTCGGCTCCGCGCCGATCGGGCGACCGAGCACGTCGGCGAGGCTGTGCGCCGGGTCGGTCGAGAGGACGAGCACGCGCCGGCCGTCGGCGGCGAGCCGCCGCGCGGTCGCGGCGGCGACCGAGGTCTTGCCGACCCCGCCCTTGCCCGTGTAGAGCACGATCCGTGGCCCCGGCGCCATCGTGCCGCGGGAGTCTACGAGGCCGGGTCGCGGCCGTCCGGGCGTCGCGGTCCCGGGACGGCGCGACCGCCGTCCCGGACCGGCTCAGCGATCCGCGGGCGACTCGCCCGGGCCGGGCTGCAGCAGCCCGTCCGCGAGGCCGACGGTCGGCTCCTCCCGCGGCGGCGGCGCGGTCGCGGCGCCGCCGGCGGCACGGCTCCGCGCCTTCGCGCCCGGGCCGTTCGGGGTCCTCTGCAGGTACGCGGTGTAGCGCTCGGCGGCGGCGCAGTAGGGGGCGGCGGGCGGCGGGGCCACCCCCGCGGGGACCGGCTGGCCGGCCGCGAACGCGACCGCGTCGGCCTCCAGCGCCTTGCAGAGCCCGCGCACGAGATCCCGCGAGAGCACGTGGTACGAGACGGTCGCGTTCGCCCCGCCGAGGCTGTAGCGCGTCCAGCGCCCCGTGTCGTAGGCGGGCAGCTCGGCGCGCAGCTCGCGCTCCGCCCGCACGTAGGCGGCGCCGACCTTCGCGTCGCCGGTGCTGAGCGCGACCTCGCGCAGGCCGGACACGGACTGCGCGAAGGCGTTCAGGACCCGCATGCGGGTGAACGTGTAGAGCAGGATGTGGTCGCCGGCGGGGCGCTTGTACCGCGCGCCGCTCGTGGGGGCGCGGCGCACGAGCGAGACGGCCCGCAGCGCGGTCGTGCGGTGGCCGGCCTGGCCGGTGCGCCCGGCGAGGCGCGTCAGCGCCTGCATCCCGGTGATCTGGGCCATCCCCGAGCCCCACGGTGGCGCGCCGCCGCCGAAGTCGAAGAGGTACTGCCAGCTCGGGCCGCCCGCGCGGCTGGAGGCCAGGCGCAGCGCCTCGTCGCCGATCGCCTGCTGCTGGGCGAGCTTCTCCGGGTTCGTCGTCGTCCCGAGCGCGTTGGCCAGCCCGAACGTCCCGAGCCACTGGATCTGCAGCCCCTCGCCCACGTAGTACTGCCAGACGAGCGGGCTGCCCGGGACGGTCGGCCGGGAGCCGGCCACGGGGATCGGGCGCGACGTCCACCAGTCGCGGTTGACCTGCAGCGTCAGGAAGACGCTCGGGGCCAGCGACGCGCTGATCCGCCCCCGGCGGGCCATGTCCTCGGTGTTGTCCAGCACGCCCTGCAGCTCCCGCGCCGCGGTGCTGCGCTTCGGCAGGGACCGAACGGCGGCCCGCGCCTGCCGGTACGTCGCGCGCCACGCCCGCCGGTCGGCGAGCGTGATCGAGCCGGCCCGGCGCAGGCGGGTGAGCTCCCCCTCCACGGTCCGCTTGGGCTTCTTCTTCGCCGTGCTCTTCGCCGCCTGCGCGGCGGGCGGAGCGAGGGACGACGACGGGGGAGCGGCGAGCACGAGCGCGGCGACGAGGGCCGCTGGGGCGGCGACCCGGGACGTCGCGCGCCCGGCCGAGAGGGGCGTCCGGAGGCGCATCGGGCGATGGTAGGCTCGCCGCCTCGCGCAGCGCGCAGGTTCTCGCCCGCGCCCTGCTCCGCGCTCACGTTCGCTCCCGGCCCGGCCCCGGAGCTCCTCGATCCGCTCCCGTGCACGCCGCCCGACCATGAACGCTCGCTCCCGCCGGCGCGCCCTGCCCGCGCTGCTCGTCCTCCTGCTCGGCCTCGCCGGCGCGCTCACCGCGTGCGGCGGGTCGGAGTCCGCCACCGACGTCGTCGCCCGTGCCTTCGGCAAGGGCGACCCGATCAAGAGCGCGACCGTCGACGTCTCGCTCGACCTCTCCGGCGAGGCCGCGGGCGGCCAGCCGCTGAAGCTCGGCCTCAAGGGCCCGTACAAGACCGAGGGCAAGGGCGCCGCGTTCGACTTCGCCGTCGACCTCGGCAGCGCGCTGGCCGCGGCCGGTGGCGGCAGCGGCGCCGCGGGCCAGGGCCAGATCGGCCTCCTGAACGTCGGCGGCAAGACCTACGTGAAGCTCGGGGGCCAGCCGTTCCTCGTGGGCGAGGACGTCGTCCAGGACCTCCAGGACGACGAGCGCAAGGGGGAGGGGCTCTCGTTCTCCTCGCTCGGCATCTCGCCGCGCTCGTGGCTGACGGATCCGAAGACCGTCGGCGACGAGGAGCTCGCCGGCGAGGACGTCACCCACGTCCGCGCGGGCGTGGACCGCGACCGCCTCGCGACCGACCTCGTGAAGCTCATCGATCGCGCGGGCAAGGCGTCGGGGGCCGACCAGGCCAAGCAGGCCGCCGACACGGTCAAGCAGCTGCGCGGCGACCTGCAGAAGGCGACGATCGACGTCTGGGCGGCCGACGGCGACGGCGCGCTGCGCCGGATGAAGCTCGACGCGACGCTGAAGTCCGGCCGGATCGTCCTCGACTTCGGCCTCAGCAAGATCAACGAGGACGTGAAGATCGAGGCGCCGCGCAACGCCCCGAAGCTCCAGGACGCGCTGCAGCTGCTCCAGGGCTCGACCGGCAGCGCCTCGGGCAGCGGCACGGGGTCCTCGGGCGCGTCGGGTTCGTCGTCGGGGGGCTCGTCGTCGGGCAGCTCGTCGTCGGGCGGCTCGTCGTCCGGGGGCGGGGCCGCGGGCTCGAGCTACGAGGCCTGCGTCCAGCGCGCGGGGCGCGACATCGAGGCCCTGCAGCGCTGCGCCTCGCTGGCGCCCTGATCCCGGAGCGGGGCGGCGCCGGCGGACGCCGGCCCAGCGCTCACGCCGGGAGCTCGTCGAGCAGGTCGGCGAGCCGCGCGCGCAGCAGGTAGTGGCCCTCGTCGGCCAGCAGCCGCAGCCGGCCGCGCGGCAGCCGGCGCTCGATCTCGCGGGCGTGGGCGACCGGCACGGTGGCGTCCTGCGCACCGTGGACGAGGACGACCGGCGCCCGCACCGACTCCAGGGCGAAGCCCCACGGCTGCAGGACGAGCCGGAGGTCGGCCAGGAACGGCCCGGCCCCGCGGCGCGTCGCCGCGAGCGCCGCCGCCACGAGCTGCCCGCGCTCCCCGGCGTCGAGCCGCCGCCGGTCCGCGCCCGACGCGGGCACCCCGACCGCGGTGCCGAGCAGCCCGGGGTGGCGGTGCAGGATCCCCACGAGCCGGTCGCCCCAGCGGTGCGCGGCGGCGGGCCGGCGGACGAGCACGCGCCCCAGCCGCAGCGCGGGGGTCGTCGCCACGGCGGCGCCGGGGCCGACCACGGGTGCGATCCCGCCGGCCACGACCGTGCCGTGCAGGCGCGACGCAGGCACCTGGTGCGCGCAGGCGAGGGCGTACGGGCCGCCGGCGGAGACGGCCAGCAACCCGAACCGGCCGATCCCGAGCGCGTCGACGAGCGCGAGCAGGTCGGTGGGCCAGTCCGGCACGCGGCGCCCGGCCAGCGGGTCCGAGGTCCCGAACCCCGGACGGGACGGCGCGATCAACCGGATGCCGCGGCCGTGCAGCACCCCGAGCATGCGGGGGTCGGGCGACAGCGACGTCCCGACGGCGCCGTGCAGGTAGACGACGGGTCGGCCGTCGGCGGGCCCGTAGTCGGCGTAGCCGAGCCGTCGTCCGTCGGGGAGGCGGATCGCCGACGTGGCGGCGGCCGGACCGGCCCGGCCGGCCGTCGGCCGCGGGGCGCGAGTCGGGAGGGGCCGGGCGGGTCGCACGGCCGGACCCTGCCGCCGCCGCCGGGCCCGCCGGGTGAAGATCCCGCCTCCCGGGCGTGGCCGTGCGGTGAACGCGAGCCGCAGGCCCCCTCCGGGTGCCCCGGGACGGGACCCGGCCCCTCGGGGTGTCCCGGGCCGTGACGTTCCCGGTGGCTGGGACGGTGGTCTCGCCGTCGCCCGGGACGGGACCCGGCCCGCTTCTCCCTACGGATCGAGGCGCTCGAGCAGCTCGGCGACCTCCCGCTCGACGTCGCCCTCCGGCTCGCCACGGCGGCGGCGGCGCGCGTTGCGCGCGTCGACGACCGCGCGGGCCTCGGCGACCGTCTCCGCGTCGTGGCTGCGTGCGGGCCGGTCGTCGAGCAGCTGCCGCAGCTCGGCGTCGACGTCGGCGGCCTGCTCGCCGCGGGCGACGCGCCGCCGGTTGCGCGCCTCGAGCATCTGCCGGATGTCGTCCTCGCGCAGCGCGGCCGACTCCTCCGCGCCGCCGCTGCCGCCGGACCCGGCGGGCGGGCGCAGGTCCATCCCGCCGGCGCCGATCTGGTCGAAGGCCTTGCCGTTCAGCAGCACGCCGATCGCGACCAGCCCCGAGACGACGACCAGCGTGAAGACGACGATCGTGATGGCGGTCCCCACGCGGAGCAGTCTGACGGACCGGCGGGCGGCCGTGGACGCCGCACGCCGCGACGCCACGACCGCCGCCGCCGCGGAGCGCTCCCCGAGGGGGCTCCGGGGCGGCCGTCCCCGCCGTCGCCGTGGCCGTGCGATGCTGGACGGCGTGTCCCCCTCGCCCTCCCTCGACCGGCGCAGCGCGGCCCGGAAGGCCGCCCGCGAGGCGGCCCGGGCGGCCACCGACGCGCCGGCGCACGGGGAGGCGCCCACCGGACGCGGCGGGAGCCGGACGAGCGGGGGACAGGACCCGCTCGCGGGGGCGCTGCGCCGCGCGGGCCTCGTGCGCCTGCTCGTCCTGCAGTTGCTGGACGAGGCCGAGCCCGCGTACGGCAATCGCCTGATCGAGCGGATCCGCGAGCTCTCCGCCGGGCTCGTGACGGTCAACCCGAACACGATGTACCCCCTCCTGCGCGCGCTGGAGGAGGACGGCTTGGCCACGGGCGAGTGGGAGCATCCCGTGCGGCGCTCCCGGCGCTTCTACCGCCTGACCCCGGCCGGCGAGGCCGAGCGGGAGCGCCTGCGGGAGGAGGTCCTCCCGGCCCTCGACGAGGTCGCCGAGGCGGTCAGCGCGCTGCGGCACGAGCTCGGCGGCTGATCGCGCCCGGCCGATCGGCGCTGGCTCGGCCGGCCCGACCGCGCGCCGGACGCGCGAGCGCATAGTGTTCGCGCCGCCGCCGGCGCCCGCCCCGAGGCCGCGCCGGCGCGGTCATCGATCCCCGAGGAGTGGAAGCCGCATGTCGTTCGTCTTCAAGGCCGCAGTCGTCGGCGCGGGCACGATGGGCGGGCAGATCGCCCAGACCATCGCCGCTGCCGGCATCGACGTCGTGCTGAAGGACATCAAGCAGGAGCTCGTCGACCAGGGCATCGAGGCGGCGCGCCAGGCGAGCGCCGGGGCCTTCAAGAAGCAGGTCAAGCGCAAGAAGCTCACGCAGGAGCAGGCCGACGCGGCGATCGAGGAGATCATCGGTCGCATCCACGGCACGCTGACCTACGACGGGTTCGGCGACGTCGACTTCGTCATCGAGGCCGTCCCGGAGAAGCTCGAGATCAAGCAGGCGGTCTTCGCCGAGCTCGACGCGGTCACGCCGGGCCACGCGATCCTCGCCTCGAACACCTCGGGCCTCGCGATCACCGACATCGCGGTCGCCACGACCCGCCCCGACAAGGTCGTCGGCACCCACTACTTCTTCCCGGCGTCGGTCATGCCGCTGCTGGAGATCGTCGAGGGCGAGCTCACCTCCCCCGAGACGATCGCGACGACCTACGCGTTCGCCCAGGCGACGAAGAAGCAGCCGATCGTCGTCGGCGAGGGCCCGGGCTTCACCGTCAACCGCCTGCTCGCCGCGGGCCTCTCCGAGGTCTTCCGGGCGCAGGAGGAGAACGGCCTGTCGATCCAGAAGATCGACGAGGGCCTGCGCGGTCGCGCGCTGCCGATGGGGCCGTTCTTCCTGCTGCACTCCCTCGGACTGGACCCGTCGCTGCACCTCCAGGAGCAGATGGTCGAGGAGGTCGACGAGGGCGACACGTCCGGCGCCGCCCGCTTCTACGTCCACAAGCGCCAGCAGGAGCTCGTCGCCCAGGGCGACCTCGGCGCGAAGACCGGCGAGGGCTTCTTCAAGGCCGACGGCAGCCCGAACGTCGACGGCGACGCCGACCCGGACATCGACGAGCTCGTCAACCTGTCGCACCTCGCGCAGGTCCGCGAGGCGTCGCTGCTGATCGAGGACGGCGACGCGAACCACCGCGACATCGACCTCGGCATGGCGGCCGGCACCGGCCTGGACCCGCGCCGCGGCATCCTGCCGCCCCTCCTGAAGGCCGACGCCGACGGCCTCGACGTCATCCTCGAGCGCTTCGAGCAGGCGCAGGAGCGCTACGGCGACCGCTTCGAGGCCCCGGTGCTCGTGCGCCGCCTCGTCGCGCAGGGCCGCCTGGGCGCCAAGAGCGGCCAGGGCTTCTACGTCTACCCGCAGTACGACGACGAGCAGCCGGGCACCCTCGTCAAGGTCGAGACCCGCGACCACGGCGTCCGGATCGCCTGGCTCGACAACCCGCCGGTGAACTCGATCTCGCCCGACCTCGTCGCCGACCTGCGCAAGGTCTGGGACGCGGCGAAGGCCGACGGCGTCCGCGCGCTCGTCCTCGCCTCGGCGTCGCCGATGTCGCAGGTCTTCTCGGCCGGCGCCGACATCAAGGCGTTCACGACGCTCGGCCCGGACAGCGCGAAGCTCCTCGACGACGCGCACGCGCTGCTGCGCGAGTTCGGCGAGAGCCAGATCGTCACGATCGCCGCGGTGAACTCGCTGGCCTTCGGCGGCGGGTCGGAGCTCGCGCTCGCAGCGGACGTCCGGATCGCCGCCCGCTCGGCCGTGTTCGGCCAGCCCGAGGTGAAGCTCGGGATCATCCCCGGCTTCGGCGGCACGCAGCGGCTGCGTCGCCTCGTGGGCGACGCGAAGGCGCTCGAGCTGAACCTCGTCGGCGACCCGATCCTCGCCGAGGAGGCGTACGCGCACGGCCTCGTGAACACCGTGGTCCCGGACCACGAGCTGCTCGACGTCGCGCTGAACTGGGCGCGCCGCCTCGCCGGCCAGGCGCCGCTGGCGATCGCCGAGATCAAGAAGGCCTCGGCCGTCGCGGATCTCGACGCCGGCATCCAGGCGGAGAAGGACGGCTTCGCGAGCGTCTTCGCCACGGAGGACGCCAAGGAGGGCATCGGCGCCTTCATCGCCAAGCGCGAGCCGCGCTGGCAGGGCAAGTAGCCCGACGCGGATGACGGGTCCCGCCTCCTACGACGAGCGGCACGAGCGGCTGGCCCGCCTCGTCCACGAGGCGGGCTCGGTCGTCGCGCTCACGGGGGCGGGGATCTCGGTCCCGTCCGGGATCCCGGACTTCCGGACCCCGCAGACCGGGATCTGGGCGAACGTCGATCCGATGGAGGTCGCGCACGTCGACGTCTGGCGGCGCGACCCCCAGCGGTTCTGGGCGTTCTACGGGCACCGCTTCGCCGTCCTCGGCGACGTGCGGCCCAACGACGCGCACCGGACGCTCGCGGAGCTCGAGCGGCGCGGCCGGCTCGACGCCGTGCTGACCCAGAACATCGACCTGCTCCACGAGAAGGCGGGCTCGCGGGACGTCGTGGAGCTCCACGGCTCGATCGCCGGCACGCACTGCCCGGCGTGCGGCGCCCGGGCGAGCCTCGAGGAGACGCTGCGGCGGATCGAGGCCGCCCCCGATGGCGTGCCGCGCTGCGCGGAGTGCGGCGGCGTGCTGAAGCCCGACGTCGTCCTCTTCGGCGACATGCTGCCCGTCGCGGCGCTCGAGCGGGCCGAGCAGCTGGCCGCCGGGGCGGACGTCCTGCTCTGCATCGGCAGCTCGCTCGTCGTCTATCCCGTGGCCGAGCTGCCGCGGACGACGCTGCGCCATCGCGGCCGCGTGGCGATCGTCACCACGAGCGAGACGCCCTACGACGAGCTGGCCGCGGCACGGCTGGACGGCGACGTCGTCGCCGAGCTGCAGGGCCTCCTCGCGGCGCTCGACGCCCTCGAGGCCTCGTAGCTCAGGCGAAGCGCTCGCCGACGCGCCGGCCGTCGTTGCGCCGGCGCAGGGCCGTCGTGGTCTCGCGCACGAGGTTGCGCACGAGCTCGAGCTGGTCCTCGTCGAGGCCGCCGCGGACCGCGGCCGCCGCGAGGTCGGCGACCGCCCGGCGCTGGTCGCGCAGGCGGTCGATCGCCGGACCGAGCTCGGGCGCCGCGCGCCATGGCTCCAGCTCGGCGATCGCCGCCTCGACGGCGACGCGCAGCTGGAGCGCGGCCTCGCGGGTGCGACCGCGCAGCAGGTCCTCGCGCGCCCGGAGCGTCAGGAGCTCCGCCGCCAGGACGGCGTCCCGGCCCGCGAGGAGGTCCGCGAGCCGCTCGTCGGGCCCCATGCCGCTGCCGCTGCGCCGCACCCGCTGCGGGGCCGCGCTCGCGACGGTGATCGGACGCGCCTGCGAGAGCTGCCCGTCGGCGGCCTGCTCCCCGGTGCCGTAGCCCAGCAGGGCGGCGCTCAGGTCCTGTGCGCGGACCGAGCGCGGATCGGTCTCCTCGGCGGCGGCGGCGTGCAGGTGCAGCAGGCGCCCGACGCGCTCCAGCGCGGTGGCCAGCTGCGGCCGCGGGTCGGCACGGTGCAGCCAGCGGTCGGGGTCCTCGACGTCGAGCGGATCCGCGTCGATGACCGTCAGGCGGACGGCGTCGATCGCGGGTGCCTCGTCCGACTCGCCGCGCCGGCGGCGGAACCTCGAGCGCGGGCGCTCGACGTGCTCGACGACGACGACCGCCTCGGGACGGTTCGCGTGTCCGCGCAGCATCCAGCGGCCGTCCGGGACGTCGACGCGTCCCGGGGCCTCGAGCCGGACGATCCGGAAGCGGGCGTCGGCCACCGGCGGAACCGGCGGCGTCAGTCGCCGGACTTCGGCGTCTTGATGGCGTACTTCGACGGCGACGTGAGCACCGTCGGGTTGTCGATCTCGCTGATCCGATCGATGAGCTTGATCCACTGACCCGGCTTCAGCACCTGCTCGACCTGCTTGCCGAGCTTGGTGCTGCCGGTGATCTGCGGCCGGTACCCGACGTGGATGTGATCGTCGTGATCGGGCAGCGACAACGTGTTGTCGGTCCCGGGGTAGGTCATCAGCGAGATGATCTGGTGCGGCTTCATCGCGCCCTGCAACTGCAGGATCAACCGGTTGGTCTGATCGGTGATCGACCCCGCACCCTGGGTCTTTCGCTCGATCCGGATCCCGTTCACCGCGGCGATGTCGACCGCGGTGCCGGTGGAGTGCTCGGAGACGTTGCCGGACTTCGACAGGATCGAGTGCCCGGACTTCAGCGAGGTGATCTGCAGTCGCAGGCCGTTGGCGGTGAGGTACTCCAGCAGCGCGAGGACGCGCCGGTCGATCGCGCCGCGCTCGATGTCCTGGCGGCCCGCGCCGTAGATGTCGAGGTCCTTGTTGGCCAGGACGCGCTGCACGAGCTGCTCCTTGCTCATCAGCAGCACCTGGCCGGCGGACGCGTTCTCGCCGAAGAACGCGTTGGACCCCTTCGCGCGGTAGACCGCGGTGGACTCCAGCAGCTTCCAGCCGTCGAGGACCGGCTTGGGATCGATCCGCGGCGCGCCCTTCCCGACCGGACGGACCTCGAACCGCAGGAACGGCGACGTCGTCGCCTCGCCCTGGTCGTTCGTGTTCTGCGGGGTGTTGCCGAGGCGGCCGAGGACCGTGCCGGCGAGGACGCGGGAGCCCTTCTTCAGGCGCTTCAGCGTCACGTCCTTGGCCGACAGGCCGTGGAGCGCGGAGAGGTAGGAGGAGTACCCGCCGTCGGCCAGCTGCGCGTTGGCGAGCTGCTCGGCGCCGCCGTGCTCCTGGGCGCCCGGGCGACCCGGGTTGGCGAAGACGCGCTGCTTGCCGTCGGTCGCGGCCTCCGGCGCGGGAGCCGCGGGGGCGTCGGCGGACCGCTGCGTACCGGCGGACGCGGCGCTCGTCGGCGCCGGATCCTTCCCGGGCTCGTCCTTCGCGGCCGCCGCCTCGCGCTCGGACCGCGCCACGGCGGCCGGCTTCGGGACCGGGTAGTACGTCGCGACCTTCTTGAGGTTGCCGTACGTGTAGGTGTTGCCGAAGGCGTCGCGCAGCTGGACGAAGCGCCCGAGCCGGGCGTTCTCGCCGACCTTCACGACCTCGCCGTCCTGGACGGCGATCGCGGCGGCCCCGTTGCGGGAGAAGATCTCCAGCGAGTCGCGGCCCTTCTCGGCGTCGACGGTCCTCGCGGCGTTCTTCGTCCGCTTGACCTTCTTGAGCTTCGCGACCGCGTCAGCGTCCGCACCCGCGTAGCGCGCCTTCGCCGCGACGGGGAACACGCCCTGCGTCAACCCCGTCAACGAGCCGACGAGATCCGGCGGCAACCCACCGACGAGCCGGGCGCGCAGCAGCACCGAGTCCACGTACCAGTCGGCGTGGTTGTAGGCGAAGATCGCCTTGCGCAGGTCCTTCTCCGCCCCCGCAGCCCGCAGGTACCGCGCCGCGGCGAAGATCGCGTCGACCGGGTTGTACGGATCCTTCTCCCCGTCCCCGTTGGCGTCGACGCCGTAGGCCTTCCACGTGGCCGGCATGAACTGCATCCAGCCCAGCGCGCCCGCGCTGGAGACGTTGAGGTTGCGGCCGTAGTCGGTCTCGATCTCGTTGATCGCCGCGAGGATCTCCCACCGCACGCCGTACTGGATGCCCGCGGCCTGGTAGATCGGCAGCAGGAACGGCGGGATCCGGAACCGATCGATGAAGAAGTTCGGCACGCCGACCGGCGCGGGACCGGGGATCGACTCCACGGTCCCGGGGTCGAGCGGATCGGGCTCGTTGACCTCGCCGGCGGCGGCGCGCTGGGCGGCGTCGCGCTGCGAGCGACGGGTGACCTTGCGACCGTCGGCCCGCTCGGCGGCGGCCTGCGCCCGCTCCGCGTCGGCCTTCGCCGCTCGCTCGGCGGCGTCCCGCCCGTCGCCGCCGCTGTCGTCGCTGATGCCGGCGATCGCGCGACCGGCCGGCGCGGCCTGGTCGGTCGCCGTCGGGGCCGCGGCCCCGGTCGTCGACTCGGCGGGCGTGGCCGGCGCGGCGGTGCCCGCGTCGGCGACCCGGATCACCGGCGCGCCCAGGTCGGGCAGCGGGATCTGGTCGACCGGCGTGCCGGGCGGCACGTCGACCGTCACCTGGACGACGCGCCCACCGGCGAGGGTGACGTCGAGCGTGCGGGCCTCCGCCCCGGCCTGGTGGACCGTGGCGCCGAACCCGGCGGCCACGGCACCCGCAGCGGTGAGGCCGGCCAGCAGCTTGCGCGTCGACAGCGACATAGATCCTCAGAGTCTCCTGGAGAACGGCGTCGAGAGCCCACCCTGGACGCCGGCCGCGCCACCCTACCACGGCTCCCCGGCGGTTCGAGGCGCCTCGCCGGGCCGTTCCACGCGCGCGTGGGGTCGTCGCGGCGTGCGGCGAGCCGCCACGGCGTAGGCTGCGCCGACCGGCGGTCCCTCGCCGGCCCCGACGAGCGACGGAAGGCTGAGCATGACCGGAGAGCCGAGCAAGGACCTGCGCGGGCGCGTGAAGGGCGCCGGCGAGGAGACGATCGGGAAGCTCGCGCAGGAGGTGCTGGGCAGTCCGCTGGTGACCGGCGCGGTCCAGCGCGCGATGGACGTGCGCGAGCGCGCCACCCAGGCGCAGGAGGCCGCCTTCGGCGCGCTGAACGTGCCCTCGGCCGCCGACATCGAGCGGCTGACCCGCCGGGTGCGCAACGTCTCGCAGCGGCTCGAGGCGATCGAGGACGCCGTGGACCGGCTCGACGACCGCCTCGCCGGCCTCGGCGGGCGCGCGGACCAGGAGCGGCTCGACGCGATCGCCGCGCAGCTCGACCGGATCGAGCAGGCCCTGGGCGACGCGCGCAAGGCGGACTGAGCCGCCGCGCGACGCCGACCCTCAGCCGGCCGCCGTCGCGTCGACGAGCGCCGCCGCGGCGGCCGCGCCGAGCGCCCGCCACCACGCGGCGCGCGCGGCCTCGTCCTCGTCGCCCCGCGGGAACGCCAGCACCGCCGCCGCGGGCACGCCGAGCCGTGCGGCGGCGCCGAGCAGGGGCGCCGTCTGCCGGTCGAGCGCGTCCATGCCGTCCAGCGACGGCACCGGCCCGCCGTCCTGCGGCAGCAGGTCGACGCTCAGGACGGCGACCGAGCGCCCGTCGCACGCCACGTCCAGCCGCTCGGCGAGCCCCGCCTCGGGCGCCGCGGTCGGGCCGAGGCCGAGCGCGGCGCTCGCGCCGTCGGCCGCGACCGCCGCGGAGACGACGTGGGGGAGGTTCGGGCGATCGGGCTCCACCGCGATCGCCGAGCCGGCGCGCACGACGCGCCGGACCCCGGCCGCGGCGAGCTCGGTGAGCACGGCCACGGCGCTCGGGCCGCCGGTGCCGGTGGACTGGATCGTGAGCGGCTCGCCGTCGGCGGCTCGCCCGGTGTAGCCCCACAGCCCGCGCTGGTGGTTGCTCATGAGCGGCCGCTCGAGCAGCGACTGCGCCAGCTCGAGCGCCCGGCCGGGGTCCCCGAGGACGATCGCCCGCTCGGCGACGGGGTTGACGAGGTGGAGCATCGGAGGGAGCGGCCGCACGGGCGGCGAGGATAAGCGCCGCGCCGGGGCCCGCGGCCCGCCGGCGCCGCCGGTCGCGCGCCGGGAGCCCCTCTAGACTCCGGGCCGTGGAGCCCGACCCGCCGCCCACCCCCGAGGACGCCGTCGATCCGCGGCGCGCCCGCGTCGAGGCCGTCCGCCGGGCGGTCGACCAGGCGCTCGTCGCCACCGCGACCTCCACGCGCACGCGCGCGGAGACGCTCGCCGACGAGCTCGGCCAGGTCGTGGGGCGGATGCGCGACACCGTCGGCGACCTCTCGAGCGCGGGCACGGTCGGTGCCGGGCAGCTCGCCGATGAGCTCCAGCAGGCCCTCGGACGGCTCGGGCGCTCGCTCGACGAGGCCCGGCCGGCGTCCGCCGAGGACGTCCGGCGGCTCGCGGCGCGCGTCGACGCGCTGGAGGCGCGCCTCGAGCGCGTCGCGCCACGGGACCCCTCCGACCCCGCGGCCTGACGGGGCGCGCTCGCCTTGACGGGGTGTCAGGGGGCGGTGTATGACTGAGGCACCGGAACCGACCTCAGGCCAGCGCGTGGATGGTGCGCCATCCGCGAGGCGCCGCCCCCGCCGGGGACGAGCGTCGACGGCCGACGGTGCGGGCCGCGATGCCCGCCGGCGGCGGGACCCCGCCGGGTCTCGCCGCCAGACGGCCGGCGTCGCCGCCCCGACGCCCGTCCCGGTCGAGCGGATCGCCGCGCTCGTGGGCGTCTCGACGAGCACGCTGCGTCGCTGGGCCCGCGAGGGGCTCGTCCCGGTGGAGGAGGACGGGTCCTGGTCGACGCGGTCGCTCCACCGCGCCCGGATCGTCCAGCGGCTGCGGCTCCGCGGCCGCTCGCTCGCCGAGATCGCCGAGGTCACCACGCGCAGCTCGCTGGCGCTGGACTACCTCGGCGAGGTCGTGACCGGCACGACCGAGCACGTCTCGATCGCCGACGTGGCGCGCGAGACCGGGCTGCAGGTCGCGCTCGTGCGGCGGATCGCCGAGGCGTTCGGCTTCTCCGAGGACGCGATCGAGCGGATGACGCCGACCGACGTCGAGCTCTTCCGCCACGTGGCGCGCGCGCTCGACGCCGGGTACCCGCTCGTGGCGCTCCTGCAGCTCGCCCGCGTGTACGGGCAGGCGCTCGGGCGGGTGGCCGACGCGGAGGTGCGGATGTTCCGGCTCTACGTCCGCGACCCCGCCGTGCGGGACGGCGGCGAGCCGCTCGCGGCCGCCGCGGAGCTGGCGGACCTCGCCCGCGAGGTCCGGCCGCTGGCGGACCCGATCATCCGTCACGTGCACCGGCGCTCGCTCGACTGGTTCATCGAGCAGGACGCCGTGAGCCTCGTCGAGCAGGCGCTGGACGAGGAGACGCTGCTCGGGCTCGGGCGGCTGCGCGTGGCGATCGCCTTCGCCGACCTCGCCGGGTACACCCGGCTGACCGACGAGCAGGGCGACGAGGAGGCGGTCGAGGTCGTCGAGCGGTTCGTCGACGCCGTCGAGCTCTCGCTCCCCGACGACGCGCGGATCCTCAAGACGATCGGCGACGAGGTGATGGTGATCGCGGACGACCTCGCGGCGCTCGTCGACTGGGCGGTCGGCTTCCAGGCCCTGCACCCGGACGAGCCGCGGCCGCGCATCGGCGTGCACCACGGCGAGGTCCTCTTCCGCGACGGCGACTACTTCGGACGGGAGGTGAACCTCGCGGCCCGCGTCGTGGCCCGTGCGGGCGGGGGCGAGGTGGTCGTCACCGAGCCCGTCGTCGCCGCGGCCGGCGCGCACCTGCGGTTCGATCCGATCGGCGCGGTCCGGTTGAAGGGGTTCCGCGAGCCCACGGCCCTCTACCTCGCCGACGTCGCCGGCGGGCGATGAGCGCCGCTCCGGCCGGCGACCTCGCGGGCCGGGTCGCCGCGACCGGGACGCTCGCCGCCGGCGCGCCGGTGGTCGTCGGCTGCTCGGGGGGCCGCGACTCGGTCTGCCTGCTCGACCTCGCCGTCCGGATCGCCGGGCCGGACGCGGTCCTCGCGGTCCACGTCCACCACGGCCTGCGCGGTGCGGACGCGGACCGCGACGCCCGCCACGTCGCCGGGATCGCGCGCCGACTCGGCGTGGCGTGCCGGCAGCTGCGCCTCGGGACGCCACCGCGCGCCGGGTCGACGGGCGCGTGGGCGCGCGCCGGCCGCGCGGACGCGCTCGCGCGCGCGGCGCGGTCCTGGGGCGGGCCGGGCGGACCGGCGCCGGTCGCCCTCGCGCACACGATCGACGACCAGGCCGAGACGGTCGTCCTGCGCGCCCTCTCCTCGCCCGGCCTCCGCGCGCTCGGCGGGATGGCGGACCGGGACCCCGGACGCGGGATCGTGCGACCGCTGCTCGCGGCCGGCGTCGCGCGGCGCGCGACCGCCGCCTGGTGCACCGCGCGCGGGCTCGACTGGCGCGAGGACCCGGCCAACCCGGTCGGACCCCGGGGGCGGGTGCGCGCCCTCCTGCGGGCCGCGGCCGCGATCGACGAGCGCGCGATCGGCACGCTCGTGCGCACCGCCGAGCGCGCGCGCGAGGACGAGGCCGCGCTGACGGCGGCCGGCGCGTCGCTCGTGCGCGCCGGCGACCCGCCGACGCTCGACGCCGCGGCGCTGCGGGCCGCTCCGCCGGCGATCGCCCGCCGGGCGCTGCGACGGCTCGCCGAGGACGCGCTCGGTCGGCCCGCTCCGCGGGTCGAGCGGCGGCTCGAGGACGTCCTGGCCCTCGCCGCAGGTTCGCGCGACCCGGCCGCGCTCGACCTCGGCGACGGCGTGCGGGTCGTCGTGGCCGCCGCCGAGCTGCGCGTCGAGCCGACGCCGCTGCGCTGAAGGGGAAGACGCGCCGAGCCGCGCGCGCAGCGGTCGGCGGGCGCGGGCGCGACGCACCCGGACGCCCGTCCGGATCGCGCGGGGACCCGCCGGCCCCGCGCGGCGACTCATCTACACTCGGCCCGGTGCGCGACCCGAACATCGGCGAGATCCTCATCCAGTCGGACGAGCTCCGCCGGCGGGTGGAGGTCCTCGGAGCCGAGATCAGCGCCGACTACGCCGGGCCGCCCGCGCGCGAGATCCACCTCGTCTGCGTGCTGAAGGGGGCGGTGCTCTTCGTCGCCGACCTCATGCGCCAGCTGACGGTGCCGTGCCAGGTCGACTTCATGGCCGTGTCCTCCTACGGCTCCTCGACCCGGTCCAGCGGGGTCGTGCGGATCCTCAAGGACCTCGACAAGTCGATCGAGGGCAAGCACGTCCTGATCGTCGAGGACATCATCGACTCGGGCCTGACCCTCCAGTACCTCCTGCGCAACCTCAGCTCGCGCAAGCCCGCGTCGCTGGAGGTCTGCTCGCTGCTGACGAAGCCGAGCCGCGCCGAGGTCGACGTCCCGATCCGGTACACGGGCTTCGAGCTGCCCGACCGCTACGCCGTCGGCTACGGCCTCGATCTCGATCAGCGGTACCGCAACCTGCCCTACGTCGCGGCCCTCACCGACGAGGCCGTCGCGGCCGCCGGCTGAACCGCCGCCGACACGTGAACCGGATCACAACACTGATGCGGCGAGGCGGTTACAGCGCCATTGCTACGCTTGGCCCTCGGCCCTGGGTGCCCGTCGACGTGACGGTCCGGGGTCGACCAACCCCATGAACCGGTTCTTCAAGAGCGCCCTCTTCCCGATCCTCATCGTCCTGCTGCTCGCGTTCTTCGCGCAGCGGGTCATCACGAGCGAGTCGACGGTCAAGGCGACCTTCAACGAGTTCCAGTCCCAGCTGGACAACGGCGAGCTCAAGAACGTCGTCGTCCAGACGAAGGACAACTCGCTCAAGGTCACGCTGAAGAGCGACAAGACCTACGAGGTCGGGTACATCCCGGCGTTCGGCCCGCAGCTGGAGGGGATGCTCCAGCAGGCGGCCAGCGATCGCAAGCTCGCGAACTACGACGTGAAGTCGTCGCGGACCTCGGGCCTGTGGCAGATCCTCGCCTACACGATCCCGTTCATCCTCTTCATCGGGCTCTGGTTCCTCATCATGAACCAGGTCCAGGGCGGCGGCTCGAAGGTCATGTCCTTCGGCAAGTCCCGCGCGAAGAAGATGTCGGTCGACGCGCCGAAGATCACCTTCCGCGACGTCGCCGGCGCCGACGAGGCCGTGGAGGAGCTCCACGAGATCAAGGAGTTCCTCGAGAACCCGAAGAAGTTCCAGGCGCTCGGCGCGCGGATCCCGAAGGGCGTCCTGCTCTTCGGCCCCCCGGGCACCGGCAAGACGCTCCTCGCGCGCGCCGTGGCCGGCGAGGCGGGCGTCCCCTTCTTCTCGATCTCGGGCTCGGACTTCGTCGAGATGTTCGTCGGCGTCGGCGCCAGCCGCGTCCGCGACCTCTTCGAGCAGGCGAAGCAGAACTCGCCGTGCATCATCTTCATGGACGAGATCGACGCCGTCGGCCGCCACCGCGGCGCCGGCATGGGCGGCGGTCACGACGAGCGCGAGCAGACGCTGAACCAGCTCCTGGTGGAGATGGACGGCTTCACGATGACGGACAACATCATCCTCATCGCCGCCACGAACCGCCCGGACATCCTCGACCCGGCGCTCCTGCGCCCGGGCCGCTTCGACCGCCAGATCGTCGTCGACCGGCCCGACCGCAAGGGCCGGGCGAAGATCCTCGAGGTCCACACGCGCGGCAAGCCGCTGGCGGGCGACATCGAGGTCGAGGCGCTGGCCGGGCAGACGCCGGGCTTCACCGGCGCCGACCTGGCGAACCTCGTCAACGAGGCCGCGCTCCTCGCCGCCCGCACGGGCAAGAAGCAGATCACCCAGCACGAGCTCGAGGAGGGCATCATGCGGGTGATCGCGGGTCCGGAGAAGAAGACCCGCGTGATGACGGAGAAGGAGCGGGAGATCACCGCGTACCACGAGATGGGCCACGCCTTCGTGGGCCACTTCCTCGAGCACGCGGACCCGGTCCACAAGATCTCCGTCGTCGGGCGCGGCCAGGCGCTCGGCTACACGATCTCGATGCCGTCCGAGGACAAGTTCCTCACGACGCGCGCGCAGCTGCTGGACCAGATGGCGATGACCCTCGGCGGCCGCGCCGCGGAGGAGATCGTCTTCGGCGAGATCACGACGGGCGCGTCGAACGACCTCGAGAAGGTCACCTCGTCGGCGAAGCAGATGGTCATGCGGTTCGGCATGAGCGAGCGGCTCGGCCCGCGCGTCTTCGGCCACAACCACGGCCAGCCGTTCCTCGGCCGCGACATGGCCTCCGAGCCGGACTACTCCGACGAGATCGCCCGCGAGATCGACGACGAGATCCGCCGGATCGTCGAGAGCGCCCACCAGCGCGCGACGGACCTGCTGAACGAGCACCGCGAGGCGCTCAACCGGATCTCGGAGATCCTCATCCGCCGCGAGACGATCGAGCGCGACGAGTTCCTCGCCCTGCTCGACGGTCGTGACGAGGACGACGTCTTCCACGACGATCCGCCGTCGCTGCCGCCGGGCGCGCCGAGCACCGCCGACGAGGAGCGCAGCGAGCGCCCCGCGCCGCGCCCGCTCCCGCGTCCGGGCCTCGGCACCGCGATGGACGCCGGGGACGGCCCGCAGCGGCCGCGCCGGATCTAGGACGACCACCGCACCTCCTGCGCGACGCGCCGCCCCCGGGCGGCGCGTCGTCGTTCAGGGCCGTCCGCGCGGCTCGCCGCAGGGCGCGCGCTCTACCCTCTCGGGCGTGCCCGCGTTCGAGGTCATGGGCGTGGTGAACGTCACGCCCGACTCCTTCAGCGACGGCGGCGAGTGGTTCGACCGCGACGCCGCGGTCCGTCACGGCCTCGAGCTCGCGGCGGCGGGTGCGGCGATCCTCGACGTCGGCGGCGAGTCCACGCGTCCCGGTGCCGACCCGGTGCCCGAGGCCGAGGAGCTGCGGCGCGTCTTGCCGGTCATCGAGGAGCTCGCGGCGCGCCTGCCCGACACGACGCTCTCCGTCGACACGACGAAGGCCGCCGTCGCCGCGGCGGCCATCGACGCCGGGGCCCGCTACGTCAACGACGTGACGGGGCTCCGCGGCGATCCGGAGATGCTCGCGCTCGTCGCCGAGCGCGACGTGCGCTGCTGCCTCATGCACATGCGCGGCGAGCCGCGCACGATGCAGCGGGACCCGGTCTACGACGACGTCGTGGCCGAGGTCCGGGTGTTCCTCGAGGAGCGCCTCGCCGTCGCTCGAACGGCGGGCGTGCGCGCGGAGCGGATCGACCTGGACCCGGGGGTCGGGTTCGGCAAGACGGTCGAGCACAACCTGGCCCTGCTGCGGCGCCTCGACGAGATCGTCGCGATCGGCCCCCGGGTCCTCGTCGGCACCTCGCGAAAGAGCTTCCTCGGCCGGCTCACGGGGCGCGACGACCCACGGCAGCGACTCGCGGGCACGATCGCGACGAACGTCCTGGCCCTCGCCGCGGGCGCCCGGGTCTTCCGCGTCCACGACGCCGGCGCCATCCGCGACGCGCTGGCGGTCGCGGCGCGGGTCCTCGACCCCGACGACGCGGTCTAGCGCCGCCGGCCGCGAGCGGCGCACGTCCCCGACGGGTCGCCCGGGCGAGCGGGACCCCGACGCGTCACCGCTCACCGGCCCGGCGGACGCGGGTCGGCGACGAGCCGTTGCTAGCGTGCCCGCCCATGCCCGAGGACCGCCCCGACGAGCGCCCGTTCGACGAGGAGCCGGACGAGCCGGAGCTCGAGGCGGACGACGACGACGACGACCTCGACGAGCTCGACGGCGACGATCGCGACGAGGTCACCGTCGAGATCCGCGGGCTCTCGCTCTACACCCACCACGGCGTGTCCGCCGCCGAGCGGGAGATCGGTCAGCGGCTGCTCGTCGACCTGCGGATGGCGGTCGCCGACTGCGACGCGACGGTGACCGACCGCGTCGAGGACACGATCGACTACGGCGAGGTCTGCCAGCTCGTGGCGCTCGTCGCCCAGCAGCGCTCGTACAAGACCCTCGAGCGGCTCTGCGCCGCGATCGCCGACCGGATCGTCTCCGACTACGGCGCGGAGGAGGTCTGGGTGAAGTGCACGAAGCCCGAGCCGCCGATCCCGCTGCCGGTCGACGAGGTCGCCGTCGAGCTCTGGCGGGCCGGGGAGCACGGATGACGAGCACCGGCGCCGCGACGGCCTTCGACCGCGCGATCGCCGTCGTCCCCGGGCCGACCGCCACGACCGCGGTCGCCACGATCGACCCCGCCTGGGGCGCCCCGACCGGCCCGAACGGCGGGTACCTCGCGGCGACGGTCATCCGGGCGATCGAGCTGCTCGTCGACCCCGACGACGCGCTGCGGCTGCGGTCGCTGACGCTGCACTACCTGCGCGGCGCCGGTCCGGGGCCGCTGGAGCTGGAGGTCGAGGCTCTGCGCCGGGGGCGACGGATCACGAGCCTGCGGATCGCCGCCCGTCAGGACGACCGGCCGATCCTCGCCGGGCTGGCGGCGCTCGCGGCCCCGGGGATCGCCTCGCCCGTGGCGTGGGGGCCGGTGTCGCCGGCGCCGCGCCCGGCCCCCGCGCGCGACGCCGGGCTCGTCCCGGTGCACGAGTACCGTCCCGACGCCGGCCGCTGGATGCAGCCGGTGCCGCAGATGCCGCCGATCGTCCACGAGGTGCGCTTCGCGCCCCAGCTCGGGGGCGTGCCGCTCGCCGGGCGGGTCCCGGATCCCGGCGGCGCCGTGGAGACCGGCGGCTGGGTCTCGCTGCCCGAGCCGCGGCGGATCGACGCCGCGCTCGTCGCGCTGGCCCTCGACGTCTGGTGGCCGCCGGTGTTCGAGGCCGTCACGCGGCCCGTGATCGCGCCGACGATCGACCTCACGATCCACTTCCGCGCCGACGTGCCGCGCGTCGGCCTCGACGGCGACGCCGTCTTCGGCCTCTACCGCTCCACGAGCGCGGGGGAGGGCATGGTCGAGGAGGACGCCCGCGTGTTCGGCGAGGACGGCACCCTGCTGGCCGAGAGCCGGCAGCTCGCGCTGCTGGTGGCCGCCGGATGACCGACCTGCGTCCCGGCGAGCAGGTCGGCTACCTCGGGCTCGGGTCCAACATCGGCGACCGGCGCGCGGCGTTGCAGCGCGCCGTCGACGCCCTGCCGCGCCACGGCGTGCGCGTGCTGGCGAGCTCCGCGCTCTACGACACCGACCCGGTCGGGGAGATCCTCGACCAGCCGTCGTTCCTCAACGCGTGCGTGCGGATCGCGACGGCGCTGGCCCCCGAGGAGCTCCTGAGGGCCTGCAAGGCCGTCGAGCGCGATCAGGGCCGCACCGCGGTGCCAGGGGACCCGGGCTACGTGCGCCACGCGCCGCGGGCGATCGACGTCGACCTGCTCCTGCTCGGCGAGGCGCCGTACCGCTCGGAGCGCCTGACGCTGCCGCACGCCCAGGTCACGGAGCGGCGGTTCGTGCTCGTGCCGCTCCTGGAGCTCCAGCTGGACCTCGCGCTGCCGGACGGCACGCGCCTGGCCGACCGCCTCGCCGAGCTGCCGCTCGACGAGGGCGTGCGACGGGTGCAGGACCCGCTCGACCTGCCGGGCTGAGCGCCGCCGGCACCGCGCGCGGGTGCCGCGCGGGGTGCCCGTCCTCAGCCGCGCAGCGGCGCGAGCCAGGCCTCCGGCAGGGCCCCGGCCGGGACGTCGCCGTCGTACTCCGGGAACAACCGCAGCGCCAGCTGCCCGGCGGGCCGCGCCTCGAGCGGTCCGCGCAGGTCCTGGATCGTCATGAGGAGCCGCAGCGACGCGGCGATCTGCAGGTCGGCGGCGTTGGCCTCCGGCCCCCCGAGCGTGCCGTCTGCGAGCCAGCCCTCGATCCGGTCCAGGTGGGCGGGCAGGTCCTGGAGGTCGGCCTTGACGCTCGCCTCGTTGACCCGGTTGAGCCGGTGCTCGGCGGCGATGATCAGGGGCGCCACGAACGGGACCGCCGCCTTCGGCATCGGCAGGCGCGAGTGCTCCTGGAACGTCGGGATCGCCTGCGGCTTGCGGTCGAGGGCGAGCCACAGCACGCGGCGCGGGATCGACTGCAGCACCGCGTCGCCCCACGCCTCCGCCGCGAGGACCCGCTCGCGGGCGGCGGGATCGGCCGGCAGCAGCGCGGGGCTCGGGAGCCGCTCGTCGAGCCGCCGGAGGATCGCGCGCGACCCGACGACGCGCTCGCCGTCGTCGAAGCGGATCGCCGGCACGGTGCGACGCTGGAAGAGCAGCGTCTGCAGCAGTGCGTGGGCGGCCGGCGGCCATTCGATCACGCGGTGCTCGACGCCCTTGCGCTCGAGCGCCCGCTGGACGGTCGCGCAGGGGTGCGAGCCGTGGACGACGAACAGCGTGGCGGGCATGGGGCGCCAGCATAGGGGCGTCGCCGGGGCGCGGCGCCGTGCGCGCGTCCTCCCGCCGCGCCGCGCGGATGGGTCCGCGCCACGAGCGCGCGATACTGGCGCGATGCTCCTCGTCGTCGACGTCGGCAACACCCAGACCCACTTCGGCACCTTCGACGGCGACGACCTCGTCGAGCACTGGCGCTTCGCGACGGTGCGCACCTCGACCGGCGACGAGCTCGGCGCGAAGCTCCGCAGCCTGCTCGAGCTCCGCGGGATGGAGATGGAGGACCTCACCGCGTCGATCGTCTCCTCGACGGTCCCGCAGCTCGCCGACGAGTGGCGCGCGATGGCCGACCGCTACCTCGACCACGAGATGATCGTCGTGCGGCAGGGGATCAAGACGGGGATGGCGCTGCGCTACGACAACCCGCGCGAGATCGGCGCGGACCGGCTCGTGAACGCGGTCGCCGCGTTCGACCGCTTCCGGGGGGCCTGCGTCGTCGTCGACTTCGGCACCGCGATCACCTACGACCCCGTGTCGGCCGAGGGCGAGTACCTCGGCGGCATCATCAGCCCGGGCGTCGAGATCTCGCTCGAGGCCCTCACGAGCCGCGCGGCCGCGCTGCCGCGGATCGACCTCGTCCCGCCGCGCCAGCTCATCGGCAAGTCGACGATCGAGGGCATCCGCTCCGGCGTCATCTACGGCTTCGCCGGCGGGGTCGACGCGATCGTCGGGCGCCTGCTCGACGAGCTCGGGCAGGACACCGGGCTCATCGCGACGGGCGGCCTGGCGCGGGCGATCGTGCCGCACTGCCGGACGATCCACGAGGTCGACGACCTCCTGACGCTCACCGGCCTGCGCCTCCTGCACGAGCGCAACGCCTGAGCGACGAGCGACGAGCGCGGGCTACCCTTGGTGGTCGCATGTCGCTGCCCGCCCTCACCGAGCCGTGGTCGATCGCCGGGGTCCGGATCCCGAACCGCGTGACGCTCGCGCCGCTGGCGGGCATCGGCAGCTGGGTGACCCGGCTGCAGGCCAAGCGCCACGGGGCCGGCTACGCGGTCAGCGAGATGGTCTCCTCGTTCGCGATCCACTACGAGAACGAGAAGACGCTGCGCGACCTGCTCGTCTTCCGGCCCGAGGAGCGGGAGGACGGACCGGTCGCGATCCAGCTCTTCGGCCAGGACCCAGAGGTCATGCGGTCGGCGGCCGCGCACGTGGCCGAGCACCTGCCGCACGTCGACGTCATCGACCTGAACATGGGCTGCCCGGTGCCGAAGGTCTGCAAGACCGGTGCCGGCGCCGCGATGCTCAAGGACCCCGACACGGCGGTCGCGGTCGCCCGCGCCGCCCGCGAGGGCTCCGGCCTGCCGGTGACGGTGAAGCTCCGGTCCGCGACGAGGAAGGACGGGGAGCACGACGGCTACGCGCTGGCGCAGCGGCTCGTGGAGGAGGCGGGCGTCGCGTCGATCGGCTTCCACCCCCGCAGCGCGCAGGTCCACCACAAGGGCGTCCCGGACTACGACCTGGCCGCGCGCCTCGTCGAGGAGCTGCCGGTGCCGGTGGTCCTCACCGGCGGCCTCCACACCGCGGCGGAGACGCGCGCGGCCTACGAGCACGTCCGTCCCGCGGCCGTGATGCTCGCGCGCGGCATCCTCGGCAACCCGTGGCTCTTCTCGACGCTCCTGGACCGCCGTCCGGACGTGCCGCCGACCCCGCGCGAGGTCCTCGACGAGGTCGACTGGGTCCTGGACCGGACGGTCGAGCACCTCGGTGCCGACCGGGCGGCGCGCTACCTGCGCAAGCACTACCCCTGGTACGTCGAGCGCCTCGCCGAGGCGCTGAGCGCGGGCGAGGAGCCGCGTCCGGTCCGTCCGTGGACGACGCCGGCGTTCAAGCGGCTCCAGGCCGAGCTCCAGCGCAGCGAGGGCGTCGAGGCCGCGCGGCAGCTGCTGCACGCGGCCGCGGCGCTGCCCGCCTGAGCGTCGGCCACGCTGCCGTCGGGCAGGCGCCGGGCCGCGCCTCGGCCGCGCCCGACCGGACGGCGCGGAGGGCGCCGCTGGACGGCAAGACCCCGGCCGCACGTGGACTTCGGGGGATGCGTGGCTATACTGCCCGCTCGCTCACGCGGGGCGGCGGCGCCCGACGGACCAGGATCCCCGGTCCGCGCGACGTCCATCGGTCGGCACCGTCCCCGCCCGCCAGCCGACGGCGAAAGGTCGCCTCCGCCCATGCCCAAGGACGTCATCCTCACCCACGACGGGCTCGAGAAGCTCAAGCAGGAGCTCGAGCACCTGACCACGGTCAAGCGTCGCGAGGTGGCCGAGCGGATCAAGGAGGCCCGCGAGTTCGGCGACATCTCGGAGAACTCCGAGTACGACGACGCCAAGAACGAGCAGGCGATGGTCGAGCGGCGCATCCTCGACATCGAGGAGCAGCTGCGCTCGGCCCAGGTCGTCGACGAGGCGCACCTCTCGACCGACGCCGTCCAGGTCGGCACCCGCGTCCGCGTGAAGAGCGACAAGGGCGAGGAGGAGTTCGCGATCGTCGGCTCCGCCGAGGCGAACCCCGCCGAACGCAAGCTCTCCAACGAGTCGCCGGTCGGCCGTGCCCTCCTCGGGCAGTCGCGCGGCGCGAAGGTCACCGTGAACCTGCCGAGCGGCAAGACGCGGACCCTCGAGATCCTCGAGATCTCCCGCTGAGCGCCGGATGAGCGACGCCGAGACGGCACCGCCCGGGGCGCCGGACGCCGGCGACGACGGCACCGACCTGCTGGCGGTCCGCCGCGGCAAGCTCGACCGGCTGCGCGCCGAGGGCATCGAGCCGTTCCCGCACGACTTCGACGGCGTCGAGGCGATCGCCGCCGTCCGCGAGCGCCACGCCGGGCTCGAGGCGGGCGCCGAGACCGACGTCCGGCACCGGATCGCCGGACGGCTCCACGCGCGCCGGGGCCAGGGGAAGATGGCGTTCCTCGACCTCGACGACCGCGGCGGGCGCCTGCAGCTGCAGGCGAAGCTCGACGTCCTGGGCCCCGAGCGGATGTCGCGGCTGCTGGAGGCGGTCGACCTCGGCGACGTCCTCGGCGTCGACGGCGTCGCGTTCGTCTCGCGCCGCGGCGAGCTGTCGCTGCGGATCGAGGACTTCACCGTCCTGGCGAAGGCGCTGCGCCCGCCGCCGGACAAGCACCACGGCCTGCAGGACACCGAGCTGCGCCAGCGCCGGCGCGAGCTGGACCTCCTCGGCAACGAGGAGACGCGCGAGGCGTTCATCACCCGCTCGCGGATCGTGTCCGAGATCCGCCGCTACCTCGACGGGGAGGGGTTCCTCGAGGTCGAGACCCCGGTGCTGCAGCCGCTCTACGGCGGCGCGCTCGCCCGGCCCTTCGTCACGCACCACAACGCCCTGGACCGCGACTTCTACCTGCGGATCGCGACCGAGCTCTACCTCAAGCGGCTCATCGTCGGCGGGCTCGAGCGGGTCTACGAGATCGGCAAGAACTTCCGCAACGAGGGCATCAGCCACAAGCACAACCCCGAGTTCACGATGCTCGAGTGGTACGAGGCGTACGCGGACGTCGAGGACGCCGCGAACCGCCTCGAGGCGTGCGTGCAGCACGTCGCGCGGGCGATCGGCGTCGACGACCCGGAGGATCCCGACGCGATCCGCTGGACGGAGCCGTGGAAGCGCCAGACGCTCGCCGGCGCGATCGAGGAGGCGACGGGCATCGACGTGCTGGCCCATCGCGACGCGGCGTCCCTGGCGCAGGTGATCCGGGACTCCGACGCGACCGACCTCGACCCCGACGGCCGGACCTGGCCGCAGCTCGTCGACGACCTGCTCTCCAAGCACGTCGAGCCGTTCCTGCAGCAGCCGACGATGCTCTTCGACTATCCCGTCGAGCTCTCGCCGTTCGCGAAGGCCAAGCGCACGGCGGACGGCGTCGACACCGGGCTCGTCGAGCGGTTCGAGGCGTTCGCCTGCGGGATGGAGATCGCCAACGCGTTCTCCGAGCTCAACGACCCGGACGAGCAGCGCCGGCGGTTCGAGGAGCAGGCGCGCCTGGAGCTCGAGGGCGACGACGAGGCGCAGCCCTACGACGAGGCGTTCGTCGAGGCGCTCGAGCAGGGGATGCCGCCGACCGGCGGCCTCGGCCTCGGCATCGACCGGCTCGTGATCTGCATGACCGGGCGCCGGACGATCCGCGAGGTCGTCCTGTTCCCGGCGATGCGCGACTGAGCGGTCCCCGCGCGGGTTCGAGTCCGCGGTCAGTCGCTCGGGCGTCGCCCGTGTCTGCGCGCGGCGGCGGGCGGGTACACCCTCTCCGTGCCCGATCGCGCGGCGTCCGGGGGCTCGGCCCCCCGCGGTAATGGTAGAATCCGGACTGGATTTGACGTCATTGTTCCGGATGGCGCACCGCCCGCACGTTCGTCCGCTCCAGCGGCCCGGACTGGGGCCGTCGGGGCCGCTGGTACGATCACTGTCAGGGAACGACTGAAGGGCCCGGACGCGCATCTGCCCGACTCGGACGGGGCGTAGAGATGGGTGAACGGGTCCGTCGGCGTACCCGAACGCGGGACCTACCCGGGCCGGATCCACCGACCCGGGGGCCAGGAAGGATCCAGGGAATGTTCGAGCGATTCACAGAACGAGCCAGGCAGGTCGTCGTTCTCGCCCAGGAAGAGGCGCGGACGCTCAAGCACAACTACATCGGCACCGAGCACATCCTGCTCGGGCTGCTGCGCGAGGAGGAGGGCCTGGCGGCCCGCGTCCTCGAGTCGCTCGACATCACCGTCGAGCGGGTCCGGGCGCAGGTCGTGCGGATCGTCGGGTCGGGCGAGGAGGTCACCTCCGGCCAGATCCCGTTCACGCCGCGCGCCAAGAAGGTCCTCGAGCTCGCGCTGCGCGAGGCGCTCAGCCTGGGCCACAACTACATCGGCACCGAGCACATCCTGCTCGGCCTCGTGCGGGAGAACGAGGGCGTCGCCGCCCGCATCCTGCTGGACTTCGACGCCGACAGCGAGAAGATCCGCAACGAGGTCATCCGGATGCTCTCCGGTCCGGGCGGCCGCCGCCAGACGGCGGGCTCCTCGGTCGGCGGCAGCGGCGCGCAGGCGGGCGAGGGCTCGCCGCAGAAGCGCTCGTCCAAGGTCCTCGACCAGTTCGGTCGAGACCTGACGAAGCTCGCCGCGGAGGGCAAGCTCGACCCGGTCGTCGGTCGCGAGACCGAGATCGAGCGGATCATGCAGATCCTCTCGCGCCGGACGAAGAACAACCCGGTCCTCATCGGCGAGCCGGGCGTCGGCAAGACGGCCGTCGTCGAGGGGCTGGCGCAGCGGATCGCGTCGGGCGACGTCCCGGAGCTGCTGCGCGACAAGCAGATCTACACGCTGGATCTCGCCGCCCTCGTCGCCGGGTCCAAGTACCGCGGCGAGTTCGAGGAGCGCCTGAAGAAGGTCATGAAGGAGATCGCCAACAAGGGCGACGTCATCCTCTTCATCGACGAGATCCACAACCTCGTCGGCGCCGGCGCGGCCGAGGGCGCGATCGACGCGGCCTCGATCCTGAAGCCCGCGCTGGCCCGTGGCGAGCTGCAGACGATCGGCGCCACGACGATCGACGAGTACCGCAAGTACCTCGAGCGCGACTCCGCGCTGGAGCGCCGCTTCCAGCAGGTCCGCGTGGAGCAGCCCGCCGTCGAGGAGGCCGTGCAGATCCTCAAGGGCCTGCGCGACCGGTACGAGCAGCACCACAAGATCGAGATCACCGACGAGGCCCTCGAGGCCGCGGCGGAGCTCGCCGACCGCTACATCTCCGACCGCCAGCTGCCGGACAAGGCGATCGACCTCGTCGACGAGGCCGCGTCCCGCAAGCGCATCCGGTCGATGGGCAGCCCGCCCGTCTTCCAGGAGGTCGAGGAGCAGATCGCCGAGGCCCGCCGCAAGAAGGACGCGGCGATCGAGGCGCAGGAGTACGAGTCCGCGGCCGCGCTGCGCGACGAGGAGCGCAAGCTCGTGCAGAAGAAGCGCGAGCTCGTCGAGCAGTGGGAGGCCGGCGAGGGCGAGCAGCCCCGGCTGTCGATCGGCGAGGAGGAGATCGCCGACATCGTCTCGATGTGGACGGGCATCCCGGTCTTCAAGCTCACCGAGGCCGAGACCCGTCGCCTGATGGCGATGGAGGAGGAGCTCCACGAGCGCGTGATCGGGCAGGAGCAGGCCGTGAAGGTCGTCTCCAAGGCGATCCGCCGCTCGCGTGCGGGCCTCAAGGACCCCAAGCGCCCGACCGGCTCGTTCATCTTCCTCGGCCCGACGGGCGTCGGCAAGACGGAGCTCGCCAAGTCGCTGGCGCAGTTCCTCTTCAACGACGACGACGCGATGGTCCGCATCGACATGTCCGAGTACATGGAGAAGCACGCGGTCTCGCGGCTCGTCGGCTCGCCCCCCGGCTACGTCGGGTACGACGAGGGCGGCCAGCTGACCGAGGCCGTGCGGCGCAAGCCGTACTCGGTGCTCCTGCTGGACGAGATCGAGAAGGCCCACCCGGACGTCTTCAACCTGCTGCTCCAGATCCTGGAGGACGGCCGGCTGACCGACTCGCAGGGCCGCACGGTCGACTTCCGGCACGCCATCGTGATCATGACCTCGAACATCGGGGCCTCGGAGATCGCGAAGTCGACGCCGCTCGGCTTCCAGATCGGTGACGAGGACGCCGAGATCAGCTACGAGGACATGAAGCAGCGCGTCACCGGCGAGCTGAAGAAGGCGTTCAAGCCGGAGTTCCTCAACCGGATCGACGAGGTCATCGTCTTCCACAAGCTGACGAAGCCGGAGATCGCCCGGATCGTCGACCTGATGGTGGACCGGGTCCGCAAGTCGCTGAAGGACCGCGAGCTCACGCTCGAGCTGACCGACGGCGTCAAGGACCTGCTGACCGAGAAGGGGTGGGACCCCGCGATGGGCGCCCGTCCGCTCCGCCGGGCGATCCAGCGCTACATCGAGGACCCGCTGGCGGACTTCGTGCTCGCCAACGAGCTCCACCCCGGCGCCGTCGTGACGGTCGACCGCTCCGCGGAGCCCGACGACGAGGGTCGCGAGGTGACGCTGAGCGTCGACACGACGAACGCGAAGGTGCCGGCCGCCGTCGGTGCCGACGACGAGACCGAGAACGAGGACGCCGAGGAGCCCGCCGAGGCGACCGAGGAGTCCTGATCGGACCGCGCCCCGCGGGGCGCGACCAGCTCGACGGGGGCGGCACCAACCTGGCGGTGTCGCCCCCGTCGTCGTTCTCGAAGCGGTCTGCCGGGTTCGCCGGCCGAGGATCCCTCGGTGCAGGGCGTCGGACGGCCGTGGCCGGTGGCCGGCGGCCGGAGGTCCCGGGTACCGGCGACGTCGCTCGCGCGTGGCGGCGCGCCACGCGGGGCTGCAACGACCCGGTCACCCCTCGGCCACTGCCAGGCCACTCGCTAGGGTTGCCCGCGATGCGTCGCTGCCCGTCGCCGCTCGCCCGTGCCCTGCGGGCGCCGTCCGTCCCCCGAGACTCGTGGGGCCGCGCGTGAGCGCGGACGAGCGCGCCGGCGAGGGCGGGTCCTCCCCGAAGGACGGCGGGTCGGCCTGGGCGCCAGGCGAGGCCGGGGTCCTGCCGCGCGGGGTCGCGGCGCGGGCGCGGGCCGAGCTCGAGCGCCAGCGCGGCCGCGGGCCGCGGCCGGCCGTCGCGCCGGACGACGCCGGCGCAGCGCCGGCGTCCGGGCCCGAGGGCCTCGCCGACGCCACGCGGATCGTCCGCGCGGGCCTTCCGAGCGCGGGACAGGGCCGGCCGTTCCTCCCCGGTCCGGTCTTCGCCGCGCCGTACCACGCCGCGGGGGACCTCGACGAGGCGCCGCACGTCTACGGCCGGATGACGAACCCCGGCTTCGAGCGCTACGAGCACGCGCTCGGCGAGCTCGACGGGGGTCACGCGGTCGTCTTCGCCTCGGGCATGGCGGCCGTGGCGGCGATCCTCCACCACCTCCTGGGTCCCGGTGACCTGCTCGTCGCCCCGACCGACGGCTATCCGGGGGTGGCGCAGCTCGCGCGCGAGCACCTCGCGCTGCGGGGCGTCGGCGTGCGGCTCGTGCCGACCGCGGACGAGCAGATCCGCCGTGCCGCCAAGGGCGCGAGCCTCGTGTGGCTCGAGACGCCCGCGAACCCCGGCCTCGAGGTGCTCGAACTCGAGGAGACGATCGCCGCGTGCCGCCGCGCCGGGGCACGCGTCGTCGTCGACAACACACTGGCGACCCCGTTGCGCCAGCGGCCGCTCGAGCTCGGCGCCGACCTCGTCGTCTCCTCCGACAGCAAGCACCTCGCCGGCCACAGCGACCTCATCCTCGGGCACGTCTCCGCGGCCGACGAGGAGGTCGCCGCGGGCCTGCGCTCGTGGCGGACCCTCGCCGGCGCGGTCCCCGGACCCTTCGAGACGTGGTTGGCCCACCGCTCGCTCGCCACGCTGGAGGTCCGGCTGGCGCGACAGGAGCAGGTCGCCGAGGCGCTCGTCGCCGCCCTCCGCGAGCGCGACGACGTCAGCGACGTCCGCTACCCGGGCCTGAGCTCCGTGGTCGGCTTCGACCTCGGCTCGCCCCGCCGGGCCCGCACCTTCCTCTCCGCCCTGGAGATCGTCCTCGAGGCCACGAGCTTCGGCGGCCTCCACACCACCGCCGAGCGCCGCGACCGCCACGGCGACGGCCAGGTCCCGCCGGGCTACATCCGCCTCAGCGCGGGCATCGAGGACCCCCGGGACGTCGTCGCCGACGTCCTCACCGCCCTCGACCGCTCCCGCTGACCGCCTTCGACCGCTCGTTGCCGGCGTGAGCGCCCTCGCCCGCCGGGCACGCGCTGAGCGGCACGGAGCCGTGGGCTCGAGGCGCCGGCCGTTCTGCGCGGGTCGCGGCGAACCGCTGCACGAGCGGTCCGGCGCTCGCGCCGTGAGCGAAGCCCGCGTCGGCCGCGGGAATCTCCGATGTCGAGCGGCGGCTGGCGCCGTGAAGCAGCAACGGTGGCGCGTGATTGGACGGCTCTGTCACGGCACGCCACCGCGCGTCGATGCTCGTCCCAGGATCAGCGCGAGCTCGGCGATCAGGGCGACCGGCTCCTCCCGCACCCTCCGAGCGCCGACGCGGACGACGAGGTAGCCGGAGGCGGCGAGTCGGCTGCTTCTCCGGCGGTCCGCCTCGGCCCGGGTCGGGACGGCGTCGTGGAACCCCCGACTGTCGAGCTCGACGACGACCCGGTGCTCGGGCCACAGCGCGTCGACGGTGATCCCGGCGACGCGTGCGTTGGCCTCGTACGCCGGCAGCTGCGATCGCGCCCACAGCTGCCGGAACATCCGCTCGAGCTCGGATCGGGTCGCGCCGCGATGCGCGGCGAGCATCGCGCGGAGCGCGGGAACGCCCCGGGTGCCGCCGTGTCGCCCGAGGTGCCGCCGCAGGTCCTCGGGGGTGACCCGGCGCGCCACCAGCGCCTGATCGACGAGGCGCTCGAGGGCCGCCGGGCCGACGCTCGCCGCCAGGTCGCAGATCGTTCGTTCCGGACTCGTCACCCGGAGTCCGTCGACGTGCAGGACCTCCGGCGGGTCGAGGCGGCGCACGCAGCGGACCGCGACCCCATCCCGCGAGCGGCGTCCTCGAACGGCCGTCGCGACCGTCACCGGCCCCCCGGTGAACGGCCCGAATCCGAGGTGCCAGGCGGCCCACCCCCGGTCGAGCGCGGCGTCGTCCCCGACGGCCAGCAGCGCTGCGCGGCCGCGCACCCTGGCGGTCACCGGCCCGGGGCCGGCGAGCACGACGCCCCGGTGCAGCCGAAGGAAGCGCCCGCGTCGGACCGCCCGCTCGACCGCGTCCGGGCTCCATCCCCGCTCGACGAGCTGCCGCGTCGTGGCGAGTCCGTCCTGGCGCACGGCCAGGTCCCGGAGGCGACGTTCGCGGTCCGCCGACATCGCGACCGATCGTGCCGCGGTCCTCGCGCAATCGGTGCTCCGTTTCGTGACGGACGCGTGCCATGGGCGCGCCAGTCCACGTGCGTGAGACGAGGACGACCCGGGAGGGACGGGACGGGATGAGG
Organism: Patulibacter brassicae; assembly: GCF_033949425.1. Lineage (NCBI taxonomy): Bacteria > Bacillati > Actinomycetota > Thermoleophilia > Solirubrobacterales > Patulibacteraceae > Patulibacter > Patulibacter brassicae. Next base: position 70,822 of record NZ_JAXAVX010000010.1, on the reverse strand, counting down.
TGCGGCGAACCGCGGTCGGCTCGATCTCCGCCGCCGACCGGTTCGCGAACCCCGCGAGGGGTGCGGCGAAGGCCGGCCACGCTCGTCCCGGCGTTCTCGTTCCGCCGTTCCCCGCACGCTGATCGCGGGAGCACCGGCGGGCTCGTCGCGCCCGCCTGCCGCCGGGGGCGTCCGTAGCCTCGAAGGCCGATGGCTCGCGTCGCCACCGCCCACGTCTGCTCCGCCTGCGGGCACCAGAGCCCCCGCTGGCTCGGGCAGTGCCCGGGCTGCGGCGCGTGGGGCACGCTGAACGAGGAGCGGGTCGAGCGCGGGGGCGGCGGCGCGTCGCGACGCGGCGGCGGTGCCGCGCGGGGACCGGGCGCGGCGGGTCGCGGCGCGCCGGCCGGCCGGCCGACGCGGCTGGGCGACGTGACGACCTCGCGCGTGCCGCGCCTGCAGACCGGACTCGCCGAGGTCGACCGGGTGCTCGGCGGCGGCCTCGTCCCGGGATCGCTCGTGCTGCTCGGCGGCTCGCCGGGGATCGGGAAGTCGACGCTCCTGAACATGGTCCTCGGGCGGCTCGCGGACGCGGGCCGGCGAACGCTCTACGTCTCGGGCGAGGAGTCGGCGTCGCAGGTCCGCCTGCGCGCCGAGCGGCTCGCGGGGATCCCTGGGGCGCTCGACGTGCCGATCCTCGCCGAGACCGACCTCGACACCGTCCTGTCGACGCTCGAGCAGGAGCGCCCCGACGTCTGCGTCATCGACTCCGTCCAGACGCTCCACGACGCGGAGCTCTCGGGGGCGCCCGGGTCGGTCGGTCAGGTCCGAGAGGTGGCCTCGCGCCTCATGGGGGTCGCGAAGCGGCTCGACATCGCGACGGTCCTCGTCGGGCACGTGACGAAGGAGGGCGCGCTGGCGGGCCCGCGGGTCCTCGAGCACCTCGTGGACTGCGTCCTGCAGTTCGAGGGCGAGCGCGAGCGGACCTACCGCACGCTGCGGGCGCAGAAGAACCGCTTCGGCTCGACGAACGAGGCCGGGGTCTTCGAGATGCACGGCAGCGGCCTCGTGGAGGTCCTCGATCCGTCGGCGCGGTTCGTCGGGGAGGCGACGCGGGCGCCCGGCTCGGTCGTCCTGTGCGCGATGGAGGGCTCGCGTCCGCTGCTCGTCGAGGTCCAGGCGCTCGTGTCGCCCAGCGAGCTCGTGCCGCCGCGGCGCGTCTGCAACGGCATCGACCGCAACCGGCTCGCGCTCGTGCTCGCGGTGCTCGGCCGCCACGCGGGGCTCTCGACGAGCACGAGCGACGTGTTCGTGAACGTCGTCGGGGGGATCCGCGTCGACGAGCCGGGGGCCGATCTCGCGGTCGCGCTCGCCGTGGCGTCGGCGGCTCGGGGCGTCGTGCCGGGCCTCGGGGGACCCGGCGCACCGGATCCGCAGGCCGGCGCCACCGTCGCACCGCCGGTCGCGTGCTTCGGCGAGGTCGGGCTCACGGGCGAGCTGCGCGGCGTCGCGCACGGGGACCGCCGGCTGAGCGAGGCGCGGAAGTTCGGACTGGACCCGGTCGTCTCCCCGGAGCGCTGCCCGACGCTCCGCGACGCGCTGCGGACCGCGCTCCCGCGGCGCCCGCAGGGCGGGGGGCGGAACGGTCCCGGTCGGGAATCGCCCGTCCCTGCTTGACTTTTCGTCCCCGACGTGCCCGTGTATGGCGTACACAGGGGACTCAAGTCGCCCTAAAGAGATTGCTACAATCGTTGCGATGGCGCGTAGTCCCGGGGAAGAGCTCCAGGAGCTCGAAGGTCGCCAGGAGCCCCGGTTGGTGAAGGCTCTGGAGATGATCGCGCCGGGTACGGCGCTGCGCGAGGGCATCGACTCGATCCTCAACGCGCACACCGGTGGCCTGCTGGCGATCGGCGAGCCGGAGGAGATCTCGCACCTCTGCTCGGGCGGCATCCGCCTGGACATCGACTACACGCCGGCGTTCCTCTACCAGCTGGCGAAGATGGACGGGGCGATCACGCTGAACGCCAACGCGACGAAGATCGCGATGGCGAACGTCCAGCTCGTGCCGGACCCGACGATCCTCACGCAGGAGACCGGCACCCGTCACCGGACGGCCGAGCGCGTCAGCAAGCAGACCGCGGCGCTCGTCATCGCGATCTCGCAGCGGCGCGAGGTCGTCTCGCTCTACGTCGACGGCGCCCGCTACCAGCTCGATCAGATCCCGGTCGTGCTCGCGAAGGCCAACCAGGCGCTCGCGACGCTCGACAAGTACCGCACCCGCCTCGACCAGGTCTCGACGCGCCTCACGGCGCTGGAGTTCGAGGGCGGCGCCTCCCTGCACGACGTACTCACCGTGCTGCAGCGCGCCGAGCTCGTCTCGCGGATGGCGGTCGAGATCGAGCGCTACATCGTCGAGCTGGGCACGGACGGCCGCCTCATCGAGATGCAGCTCGAGGAGACGACGGTCGGCACCGCCGGCGAGAAGGCCGCGCTCGTGCGCGACTACGCCACGGATCCGGGCGAGGAGGCCGTCGCGGAGGCGCTCGACCTCCTGCCGCGCCTGCCGCACCCGGATCTCCTCGACTTCGGACGGCTCGCGGAGCTCCTCGGCTACAACCGCAAGCTCAACACGCTGGACTACCCGGTGAGCCCGCGCGGCCACCGGGTCCTGGGGCGCATCCCGCGCCTGCCCAAGCTCGTCGTGCAGCAGATCATCGACCGGTTCGGTGGCCTGGACGAGCTGCTCGTCGGAACGGACACCGAGCTGGAATCGGTGCCCGGTGTCGGCGAGATCCGTGCGAAGGACATCCGCGAGGGCCTTCGTCGACTGCAAGAGATCAACCTCGTCGACCGCTTCCTGCAGACGTGACGCTCCCAGCGTCCTGCGTCTGCCGGTACCGACCGGCCCGCCGCGCGTAGCGGCGAGCCCGCCCAGGAGGACGCATGCCCGAGACCACCAACGACGACGACCTGTTCGAGGCCGCCCCGAGCACGGAGTGCGACTTCCAGGTCGGTGACAACGTCGTCTACCCGCACCACGGCGCGGGAGTCGTCAAGGCCCGCGCGCCCCGCAAGGTGCTCGGCGAGGAGCGGGAGTACCTGAAGATCCGCATCCTCCACAACGACATGACGGTCCACGTCCCGTGCGACCAGGCCGCCCAGGTCGGGCTGCGCCGCGTGATCAACGAGGAGACGATGGCGAAGGTCCTCGCCGTCCTCGGCGGTCCGTGCACGGAGATGCCGAAGAACTGGAACCGGCGCTTCAAGCACAACCGCGAGAAGATCAAGACCGGCGACATCCACGAGCTGGCCGAGGTCGTGCGCAACCTCGCCGTCCGGGAGAACGAGAAGGGCCTCTCGACCGGCGAGAAGCAGATGTTCACCCGCGCCAAGAAGGTCCTGGCGTCGGAGCTCATGTACGCGCTGGAGAAGTCCGAGGAGGAGGCCGAGGCCTACCTCGACGAGCTCCTGGGCACGAGCCCGGACCCCAGGGTCGTGGCCGAGGGCGAGGACGACGAGGACGTCGTCGAGGACGAGGAGCTCGCGCTCCAGGACTGAGCGGACCCTCGGGTCCGCCCGTCGCCCGGCGACGATGGCCGTCGCGATCGTCGTCGCCGCCGGGCGCGGCACCCGGCTCGGGCACGAGCGCCCCAAGGCGCTCGTCCCGCTCGCCGGTCGGCCGCTGCTGGCGTGGTCGCTCGAGGCGCTCCTCGCCGTCCCGGACCTGCGGCGCGTCGTCGTGGCGCTGCCGGCCGGGGAGGCGCTTCCCGCGGATCCGGCGCGCTGGGGACTGGCGCCGCGCGCGTTCGCGCCGCTCCCGGGCACCGACGAGCCGCGGGTGGTCGCCGTCGCCGGCGGCCGCGAGCGCTCGCACTCCGTCCGCGCCGCGCTGGCGGCCACGGGCGACGGTCCCGACGACGAGCCGGTGGTCGTCCAGGACGGCGCCCGACCGCTCACCACGCCGGCACTCGTCGACGCCTGCCTCGCCGGCGTCCACGCGGGTGCCGACGCCGCCATCGCCGCGGCCCCCGTCACCGACACGGTCAAGCAGGCGCACCCCGACCGGCCCGGTGCCGGGCTCGCACGCGTGGCCGCCACGCTCGATCGCTCGCTCCTGTGGGCGGTCCAGACGCCCCAGGCCTTCCGTCGCGACGCGCTCCGCCGGGCGCTGGACCAGCCCGACGCGGTGCTCGCCGCGGCGACCGACGACGCCTCGCTCGTCGAGGCCGCCGGCGGCGACGTCCGGCTCGTCCCAGCGCCCCGCTCGAACCTCAAGGTGACGGTCCCCGAGGACCTCGAGCTCGCGACCCTGCTCCTCGCGCGCGACGACGCGCCCACCGTCGCGGGCTGAGCGTCGATCGGCGGGGCATCCCCTCCGGTGGACGACGGTGCGGCGCACCGCGGACGGCCGCAGGTCGCCCGAGCGGCGGCTGCGCGAGAATCCCGGTCGTGCTGACCGACCTGCACGTCCACCTGCGGCCGGACGAGCGGCCCTCGGAGCCCGCGCAGTACTTCACCGCCGCCAACGCCGAGCGCTACCGCGAGGCGGCGACGGCTCGCGGCGTGACGGAGCTCGGGGTGAGCGAGCACATCCACCGCTTCGCCCAGGCGCTCGAGGTCTGGGACCACCCGTTCTGGCGCTACTCCGCCGTCGACGACCTCGACGCGTACTGCGCGTGGGTCCGCGGCGACACCGACCTGCGGCTGGGGATCGAGGCCGACTTCGTGCCCGGCCGCGAGGACCGGCTGGCGGAGCTCCTGGCGGCCCGCGACTGGGACCACGTCATCGGCTCGGTCCACTTCCTGCGCGACCGCGGCGTCGACGCCGAGTACTCCGAGACCGGCACGAACTGGGACGTCTGGCAGGGCGTCACCCGGCCCGAGGAGGTCTGGGAGCGCTACTTCCTGACCCTCGCCGAGGCCGCGCGCAGCGGGCTCTACGACATCCTCGCCCACCCGGACCTCGTGAAGGTGTGGGGACCCAACCGGCCGCTCCCGGAGCGCGATCTGCGGTTCTTCTACGAGCCCGCGGTCGAGGCGATCGCCGAGACCGGGATCACCGTCGAGGTCTCGACCGCCGGCCTGCGCAAGCCGGTCGGGGAGCTCTACCCCGCGCGGGCGTTCCTCGAGATGGTCGCCGACGCGGGCAACCCCGTCGCGCTCTCGAGCGACGCGCACAAGCCCGAGCACCTCGGCTACGGCTACGCCGAGGCGCTCGAACTGCTGCACGACGTCGGGATCACCGAGCTGGCGACCTTCGAGCGGCGCCGGCGGACGCTCGTGGCGATCGAGGACGCGGACCGCGACCACGCCCACCGCCACGGGAACACGCCGCCGCCCGCGATCGGCGCCGACGGCCGGCCGGCGAGCCTCTGATGGCCGACCGGGACGCCGTCGCGCCGATCATCGACGTGCGCACCGGCCTGGGCTGGGACAGCCATCGGCTCGTCGCCGGCCGGCCGCTCATCCTCGGCGGCGTGACGATCGAGAGCGACCTCGGACTCGACGGGCACAGCGACGCGGACGTCCTGACCCACGCCGTGATCGACGCCCTCCTCGGCGCCGCCGGCCGGGGGGACATCGGCGAGCACTTCCCCGACACGGACGAGCGGTGGCGCGGCGCCGACTCGATCGCGCTGCTGCGGCACGTCGCCGGGCTCGTGGCCGGCGACGGGTGGGCCGTGTCGAGCGTCGACGCGACGATCGTGCTCGAGCGCCCGAAGCTCGCATCGCACAAGGCCGCGATGGCCGCCCGGATCGCCGAGACCCTCGGCATCGACGCCGGGCGCGTCGGCGTGAAGGCCACCACGGCCGAGCGCCTCGACGCGGTCGGCCGCCGCGAGGGCGCGGTCGCCCAGGCGGTCGCCACGATCGTCCGGCACGCCTGACCCCGGGTCCGGCGGCCGTCCCGGCGCGCCGCGGCCAAGAGGCCGTCGCTACGATGTCGCGCCGATGGGCATGCCTCGCACGCCCGTGATCGCCGCCGCGGTCGTCTTCGCGGTCGCGCTGCTCTCCCTGATCCTCCCGTCGACGGCGACGTACGACCCGTGGGCGTGGATCGTGTGGGGCCGCGAGGCGTACCACGGCGACCTCGTCACGGCCACGGGTCCGTCGTGGAAGCCCCTGCCCGTGGCGATCACGACGCTCGCCGCCCCGCTGGGCATCGCGCCGGACGCCTGGATCGTCGTCGGGCGGGCCGGGGCGCTCGGCGCGCCGCTGATCGCCTTCGCGCTCGCGCGCCGCTACGCCGGGACCGTCGCCGGGCTCGTCGCGGCCCTGCCGCTGGCGCTCGAGCCGTGGTGGTTCCGCCACGGGTGGCTCGTCAACAGCGAGGGTCTGCTCGTGGCCTGCGTGCTGGGCGCCGTCCTGGCCGAGGTCCACGGGCGCCGCGGCTGGGCCCTCGCCGCCGGCCTCGGGGCGGCGATGCTCCGTCCGGAGGCGTGGCCCTTCCTGCTCGCGTGGGTCGCCCTGCTGGCCTGGCGCTCGGGGTGGCGCAGTCGCGCCGGCCTCGCGGCGCTGCTGGCGACGATCCCCGTCGCCTGGCTCGTGCCGGAGAAGATCGGCTCGGGCGACTGGTGGCGCGCCGCGACCCGGGCGCAGAACCCCGACCCCGGCGCCGCGGCGCTGACCGACCGGCCGTCGCTGACGATCCTCGAGGACTTCCTGCGGATGTCGCCGTGGCCGATCTGGGTCGGGCTCGGCGCGGCGATCGTGCTGCTCGTGCTGCGTCGCCGCGCGCCCGCCTCGCCGGAGGCCACGCCCGCCTCGCCGGGGTCGACGCCCGCCTCGCCGGAGGCCACGCCCGCCGCACCGGCCGCCGTCGGCCCGGTCGCCGCCGTCGGCCCGGTCGCCGCCGTCGGCCGGTTCCTGCGCGCCGTCGGCGATCCGCCCGCGGTGCGCCCGCCCGATCCGCTCAGCGGCGGCCTGCTGACCACGGGGCTCGGTCTCGCCTGGTTCCTCCTCGTCGCGGCCATGACCGAGGCCGGCTACTCCGGGAACGAGCGCTACCTCATCCCCGCCGTGGCGCTCGTCCTCGTCGGCGCCGCGATCGCCGTCGGGGTGCTCTGGCAGCGGCTGCCGCCGGTCGGGACGCTCGCCGTCGGCGCGCTGCTCGTGGGCCTGACCGCCGGTCCGGCGATCGCGCAGGTGCCCGACGACGCCAGCCGCGTCATCGCCGAGGCCCGTGCGATGGAGGACCTGCCGCACGCGATCGAGGCGGCCGGCGGCGCCGACGCGCTCGAGCGCTGCGGGGCGCCGTTCACGAACCGCTTCTTCGTGCCGCAGGTCGCCTGGCAGCTCGACCTCCACGCCGAGCAGGTCGGGTTCCAGCCCCGGGGCGGGCCCGTCGTCCTCTTCCGCCCGTGGCGCTACTACCGCTGGTCGCGGGAGCCCGAGACCACCACCGTGCAGGGCCTGCGGACCGTCGTGCGCACCCGCTGGTGGCAGATCGAGGTCTCCTGCCGTCCCGGGGCGGAGCTCCGGCGATGAGCGCCGCGGCGCTGCGGGAGCGCGCCGGGACCGCCGGCCGCTGGCTCGTCGGCCCGGGCGCCTGGGTCGCGGTGCTCGCGCTGCTGCTCTACAGCGCCTGGCTGCGGACCCGCAACGTCGATGCGCCGTTCTGGATCGACGAGGGCATCTCCGTCGGCGTCGCGAACTACCCGTTCCACGAGATCCCGGACGCGCTGAGCCGCGACGGCAACCCGCCGATCTACTACCTGCTGCTCCACGGCTGGCTGCAGCTGTTCGGCGACAGCGAGCGCGCCGCGCACGCGCTCTCGGGGGCGTTCGCGGTGGCGACGGTCCCGCTGGCGTACCTCGTCGCCAAGCGCCCGCTCGGGCGCCCCGCCGGCGTCGCGGCGGCCGCGCTGGCGGCGGTCCTGCCGTTCCTGACGTACTTCGGGCAGGAGACCCGGATGTACGCGATGGTCGCGCTGCTGTCGCTGCTCGTGGCGGCGGCGCACCTGCGGGCCTTCGACGCGAACGCCCGTGGCTGGCAGGTCGGGCTCGCGCTGATCGCGATCGTCCTGCTCTACACGCACTCGTGGGGCGTCTTCCTCGTCGGCGGCAGCGCGCTGGCGGTCGGTGCCCGCGCGCTCGTCGTGCCGGCGGGTGCCCCGCGCCGTCGGGTCGTCCGGATCGGGTTCCTCATCCACGCCGCGGCGGGCGTCGCCTGGCTGCCGTGGCTGCCGACGCTCGCCCGCCAGGCGCGGGAGACCGGCGCCCCGTGGTCGCTGCGCCCGACGCTCGAGATGGCGCTCGAGGGGCTCGGCTCGATCGCGCAGCCCGAGATGACCGCGACGATCTTCCTCGTCGGGCTCGTCGCGTCGGGCGTCGCGCTGTCGGCCGCCGCTCGCGGGCGCCTCAGCGGGCCGGTCGTCCCGGCGCCCGAGCGCGCGGCGACGCTGCGGGCCCAAGCGGTCGTCCTCGCGACGCTGCTGCTCGCGACGCTGCTCTTCGCGTGGCTCGGGTCGCAGGTCAGCCCGGCGTGGGCGAACCGCTACATGGCGGTCCTCGTCGGGCCGGCCGTGCTGCTCGGGGGGCTGCTCCTCACCCACAGCGGGCGGTTCGGCCTCGTGGTGCTCGTCCTGCTCCTCGTCGTGTGGGGGCTCGACGACCAGGGCGACCGCCTCCGGGGGAAGGGCACGCCGGCCGCGATGGCCGACGCGGTCGCCACGGAGCTGCGGCCCGGCGACCTCGTCGTCAGCACCCACCCCGAGCAGCTCCCGGTCATCGCCTACGACCTGCGCCGGCGGGGCGCGCCCGAGGGGCTGCGGTACGCCACCTCGCTCGGACGGCAACGCGACGTGCGGATGTTCGACTGGCGCCACGCCGTCGACCGGCTCGAGGCCGCGGCGCCGTGGGTCGTGGCCGACCGCCTGATCGCCGATCAGCGCCCCGGAAGCCGGATCCTGCTCGCGGTCCCGGTGCTGTCGGCGGGCAACTGGACCGGCACGTGGACCCGGCTGGTGGCGGACCGCACGCGCGCGTGGGAGGCGCTGCTGGAGGCCGATCCGCGCCTGCGGATGATCGGGCCGCGACCGATCACCGGCCTCCGACGCGGCGTCGTTGGCGTACTCTTCGTGATTCGCCCGTGACCACGAGGCCGCGACGGGGTACTCACCCTTGAGCGCCCGCCTCGCGTTCTCGCGGTCCGTGGCGGCCTGACCCAGGTCCCACGTCACCGCGCGAATCGCACCGCTCAGCCCCTCGCGGTCACCGCGACCCCGACCCAGGAGTTCCGATGCACGGCACCCCCCAGAACGACCCGACCGGCCCCGAGGGACGCACCCTCGTGCTCGGTGGCGGCCCGGCCGGGCTGACCGCGGGGTACCTGCTGGCCAAGCGCGACGCCGACGTCGTCGTGTACGAGGCCGGCGACCAGGTCGGCGGGATCGCGATGACCGTCGAGCGCGACGGCTACCGGTTCGACCTGGGCGGGCACCGCTTCTTCACCAAGGTGAAGGAGGTCGAGAACCTCTGGTACGAGATCATGGGCGACGAGTTCCTGCGCCGTCCGCGGATGTCGCGGATCTACTGGAACCGCAAGTTCCTGGCGTACCCGCTCGAGGGCATGGACGTCATCAAGAAGCTCGGGCCGATCGAGCTGACGCGCGCCGGCTTCTCGTACCTCTGGGCCGTCGCGAAGAAGCCGTTCCGGCGCAAGCCGGAGACGACGCTCGAGGAGTGGGTCTCCAACCGCTTCGGCAAGCGCCTCTACCAGCTGTTCTTCAAGACCTACACCGAGAAGGTGTGGGGGCGCCCGTGCGACGAGCTCTCCGCCGACTGGGCCGCCCAGCGGATCAAGGGCCTGTCGTTCTGGACGGCGGCGAAGGAGGCGTTCTTCCCGTCGAAGAACGGCGACATCAAGACGCTCATCACCGAGTTCGACTACCCCCGCTACGGCCCGGGCCAGATGTGGGAGAAGATGACCGGCGCGATCGCCGAGCGCGGCGGCGAGATCGCGATGGAGACGCCGGTCGAGCGCCTGCGCCTCGAGGGCAACCGGATCACCGCCGTCACCGCCGGCGGCGAGACGGTCACCGAGTTCGACCAGATCATCAGCTCGCTGCCGCTGCGCAACCTCCTGCGCATGACCGACGGCGCCCCGGAGGAGGTCAAGCGGGCGGCCGAGGGCCTCGAGTACCGCGACTTCCTCACGGTCTCGCTCGTCATCGACGGCGAGGACCTGTTCCCGGACAACTGGATCTACATCCACGAGCCGGGCGTCACGGTCGGCCGGATCCAGAACTTCCGCTCGTGGTCGCCGTGGATGGTCCCCGACGAGTCCAAGGCCTGCGTCGGCATGGAGTACTTCTGCTTCAAGGGCGACGAGCTCTGGGACGCGCCCGACGAGGAGCTCGTCGCGCTCGCGACCCGCGAGCTCGAGCAGATCGGCCTGGCGAAGGCCGGGCAGGTCGAGAAGGGCTACGTCGTCCGCGTGCCGAAGGCCTACCCGGTCTACGACGACTCCTACAAGGAGAACGTCAAGGTCATCGCCGACTGGCTCGCCACCGTCGAGAACCTCCAGCAGGTCGGACGCAACGGCCTGCACCGCTACAACAACTCCGACCACTCGATGCTCACCGCCATGCGCGCGGTGGACAACGTCTTCGGCGCCGAGCACGACCTGTGGGCCGTGAACGCCGACGCGGTGTACCTCGAGGAGGGCGAGGAGGAGTCCAACCCCTACCCGTACCGCGCGGGCGCGACGCCGGCCGGCGAGTCGCAGCGCCACGACGACGTCGCCGTGCGCACCGGCGAGGGCGTCTCGTCCGGCGACTGAGCTTGGATCCAAGCTGGGCCCCTCCGCAGCACCTGGTCGACGGGCCGCCCTCGGGCGGCCCGTCGACGTTCGGGGACCGGTCGCCCGGGCGGGGGCGCGGGCAGGCCGCCCGGTAGCCTCGGCGGCGTGCGCACGATCCACCTGCACGACACCGCCAGCGGGACGCTGAAGCCGCTGGTCCCGCGCGAGCCGGGCACGGTCGGGATCTACGCCTGCGGGCCGACGGTCTACAACCGGATCCACGTCGGCAACGCCCGGCCGTTCGTCGTCTACGCGCTGCTGAAGCGGTTCCTCGAGCACGAGGGCCTCGAGGTGACGCTCGTGGCGAACCTCACCGACGTCAACGACAAGATCTACGCGGCCGCGACGCGCCAGGGGGTCGCCTCGGCGGACCTCGCCCGCGAGATGGGCGACCTCTACCGCGCCGACACCGACCTGCTCGGGCTCGGCCGTCCCGACCACGAGCCGCTCGTGACGACGTCGATGGACGCGATCATCGAGCTCATCGCCACGCTCATCGAGCGCGACGCGGCCTACGCCGTGCAGGGCGACGTGTACTTCCGCGTGCGACGCGACGACCGCTATGGGTCGATCAGCCACCGCGACGTCGACCAGATGGACCAGGGCGAGGGCGACGATCGCTCCTCGCTGAAGGAGGACCCGCTCGACTTCGCCCTGTGGAAGGCGACGAAGCCCGGCGAGGACACCGCCTGGGACGCGCCGTGGGGCCGCGGCCGGCCCGGATGGCACATCGAGTGCTCCGCGATGGCCGAGTCCCTGCTCGGCGTCGGCTTCGAGATCCACGGCGGCGGCAGCGACCTCGTCTTCCCGCACCACGAGAACGAGGCGGCGCAGACCCGCTGCGCCCGGGACGCCGAGCTCGCGCAGATCTGGATGCACAACGGGATGCTCCAGCTGCGCGGCGAGAAGATGGCGAAGTCGGTCGGCAACGTCACGCCGCTGCACGAGGCGGTCGCCGAGGTCGGCCGCGACGCGCTGCTGCTGCTCTTCTGCGGCGCGCACTACCGCCAGCCGGTCCAGTTCTCCGACGAGACGATCGAGCAGGCCCAGGCCGGCGTGCGGCGGATCCGCGAGGCGGCCCGCGGTCTGGAGCCCGGGGACTCGCCGGCGGAGCTCGCCGCGCACCGGGAGGCGTTCCTCGCGGCCCTCGCCGACGACTTCAACACCGCCGGGGCGCTGGCCCACCTGTGGGGGTGGGTGCGTGACGCGAACCGGCGCGGCGCCGAGGGCGCGGCGACGGGCGACGCGGACCTGCGGGTGATGCTCGGGCTGCTGGGGCTCGACAACCTGCTGCAGGAGGACGACGGGCCCGACGCCGACGCGCTCGCGCTGCTCGAGCGTCGGCAGGCGGCCCGCGCCGCGAAGGACTGGGCAGCGGCCGACGCCCTGCGCGACGAGCTCGCGCAGCGCGGCTGGACGGTGCGCGACGGCGCCGAGGGCGCCCGACTCGTGAGGAGCGAGGCATGACCGAGCGACGGGGACCCAAGCGGGACGGCGGCCGCGGCGGCCAGGGCGGGGGAGGCCCGCGCGGCGGACGCCCGGGCGGGGGCCGCCCGGGGGGTGGCCGGTCCGGCGGCGGACGCGACGGCGGCGGGCGCTCCGGTGACGGCCGCGCGGGCGGGGGCGGGCGCTCCGGCGGCGGACCCGGTCGTCCGGACGGTGGTCGCTCCGCGGGCTGGGACGGTGGCGAGCGCTCGGGCGGTGGCCGCGCCGGCGGCTGGGAGGGCCGCGGTCGCTCCGGCGGCCGCGACGGCGACCGGTCCGGCGGCAGCCGCTCGGATGGCGGTCGGTCCGGCGGATGGGAGGGCGGAAGCCGGTCTGGTGGCGGTCGGTCCGGCGGCTGGGACGGCGGCCAGCGCCCCGGTGGGCGCCCGGCGGGCCGCGGCCGCGGGCCCGCGAACCGCGAGGAGGGCGGCTGGTCCGGTGGCGACGCCCGGGGCGACCGGCGTGGGCCGGGCGCCCGCGGGGCTCGCGGCGGCAGCTCGTGGGAGGACCGCGGGACTCGCGGCGGCTCGTGGGAGGACCGTCGGCCGCGCGGCGGCGGGCGGGCCTCCGGGGACGGCGGTCGCGGATCCCGGGGCGGCCCCGGTGACGCTCGGGGACGCGGTCGCCGGCCCGACGACCGCGGATCGGGTGGCACGCGCGACCGCGGCCCCGGCGGCTCCCGCGTGGAACGCGAGCGGTCGGTCGAGGCCCCGCCCCTGCCGCGCAGCCTGCCCGCCGAGGGGCAGGTGCTCTACGGACGCAACGCGGTGCACGAGCTGCTGCGGGCCGACCGGCGGCGGATCCACGCCCTCTGGGCGACGGCCGCCGCGCAGGAGGCCGAGGCGTGGATCGACCGCGACCTCGCGCGCACCGTGGAGGCCGACGAGCTGACGGCGCTCGTGGGGACGGGCGACCACCAGGGCGTGGCCGCGGCGGCGAACCCGTACCCCTACGTCGAGCTCGAGGACCTGCTCGCCGTCGAGCGGCCGCTGCTCGTCGCCCTCGACGAGGTCCAGGACCCGCAGAACGTCGGCTCGATCGCCCGGACCGCGGAATGCGCCGGCGCGACCGGCCTGCTGCTCTGCCGCCACCGCGCGGCGGGCGTGACCCCGGCCGCCGCGAAGGCCTCCGCCGGCGCGGTCGAGCACCTGCCGATCGCCGAGGTGCGCAACCTCGCCGATGCGCTCGAGCAGGCCAAGCAGGCCGGGGCGTGGATCTACGGCGCGGCCGGCGAGGGCGCCGGCGACCGGCGCCCGGTCCCCTACGACCAGCCCGAGTACGACGGCGGGGTGGTGCTCGTCATGGGGGCGGAGGGGAGCGGTCTGCGCGACCGCGTGGCGCGCACCTGCGACGAGCTGGTGGCCCTGCCGCTGCACGGCCGGATCGACAGCCTGAACGTCAGCGTCGCCACCGGGATCCTCCTGTACGAGATCTTGCAGCGACGAGGAGCGCTTGACAACGGCACATAACGTCTGCCACAGTCGCCTCCGTCATCACCGTCGACCTGAGGTCGAGACCGGGCCCGAGGGTGGACGAGGATGACGACGCAGCACCCGCAATGGACTCATAGCGCCGTGGGAGGCGCGCGCTACGAGGCTTCAAGACTCGCGTGGAGGCGAGTCGGAAAGGCTTCTCGTGGCACAGACTTCGATCAACCCTCGATCTCGACGTGAGGTTGAGGATTCCTTCCTCATCGCCCGTGCCAAGCGCGGCGACGAGCAGGCGACCAATCAGCTCATCCGCCGCTACCAGGGGTTCGTCCGCCTGAAGGCGTCCTCGTTCTTCCTGAGCGGCGGCGATCGCGACGATCTCGTGCAGTACGGCCTGATGGGCCTCTACGAGGCGATCCGGGACTTCCGCAGCGACCGCGAGTCGAGCTTCCGCAACTTCGCGGAGCTCTGCATCACGCGCCGGATGATCACCGCGATCAAGGCCGACAACCGGCACAAGGCGAAGCTCCTCAACGACGCCGTCTCGCTCTCCTCGCCGCCCCCGGGCGCCAGCGAGGGGGAGGGCACGTTGCACGAGGTCATCGCCGGCCCGGCGAAGCACGACCCAGCGCGCCTGGCCGTCGATCGCGACGAGCTGCGCGCGCTCGTCTCGTCGGTCCCCGACCTGCTGAGCGACCTCGAGTCGCGCGTGCTGGCGCTGTACCTGCGCGGGCGCACGTACGAGCAGATCTCGGAGACGCTCGGCTCGGACACGAAGCGCGTCGACAACGCCCTCCAGCGCGTGAAGCGCAAGATCGGCGAGTTCCTGCGGGAGCGCGAGGGCCTGCCGCGGGCCGCCTGACCGCCGAGCCCGCGCCCGCCACGGAGCGCGCGCTCGGCCCACCACCGGCGACGTCACGTCGCCGCGCGGCGCCGTAGCATCTGGCGTGATGCCGCTCGCAGCCGTCGCCGCCACCTCCACAGGACCGATCGCGACCACCGGGCCGGCCACCGTGCCACTGGCCGTCTCGGTGGTGGGCATCGTCCTCCTCGTCGTCCTTCTCGTCGTCGTGCTCCTGGCCGTCACGGGGTTCGTCGCCGGCCGTCGCCGCGCCGACGCGCACATCGACGAGGTGCTCGCCCGCGTCCGCGCGGCGAACAACGCGCTGGCCGCCGCGCACGCCGCCGATGAGGGCTGGGACCGCGCCCACCTCGAGACCGCCGCCCGCGAGGCCGCCGCCGCCCGCGGCCTCGATCCCTCCGGCGTCGAGCTCGTGCTCGTCGAGGTGGACGACCGCCCCGGCGTCGACGACGATCGCGCGACGTTCCAGATCGTCGACGGCGACCGTCGCGAGCAGCTCGTCCTCGGCCGCGTGGACGGTCGCTGGACCGCGGTCTGACCGTGGCGCTCCGGCACCGGACGGCGCCCGGCGGCGCCGCGTAGGCTGGCGCCCGCCATGGGTCCGCTGCTGCCCGACGACAGCCCGCGCGGAACGCGCTACCTCCGCCGCGTGCGGGGGATCGCCATCGAGCTGCTGGCGCTCGTCCTCGTCACGGTGCTCTCGCCCGTGCTGCAGCTCGGCGCGCTGCTCGTCGACGTGGCCCTCTGGCTCCGCCGACGCAAGCCGTGGGTCGCGCTGCGGCTCGTCGCGATGCTCTGGTGGTTCCTCGTCGGCGACCTCCTCGGGCTCACGCGCGTGCTCCTCATCCGCGCCGCCGGGCTCGGACGGGACAGCCCCACGCGGCGCTGGCGGCTCTACCGGCTGCGGATGTGGTGGGCGGGCTGGCATTTGGCCGGCGTCCGCCGCCTCTTCGGCCTGCGGCTCGAGGTCGAGGGCCAGGAGCTCGCCGGGCCCGGACGCGCGATCTACCTCGTGCGCCACGCGAGCATCATCGACAACACGCTGCCCGACGTCGTCCTCGCGCGGCCCCACGGGATCGGGCTGCGGTTCGTCGTCAAGCGCGAGCTGCGCATGATCCCGACGCTCGACCTCGGCGGCGAGCTCGTGCCGACGTCCTTCGTGCGCCGCGGGTCCGGCGACACCGACCGCGAGCTCGAGCAGCTCCGGCAGCTCGCCGTGGACCTCGGCCCGGACGAGGGGATCCTCATCTACCCCGAGGGGACCCGGATGACGCCGCGCAAGCTCGCGCGCGCGAAGGAGATCGTCCGCGAGCGCCAGCCCGAGCTCGCCGACCGGGTCGAGCGCTTCGAGCACGTCCTGCCGCCGCGGCTCGGCGGGCCCCTGACGGTCATGGCCGACGCGCCGGAGGCCGACATCGTGCTCTGCGGGCACGTCGGGTTCGACGGGTTCGTGAGCGTCGGCGACGTGTGGCGCGGCGGGCTCCTGCGCACGACGATCCGGGTGCGGGTCTGGCGCTACCCCGCCGCCGAGGTCCCGGCCGGCGAGGCCGAGCGGGCGACGTGGCTCTACGACCGCTGGCTCGAGGTCGACGCCTGGGTCGGTGAGCAGCAGCGCGCGCTGCTCGCCGCCGGCGAGGACGCGACGGCCGTCGTGCCGCACGAGTAGGCGACCGTGACCCGGATCGCGGCCATCGGCGATCTGCACGGGCATCTGCCGCCCGTGCCCGACTGCGACGTCCTCGTGCTCGCCGGCGACCTGACCCCGGCGCACGACCACGACCCGGCGTTCCAGCGCACGTGGCTGGACACGACGTTCCGCGCCTGGCTCGCGGCGGCGCCGGCCGGGCACGTCGTGGCGATCGCCGGCAACCACGACTTCCTCTTCGAGCGCGCGCCGGTGGACGTCCCCGAGCTGCCCTGGACGTACCTCGAGGACGAGCACGCGGAGGTCGCGGGCCTCGTGTTCTGGGGCTCCCCGTGGACGCCGTGGTTCTTCGACTGGGCGTTCAACGCGCCCCGCGGCGATGACGAGGAGGCGTTCCTGCGGGAGCGCTGCGCCACCGCCCCGGACCGGCTCGACGTCGCGGTCGTGCACGGACCGCCGCGCGGCTACGGCGACCGGACCGCGGCGGGCCTCGACGTCGGCTCCCGCGCGTTCCTCGATCTCGTCGACGATCGCCGGCCGGCCCTCGCGCTGTTCGGCCACATCCACGAGGGCCGCGGGCGGTGGCAGCGGGACGGGACGATCCTGGCGAACGTCGCGGCGGTCGACCTCGAGTACGCGCTGCGCCCGGAGCCGTTCCTCGTGGTCGACCTCTGAGGCCGTGCCGGGCCGCGCCTCGTCGCCGCGGGCGCGACGGCGCTAGCCGGTGGCTCCGACGACCTCGCCGGTCTGGACCGCCCACAGCGCCGCGTAGCGACCGCGGGCGGCCACGAGCTCGTCGTGCGTCCCGGACTCCACGACGCGTCCCTCGTGCAGGACGTGGATCCGGTGCGCGTGCCGGATCGTGGACAGGCGATGGGCGATGACGATCGTCGTCCGCTCGCGGCTGACCCGCAGGAGCGAGCGCTGGATCGCGGCCTCGGTCTCGTTGTCGACGGCGCTCGTCGCCTCGTCGAGCACGAGGATCGCCGGGTCCCGGACGAGGGCGCGGGCGATCGTCAGGCGCTGGCGCTGGCCGCCGGAGAGCTTCACGCCGCGCTCGCCGACCGGGGTCTCGTAGCCGCGCGGCAGGTCGCGGACGAAGGCGTCGGCCTCGGCGAGCTCGGCGGCGTGGCGCAGCTGCTCGTCCGTGGCGTCCGGCG
This sequence comes from Patulibacter brassicae, assembly GCF_033949425.1. Lineage (NCBI taxonomy): Bacteria > Bacillati > Actinomycetota > Thermoleophilia > Solirubrobacterales > Patulibacteraceae > Patulibacter > Patulibacter brassicae. The sequence goes on along the minus strand of NZ_JAXAVX010000010.1, from coordinate 53,460 downwards.
CGCCGTAGCGGAGGTTGTCGGCGACGGTGCCGTCGAAGAGGAACGTGTCCTGCCCGACGTAGCCGATCGCGCCGCGGAGGCTCGGCAGCGAGAGCTCCTCGACGGGTGCGCCGTCGACGGCGATCGTGCCGGCGTCCGGCGCGTAGAGGCGCAGGAGGAGCTTCACCACCGTCGACTTGCCGGCGCCCGTCGCGCCGACGATGGCGTGGGTCTCGCCGGCCGGGACGTCGAGGTCGAGACCGCGCAGCACGAGCCGGTCCTCCACGGCGTCGGACGCCGGAGCCGGCCCCGCGGCGCCCGGCGGGACGGGGCGGTACGAGAAGCGCACGTCGTCGAAGCGGACGGCCCCCGGCGTCGCCGCGGCGAGCTGCCGCCCGCCGGACCGGATCCCGATCGGGGTGTCGAGCAGGTCGAGGATCCGGCGGATCGAGGCGACCCCGCGCTGGTACAGGTCGAGCGTCTCGCCGAGCTCGGTCAGCGGCCAGAGCAGGCGCTGCGTCATGAAGACGAGCACCGAGTAGAGGCCGACCTCGAGGTTCCCGTCGAGCGCCGCCTTGCCGCCGAGCACGAGCGTCACGACGAAGCCGGTGAGGATCGCCATCCGGATCAGCGGCACGAACGCCGAGCTCAGCGCGATCGCCGATCGGTTCGCCGCGGCGTACTCCGCCGAGGCGCCCGCGACGCGCGCGGCCTCGCGTCGCTCGGCGCCGAACGCCTTGATCGTCGCGATCCCGCCGAGGTTCCCGCCGAGCAGCCCGCCCACGCGGCCCGCGGCCTCGCGGACGGCGGCGTAGCGCGGGCCGAGCCGACGCTGGAAGAGCAGCGAGCCTCCGATGATGACCGGGATCGGGACGAAGGCCAGCAGCGCGAGCGTGGGCGAGATGGCGAGGAACACCGCGCCGACGGCCACGACGTTCGTCGCGGTCAGGACGATCTTGCTGGCGCCGACGTCGAGGAAGCGCTCGAGCTGGTTGACGTCGTCGCCGAGGATCGTCAGCAGCCGGCCGGACGCGCGATCCTCGAACCACGCGAGGTCGAGGTCCTGGACGTGCCGGTAGGCGTCCATCCGCAGGTCGTGCTGGAGATCCTGCGACAGCCCGCGCCACATCCGGTCCGACACGTACTGGCTGACCGACTCCAGCACCCAGGCCACGACGGTGATGGCGGCCAGCACGTAGAGCTGCTGCTCCCGGTCCTCGACGCCGAAGATCTGGGCGACGAAGCTGTCGTCCGTCCGCACCACGACATCGATCGCCACCCCGATGAGGAGCTCGGGCGCGATGTCGAAGAGCTTGTTGAGGACCGTCGCCACGACCGCGGTGACGATCCGGCGCCGGAACTCCGTGGCGTACGCCCAGAGGCGGCGCAGGGGGTGCACGACCGGATCGGAGGGCGCGGGGGAGGCCATCGACGCCGGAGCCTACGGACCCCGGGACCTCCGGCTCCGCGCGGTCGATCGGGCGCCCCAGCACCCCCGGCTTGGGGGTGCGGACGCGCCGGGAACGAGAGCCGGCGACCGGATTCGAACCGGTGACCATCCGCTTACAAGGCGGGCGCTCTACCAGCTGAGCTACGCCGGCCGGAGGCGAAGCGTACCCCGCAGGCCGGGCGACGCCCGGCGGCCCGCTCGGGCAGCCACCGGCCACGGCGGCGTCCGGAAGTCGTGATCGTCCTGTAACCGAGCCGACCGACCGGGGTCGTTGCGTGCGATGGCGCACGATCGACCTTCCCCTGCTCCCGCGACCGACGAGGCGCGTCCGCTGCCCGTCCCCGCGACCGAGGAGGCGCTCGGGCGTCCCGACATCGACCGCGACCAGCGGCTGGCCCTGCACGGCAACGTCACCGGCAAGGGCGTCAACCCGATCGTCTACTGGGTCGTCCGGGCGTTCTTCCAGCCGTTCTTCCACACGTACTTCCGGCTCTCCCGGATCGGGCGCGAGCACGTGCCGACCGAGGGCGCGGTGATCTTCGCCGCGAACCACCGGAGCTTCCTGGACCCGTTCGTCATCGGCGCGATGAGCCGCCGGCCGCTGTACTTCGTCGCGAAGAAGGAGCTGTTCCGCAAGCCGCTGCAGCGGTGGTTCCTCAACAGCCTCGGCGCGTTCCCGATCGACCGCGGCAACGCCGACGGCGACGCGATGGCCACCGCCCGCGCGATCCTCGAGCGCGGCGACTGCGTCGTGATCTTCCCGGAGGGCACCCGCACGCGGCCCGGCGGCATCGGCCGCCCGAAGCGCGGCGTCGGCCGCCTCGCGCTCGAGACCGGGGCGCCCGTGGTCCCGATCGCCGTCCACGGCACGACCCACGTGCGCAAGGGCTGGCGGATCCGGCCGCACAAGGTGCTCATCCGGGCCGGTCGCCCGCTGACCTTCCCGCACGTCGAGCAGCCGACGAGCGAGCTGGCCCGCCAGGTGACCGACCGGATCTGGCCCTGCGTCGAGCTGCAGTGGCACTCGCTCGGCGGGCACGCCACCGAGCGCGGCATCGGCGTGGACCCCGAGCTCCTGCGGCCCGAGCTCGCACCGGGCCCCGAGGCGCGCGAGCTGCCCGCCCCGTCCGTCGACCAGGAGGAGACCCGGGTCGCGAGCCGCTGACGTCGCGGCGGCCGTCGGCCGTCCGTCCACCGCCCGCCCGGCACGCGGTCCAGGCGCCCGGGCGCGCATGGGCCGCCTGTAGGCTGGCCCGGTGGACAAGGGCGAGCTCGACGACCGGTTCTCCGAGCTCTACCGCTCGCACCTGCGCGACGTCTACTCCTACGCGTACTACCGGGTCGGCAACCACCACGACGCGGAGGACCTGACGGAGCAGACCTTCCTCCAGGCCTACCGGCACTTCGAGCGCGCGCTGCGCGAGTCCGACGGACGCCCGCTGCGGCCGTGGCTCATCCGCATCGCGCACAACCTCGCCGCGAACCACTTCCGGGATCGCTCACGCCGACCCCAGACCTCGATCGACGCGGAGGACTCCCTCGTCCGCGGCGGCCTGCGCGCCACGCACACGACCGAGGACCTGGTCGAGGAGCGCGACGAGCTGGCCCGGATCCTGGCCGCCGTGGAGGACCTGCCGGACGATCGCCGCGAGGCCCTGATCATGCGCTTCGCCCTCGGCATGGACAACCGCGAGATCGCGCGCGCCATGGGCCGCTCCGACGGGGCGACGAAGGTGCTGATCCACCGGGCGATCAAGCAGCTGGAGGGGCTCGTCGCCGCCACGCCCACCCCCGGGACCTGACCATGGCCCAGAGCACGTTCGACATCGAGGCCCTCCTGCGGGAGGCGCTGTCCCCGATCGAGCCGCCCGAGCGGCTCGGCTCCCGCGTGGAGTCGACGCTGCGCAACCTCTCCGAGGCGGCGGCCGACGAGCTGGAGAGCTGGGAGCTCGGCGCCATGCGCGATCCGCGCAACTGGGTCCGCCCCGCCGTCGCGGTCGCGGTCGGCGGTGCTGCCGGCACCGGCCTGGCGGTCCTGCGCTGGCGCCAGGCGAGCAAGGCCCGCGCCCGCGCGCGCGGGTCCGTGCTCGACAAGGCCGTCGACGACGTCGCCGTCGCCGTGCGTCGCGGGGTCGAGCGGCTCCAGGACCGCTAGCCCCGCCCCGGCCCGCCGCGCGCGTCGCGTTGCCGTTCAGGGACGGCGAAGCTCGTCCTGGTACGTTCGCGCGCGATGCCCACCTGCTACCGCCACCCGGCGATCGAGACCGGCGTGGCGTGCTCGAACTGCGACCGGCCGATCTGCCCGGATTGCATGACGCCGACGCCGGTGGGCATGCGCTGCCCCGAGTGCGCACGCGACCGCACGAAGGTCCACACCGCCCGGTCGATGACCGCGGGGCAGGGCACGACCGTCACGATCGGCATCATCGCCGTCTGCGTCGTGGCGTTCCTCGCCGGCGGGTCGTTCGGGGTCGGCGAGAGCAGCACGACGAGCTGGCTCTACCGCGAGGGCGCGCTCTGGGGCCCGTACGTCCAGGACGGCGAGCTCTGGCGCCTCGTGAGCAGCGGCTTCCTGCACTCCGGGCTGCTGCACATCGGCTTCAACATGCTGCTGCTGTACTGGCTCGGCAGCGAGATCGAGCAGCGGATCGGCGCGCCGCGCTTCGGGCTGCTCTACCTCACCGCGCTCCTCGGCGGCTCGCTCGGCGCGCTGATCCAGACGACGCAGAGCGTCACCGTCGGCGCCTCGGGGGCGGTCTTCGGGCTCATGGGCTACCTCCTCGTCGAGCAGCGCCGCCAGGGGATCTCGTTCCTCCAGAGCCAGATCGGGATCCTGCTCATCTTCAACGTCGTGCTGTCGCTGCGGCCCGGGGCGAACATCAGCTTCGGCGGCCACGTCGGCGGGCTCGTCTTCGGCGCGCTCGCGGCGCTCGTCCTGCACGAGGCCGACCGCCGCGGTCCGCGGTGGCTCGGCCCGGCCCTCCTCGGCGTCCTCTGCGTCGTCGCGGTGGTCGGCGCGGTCGTCATGGCCGGCCAGCCGGGCATCACCGACGATCAGGTCATCGGGTGAGCAGCCCGCTCTCCAGCGCCCGGGGGCCCGCCTCACCGGGGACGGGACGCCGGCGCCTGCTCGGGGTCGCCGCCGCGGTCGTCGTGCTCGCCGCCCTCGCCCTGGTCCTGTGGCCCGAGGGCGACGGCGACCCGGTCCAGCGCCGCGCGGCGACGACCGCGGTCGAGCGCCTCGCGCGGCAGCTCGACGCCCGTCCCGGGCCCCGGGCGAGCGCGATGTGCCGCGCGGTGGGCCCCGCCACGCGCCGGCGCCTGGCGAGCCTCGCCCCGTTCGACGCGCAGCCCGGCCGCGGATGCGCCGCGCTGCCGCGGCGCGTCATCCGGATCACGCTCGAGCCGCTGGCCGGCACCGCCGACCGGGCGCTGGACGCGTCGGTCGACGGCGACGAGGCCGTGGTCCGGCTCGCCGACGGGCCGGAGGTCTCGCGGGCGACCCGGCGCGCCGGCGGCCGGTGGATCGCCGACCCCGCGGCCGGCGGCGTCGGGGCCTGGCGGCTGGAGACGGCGCGCCGTTGCTCGGCCGCGCTGACGCGCGCGCGACTCGCCCCGCTCTCGCTGGACGCCGACGCCTACCGGACGGCGGTCGCGACGCGCCTGCAGGGCGTCAGCGCCGTGCTGGAGATGCTCCAGCGCGACGCCGCGCCCGAGGCGCTGCGGGACGCGGTCGCGCAGCCCCGCGCCCAGCTCGCCGAGCTGCGCGACGGCCTGCGCCGCGGCCTGCTCGCCGTCGACGGCGGCAACCTCACGCGCGACGCGCCGTCGACGGCGGAGCTGCCGTCGCTGCTGCAGCTGCTGGAGTCCTTCCCCGCGCTGCGCGACCTCGGCGTGCCGTGCCTCGGCGGTCCCGCGGTCCCGCCGTCGGTGATCACCCAGGGGAACGCCGCCTGCGAGGCCGTCCGCCCGGCGATCGAGTCCGCCTACCGCGACGCGGGACGGGCGACGAGCAACCTCGCGGTCGGAGCGGCGTTCGACCAGCTCGCGGGGGCGTGGTCGGGCTTCAGCCAGTCGATCGGCGCCCTGCCGCTGTCCGCCGCGCCGCGCCTGCGACCGGTCCGCGGCGACGCCGTGCGCTCGAGCCGGCGGGCGGGGCAGCTCGCGGCCCAGCTGGCGACGGCGGCGCGCACGAACGCCGACGACACGCCGATCGCCCAGCGGCTCGACCTCGCGCAGCAGACGATGCAGGACGCGCTGATGGCGCTGGGACTGCGCAACTGCGGCGCGATCGGCGTCTGAGCGGGGCGAGCTCCGCGCCCCGGGACCCGCCGTCGGCCGCTCAGGCGACGAGCCGGGCGTAGAGGTCCTGCAGGCGCTCCCCGAGCGCCGCGGGACCGAACCGCGCGCGGACGTCGGCGCGCGCGGCCGCGCCGAGCCGGGCCCGCCGGCCCGGGTCGTCCCGCAGCGCGCCGAGCGCCTCGGCCAGCGCACCGGGGTCGCCGGGCGGCACGAGCAGGCCGGTCGTGCCGTTGCGCAGGATCTCCCCGAGGCCGCCGTGGTCGGCGGCCACGACGCAGCAGCCGGCCGCCGCCGCCTCGAGCGCCGCGTTCGGCAGCGGGTCCGGCTGGGTCGAGGGCACGGCGACGACGTCCGCTGCGGCGTAGAGGGCGGCGACGTCGTCGACGAACCCGGGCAGGCGCAGCTGGTCCTCGACGCCGAGCGCGGCCGCGCGGCCGCGCAGCTCCTCGGGCAGGCGCGGATCCTCCCGCCAGGCGGCGCCGGCGAGCACGGCGACCGTCCGGCCGTCGCGAGCCAGCGGCGCCCGGCCGAGCGCCTCGACGAGGACCGCCTGGCCCTTCCAGCGGGAGAGGCGCCCGAGCAGCGCCACGACGAAGGCGTCGGGGTCGAGGCCCAGTCGCCGGCGCGCCTCGTCGCGGTCGACGGCCGGCAGGTCGAGGGCGAGTCCGTCGGGCACGACCTCGGCGCGCCCGTCCCGCGGCGCCCCGTGGAACTGCGCGCGGACCGCCTCGCTGACGCAGGGCAGCGCGTCGGCGGAGAGCAGCAGGCGCCGGTACGTCGGCCACCAGCGGTCGAAGCCCGCGTAGATCTCGCGCACGTGCCAGACATGCGGCACGCGGGCGATCCGCGCGGTGGCCGCGCCGCCGAGCGTCACCGACGTGTTCGTGTGCACGAGCGCGACGTCGTGCAGGCGCGCGAGCCGTCCGAGGCCCCCGGCGTCCGCCGCGAACGACGCGCCGACGCGCGCGAGGCCGGCGGCGGACATGAGCTCGCGACGGAGGACGGCGAGCGGCCGCACGAGCACCTCGGCACCGAGATCGCGCAGGTCCCCGACGAGCGGGCCGTCCTCGGCCAGCACGACGATCGCCCGGAACGACGCGCGGTCCAGGCCGCCGACGATCGCCGCCAGCTGCCGGTCGGCGCCGTAGCGTCCCGCGGAGCTGTGGAGGTAGAGGACCGGCCGCAGGGCCCCGGCGGTCATCGCGCGGCGGGCACGGGCCGCCCGAGCTCGTGGACGACGTCGGGTGCCTCGGGCACGCGGTCCGGGTGCAGGACGTGGGCCAGGAGCTCGAGCCCGGTGACGAGCCGCGGACCGGGGCGCGAGAAGTACGCCGAGGCGTCGAGCACGACGACGCGCTCGGCGCCCGTCGCCCAGAGGCGGTCGGCGAACGGCGTCGCCTCCTCCAGGGAGCGGTCGGCGTCGTAGCCGCACGGCATGCACACGACGACCTCGGGCTGCTGCGCGGCGAGCTGCTCCCAGGTGACGACCTCGCTGCGCTCGCCCGCGTTGCCGCAGACGTCGAGGCCGCCGGCCATCTCCACGAGCTGCGGGGTCCAGTGGCCGGCGACGAAGACGGGATCGAACCACTCCACGGCGGCCACGCGCGGGCGCGGCGCGTCGCGGACGGCGATCCGGACGTCGTCGGCCCGGCGGCTGATGTCGTCCACGAGCGCCCGTCCGGCGTCCTCCACGCCGCAGATCGCCGCGAGCGTGCGGACGTCGCCGAGCGTCTCGCCGAACGTGTGCGGGTCGAGCGCGACGACCTCCGGGCACCGCGGCAGCTCCCGGGCGACGGCGGCGACCTCGTCGTAGGAGACCGCGCAGACGGGGCAGAGCTCCTGCGTGACGATGAGGTCGGGATCGAGCTCCGCCAGGACGTCGTCGTCGAGGCGGTAGATCGCCTCGCCCTCGCCGGTGCGCTCGCGCACCGCCGCGTCGATCTCGGCCGGGCCGAGGCCGGGCGGCAGCCGGTCGGCGGTGACCTGGCGTCGTCCGAGGGCCTCCGGCGGGGCGTCGCACTCGTGGGTGACCCCGACGACCCGGTCGCCGAGCCCGAGCGCGAACAGCAGCTCGGTGGCGTGCGGGACGAGCGACACGATCCGCCGCGGCGTCCCCTGGCTGTCCTGCGCGCGATCGGCCACGATGTCCTTTATGGCAGACCTGATCGACGCGCGCCGCATGACGACGTGGGCGGCGGACCGCGAGTGGACCGGCCGCGCGGGCCCGGGCGGGGCGCTCGAGCGGACCTGGCGGTTCCCGGACTTCGCCGCCGCGCTGCGGTTCGTGGACGCCGTCGGCGCCCTCGCGGAGGCCCAGGGACATCACCCGGACCTCCACCTGCACGACTACGACCGGGTCACCGTCCGCACGACGACGCACAGCGCCGGGGGGCCGACCGAGCACGACCTCGAGCTCGCCGAGCGCGTCGACGAGCTGCAGTAGCGCCTGCAGCGCCGCGCCCGGCATGGCGCGGTCGGGGGAGGTGCGGGCCCCGATCGGGGGCGCACGCGCCGTGAACGAGTGGCAACGCGCCAACTTCGCGGCCCGTGGGACGATCGGGCTCCTGTCGCTCCGTCGGATGGTCGATACTGAGGGTGTCCGAGCCGATCCTGGTGCGGCTGGACGGGACAACAGGTGCGGTGCCCGGGACGGCTCCGCACCACATGACGGGACGGAGCGCTTCGGTGCTCCCAACCACCACACGCACGACGGCCCCGCGGAGCTCGCTCCGCGGGGCCGTTCGTGTCCCTGGGGTGGGCGGACTCGGCGCGGCGCCGGGCCCGCGCCGGGCTACTTGCGCCAGTCGAGGAAGCCCTCGCCGCTCTTGCGGCCGAGCTTCCCCGCGTCGACGAGCGCGTCGAGCGACGCCGGGATCGGGGCGCCGATGACCTCGCCGATCGCCTTCGAGACGTCGAGGCCGACGAAGTCCAGCAGGGCGAAGGGTCCCATCGGCTGGCCGGTGCCGAGCGTCATCGCGGTGTCGATGTCCGCGGGGCTCACGCCGGTCTGCTCCTGGAGCTCCACCGCGGAGAAGAGGTACGGGAAGAGGAGCTTGTTGACGACGAAGCCCGGGGTGTCGGGCACCTCGACCGCGACCTTCTCCCAGAGCTCCACGAGCGCGCGGACGCGGTCCTTCGTCGCGTCGGTCGCCGCGGCGGGGAAGACGAGCTCGACGAGCTTCATCTTCGGGACCGGGTTGAAGACGTGCAGGCCGACGAACCGCTCCGGGGCGCCGGTGGCCTCGCCGAGCTTCTCGATCGAGAGCGACGAGGTGGTGGACGCGAGGATCGCGTCGGGCCCGGCGACCGCGACGAGCTCGCCGAGCACGACGGCCTTCACCTCGGGATCCTCGGCGACGGCCTCGACGACGATCGAGCCGCGACCGAGCTCGGAGAGCTCCGTCACGACGTCGACGCGCGCGGCGTCGACCTCGAGCTTCGCCGCCTGCTTCTCGATCGCCGCCTTGGCGCGCGCCGCGCTGGCCTCCGACCGCGCCCACAGGACGACGTCGGCGTGGCGGGCGGCGGTGACGGCGAGGCCGGTGGCGATCGTGCCGGAACCGGCGACGGCGACTGTCTCAGACATGCTTCTTCCAGGTCTCGGGGCAGAGGAGGCGGCGGATGCTACCGAGAGTCGCAACCATCGGCCCCCCGGCCGGGGGGCTCGGGGGCACGCGGCCGCCGGGCCGCACGGGCGGGGCGTCGGCGGCGCGCCGCGGGGTGGACCGCCGCTTCGGCGGGGAGCCCGCCGTGGGACCCGACCGGCGCCGGCTCAGTCGCCGGCGAGGCGGAAGCCGGTCGCCGCAGGCGTCAGCCGCAGCGGGGAGCGGTCGAGCGCGTCCGGCAGCTCGGCGTCGTTGAACGCCTTCGGGGCCAGGTCGTTCGGTCCCTCCGGGTGGAAGAGCGCCGCGAGCAGCTGCGCCTGGCCACGGCCGGCCCCGAGCTCGGTCTGGCCGCCGGAGTAGACGCCGATGCCGCGGCGGCGGCAGGCGGCGTAGAGGTCGGAGAGCTCGCGCAGGCTGCCCACGCGCGACGGCTTGAGGTTCACGACGCTCGGCGGGAACGGCAGCTCGTCGAGCCCGGCGACGTCCAGCAGGGGGACGTCCCACGTGAGGCGCTCGGGGTGCGCCGCGAGCAGCTCGCGCGTGGCGTCGGTGACGCCGGCGTCCTCCAGCAGCGCGTCGGGCAGCCGGTCGAGCAGCAGCGCGTAGACCTCGGGATCGATCTCGGTGTCCACCGGGGTCCCGTGGTAGTAGGCCTTGAGGTCGACGGTCGCCACGGCGCCCGTCGGCGCCAGCGCCTCGATCGCGGCCGCGTCCCACGCCGACCCGAGGTCGAGCTTCATCCGCAGGCCGGGCGACCGGTCCCGCAGGTCCGCGATGACGGCCGGGTCGGGCGGGTCGCCGACCCCGCGGCTGGAGACGAACGTCATCGGCGGGACCGGTCGGCCGACGACGGAGGCCAGCGGCCGGCCCGCCTGGCGCAGGGCGAGGTCCAGCGCCGCCGACTCGAACGCCCACCGCCGGTACCGCCGGTAGACGTCGTGGGCCGGCGGAACGGGGAAGAGGTCCAGGGCGCCGAGACGCGCGCTGAGCGCGGCGATCGTCCACTCGCCCCGCAGGTCCGGCAGCGCGTCCCAGGCCATGAGCGCGTCGTGGTCCTGCGGCTCGTAGCAGACGTCCTCGCCCACGCCCTCCTCGCCGGCGCCGCGCAGCCGCACGTGCGTGCAGCGTCGCGTCATCGTCGGCGTCTCGCGCTCGAGCGGCTCGAGCGCGACCTCCTCGAGGCGCAGCGGCAGGTCGGCGACGCAGGCCCAGAGCTCCGGGCCGGCGGTCGGCGGGGGGACCGGGACGGGCACGGGCCGCTCAGCCCGCGGCGGACGGCAGGGGCGGCTGGTCGGGGTGCGTCGACCGCCCGCGGTGCTCGCCGGTGCGGCCGAGCTCGGTGAGGCGCGCGATCTCCGACTCGCCGAAGCGCCGGACCGGATCCTCGGCGGGCAGCGGCGCGATGAGCTTCGCGACCCGGTTCCGGATCTGCTGCGCGAAGTGCGGCGTGGCCGCGCCCGTCAGCTCGCGGAGGTCGTCGAGGGAGACCGGGCGGCCGGTCTCGCGTCGGTCGGCGCGCTCTGCTTCGCTCATCGCTCGTCCTCCTTGGACGGGGGTGGGGTGGGGGTCGCCGTCGTGCCGGTCGTGGCGGTGCCGGCCGGCTCCTCGCGACGCAGGCGCGCGCCGTCGACGTCGACCGACGTGACCTCCATCAGCGCGTCGATCTGCGACTGGACGGCGGGCGAGATCGCGTCGGTGCTGCCGGAGAGCCACGCGCGGTTGTAGTAGCTGTTGACGGGGTCGCCCGCGATCCCCGGCTGGACGTCGAGCAGGTAGCTGCGGACGGGCTCGGCGAGCCGGTCGGCACGGTCCAGGAGCAGCAGCGGGCCGTGGAGGCCCGTGCCCGCCAGCGGCGCCAGGGAGAGCGCCGGCAGCGTGGCGTCGCTGCGGGCGACGAGGAACCCGTGACCCGCGTTGACGATGTTCCAGCCGAACCCGTTGTCGTCGTACCGGGCGAAGGCGATCGCGTTGCTCACCGGGTCCTGGCCGCCGACGCGGCGCACCGTGCCGTAGCGGCGCAGCTGCTTCGTCACCGCGGGCGAGATGACCTTCGAGGGGCCCAGGACGTAGATCGTGGGGTCCTGGTGGTCGCGCAGCTGCCGGACGGTGTCCGCCGGGACCGCGTCGCGTCCGACGAACGCGATCGGCGTGCCGGACTTCGCCGCGTACGCCGCCGCCGGCAGGGCGAAGGCCGGCTGCTCGCTGCTGACGACGAGGACGGCGTCGCTGGCGCGCCGCTTCGCGGCGGCGAGGAAGCGGTCGATCCCGAGGGCGACGCCGGCGGGGTCGCTGCCCTCGATCGCGGTCGCGCGCAGCCCCTCCGGCCGCGGCGCGCCGCCGACCCGGATGACCTGCGCGTTGTCGATGCCGGGGCTGCCGGCCGGGCGCAGCTGCCGCAGCGCGTCGCGGGTGGCGTCGGGCAGGTCGTCCCCGTCCGAGAAGAGGGTCGGCGCGCCGACGGGGTCCGCGTTCAGCGCGCTGGCGGCGAGCGCCACCCGCCAGTCGCGCTGATTCACGAGCGCGACGGCGCGCGCCTGGGTCTCGGCCGCTCCGCCGGAGTACACGGCGCGGGCCACGGCGGCCGCCGCCGCGGGCCCGTCGTCCGTCGCGGTCCGGGTCGTGTTGCGCGTGGCGACGACGGGGAACCCCAGGTCGGTCGCGGTCGCGGAGCGGTCGTCCTTCGGCTCCGGCGCGAACGGCGAGCGGGACGAGTCGTCCTGTCCGCAGCCGGCGAGCACCACGGCGACGAGGCCGAGCGCGAGCGACGGACGGAGGCGCGGGAGCGGAGCCATCGGCGGGAACCTACCGCCTCGGGGCCCGCCGCTCGCCGCCCGCTCCCCGCTGCGGACCGGGGCGCGACGCCGGGTGCTCGTCGCTTCCCGCGCGCAGCCCGCGCACGCGCCCGCGCACGGGGGATGCCCGACGAGCGTCCAGGCCCTGCAGGATCGCCTGCGGACACGGGTGCGAGATTGCGAGGCTCCTGTTACAGTGCCGCAAGCCGAATCACCGGATGAGTCCGGTGAGCGGGGGAACCACAGTTCTTGGGGCTTATCCGTCGCTCTGCGATGGAAGCGCTGGCTCTTTCTGCGCTAGCCCGTCAGCTAACCCCGTAGGCCGACGAAAGAGAGCAGATCGTTGCGCCCCTACACCCGAGCCCTGGCCCTGACCGCTGCGTTCGCGCTGCTCGGTGCCGGCTCAGCGTCCGCGGCCTCGGCCCCCCGGAGCGGCGGCCTCGGCACGACCGGGACCACCACGGCGCCCGTCGCCCAGCCCGCCGCCCCCGGCGCCGTCGCGGTCCCGGCCGGGATGCGCACGACGAACGGCGTGAAGGCCAAGCGGTACAAGGGCAAGACGGTCGACGGCCGCACGGCGTACTTCGCGCGGGTCCCGCTGAAGGCCCCCGCGGCCGTCCAGCAGGCCGTCATCGCCGCGAACAAGATCGTCGGCAAGCCGTACAAGTGGGGCGGCGGCCACGCGAAGATCGAGGACTCGGGCTACGACTGCTCCGGGACCGTGAGCTACGCGCTGATCGGCGCCGGCCTCATGCAGACGCCGCTCTCGTCGTACGAGTTCGACGACAAGTGGGCGGGCGCCTTCGAGGGCCCCGGCCAGTGGATCACCGTCTACGGCAACTCGGGCCACGCGTACGCGATCATCGCCGGGCTGCGGCTGGACACCTCCGCGGCGTACGACCGCGGCGGCGCGAAGGGCCCCCAGTGGCGCCCGAACAACCGCAAGGACTCCAAGAAGTTCGTCGCGGTCCATCCCGCGGACCTCTAGTCCGGCCCGACACCCGCGCGTCCCTCGCGAGCCCCGTCCGGGGCTCGTGCTCGTTCCGGCCCCGACCGCGGTGCCGCTCGGGTCCGCGACCCGTCCGCGCGTCACGGGCACGTGACGATCGGCTGGCGCGGGCGCGCTAGGGTGGATCGACGAGATCCATGGCCGTCGCGCGCGACCGGACCCGGGATCCGCACCGTCCCACTCACGCGGAACAAGGGAGCATCGATATGGGCCTCGGCGGCCGCATGTCCACCGTGATCAAGGCCAAGCTGTCCCGTGTCCTGGACAAGGCCGAGGATCCGGGCGAGACGCTCGACTACAGCTACCAGAAGCAGCTGGAGAACCTCCAGAACGTCAAGAAGGGCATCGCGGACGTCGTCACCGCGAAGAAGCGCCTCCAGCTGCAGACGGAGAAGCACCAGCAGGCGATCGTCAAGCTCGACACGCAGGCGCGTCAGGCGCTCGCCGCCGGCAACGAGGAGCTCGCCCGCACCGCGCTGGAGCGCAAGAGCACCATCCAGCAGGAGATGCAGAGCCTCGACCAGCAGGTCAGCGAGCTGGAGAACCAGCAGCAGGCGCTGATCGCCAGCGAGCAGAAGCTGCGCACGAAGGTCGAGCAGTTCCGGACGAAGAAGGAGACCATCAAGGCGCAGTACAGCGCCGCGGAGGCGCAGGTCCGGATCTCGGAGGCCGCGACGGGCGTCGGCGAGTCGATGGCCGAGGTCGGCATGGCGATGCAGCGCGCCGTCGACAAGACGGAGAACATGAAGGCGCGCGCGGACGCGGTCGCCGAGCTCGAGGCCGCCGGGACGTTCGAGGACATGACCGCGCTGGGCTCCGGCCAGGACGACATCGACCGGCAGCTCGCCGAGCTCTCGAGCTCCTCGCAGGTCGACTCGGAGCTCGCCGCGATGAAGGCCGAGCTCGGCGCGGGGAGCACCCCGGCCGCGGAGCTCGGGGCCGGCAGCGGCGACGCGGGCACCGCGTCGACCGAGCCCGCCAAGAAGGAGGCGGACGCGTGATCGTCCGGATCTTCGGCGACCAGCAGTACCGCCTGGCCGACGACCAGCACGCGCCGCTGAACGACCTCGACGACGCGGTCGTCGCGGCGGTCGAGGCCGGCGACGAGGGCGGCTACCGCAGCGCCTTCGACGCGCTGCTCGCGTTCGTGCGCGAGCAGGGCACCCCCCTGGACGAGGACGAGCTCATCGGGAGCGACGTCCTCCTGCCGCCGGCCGACCTCACGCTCGAGGAGGCCGGGCGGGAGTTCACGGGCGAGGGCCTGGTGCCCGACCCCGTCGAGGGCTGAGCCCTCCCGCGCACCGGGCGGGCGGGTCGCCCGCTCGCCCGGTGGCGTCGCCGCGCGGCCCGGAGCGCTCGTCCGCGGCGGCTCAGCCGAGCGGGGCGCCCCAGAGCGGGTACCAGCGGTCCATCTCGGGCTCGAGCGGCATCAGCGGCTCGAGGACGGCGCGGAGCTGCAGCTCGCGCTCCCGGTCGCGCTCCTTCGCCTGGCCCGGCATCGGGCTGAACGGGTACCAGCTGCCGCGCTTGGCGAGGTAGATGAGGTGCAGCGGGCGTCCCGTCGTCGCCGGCGCCTCGGCGTCCGGTCCGGCCTCGCGGAACGCGAAGACCGCGCAGAGGACCCGGTCGGCGTAACCGCCGGCCTGCAGGGCCTCCATCACCGCGTTCACGCCGATCACCTGGTCGTCGACGTCGGGGTCCTTCAGGACCATCCAGCGGTAGCCGAAGTCGTCGTCGCGGCGCTCGACCGTGGTGCCGGTCTCCTCGCCGGTGCCGCGCAGCACGGCCTCGACGTCGGCCGCGATCTGCTGGAAGTCGCCCGTGGCCAGCGGCTGGAAGACGATCGCCGCCTCGCCCGTCGTGACGATGCCCTGCGAGACCTGGAGGTCCAGCGACGCCGTGGTCAGGGCGAAGAGCCGGTCCGGACGGACCTGTTTGGCGGCCTTCGAGCCGCGACCGAGGAGCGTGTCGAGGAAGCCCATGATCGGCTCAGACCGTGCGGCCGGCCTGGAGCTGCGTCTCGATCCGCTGGAGGGCGGCGAGCCGCTTCTCCGTCGGCGGGTGCGTCGAGAAGAGCTGCGTCGCGGCGTTCTTCACGCTCGGCGGCACGATGTAGAACGCCTGGACCGCGCCGACCTCGCGCAGGTCCCGGTCCGGGGTGCGCTGGATCCCGTCGCTGATCCGGACGAGGGCGGCGGCCAGGGCGCTCGGGCGCCCGGTGACCTGGGCGGCGCCGCGGTCGGCGGCGTACTCGCGGTACCGCGAGAGCGCCCGCAGGAGGAGGAACGAGATCGCGTAGACGAGCGCGGCGACGGCGATGACCGCCAGCAGCCCGGGGCCGTCGTCGTCGCGGTCGTCCCCGCCGCCGAACCAGATGCCGTTCTGCACGATCACCGCGGCGAGCGACGCGAAGAAGCTCGCGACGGTCATGACGAGCACGTCGCGGTGGGCGATGTGCGCGAGCTCGTGCGCGAGCACGCCCTCGAGCTCGGCCGGCGGCAGGAGCTCCAGCAGGCCCGTGGTCACGCAGACGGTCGAGGCCTTCTGCGACCGGCCGACCGCGAACGCGTTCGGCATCCGGTCGTCGGCCACCGCGACCTTCGGCTTGGGCAGGTCGGCCTGGAGGCAGAGCCGATCGATCAGGGCGTGCAGCTCGGGAGCCTGCTCCGGCGTGACCTCCCGCGCGTGCATCGCGTGGAGCGCGAGCTTGTCGGCGGCGAAGGTCTGGATCACGAGCAGCACGCCGAGGATCAGGACGACCGCGGCGGCCTGCTTCGTCGCCACGACGATCACGGCGGCGAAGACCGCGTAGACGAGCCCGAGCCCGA
Source organism: Patulibacter brassicae (assembly GCF_033949425.1). Classification (NCBI taxonomy): domain Bacteria; kingdom Bacillati; phylum Actinomycetota; class Thermoleophilia; order Solirubrobacterales; family Patulibacteraceae; genus Patulibacter; species Patulibacter brassicae. Next base: position 37,495 of record NZ_JAXAVX010000010.1, on the reverse strand, counting down.
AGAGCGTGAGGCCCATCCGGAACTGGAGGCCGGTGTCCTTGCCGAACGCAGCGCCGCGAGCCATGCCCTGGATCGTCGCACACGGCGGGGCGCGAGCCCTCCGGTCCCGTGGGGGCGGACGTGGCGACGGCCGCGCCGGCGGGCTGGCGCGACCCCGCTCGCGATGGCGCGCGGGCGCTCGCCGCACGCACGATCCCGTGCACGCCCTGCAGGATCGGTTGCGCGCCGCGACGCGACGCAACGGGGGTTGCACCGCTGGTCGCCCGGCGCCCGCCGCCGTACGGTCCGGATCCGGTCGTGGCGTCCCGCCACTCGGTCGTGCTCGTGCGCGCCCGGCGCCGCTCCTCGGAGCGGGTCGCGACCGCCCGCCGACCCGTGCTTCGCCTTCCGTGACGATCCGCCTGTCCCGATCTCCCCGCGCCGTCCTGCCCGCGCTCGGCGCCACGCTGCTCGTGACCGCCGGCCTGGCGCTGCCCTCCGGGGCACCACCCGCGCAGGCGGCCACGCAACAGGACCTCGACCGGCTGCGGGGCAAGATCGGCACCGCGCGCGGCAAGGTCGAGCGGCGCAAGCAGCGCGAGCAGGCGCTGCACGGGGACATCCAGCGGTACAGCGCCCGGATCCAGGAGATCCAGCGCAAGATCGACCCGCTGCAGCGCCGGCAGGAGGCGGTCCAGTCCGACCTGGACCGCAGCCAGGCGGTCCTCGACGAGACGCAGACCGAGCTGCGCGAGGAGCGCGAGCGCCTCACGAAGCTCCGCGCCCGCCTGAAGGAGGCGCGGCGCATCCTGGCCGCCCGGCTGCTCGAGCTCTACCAGGCGGACAAGCCCGACCTCGTGAGCGTCGTGCTGAACAGCAACGGCTTCGCCGACCTCGTCGAGCGCAGCGAGTTCCTGCGCCGGATCGGCGAGCAGGACCAGCGGATCATCGCGAGCGTCCGCGATGCCCGCGACGAGGCGATCGGCACCGAGGCGCGGCTCTCCTCCCTCGAGCAGCGCCAGCGCGCCGCGACGAACCGGATCGAGCGGCGACGGGACGAGATCGCGTCCGTGAAGGGCCAGCTCGTCAGCGCCCGCAGCTCGATCGACGAGGTCCGCGACCAGCGCCACGACCTGCTCGTGAAGGTGCGCGCCGACCGCCGGGAGATCCAGGAGGACCTCGCCGCGATGGAGCGCGAGGAGTCGAAGATCCAGTCGAAGCTCTCCGGGATGCCGTCCGGCGGGCCGATCAAGCGCGGCAGCGGCCGGCTCATCTGGCCCGCGAACGGCCAGTTCACCTCGCCGTTCGGTCAGCGCTGGGGCCGCCTGCACGCCGGCATCGACATCGCGGTCCCGACCGGGACGCCCGTCCGCGCCGCCGACAGCGGCACCGTGGCGATCGCGGGCTGGGTCGGTGGCTACGGCAACTACATCTGCATCAACCACGGCGGCGGGCTCTCCACCTGCTACGGCCACAACTCGCGCCTCGGCGTGCGCGTCGGCCAGCAGGTCACGCAGGGCCAGGTCATCGCGGCCAGCGGCAACACGGGCAACAGCACCGGTCCGCACATCCACTTCGAGACCCGCGTCAACGGTGTCCCGCGGGACCCGATGAGCTACCTGTAGGTCCCCGCGCGGTCCGCTCCGCGCGCTGGACGCGGCGTGCCCGGCGCACGCTAGCCTTCGCCGCGCATGCAGCCCGAGATCGACCTGCTCGGCCTGTCGCTGAAGACCTTCGGGATCTGCTTCGCGCTGGCCTTCCTCGCCTCGGGTGCCCTGCTCTCGCGGCGCTTCCGCGAGCTCCGGTGGCCGACCGACCAGGCGACCGAGGCGCTGCTCGCGGCGCTCGTGGGCGGCCTCGTCGGCGCCCGGCTCTACTGGGTCATCGACGCCTACGACCCGGACACGGACGGCAGCGTGCTGAGCTCGCTGTTCGGCGGGTCCGGGCTCACGTGGTACGGCGGCGCGATCGGCGGCGCCCTCGCCGTGCTCGCCTGGGCGGCGTGGCGCGGGCGGATGAACGCGCAGCTGCTGGGCGCGACCGCGCCGGCGCTCGCCCTCGGTTACGCGATCGGCCGCGTGGGCTGCCAGGTCTCCGGCGACGGCGACTACGGCAAGCCCTCCGACCTGCCCTGGGCGATGGCCTATCCCGACGGGGTCGTGCCGACGCGCGAGGAGGTCCAGCCGACGCCGATCTACGAGACGCTCGCGATGGGCATCGCGGCGCTCGTGCTCTGGCAGCTGCGGGACCGGCTGCGCCCGGGGGCGCTGTTCGCGCTCTATCTCGTCCTCGCGGGCCTCGAGCGCCTCGTCGTGGAGTTCTGGCGCCACAACCCGGACACCGCGCTCGGCCTGACCACCGCGCAGCTCACGAGCGTCGCGATGATCCTCGGGGGCGGCGTCGCCCTGGCGCTCATGCGCGGCGGCCGCGTCCCGCCGCCTGCCGCAGTGGGCTGAGCGTCGGACACCCGCCGGGCCGCGCTGGACGTTCGTTCGAACTTCCGCGTGCGATCCTCGTGCGCCCGCGCCGGATCGGCGATCCTTCGTCCGATGCCCTCGCGCTCCAGCTTGCGCTCGTTCGGCACCGGTGCCGGCGTCGGCGCCATGCCGGTCGTCGCCGCGCTCGTGATCGCGACCGGCGCCGCCGGGCTGCTCGAGGGCACCGGGGTCGTCTCGCTCCCGGGGCAGTCGCCCGACGCGTCGCTCGTCGTGCCCGCCGCGGCCACCGGCGACGGGACCCTGGTCGCCAGCGCCGACCGCGACGTCGCACCGGTCGCGACGCCCGACGCGGCCGACGACGCGTCCGCTCCGGCCGGGGGCACCCGTCCCGCGGCGGACGAGGGGCCGCGCGACGGCGCCGCGCCCGCCTCGACGGTCCGTCGCCGCGCGGGCGAGGCGGCGCGCACGCCCGACCGTCGCCAGGTCGTGCCGACGACGACCGCCCCCGCGCGTCCCACGCCGTCCGAGCCGGCCGCCGTGCCGGCGACGATGACGTCGCCGACGCTGCTCGAGGACACGGTGTCGGCCGTGAAGCAGGCGCGGGTCGGCGAGGGCGTCCGCGCGACCACCGACGCGCTGGCGGGCACGACGAACTCCCTCACCGACGGCCTGTCGAACGCCCTCGGGGGCAAGCAGCAGCCCCTCGGCGCGGTCGTCGGGGGCCTCGGCGACACGGTGGGCGACGCGGTCCGCGGCCTCGGGAACCTCCTCGGCTACGTCCTCGGCGCCGGAGCGCCGGCCCCCGCCCCGTCGCCCGCGGCCACCCCGTCGGCGGCGACCACCCCGTCGCCGGACGCCGCGACGGCGACGACCCCCGCCGGCTGAGCGACCGCGGTCCGGCCGGTCCGGGCTGCCATCATCCGCCCGGCCGATGACCCGCGATCTCCTCGCCGTCTACCCCCGCGACAGCGCGCGCGACGAGCGCGGTCGCCTCCTCCTGGGCGGCTGCGACGCGCTCGAGCTCGCCGCCGAGCACGGGACCCCCGCCTACGTCGTCGCGGAGGACGATCTCCGCGGGCAGGCGCGGGCCTACCGCGACGCGTTCGAGGCAGCGGCCCCCGGCAGCCACGTCTCCTTCGCCTCGAAGGCGTTCCCCTGCACGGCGGTCCTGCGCGTCTTCGAGCAGGAGGGGCTCGGCGTCGACGTCGCCTCGGGCGGGGAGCTCGCGCTCGCGCTCCACGCCGGGTTCGCCCCGGAGCGGATCCACCTGCACGGCAACGCGCGCTCGGAGGTCGAGCTCGCGGCCGCGGTCGACCACGGCCTGCGGCAGGTGGTGATCGACAACTTCGACGACATCGAGCGGCTCGCCCGGATCGCCGCGGAGCGCGACGCGGTCCAGGCCGTGTCGATCCGCGTCACGCCCGACGTCCGCGGCGACACGCACGACGGGATCTCGACCGGGCAGGCCGACTCGAAGTTCGGGCTCGGCGTCGCCGACGCCCGCGAGGCGATCGCGCGGATCACGGCCCAGCCGTCCCTGCGGCTCGACGGCCTGCACTTCCACATCGGCTCCCAGCTCCTGGAGCTCGACGTCTTCCGGCGCGCGGTCGCCGCGATCGCCCCGCTCGCCGACGCGGTCGAGGAGGTGAACCTCGGCGGTGGCCTCGGCGTCGCCTACGTCGCCGATCAGGCCCGCCACCTCCCCACCGTCGAGGAGTACGCGCAGGAGAAGGTCCGCGCCGTCCGCGAGCTCATCGGGGACCGGGTGCGGATCGCCGACGAGCCGGGCCGCTCGCTCGTCGGCCGCGCCGGGGTGACGCTCTACGGCGTGCAGACGGTGAAGCGCAACGTCTCCACGTGGGTCGGGGTCGACGGCGGGATGGCCGACAACCTGCGGCCGATGCTCTACGGCGCCCGCTACGAGGTCCAGGTCGTGGACCGCTTCGTCGACCCGGAGGACCCCGCGCAGGTGGCCGCCGCGACGCACTGCAAGGTCGTCGGCAAGCACTGCGAGTCCTCCGACGTCCTCGTGGCCGACGCGCTGCTGGACGCCCCGCGCGCGGGCGACGTGCTCGTCGTGCCCGTCACGGGGGCCTACGGCTACGCGATGGCCAACACGTACAACGGCGTCCCGCGGTCGCCGGTCGTGTTCGTCGGCGGTGGCCGGTCCCGCGTCGTCGTCCGCCGCGAGCGGGTCGAGGAGCTCTGGGCCCGCGACGCCGAGTAGGGCCGCCGACCGCGCTGCGCCGCGCGACGCGCCTCGCTCGCGGCGCCGGCGCGGAGGACGCTCAGGGGAGACGCGCCAGGAACGCGGCGACGTCGTCGACGATCTCGTCGGCCTCGCGCAGCCGCCGCTCGTCGACGTGCCGGCCGCGCACCGCGACGACCCGCATTCCCGCCGCGCGGCCCGCGGCGATCCCGGCGGGGGCGTCCTCCAGCACGACGCACGCCGCCGGCGCCACGCCGAGGAGCTCGGCCCCGAGCAGGTAGGGGTCCGGGTGCGGCTTGACGCGGGCGGTGCGCTCGGCGGTGACGATCGCCGGGGGCTGCGGCAGCCCCGCGGCCCGCAGGCGCGCGCGAGCGAGCGGCAGCGTGCACGAGGTCACCACCGCCACCGGGGGGCGCCGCGCCGGCGCGTCGCAGCAGCGCCGCGGCACCCGGCAGCGCGACGACGCCGTCGAGGTCGGCGATCTCGCGCCGCTCGAGCTCGGCGGCCTCCGGTCGGCGTCGAGCTGCGGCGCCAGCCGGGCGACGACCTCGCGCGCCGGGATCCCGTGGGGGTGCTCCTCCGGCGGGGTGCGCCGCAGCCCGCGGTCGTCCATCCAGCCGTGCCAGACCCGCAGCACCGCGTCCGTGGAGTCCACGAGCGTGCCGTCGAGGTCGGAGAGGATCGCGCCGATCGCCACCGGGCGGATGGTGGCGCACCGATCGGTCCCGCCGCCCGGCGGCAGCCCCGCGGCCCCGGGAGTCCTGCGATGATCCGCCGCCCATGTCGAGCGACGCCCCCGCCCCGTTCCGCGTCGGCCTGCTCGGGCACGGCACCGTCGGCTCCTCGGTCGCCGAGCTGCTGCCGCAGCGCGCCGACGCGATCGCCCACGTCACCGGCCTGCGGCCCGAGATCTCCGGGGTGCTCACGCGCAGCCGGGGCGACTTCGACGAGATCCTCGCCGACAGCGACCTGATCGTCGAGGTCATGGGCGGCACCGACGTCGCGCGCGACCACGTCACCGCCGCGATCCGCGCCGGCAAGCACGTCGTCACCGCGAACAAGCAGCTGCTCGCCGAGCACGGCGAGGAGCTCTGGGCCCTCGCCCGCGAGCACCGCGTCCAGCTGCGCTTCGAGGCGGCCGTGGCCGGTGTCGTGCCGGTCATCCGCGTCCTGCAGGAGTCCCTGACCGGCCAGCACGTCGACCGGCTGCACGGCATCGTCAACGGGACGACGAACTACATCCTCACCCAGATGGCCGCGACGGGCGCCTCGTACGCGGAGGCGCTCGCGGAGGCCCAGCGGCTCGGATACGCCGAGGCCGACCCGACGGACGACGTCACGGGCAAGGACGCCGCGGCGAAGATGGCGATCCTCGCGCGGCTGGCCTTCGACTCGCCGGTCCACCTCAGCGACGTCCCGTACGAGGGGATCACGCACCTCACGAGCGAGGACATCGAGTACGCGCGCGACCTCGACCTGTCGCTGCGGCTCATCGGCACCGCCGAGCGGATCGGCGACGAGCTCGCCGTGCGCGTGCACCCGGCGTTCCTCTATCGGGGCCACCCGCTCGCGGCGATCGAGGGCCCGTTCAACGCGGTGACCATCGAGTCGCCGGCGATCACCGAGATCACCCTGTCGGGTCCCGGCGCCGGCGGGCCGCAGACGGCGACCGCCGTGATCGGCGACGTGATCAGCGCGATGATCCCGCCGGCGCAGACGCCGCCGACGCGCAACACCCTCGGGTTCGTCGACGACGTCACGTCGAGCTTCTACCTCCACGTCGAGGTCGCCGACCGGCCGGGCGTCCTGGCGCAGGTCGCCCAGGTCCTCGGTCTCCAGGGCGTCTCGGTGAAGAGCGTCGTGCAGAAGGGCACCGGGACCGGCGCGCGCCTCGTGCTCGTCGTGCACCCGGTGCGCGAGTCCCGGTTCTACGGCGCGGTGCAGCTCATCGCGGCCAAGGACTTCGTCACCGCCCCGCCCCGCGCCATCCGCGTGATCGACGAGGAGTTCGACCGATGAGCACGCCGATCGACGCGCCGCCCCACGGACCGATGCGCGAGCAGAGCAACCGCCTCACCGGGCCGACGTCGATCCGGCGCGTCGGCCTCATCGAGCGCTACATGGATCGCCTGCCGTTCGCGGCCGGCGACCCGGTGATCAGCCTCAACGAGGGCTCGACGCCGCTGATCCTCGCCCCGCGCCTCTCCGAGCGCGTCGGTGCCGAGGTGCACCTGAAGTACGAGGGGCTGAACCCGACCGGCTCGTTCAAGGACCGCGGGATGACCGCCGCCGTCTCCGCCGCCGTGCGCGAGGGCGCCGAGGCCGTCATCTGCGCCTCGACCGGCAACACGGCCGCGTCGCTGGCCGCCTACGCCTCGCGGGCCGGCATCCGCGGCGTCGTCCTCGTCCCGGACGGCAAGATCGCGGCCGGCAAGCTCGCCCAGGCGCTCATGCACGGCGCGCAGGTCGTCGCCCTGCAGGGGAACTTCGACGAGGCGCTGCGGCTCGTGCGCCAGATCAGCGAGGTCCACCCGATCGCGCTGGTGAACTCCGTCAACGACTTCCGGCTCGAGGGCCAGAAGACGGCGGCGTTCGAGATCCTCGAGGACCTCGACGGCAAGCTCGACGCCCTCTGCATCCCGGTCGGCAACGCGGGCAACATCACCGCGTACTGGAAGGGCTTCCGCGAGATGCTCGGGGAGGGAAGCCCCGACCTGCCGCGGATGCTCGGCTTCCAGGCGCACGGGGCCAACCCCCTCGTGCGCGGCGAGATGGTGCCGGAGCCCGAGACCGTCGCATCGGCGATCCGGATCGGCAACCCGGCCCGCTGGGAGCAGGCGATGGGGGCGATGACCTCCTCCGGCGGCCTCGTCGCGGATTGCACCGACGAGGAGATCCTCGACGCCTACCGCTTCCTCGCCCGCGAGGAGGGCGTGTTCTGCGAGCCGGCCTCGGCGACCTCGGTCGCGGGGCTGCTGAAGCACGGCGCCGGCGACGCCCAGCGGGTCGTCTGCGTGCTCACCGGCCACGGGCTGAAGGATCCGCAGACGGCGCTGGACGAGTCGCCGCCGGTGATCCCCTGCGCGCCGGAGCTGCGGGCGCTCGAGAAGATCCTCGTCGGCTGAGCCGGGAGCCGGGTCGCGCCGGTGCCGCGGGTCGCCGACCGGCCGGACCGGGGTCCCCTCGCGGGTCGCGGACGTCCCGACGCGGACGCCGTCCCGACGCGGACGCCGCCTCAGCCGGCCGCGGTGGCGCCGGCGGCGCCGGGGGGCGGCGCGCTCGCCTCGCCCCGGGCCATCCGCACGAGCGCCGCGCCCGTCGTCCCCGGCTCCACCCGGATCCGGGGGAGGAGGAACGGATCGTCGCCGCGCCCGGCGATCCCGGGCTGCACCGTCGTCGCCGCGACGTAGCCCGCGGCCTTCGCCGCGGCGCGGACCGTCGCGTCGTTGCGCCCGGCGGGGTAGCAGAGGAACCGGGTCTCGACCCCGAGGCGCTCCCGCAGCCGCCGGCGGGAGCCGGCGAGCTCCTCGCGCAGGGCGTCGGGTCCGAGCGTCGTGAGGTCCGGATGGGTGAGCGTGTGCGAGTCGATCTCCCACCCCTCCCGGAGGAGGCGCCGCGCGCCCCAGCGCGGCATCCCCTTCGCGTTCAGGTGGTCGAGGGTGAGGTTCAGGACGCCCGGCCAGCCGTGGCGCCGCAGCGCGGGGCCGGCCGCCATCACCTGCGACAGCGAGCCGTCGTCGAAGCTCAGCACGACGGGGTGCCGCGGCAGCCGCCCGTCGCCGTGCCACGCGTCCCACGCCTCCGACAGCGTCACGGCGGTGAAGCCGGCGGCCGCGAGCGCGTCGACCTGCTCGCGGAAGCGCGCCGCGGGGACCCAGAGCTCCGGGTACGGCGTCCCGGCGGGCGCGGCGGCGATCAGGTGGTACATGAGGATCGGGACGCGGGTCCGTCGCGCCACGGCGCCGCGCCGGGGCCACGCCGCCCGCTCCCGCGCGCGGCGGGCGGCGACGGTCGCGGGCCGGCGCGCGGGCGCCCGGCCGGCGGACGGGGATCCCGCGGTGGTCGTCGTCGCGCGCGCTGGGGGCGCCGGGGCGTCGTCGCCTCGCGTCAGCAGGAGCGCCATGGCGACCGCCAGCGCGACCGCGACGACCGCGATCGCCGGCAGCAGCGAGCGGCTCCCGGCGGCGGGCGGGTGGTGGCGCGGCGCGGGCATCGGCGGGGAGGCTCGCAGACCGCCCGGAGGGTCGCCGCGAAGGGACGCCGGCCGAGGCGCGGCGTCCGGAGGCGGCCGGTATCGTCGCCCGGGTGGCCCGCTCCGTCACCGTGTCCGTCCCGGCCTCGAGCGCGAACCTCGGTCCCGGCTTCGACTGCATGGCGGCGGCCGTCGGCCTCTGGCTGCACCTCGAGGTCGAGGAGACCGGGACCTTCGCCGTCGAGCACGACCTGCCGCTGCCCACCGGGCGCGACAACGCGATCGTCCAGGCCTTCGAGCGGCTGCGGCCGGCCGACGGCCTGACCTTCCGGGTCCGCACCGAGGTGCCGCTCGCCGGCGGGCTCGGCTCGAGCGCCACGGCGATCGTCGCCGGCCTCGCGGCGGCGGCCGCGCTCGACGGCGGCACCACGGAGCCGGAGACCCTGCTGCCGCTCGCCGTCGACGTCGAGGGGCACGCCGACAACGTCTCGGCGGCGCTCTTCGGCGGCTTCGTCCTCACGGACGGGACCTCGACCGTGCGGATCGCCCCGCCGGCCGAGCTCGAGGCGGTCTTCGTCGTCCCGGAGGAGGCGGTCCGCACCGCGGCCGCGCGCGCCGTGCTGCCGACGCACGTGCCGCTGGAGGACGCCACGCGCAACGTCGCGTGGGGCGCGTCGCTGGCCATCGGCCTGGAGCGCGGGGACCTCGACGTCGTGGCCCACAGCCTCCGCGATCTCCTGCACCAGCAGCACCGCGCGCCGCTGTTCCCGCGGTCGGCCGATCTGCTGGAGCGCTACGAGGAGGTGGGCGCCCTCGGCGCGACCGTGTCGGGCGCCGGCCCGACCGTGATGCTCTGGGTCCGCGCGGGGGAGGGGCACCGCGTGGCCGAGGCCGCGCGACTGCGCTGCGGCAGCTGGGCGACGGTGCTGCAGGCGCCGTTCGCCGGCGACGGCGTGCGCGTCGCCGTCGGCGCGGCGCGCTCGTGAGCGGCCCTCAGGCGGCGGCCTTCGCCAGCCGGCGGAGCTTCCGTCGCGCGGCGTCCTCGCCGAGCTGGTCGCAGAGCTCGGCCGCGAGCAGCAGGTAGTCGGCGCCGAGCTCGGGCCGGTGGTCGAGGATCGAGACCGCGCGCTCGGCGGACTCGGCGTAGGCGATCGAGTGGCGGACGACCGGCTCGAGGATCGTGTCGGGGTGCGCCTCGCGCAGCTGCTCGACCGCCTCCCGGGCGTGCACGGTGCGCAGGTCGGCCTTCGTGACGACCGTGCCCAGCAGCGCGAGGTCGGGGTTCAGGCCGTCGCGGACGAGCTCGATCACCTGCAGCGCCTGCTCGACGCCCTGCAACGCGAAGTACTGCGCCTCGCACGCGATGAGGGCGTGCGTCGCGGCGACGAGGGCGTTGACGGTCAGGAGGCCGAGGTTCGGCGGGCAGTCCAGCAGCAGGACGTCGAGCTCGTCGTCGGCGCCGCGCAGGGCCTTGCGCAGCACGAGGTCGCGCCCCATCCGCCCGGCGAGGGCGAGCTCGGCCTCGGCGAGCTGGAGGTTCGCCGGCACGACGCCGCCGTGGGTGGCCTCGGCGAGCGTCGCCTGGCCCTGCAGCACCTCGCCGATGGTGGGCGACGCGTCCGGCGGGACGTCGAGGTAGTCCGAGAGGTTGCCCTGCGGGTCGAGGTCGATCGCCAGCACCCGCAGGCCGGCGCGCTCCAGCGCGTCGGCGAGCGTGCGGACGGTCGTCGTCTTGCCCGTGCCGCCCTTCTGGGAGAGCACCGCGATCCGGTGGGCCATGCGCGGCAGTCTACGGTCGGGCCGGACGGCGGCGGCCGTCGGTCGGGCTCGGTCGCGCACGGGGCCGTGCGACGAGGAGGAGGATCCGCCGCGGCGGCGAGGAGGAGCCGGGCGACCGCCGGCGAACAGGGGAGGCGTGATGCGCCGCGAACCGATCTCCGAGCGCGACCTCGAGCGGCACCTGCTGCGGATCGGGGTCTCCTCCCTGCACGCCGACCGCCTCCACTGCGACCGCTGCGGTCGCACCCCGCTCGTCGGCGAGGTGGTCTACCGGTACCGGAAGGAGCGCACGATCTGCGCGCTCTGCCGCCCGCTCACGAAGGGCGAGCCGCTCGCGGCGGTGCCCGTCCGTCACGGCGAGGAGATCCGCGCCCAGCGCCTGACGCCGCGGACCGATCGGGACGCCGCCTGAGCGACCCGGACGGGTCGGACCGCGGTCGTCGTGCCGCGGCGCCGGGCGGGGGTAGACTGGCCCCTCGTGGACCCGGTCAGCGCCTCCGTCAGCATCCAGCGCCCGCGCGAGGAGGTCTTCGCCTACCTCGAGGACATCGCGAACCATCCCGAGTTCCTCGGGCACGTGCTCGGGGAGTTCCGGCTCACGCGCGAGGACTCGATCGGCAAGGGGGCGGGCGCGCGGTTCAAGGCGAAGCTCCGCTTCCACCGCTTCGCGTACTTCGACGTGACCTTCCACGAGGTCGAGGCGCCGTTCCGGATCGCGTTCGTCGGCCGGGGCGGCAAGTACCACCGCACCCTCGTCCACGGCGAGTGGCGGGTCGTGCAGGACGGCCACGGGGCCCGCGTGGACCTGACGGTCGAGACGGAGCCGAAGCTCCCCTCGGACCGGCTCATGGAGCTCGTCTCCGGGCAGGCCGGGATCGCGCGCCGCGGCACGCGCAAGGGCCTGCTGCGGCTGCGCACGATCCTCGAGGAGGGGCGCGCGTCGGCGAGGACCGGCAGCCGCGCGACCGTCGCCGGCGGCGCCCGCAAGCCGGCGTCGGGCTTCCGCCTTTGACGCCCGCCGCGCGCGCGGCGCCCCGCGGCGCGGCCGGTCCCGCGGACCGGCGAGCGACGACGGCACGGTCCGGGGTGGCCGGACACGCGTCCTGCGAACCCGGCCACTAGACTGCCGCCTCATGCGTCAGCGGCTCATCCCTCTGCTGGCGGTCGCGCTGGCCAGCACCGCCCTCACCGCCTGCGGGTCCAAGACCGACGTCGTCTCGCACGGCGAGACGGAGGCGATCTTCGTCGACGTCGGACCAGACGGCGGGCCGTACCTGAAGTACCAGGTCCAGATCTCGCGCCAGATCAGCCCGGGCAACATCTCGGCGGGCGTCGGCAACGGCGACCCGGCCAAGGCCGACGCCGAGGACTCCGAGTACCTCCGCGGCCTGACCCCGCAGCAGCTCGCGCTGAAGCAGGACCCGCAGAACCCGATCGACAACGAGGTCTTCTTCGGCGTCTGGATCGCGGCCTACAACGACACGCAGCAGCCGCTGCGCTCGGCGTCGCCGCTCGGCTTCACGATCGTCGACACCCAGGACGAGCACTTCAAGCCCGTCGTGTCGGCGCCGAACCCGCCGAACCCGTACCTCTACAAGCAGGCGATCGTGCCGAAGCACGTCGGCTCGGGGTCGGGCGTCCAGCCGGCGCCGAACAGCCCCGCCGGCTCGAGCACGACGGCCGGCGAGCTGCTGCTCTTCAAGATCCCGCAGTCCTCGCTGGAGAACCGTCCGCTCGTGCTCCACATCAAGGGGCCGGAGGGCGGCGAGGCCGAGATCGACCTCGACGTCTGATCCGCGACGGGCGGCGCGCGCCGCCCGCCGCGCAGGACCGAACGCCGGCCCCGGGCCGGCGTTCGTCGTTCCGGGGTCAGGTCGTGGCGCGGATCCGGCGCACGCCGACGGCGAGGCCCACGGTCGCCACGACGACGGTCGCGACGAGGCCGCCGGCCACCGCGCCCGTGCCGACCTGGCCGGCGAAGAGGTCGCGCTCGGCGTCGACGAGGTACGTCAGCGGGTTGGCCGCGGAGAGGACGCGCAGCCACGACGGCGCGTCGTCGAGCGGCAGCAGCATCCCGGAGAGCAGCATGAGCGGGAAGAGGAACGTCTGCTGGACGACCCAGAAGAGCTCCTGCTGATCGCGCACCGCGAGCGCCAGCGCGTAGGAGAGCGCGCCGAGGCCGACGCCGAAGCCCGCCACGAGGACGAGGCCCAGCAGCGACGCGACGTGCGGCTCGAAGCCGAAGGGCGTGGCCACCCCGACGATCAGGACGACCTGGCCGACGACCGCTCGCCGCTGCCGAAGGTCCTGGTCAGGCCGGTGGTCGTGATCATGCGGCGCAGCCTCGTCCGCAATCCGGTCACATCCTGGCCTGAATGCATGGCAGCCTTGCGGCATGGCTGATCCGACCGCCCGGATGCTGCGGCTGCTCTCGCTGCTGCAGACCCACCGCTTCTGGCCCGGCGGGGAGCTCGCGAGCGAGCTCACCGTCAGCGAGCGGACGCTGCGCCGCGACGTCGACCGGCTGCGCGAGCTCGGCTACCCGGTCGCGGCCGCGCGCGGGGCGGGCGGCGGCTACCAGCTGCAGGCCGGCAGCCAGCTGCCCCCGCTCCTGCTGGACGACGACGACGCCGTGGCGATCGCCGTCGGCCTGCGGACCGCCGCGGGCGGCACGATCGCCGGGATCGAGGAGGCGTCGGTCCGCGCGCTGGCGAAGCTCGAGCAGGTCCTGCCGCCCGGCCTGCGGCGTCGCGTCCAGGCCCTGCAGGACTCGATCGTGCCCTCGCTGGGGGAGGCGGGCACCGTCGACGGCGAGGTCCTGGCGACGATCGCGCAGGCCTGCCGCGACCAGGAGCGCCTGCGCTTCGCGTACCGGCGCGCCGACGGCACGGAGAGCGAGCGGACCGTCGAGCCGCACCGGCTCGTCGCGCACCATCGGCGGTGGTACCTCGTCGCCTGGGACGCCCGGCGCAGCGACTGGCGGACGTTTCGCGTCGACCGGATCGGCGACCCGGCGGGATCCGGCGGGCGGTTCGCCGCGCGGCGACCGCCGGGCGGGGACGCGGCCGCCTACGTGCGCTCCTCGATCAAGGCGCGCCCGACGCGCCACGAGGCCGTCGTCCTCGTCCACGTCCCCGCCGCGGAGCTCCCGCGCGAGGCGACGTGGTTCCGCGGCGAGGTCGAGCCGGTCGACGAGCGCTCCTGCCGGATCCGCACGAAGGCCGACGGCCTCGCGTGGCTCACCGTCCACCTCGCGTTCCTCGAGTGCGAGTACCGGATCGAGGGCCCGCCCGAGCTCGTCGCGTTCGCCGCCGCCCACGCGGGGCGGCTCGCGCGCTCGGCCGCCGGCTGAGCGCGGATCGCTCGCGGGGGACTCAGCCGCCGGTGGCGGCCAGCGCCGCCTGCAGCGCCTTGGACGCCACGGGCGCGGCGGTCTCGCCGCCCTGGAAGTTCCCGACCCGCAGCACGCCGATCGCGAGGGGGTCGTCGCCGCCGCCGCGCGACGACGGGGCGAACGCCGCCATCCACGCGTCGGTGTTCGAGCCGTCCTTGTTGCCGCACGCGCTGTCCACCGGCTGCGTCTCCTCGCCCGGCGGGGCGTCCGGGGCGGCCTGCTGCTCGCAGTGGTCGCCCTGGGTGGCGCGCAGCTCGGCGGTGCCCGTCTTGCCCGCCGTGGCGACGCCCGGCACGGCGGCCTTCTCGCCCGTCCCGTTGCGCACGACGGCGAGCATGAGCGTGCGGAGATCGCGCGCGGTGTCGGCCTCGATCACGCGGCGCGCCTTCGCGGTCTTCGTCGAGCGCAGGAACGTCAGCTCGGGCATCCGCCCCCCGTTGGCGACGATCGCCGCCCAGCTGGCGACGTCGAGCGGCGTCGCCTGGACCTGCGCCTGCCCGATGCCGGACTGGGCGAGGTCGCCGACGCCGAGCTCGGTCGGCAGCGACGCGGTCTGGGCGCCGGGGACGCCGGGATCGCGGTTGAACCCGAACCGCTCGGCGACGTCGACGAACTCCTTCGCCCCGACCTTCGCGGCCAGCGGCGCGAAGACCGAGTTGCAGGAGTGCGCGAACGCGCTGGTCAGCGACCCGCCGCAGGACTCCTGGTTCGAGTTCTGGATGCCGAAGCCCTTCGCCTCGGTCTCGTAGGGGTAGCTCGAGCTCATCTTCGCCTTGCCGGCCTCGAGCGCGGCCGCGGCGGTGATGATCTTCATCGTCGAGCCGGGCGGCTGGAGGTTGCTCCACGCGATGCCCTGGAAGGCGAGGACCTCGCCCGTCCGCGAGTTGATGACGACCGACCCCGTCTGACTCGGCGCGTTCTGCTGCGCCTCGACCGCGGCCTTCACGACGGCGAGCGAGATCGAGGTGCGCACGGGCTCGGCCTTCTCCGGCTCGACGCTGCGCAGCACGCGGTCGCCGGCGCGCAGCTCGCCGCCGGGCTTGCCCACGAGCTGCGCGTTGAGGATCCGCTCCAGGCCGTTCACGCCGACCTGGGCGTCCCGGGGCACGCCGAGGCGCCGCAGCCGGGCCTGGTCCTGCGGCAGCGCGGGGCCGAGGGTGCCGCGAACCTGCGCCGCCAGCTGCGGCAGGGACGAGCTGCGGTCCTTGCCACGGGCGATCGCGGTGCCGTCGCGGGCGAGGATGTCGGCGCGGTCGGGCATCGTCGTCGTGCGGGAGAGCGTCTCCCCGTCGCGCAGGCCGGGGAACGTCAGGCGGCGCGCCCACCGGACGCGCGCCTGGTCCCCGTCGCCGGTCAGCGGGATCGTCATCCGCGCCTGGAGCGTCCCGAAGAGCCGCGTCTCGGCCGCGACCGGGACGACGAACGCGTCGCCGTCGCGGTCGAGCTCCCCGACGACGAGCCGGCGGACCGTCGCGACGGTCAGCGCCTCGCGCACGAGCGACCCGAACCGCGCCTCGCTCGTGCGGTCCTGGACGTCGCCGGAGACCTCCGCGTACATCGCGCCGGGGTCCTGGGCGACCCAGGCCCGCAGGTAGCGCTCGACGGTGCTGCGCTCCGCGCGGCTCGCCGACCGGGCCTGCAGGGCGAGCGCCGCCGCGACGCCGCCGCCGACGAGCAGCACGGCGACGACGGCCGCCACCGCGCGCCGCGAGCGTCCGCCGCGGCGTCGGCCCCCACCACGTCCGCCGAGGCCCGCCGGCTGGATCGGCGATCGCGGGGGGCGGCCGCCACCACCCGGCGGGCGACCGCCGGCCCGCGCCGACGCCGGCCCGCGCGAGGGTCCGCCGCCGCGCGATGCCGCGCCCCCGCGGGACGTCGACGCCGGACGGGAGCTCGCTCGTCCGGCGCCCGCCGGACGGCCCGTCGGGGCGCTGCGACCGGCCGCGCCGTCACCGGCTGCGGGCCGCGGTCGCGGGGACGACGGCCGAGGGCGACCGGCGTCGCCGGAGCCGCGACGGGGGGGTCTGCGGTCGGGTCCCGGCATTGCGGGCCGCATTCTACGTCGCCGTCGCCGCGCGCCCGAACATGCTTCCGCGCCGGACTGGACGGGTGATCGACCGGCGCGGGTGCCGGTCGTGGACCCACGAGGGCGGAGTAGCGTTCCGCAGCACCGATGACGACGCTCGACTGGGTCCTCGTGGCGCTGGCCGTGCTGGCCGCGCTCGGCGGCGCCGCCCAGGGGCTGCTCGCGGCGGCGTCCGGGTTCCTGGGCTTCGCCGCCGGCGCCTTCGCGGGCGCGCGGCTCGCGCCGCTGATCCTCGAGGGCGGACGGGCGAACGCCGATGCGCCGCTCGTCGCGCTCATCGCGGGCAGCGTCTGCGGCGTGCTGCTCGGCGGTGGCCTCCAGCGCGTCGGCGAGCGGCTGCAGCGCCGGCTGCGCGGCGGACCGCGCCTGCGCGTCGTGGCCGTCGTCGACGCGGGCCTCGGCGCCGCGTTCACGCTGGCGCTGCTCGTGGCCGCCGCCTGGCTCGTGTCGGCGATCGCCCTGCAGACCCCGAGCCTGCCGTCCGGATGGCGGTCCGAGGTCCGCAGCTCGACGCTCCTGCGCGAGATCCGCCGGACGCTGCCCCCGGCCGACGACGCGCTCGCGGTCCTCGCCCGGTTCGACCCGCTGCCGGGGTTCGCCGGGCCGTCGGCCCTCGTCGACGAGCCCGACGACGAGATCCTCCGGGATCCCGGGGTCCGGCGCGGCCGGCAGGGCGTCGTCCGGGTCGAGACGCGCGCCTGCGGCGTCGGCGTGGTCGGGACGGGATGGGTAGCCGCGCCCGGGTACGTCGTGACGAACCAGCACGTCGTGGCCGGCAGCGACGACACGGAGGTCGTGCCGGAGGCGGGCGGCGGGCCGCTGGCCGGTCGGATCGTCTACGCCGACCCGGAGGAGGACGTCGCGGTCCTCGCGGTGTCGGGCCTGCAGGCCCGGACGCTGCGAATGGTTCGCGAGCCGGAGCGGGGGACCGCCGCCGCCGTGCTCGGGTACCCGCTCGCCGGTCCGTTCCGGGCGCGGGCGGCGCGGATCGCGTCCGCCCAGACGGTGACCGGCGAGGACGCCTACGGCCGCGGGCAGGTCGAGCGCCGGATCCTGCCGTTCCGCGGGCTCGTGCAGCAGGGCAACTCGGGCGGCCCGGTCGTCGACGCCCGCGGGCGCGTCCTCGGCACGGTCTTCGCGAGCTCCTCGAACGCGCGGCGCCGCGCCGGCTACGCGGTGCCCAACGACGTGGTGCGCGGGGTGCTGCGCGACGTCGACCGCGCGAGGACGGTCGACCCGGGACCCTGCGGGCACTGAGCGGCCGCTCGTCGGCGCTCCGGTCCTCGTCCGGCACGGAGCCGGCACGGGGCGCGGAGGTCGCGACGCAGGTCGGTCGCTACGCTCCGCCGCGTGGGGAAGACGCTCGTCATCGCCGAGAAGCCGTCCGTCGGCCGCGACCTGGCCAAGGTGCTTCCCGGCTCCTTCCAGGTCGGCAAGTCGACCGGCGAGCGCAACACGCGCTGGATGGAGGGCCCCGACCACGTCATCACGTGGGCGATCGGCCACCTCGTGCAGCTCGCCGAGCCGGACGCCTACGACAAGAAGTTCAAGCGCTGGCGGATGGACGACCTGCCGATCGTGCCGGAGCGCTTCAAGCTCGTCGAGCGCGACGACAGCTCGAAGAAGCAGATGGCGGTCATCCGTAACCTCCTCAAGCGCGAGGACGTCGACGAGGTCATCAACGCCTGCGACGCCGGCCGCGAGGGCGAGCTCATCTTCCGCTGGGTCTTCGAGAAGGGGGGCGGCAAGCAGCCGACCCGCCGCCTCTGGCTCTCCTCGATGACCGAGGACGCCATGCGCCGCGCGCTGGCCGAGCTGCGCTCGTCCGACGAGGTCGAGCTCCTGGCCCAGGCCGCGCAGTCGCGGTCGGAGGCCGACTGGCTCGTCGGGATGAACGCGACCCGGGCGGCCACGATCCGCCTGCGGTCGAGCTTCGACGGCGCGGTCTCGCTCGGGCGGGTCCAGACCCCGACCCTCGCGATCCTCGCGCGCCGCGAGGAGGAGATCCGCGCGTTCGTCCCCGAGCCGTACTGGCTCGTCGACGCCCGCTTCGACGCGGGCCCCGGGGCCGACGGCCCGAAGCCGCGCACGTACTGGGGACGGCTGCACCAGGGCACGAACCCCCGCCTCCCCACGGCCGGCGAGGCGCAGGCGATCGCCGACGCGGTCCGCGACCGCCGGGGCCGGATCACGAAGCTCGAGAAGACGCGGCGCAAGGAGCGCGCGCCGCTGCTCTACGACCTCACGTCGCTGCAGCGCGAGGCCGGCAGCCGCTTCGGCTTCACCGCCCGTCGCACCCTCGCCGCCGCGCAGCGCTGCTACGAGGAGCACAAGGCGCTCACGTACCCCAGGACGAGCTCGCGCTTCCTGACGGGGGACATGATCCCCGAGATCAAGCCGACGGCCGGGCAGGTCGGGGTCCGCGCCGAGTACGCGCAGGCCGCGAAGTACGTCCAGGGCCTCGACAAGCTGCCGCTCGGGCGCGTCGTCAACGACGCGAAGGTCGCCGACCACCACGCGATCATCCCGACGAACGCGCCGCACGCGATCGAGAAGATGGGCGACGACGACCGCCGCATCTACGACCTCGTCGTGCGCCGCTTCCTCGCCGTCTTCCACCCCGACGCGGAGTTCGAGAACACGCGGATCGAGACGACGGTCGAGGCGCCCGTCACCGTCACGCGCCCCGACGAGGACGGGGTGGAGCAGCAGGTCCAGCTCGACGCCCACGTCTTCCGCACGCGGGGCCGGGTCCTGCTCGTCCCGGGCTGGCGCGGCGTCTACGGCGAGGCCACCGACGGCGGCTCGGCCGGCGACGACGAGGACGAGGGCCGGCAGCAGACGCTGCCGAGGCTCGAGCAGGGCGAGGACGTCACGACGCTCGAGATCGGCGCCGAGGAGAAGGTCACGAAGCCGCCGCGGCGCTACAGCGACGCGTCGCTGCTGGGCGCGATGGAGACCGCCGGCCAGCTCGTCGACGACGAGGAGGCCCGCGAGGCGATGAAGGACTCGGGGATCGGCACCCCGGCCACGCGCGCGGCGATCATCGAGCGGCTCATCGACGTCGGCTACGTCGAGCGCGACGGTCGCGCCCTGGTCGTCACGGAGAAGGGCTTGAACGTCATCCGGCTGATCGAGGACCCGGAGCTCGGCCTGACCTCCCCGTCGCTGACCGGCGACTGGGAGCGCAAGCTCGCGCAGATCGAGTCCGGGGCGATCACGCGCCAGGCGTTCATGGCCGAGATCGCCGAGTACGCGCAGAAGACCGTCACGAAGCTCGACGGCAAGCTCAAGGACGTGCGGATCCCGCGCGCGAACCTCGGCCCGTGCCCGGTCTGCGGACGCGACATCAGCGAGAACCGCAAGGGCTTCTCCTGCTGGTCGAAGGACGACCCGGGCTGCGGCTTCGTCATCTGGAAGAGCAAGGCCGGCAAGACGCTGCCGGCCGCCGTCGCCCGCGAGCTCGTGCGGACCGGTCGGACGCAGAAGCCGGTCACCGGCTTCAAGAGCCGCGCCGGACGGAACTTCCGCGCGCGGCTCGCCCTCCACCAGACCGAGGAGGGCAAGTGGCGCGTCGAGTTCGACGAGCCGTGGGCCCAGGACGGGCTGCGGGCTCCGGCGGGCGAGGGCGACGGGATCGCCACGACCGACGGCGCGCCCGCCGCGGGCACCGCGACCGGCGACGCCGCGGGGGACGGCGCGGCGGCCGCCTAGCGCGCGGCGCGGCAGGCCGCGATCGCGCGCTGCACGGCGGCTTGCGGTCCGTCCGCGAGCGTTGCCAGCCTCGATGACGTGACGCTGCAGCTCGTCACCGGACCGACGAACGCCCGCAAGGCGGGCGTCGTGCTGGGCCTCGTGCGGCGCTGGGCGACCGCCGGTCGCCGGCCGGTGCTCGTCGTGCCGACGGGGTCGGACGCCGACGTCTACCGGCGCGAGCTCCTCGGCCTCGCCGGCGGCGTCGTCACGGGCGTCCGCGTGGTCACGCCCGACGGCCTGGCCCGCCTGGCACGCCGCGCCGCCGGCCGGCCGCCCGCCGAGCTCGGCGCCCTGACGCGGGATCGGCTGCTCGTGGCCGGGCTGCGGGCCCTCGCGCCCGAGCGGCCCCTCGCCGCCGCCCGCGAGCGGCCGCGGCTGCGGTCCCGCCTCGACGTGCTGCTCGAGGAGCTCGCCGAGCGGGGCCTCGGCCTCGCCGACCTCGAGGACGCGCTCGGGCGGGTGGATCCGGCGGAGGCGACCGTCGACCCGCAGCTCCTCGCCGACCTGCGGGTCGTCGTCGGCGGGATGGAGGAGGCCGCGGGCGAGGGCGGCCTCGACGGCGCGCGCTCCCCCGGCACCGTCGCGGTGGAGGTGCGTCGCGCGCTCGTCGCCGGCGGCTGGCGGGCCCCGGTCGCGCTCTACGGCTTCGACGACCTGACCTTCGGGCAGCAGGCGCTGCTGCGCGTCCTGGCGCGCGGGGCGGACGTCGTCGTCTCGCTGCCGTTCGTTGACGGCCGCCGCGCGACGGCGGCGCGCCGGGACCTCGTCGAGGAGCTCCGGCGCACGGCCGAGGAGCTG
Organism: Patulibacter brassicae; assembly: GCF_033949425.1. Taxonomy (NCBI): domain Bacteria; kingdom Bacillati; phylum Actinomycetota; class Thermoleophilia; order Solirubrobacterales; family Patulibacteraceae; genus Patulibacter; species Patulibacter brassicae. The sequence goes on along the minus strand of NZ_JAXAVX010000010.1, from coordinate 16,864 downwards.
CCGGAGGACGCTCCTGGCCGGACCGGACTGCTGCCGCTGCGGGCCGGCGCGGAGGTGCTGGCGGGCTCCACCGTCGCGCGGATCGGGCGCCGCGAGGTCGTCCTCGCCGGAGGACCGGCGGAGAGCGGACGGGCGCGTCTCGCCGCCTCGATCTTCGAGCCGCGCGCCGCGTCCCCGCCGGGGGCCACCGGGGACGGGGACGTCCTCGGCGACGTCGTGACCCTGACGGGCGGCGACGCGCGGGCCGAGGCCGAGGGCCTCGCGCACCTCCTCGCCGAGGCGGTCGCCGAGCACGGCCTGGCCTGGCACGACGTCGCCATCGCCACGCGCGACGCCGGCGGGGTCGGCGGCGCCCGGCTCGAGCGGGCGCTGGCGACCCTCGGCGTGCCGGTGGCGCGGCCCCGGCAGGAGCCCGCGCAGCGCACGGGCGTCGGTCGCGCGCTCCTCTCGCTGCTGGCGCTGCGGACGGGGGAGGGCGACGCCGACGACGTGGTCCGGGTGGCGACGGAGCTGCTCCCCGCCGCTCCCGCGGTCCGCGACGCCCTCGACGCGTGGGCGATCGGCCTGCGGCGCGGTGGGATCGAGCGCGCGGCAGCGGCGCTGGAGCGCGCGGAGGGCCTGCTGGACGGCACGTCCGCGGCGCCCCTGCTGGAGCGCGCGCTGACGGCGGACGACGACCCGGTGGCAGCGGTGCTGCTGCTGCGCGACGCGCTGCCCGCGCTCGTCGACGCCCAGCCCGCGACGGGCGGCGACGAGGACGTCCTGGCCCGCGCGGCGACGGCGATCGACCGCTGGCTCGCGGAGCTCGAGGAGCTGGCGCGCCGGTCGCCCGCGCTGCTGCCCACGCCGGCGGAGCTGCGCCGCGAGCTCGGGCAGCTGCCCGTCCCCGCGGGCCACGCGCCCGGACCGGGCCGGGTCGAGATCGCCGAGCCCGCGGCCCTGCGGGGGCGCCACCTCGCGGTCCTCGCGCTCGCCGGGCTCGACGAGGCGGCGTTCCCCGCTCCGGAGCCCGTCGACCCGCTCGTCGACCGCGAGACCCGCGCGGTGCTCGCCGCGGCCGCGGGCGGGGCGCTCCTCGCCGTTCCGGCGGAGCGACTGGCCGCCGAGCGGATGCTCTTCCTCGAGCTCGTGGCGCGCCCGACCCGGCTGCTCGTCCTCAGCCGCCCCGAGGCCACCGAGCGCGGCGAGCCGCGGCCGCCGTCGCCGTTCCTCGCCGACGTCGCGGCGACGCTCGCCCCGGCGCGAGCGCGGACGCTCGCGCGGTCCTCGGCCCTCGTCGCGCCGCCCGACCGGCGCTCGACCGCCACGCCGGGGCCCCTCGGCTCGGAGCTGGACGCCGTCGGGCGCGAGACGGTCCGCCGCGTGCTGCTCGAGCGCTCGCGCTTCACCGTGCGCGAGGTCGAGCGCCTGGCCCGCTGCCCGGTCTGCTGGCTCGTCGAGCACCTCGCCGGGGCGCGGGACGACCGACCGGAGACCGAGCCCCAGCGCCACGGGCAGCTCGTCCACGAGGTGCTCCAGCGTGCGATCGTCGAGGTCGCGGGGGGCGGGGACCGCCCGCCCTACGCGGCGCTCGACCGCGACGCCCTGCTGGCCGCGGGCCGCCGGGTGCTCGACGAGCTCGGGCCGGTCGCGGTCGCGGGCCTGCCGCCCCACCGCGCGGCGGTCCTGCGGCGGCGCGCCGAGACCGGCGTGGCCGCCGTCCTCGGCGCGCTGGGCGAGCGCTACGGGGAGGCGCGCCTGGAGGCCGTCGAGCTCCGGATCGACGACGACGGGGACGTCCCGCCCCTGGACCTCGGCGACGGCGCCCGGGCCGTCGGCCGCGTCGATCGCGTCGATCGCGTGCCGCTGCCCGGCGAGGGGGAGGGGATCGGCGTCGTGGACTACAAGCTCGGCGGCGGCGGCGCGGTCCCGGCCACCCGCTGGGCCGACACGGCGACGATCCAGGCCGGGGCCTATCTGGCGGCGGTCGCCGCGGCCGGTGGGGAGGCGCCCGCCTATGCGCTCTACCAGCCGGCCGCGCCCCGGACGGGCGTGCTCACGGGCGCCCGCCCCCCGGCGGGCCTCGAGCACCGCGGCGCCCTGAGCGCCAGCCGCGGTCGGGGCCCGAAGGACGTCGCCGGAGTCCAGGCCGCGCTCGACGAGCTCTTGGCCCAGGCGCGCGAGGCCGTCGGGGCGCTGCGCGCCGGCGCGATCACGCCGACCCCGGAAGGGTCGGTCCACGGCCGCGACGGCGGCTGCGACCACCCGGCGATCGCGAGGCTCTGGTGAGCGCGACCGAGCAGACCTCGCTGCTGGATCTCCTCGCCGCGGCCGAGGAGGAGGCCGCCGCGCCCGTGGACGCGCTCGTCGACCCCGCGCTGCTGCACGACGAGCGCGGGCGGCTGCGGCGCGGCCTGCCGACGGCCGACGGCGACGGCGGCACGTTCACCGACCGCCAGGCGGAGGCGATCGCCCGTCGCGGTCCGACCCTCGTGTCCGCGGGGGCGGGGGCCGGCAAGACGAGCGTCCTCGTCGAGCGGTACGTCCGCCTGCTCGTCGAGGACGAGACGCTCGACACCGGGCAGATCCTCGCGATCACCTTCACGGAGAAGGCCGCCGCCGAGATGCGCGAGCGCGCCCGGCGGCGCCTCGACGCCCTGCTCCAGGGCACCGAGACGCCCGAGCGGTGGCGGCTCGAGGACGCCTGGATCGGCACCTTCCACGCGGTCGCCCAGCGGCTGCTGCGCCGCCACGCGCTCGCCGCCGGGCTCGACCCCGACGTCGCGGTGATCGACGGGACCCGCGCGGCCGAGCTGCGACGGACGGCGTACGAGCAGGCGCTGCGCGGCTGGCTGCGCGGCGACCCCGACCGCGACGCGACGCTCGCGCTCGACCCGCTCGGCCTCGCGGGGTCCTACGGCCTCGACCTCCTGCGGCAGGAGACGCTCGCGCTGCTCGACCTGCGGCGCACCCAGGGACGCGACCCGGCCGACGAGCCGGGTCTCGCCGTCCCCGCCGCCACGCCGCTGCCGGACGGCGCGGCGACCCGGGGCGCCGGCGCGGTGGCGGCGCTGCGGGACGCGCTGCGCGACGCGCGCTCCGAGGTCGGCGACGCGCTGGACGCCGGTCCCTCGGCTGCGGCGCGCCGGGCCGGCGAGCAGCTCCTGGAGCTCGCCGTCCGGATCGAAGCCGACCTCGACGCCGCCGCGGGCCGGTCCGGCGGCGTCCCGGCGTCGTCCGTCGTGGGCGAGTGGATCGTGCCGCCGCGCCGGTCGGCGACGGTGAAGGGCCCGGCGTGCGAGGCGCTGCGCGCCGCGGTCGACGACCTCGCGCGAGCGGCCCGGGCGGCCGAGCTGCTGCCCCGCGGGGAGGCGGAGGTCGTGCTGCGCGAGGCGCTGCTGCGCGCGACGGCGCGCCGCTACCGGCGCCTGAAGCGCGAGCGCTCCGTCGTCGACTTCGACGACCTCCTCCTCGGGCTCCTGCGGCTGCTGCGCCGGCGCCGCGACCTCGCCGCGATGCTCCGGCGGCGCTTCCGCCACGTCCTCGTCGACGAGTTCCAGGACACGAACCCCGTGCAGCTCGAGCTCGTCGCGCTGCTCTCCGAGCCCGACCGGCGGTTCCACGTCGGCGACCGCCTGCAGGCGATCTACGGCTTCCGTCACGCGACCGTGCGCGGGTTCGACGAGGCGGCCGCGGAGGCCGAGGCGGGCGGGGGCCGGCTCGCCCTGGACGAGACGTTCCGCTGCCCGGCGCCCGTGCTCGCGCTGACGAACCGCGTCGGCGCGGCGGCCCACGCCGACTACCAGCCGCTCGTCGGCGGCCACGAGCGCGCCCCGGGCGACCGGCGGGACGCGCCGGAGGTCGAGGTCCACCTCGTCGCGGAGAGCCCCGAGCACGCCCGCGAGGTTGCCGCCGCCCAGGCGGCGGCCGCCGAGGAGTCCGGCGGGGAGCCCGAGCCGCCCCCGATCGACCCGGACGAGGCCGGCCACGTCGCGGCGCTCGTGCAGGAGCTGCTCGACGCCGGGCGTCGCCCGGGCGACATCGCGCTGCTCGTCCGGCGCACCGCGCCCGTCGCCGCGCTGGAGCGGGCGCTCCTGCAGCACGGGATCGACGCCGTCCCGGCCGTCGCCGCGCCGCTGCTGGAGGCCCTGGAGGTCCGGGAGCTCGAGGCGTGGCTGCGCGCCCTGGCCAATCCGCGCGACGACGTCGCGCTGCTCGGGGCGCTGCGCCTGCCGACCGCCGGGGTCGACGCCGACGCGCTCGTGCCGCTGGCGGCCGAGCATCGGGCGGCGCTCGAGGAGGCACGCGCGACCGGTGGCGAGCCCCCCGCGCTCTGGGACACCGTGCGGGCGCTCGACGACCGCGAGGCCACGGTCGCGATGCCCGATCCCGCCCGCGACGAGCTCGACCTGCAGGTGCTCGCGCTCCTGCGCCACCGGGCGCTCGCCCGGCGGGGCGGTCCGGGGGCCGTGCTCGCGGAGATCCTCGCCGACGGCGCCTACCGCGCCGCGATCCTCGCGCGGCCCGGGGCCGCGCGCCGCTGGTCCGCCGTCCAGGCCTTCGCCGACTGGGTCGAGGAGCAGGAGGCGGCCGGCGACGACCTCCACGCCCTCGTCCGCCGCATCGCCGACGACCGCGCCGACGGACCGTCGAGTCCGATCGTGCTCGACGGGGCGGCGGTCCGGATCTCGACCATCCACCGGGCGAAGGGCCTCGAGTGGCCCGTCGTCATCTGCTGCGACCTCGGCTCCCGGATCAACGCCGATCGTCCGCGGGTGATCGTCGACCCCGACCCGGCGAGCGCGCGGATCGGCCTGCGGCTCGGCGTCGGGAAGGACGCGGTGGGGCTCTGGGACCACGACGCGCTGAAGGCCGAGGCCGACCGCACGCAGGCCGAGGAGGAGCGCCGGCTGGTGCACGTCGCGCTCACCCGCGCGAAGGAGCGGCTGATCCTCTGCGGGGTCTGGCCCCCCGAGAAGGCGCAGGACGGCGTCCCCGCCACGCGGCTCGCGCCGAAGGGCGTGCCGGTCGGGGCCCGGCCCGGCGCGTCGCACCACGACCTGCTGCCCCGGACGCCGCCGATCCGCTGGCTGCTGCCGCTCGTGGCCGACGCCGAGGCGTGGCCGGCGATCGGCGAGGAGGGGACGCTGACCGTCGAGGATCCGACGTCCGGGACCCGCGCGCCGGCGACGGTCCGGCTGCTGGTCCGCGACCCCCGGGGCCCGCTCATGGCGCCGCCGCTGCGCCCCGCCGGGGCGCCCCGGCCGGTCGAGCGGGCGCGGGAGGCCGGGGACGGCCCCGCCGTGGCCCCGCATCGCGAGCCGGTGCCGGCCGCGCCCGCGCACCCCCTGCCCGCGGCCGTCTCCGCGACGAGCCTCGCGCAGCGCCTGGGGCTCGGCGTGCACGACGACGCGGTCGCGGCCCCGGAGGCGACGGTCGATCCCGATGCGGCGCGTCGTCGCGGGCTGCTCGTCCACGGCCTGCTCGAGCAGCGGCTCGCGGGCGGCGCCGGCGACCTCGCGGCGCTCGCCGCGGACCTCGAGCTCCCGCATCCCTCGGCGGGGGAGGAGGCCCGTGCGCGGGCGCTCGCCGACGCGCTCGCCGCGAGCCCGGCCGCCGCGCTCGTGCGCGCGGCGCCGCCGCAGCGGCGTCACGTCGAGCGCGACCTGCTCTACGAGCTCGGCGGCGCGCGACCGCTCGTCCAGGGCGTCGTCGACGCCTGGATCGACCACGAGGACGGCAGCGTGACGATCGTGGACTGGAAGACCGGCGTGCTCGGCGACGTCCTCGGCCCGGCGCAGGCCCTGCAGCGCGACGTCTACGCGCTCGGCGCGCTGCTCACGGGCGCCCCGGCGGTCGAGGTGCGGGTCGTCGGCGTCGACGCCGACGGGCTCGCGCGCGAGATCGTCGCGACGATCGGGAGCAGCGAGCTGCCGGCGCTGCGCGAGCGCCTGGCCGCCGCCGTCGACGCCGCGCAGGAGCAGCCGCCCCCGCGCGCCTGACCTGCGGCGCTGGGCTGGGACGATGGCCTCGTGCCGCCCGTCGTCGCCTACCGCGAGCTGCTCCGCGCCCCGGGCGTGGGGCGGCTGTTCGCCGGCTCGCTCCTGGCGCGGTGCTGCAACGGGGCGCTCGGGCTCCTGCTCGTCCTGCGGGTCCGCGAGCTCGGCGGCGACTACGGGACGGCCGGGATCGTCGCCGGCGCCTACGCGCTCGGCCTCGCCGTCGGGGCGCCGCTGCTCGGGCGCGCGATCGACCGCCGGGGCCAGACGGCCGTGCTGCGCCTCGCGGCGGCCGGCACCGCGTCCGGTCTCGTCGCGCTCGCGCTGCTCCCGCACGGCGCGGTCGCCGCCGCGATCCCGCTCGCGGCCCTGACCGGCGCGACGATGCCCCCGGTCTCCTCCTGCGCCCGCGCGCTCTGGGAGGTCGTCTTCCCCGAACCGGCGCGCCGGCACGGGATGCTCGCCCTGGACGCCACGGCGTTCGAGGCGACCTACGTCGTCGTCCCGGCGGCGCTCGTGGCCCTCGCGGCGGTCTCCGCGCCGGCGGCGCTGGGCCTCGCGGCCGGGGCGGTCCTCGCGGGCACGGCCTGGTTCACCGGCGCCCCGGCGTCGCGCGCGTGGCGGGCGGACGCGGCCGCCGCGCCGAGCCTGCTCGGCGCGCTCGCGGCCCCGGGGGTCCGCGTCGTGGTCGGCGTCTGGGTCCTGCTCGCGGTCGCGATCGGCACGACCGAGGTCGCGATCGCCGCCTTCGCGGAGGAGCACGGCGCCCGCTCGGCGACCGGCCTGCTGCTGGCGGCGTGGGGCGTGACGAGCATGATCGGCGGCCTCGTCGCCGGGCGGCGGGCGCCGCGGGAGCCGGTGGGGCGCCTCGCGGCGCTGCTCGTCGTGCTGGGCGTCGCCCACGCGGCTCTCGCGCTGGCCGGCTCGATGGCGACGCTCGCCGTCGCGCTGCTGCTCGCGGGCCTGGCGCTCGCGCCCGCGATGATCGTCGGGCTCGGCCTGCTCAGCGACGCCGCCCCGCCCGGCCGGCTGACGGAGGCGTCCACCTGGCTGGCGACCGGGCTCGGCGTCGGCATCGCGCTCGGCGCCGCCGCCGGCGGCGCGCTGGTCGACGCGCACGCCGCCTGGGCGGCGTTCGGACTCGGCGCGCCCGGGCTCCTGGTGGCCGCGTGGCTCGTCCGCGCGCGCCGGGCGGACCTCGGGCCGCCGGCCTAGTCCGATGCCGCGGCGGTCCCGGCCCGGGCCCCCGGCAGCGCCGTCGAGACCCCCGACGCCGGGGGCGGACCGCCCGTCCGCAGCAGCAGGGTGCGGGCGACCTCCGCGTCGACCTCGGCGCCGAAGAGGAACGCCGCCGAGGAGAGCCAGAGGTAGAAGAGGAGGACGACGGCGCCGCCGAGCGCGCCGTAGGCGCTGCCGAAGCCCGCCACCTGGACGTAGATCGCGAACGCGATCGACGCGACGAGCCAGAGGACGAGCGCGGTCACGGCGCCGGGGGTCACGAATCGCGTCAGCCATCCGCCCGTCGCCTCCCCGTCGTCGCGGTCGAAGTCCGGGGCGAGCTGGTAGATCACGCCGAGCGCGACGACGAGCAGGAGCGCCGCCAGCGGCCACTGCGCGATCGACCAGACCGTGCGGGAGACGTCGCCGAGGCCGAGGCTCGAGAACAGCGAGTCGCCGATGCCGCCCTGCGCCAGCACGATCGCCGCCGCGAGGGCGAGCACGAGGATCACGAGGACGGCGGTCGCCACGTCCGCGAGCTTGTGGCGGACGAAGCCGCGCGACTCGTCGAGGTGATGGACCTCGTTCAGCGCCCGCCCCGCCGCCGCGAACGCGCCGCTGGCGCCGTTCAGCGCCAGGAGCACGGAGAGCACGAGGGCGACGCTCGCGCCGCCCTTCGCCTGGTCCAGCGCGTTGGCGACGAGCTCGCGCACGCCGTCCGCCGAGGCGTCCGCGGTGGTCGACGAGGTGTGGTCCTTCAGGAGGTCGACGAACTCGTCGGCGACCGCCTGCGGCAGCGAGCTCGCGCCGACGAGGGTCGTGATCGCCGCCGCGACGAGGAGGATCGGGACGATCGACAGGATCGTGTAGTAGGCGAGCGTCGCGGCCCAGTCCGTCATGCCCTGGGCGCGGAACGCGGCGAACGCCCGGGTCGCGACGCCCTTCCACGCCGCCCGCGACAGTCGGGCTCCGTCGCCGGGGCGCATGCGCGGTGGACGCGTGGGGGACTCCGCCATCCTCCTCGACGCTATACCCCCGATCCGCGGGCGGGACGCGCGATCGGCCGGTGCGGTGCGACCCGGCCCCCTGCCACCGCGGAAGCCCGTGGCGAACAGGTGCTCGCCCGCGGGAGTAGAGCCCCTCGCGGGCGCGGTGTACCCTCTTGGGTTCCTCCGGGCGGTCCCGCGAAGCCCTGATGGGCGCGCCCCAGGCCCCCGCCGGAGCTCCCTCCTATGACTCGATTCACCCGCCTCCCGGAGGCCGCCGGCCTCTACGACCCACGCAACGAGCACGACGCCTGCGGCGTCGCGATGGTCGCGCGTCTGGACAACGTGCCGACGCACGAGACGATCACGAAGGCGCTCGTCGCGCTCGAGTGCATGGATCACCGAGGCGGCGCCGGCGCCGACGCCCGAACAGGCGACGGGGCCGGCATCCTCGTGCAGATCCCGCACGCCTTCTTCCGCGAGGTCGTGGACTTCGAGCTGCCCGATCCGGGGCAGTACGCGGTGGCGATGTGCTTCCTGCCGCAGGACGAGCAGCGGCGCACGATGATCGAGGAGCTCCTGGAGCGCAACGTCCGCGCCGAGGGGCAGATCGTCCTCGGCTGGCGCGACGTCCCCGTCCGCCCGGACGAGATCGGGCACATCGCGCGCGCCGCGCAGCCGGTCGTCCGGCAGCTCTTCGTCGAGGCCGGCCCCGGCTTCGCCGCCGACGTCGCGGCGTTCGAGCGCAAGCTCTACGTCATCCGCCGGATCTGCGAGCTGGCCACGGACGAGCTCTACGTCAGCACCTTCTCGACGCGCACGATCGTCTACAAGGGCATGCTCCTGTCGGCGCAGGTGCCGGCGTTCTACCCCGACCTCCAGGACGAGCGCTTCACCTCCGCGCTGGCCCTCGTCCACTCCCGGTTCTCGACGAACACGTTCCCGAGCTGGGACCGGGCCCACCCCAACCGCGTGATCGCCCACAACGGCGAGATCAACACGCTCATGGGCAACGTCAACTGGATGCGGGCGCGCGAGTCGCAGCTCGCCTCCGACCTCTTCGGCGGGGACATCCAGAAGATCACCCCGGTCGTGCGCCCGGGCGGCTCGGACTCCGCGACGCTCGACAACGTCCTCGAGCTGCTCATGCTCGCGGGCCGGTCGCTGCCGCACGCCGCGATGATGTGCGTGCCCGAGGCCTTCCAGGGACGCAGCGACCTGCCGCCGGAGCTCGTCGGCTTCTACGCCTACCACTCGCTGCTCATGGAGCCGTGGGACGGGCCCGCGGCGGTCTGCTTCACCGACGGCCGGATCGTCGGCGCGACGCTGGACCGCAACGGCCTGCGTCCGGGTCGCTGGGTCCAGACGAAGGACGGCTGGATCATCCTCGGCTCGGAGACCGGCATGCTGCCGCTCGAGCCGTCGAACATCGAGCGCCTCGGGCGCCTCGCGCCGGGCAAGCTCTTCCTCGTCGACCTCGAGCAGCACCGCGTGGTCGAGGACGAGGAGGTCAAGCGCGACATCGCCCGGCAGCGGCCGTACGAGGCCTGGCACCGCGAGCAGTCCGTGCACTTCAGCGACCTGCCGGTCCGCCGCGCGGTCCACGAGAGCGGTCGCCACCTGCGCCAGCTCCAGCAGTCCTTCGGCTACACGCAGGAGGACCTGCGCACGCTGCTGGCGCCGATGGCCTCCGGCGGGCAGGAGCCGCTGGGCTCGATGGGCAACGACGCCGCGCTCGCGGTGCTCTCCGACCAGCGCCCGCCGCTCTTCAGCTACTTCAAGCAGCTGTTCGCCCAGGTGACGAACCCGCCGATCGACCCGATCCGCGAGGAGCTCGTCATGTCGCTGGCGACCGCCATCGGCGGCCAGCGCAACCTCCTGGACGAGACGCCCGAGCACGCGCACCAGCTCGTGCTCGACCAGCCGATCCTGCGCAACGACGAGCTCGAGACCCTGCGCCAGGTCGACACCGGGGTCTTCAACGCCCACACGATCGACATCACCTGGCCGGCGGCCGAGGGCCCCGACGGGCTCACCACGCGGCTGGCGCAGATCTGCGACGAGGCCTACGACGTCGTCCGCCAGGGCTGCAACGTCCTCGTGCTCTCGGACCGCGCCACGGACGCGGGCCGGGTGGCGATCCCGTCGCTGCTGGCCGTCGCGGCCACGCACCACCACCTCGTGCGCGAGGGCGTGCGGCTGCAGTGCGGCCTCGTCCTGGAGTCCGCCGAGCCGCGCGAGGTGCACCACTTCTGCACGCTGCTGGGCTTCGGCGTCCAGGCGATCAACCCGTACCTCATGCTCGACTCGGTCGACCAGCTGGTCGCCGAGGGGCGCGTGGACGGCGTCACCGACGCCGAGGTCGCGCAGCGCAACACGGTGAAGGCGATCGGCAAGGGCCTCCTGAAGACGATCTCGAAGATCGGGATCTCGACGGTCGCCTCGTACTCGGGCGCCCAGATCTTCGAGGCCGTCGGCCTGGCGCCCGACGTCGTGGACCGGCACTTCACCGGCACGGCGTCGCGGATCGGCGGCATCGGCCTGGAGGTCATCGCGCAGGAGGCGATCGACCGCCACGCCCGCGCCGGCTGGGCCGGGACGGTCGCCGGCAACGAGGACCTGCTGCCGGTCGGCGGGCTCTACAAGTGGCGCCGCGACGGCGAGCACCACATGTGGAACCCGAACACGATCTCGTTCCTCCAGCACGCGGTGCGCAAGGGCCACCTCGCGCCCGACGGCAGCACGGGGGCCGAGGGCGATGCCGCCCGCGAGGCCTACGACGCGTTCTCCCGCGAGGCGAACGGCGACGCCACGCGCCGCGCGACGCTGCGCGGGCTCATGACGTTCCGCACCGACGACGTCGAGCCGGTGCCGATCGACGAGGTCGAGCCGGTCTCCGCGATCGTCGCGCGCTTCGCGACGGGCGCGATGTCGCTGGGGTCGATCTCGACGGAGGCGCACGAGACGCTGGCGATCGCGATGAACCGCCTCGGCGGCAAGTCGAACACCGGCGAGGGCGGCGAGGACCCGCGGCGGTTCACGCCCGACGCCAACGGCGACCGCCGTCGCTCGGCGATCAAGCAGGTCGCGTCGGGGCGCTTCGGCGTCACCGCGCACTACCTCGCCAACGCCGACCAGCTGCAGATCAAGATGGCGCAGGGCGCGAAGCCCGGCGAGGGCGGCCAGCTGCCCGGCCACAAGGTCGACAAGTACATCGGCTCCGTCCGGCACACGACCCCGGGCGTCGGCCTCATCTCGCCGCCGCCGCACCACGACATCTACTCGATCGAGGATCTGAAGCAGCTGATCTTCGACCTCCGCTGCGGCAACCCGGAGGCCTCCGTCTCGGTGAAGCTCGTCGCCGAGATGGGCGTCGGCACGATCGCCTCGGGCGTCGTGAAGTGCGGCGCCGACCACGTCGTGATCGCCGGTCACGACGGCGGCACCGGCGCCTCCCCGCTGAGCTCGGTCGTCTCGGCCGGCGTGCCGTGGGAGATCGGCCTCGCCGAGACGCAGCAGACGCTGCTGCTCAACGACCTGCGGACCCGCGTGCGCGTCCAGACCGACGGGCAGCTGAAGACCGGTCGCGACGTCATCATCGCGGCGCTGCTCGGCGCCGACGAGTTCGGCTTCTCCACCGCGCCGCTGATCGCGACGGGCTGCATCATGATGCGCGCCTGCCACCTCAACACGTGCCCGGTCGGCATCGCGACCCAGAACCCGGAGCTGCGCAAGCGCTTCAAGGGCACGCCGGAGCACGTCGTGAACTACTTCGTGCTCGTCGCGGAGGAGATGCGCGAGATCATGGCGACGCTCGGCGCGCGCACGCTCGACGAGCTCATCGGCCGCACGGAGCTGCTCCAGGCCGACGAGGCGATCGACCACTGGAAGGCGCGCGGCGTGGACCTCACGCGGCTCTTCGAGCGCCCCGGCCAGCGCGAGGGGGCCGTGCTCTACGGCATCGAGCCGCAGCGCACCGGGCACCTCGACACGCACCTCGACTGGAGCCTGCTCGACGACGCCGCGCCGGCGATCGAGCGCGCCGAGCCGGTCTCGCTGAGCTCGCCGGTGCGCAACATCGACCGCTGCGTCGGCGGCATCCTCAGCTCGCGGGTCGCCACGCACCAGGGGCGCGAGGGCCTGCCGGACGGCACGCTGCGCGTGAGCTTCACGGGCTCGGCGGGCCAGAGCTTCGGCGGCTGGCTCATGCCGGGCATCGAGTTCCACCTCGTCGGCGACGCGAACGACTACACCGGCAAGGGCCTCTCCGGCGGCACCGTGTCGGTCCGTCCCTCCCCGGAGGCGACGTTCGTGGCGGAGGACCAGCAGATCATCGGCAACACCTGCCTCTACGGCGCGACGAAGGGCAAGGCGTTCTTCCGTGGCCGGGCCGGCGAGCGGTTCGCCGTGCGCAACTCGGGGGCGAGCGCCGTCGTCGAGGGCGTGGGCGACCACGGGTGCGAGTACATGACCGGCGGGCGCGTCGTCGTCCTCGGACCGGTCGGGCGCAACTTCGGCGCCGGCATGTCCGGCGGTCTCGCGTTCGTCCACGACGAGCACGGCCGCTTCCGCGAGTACGTCAACCCGACGATGCTCGATCAGCTCGAGGATCCCGACGAGGCCGACCTCATCGAGCTCCGCGCGCTGATCGCCGAGCACGGCGAGCGGACCGGATCGACGGTCGCCGAGCGCCTGCTCGCCGACTGGGAGGCCGCCAAGACGCGCTTCGTGAAGGTCTATCCGACCGACTACAAGCGGGTCCTCGCGCAGCTGGCGCGCGAGGAGGAGGCGGCCGCGGCCGCCGCCACCCCGACGGCCGACGCCGTCGCCGGCACCGATTCCCTCTCGACGGAGGAGCAGGCCTGATGGGCGAGCTCGGCGGGTTCCTGAAGATCGACCGGTCCCCCGTCAAGTGGGACGACCCCTCCGAGCGCGTCGGGCGCTACACGGAGTTCATCGCCCCGCGTCCGGCCGAGGAGGTCCAGCAGCAGGGCGCGCGCTGCATGGAGTGCGGCGTGCCCTTCTGCCACAACGGCTGCCCGCTGGGCAACCTCATCCCGGACTGGAACGACCTCGTCTACCGCGGTGAGTGGAAGCGGGCGATCGACCAGCTGCACGCGACGAACAACTTCCCCGAGTTCACCGGCCGCGTCTGCCCCGCGCCGTGCGAGGCCGCCTGCGTGCTGGAGATCAACGAGGGCGACGCGGTCACGATCAAGCAGATCGAGAACACGATCATCGATCGCGCCTGGGCCGAGGGCTGGGTCACCCCGCAGCGGCCGGAGCAGGAGACGGGCCAGCGCGTGGCCGTCGTCGGCGGCGGGCCGGCCGGGATGGCCGCGGCCCAGCAGCTGCGCCGCGCCGGGCACGGCGTCGTGCTGTTCGAGCGCGACGAGGCCGCCGGCGGCCTGATCCGCTTCGGCGTCCCGGACTTCAAGATCGAGAAGCACGTCGTCGAGCGCCGCGTCCAGCAGCTGCGCGACGAGGGCGTCGAGGTGCGCTGCGGCGTCGAGGTCGGCGTCGACGTGCCGTTCGAGCAGCTGCGCGAGGAGTTCGACGCGGTGCTGCTGGCGATCGGCTCCCGGATCCCGCGCGACCTCCCCGTCGAGGGGCGCGAGCTGGGCGGCGTCCACTTCGCGATGGAGTACCTCTACGAGCGCACGCGCTGGGCACAGGACGAGCAGGGCGTCGAGCCCAGCGCGCCCCGTCCGGAGCCGCGCGGCATCAGCGCCCGGGGCAAGCACGTCGTCGTCATCGGCGGCGGCGACACCGGCGCGGACTGCGTGGCCCAGTCGATCCGCGAGGAGGCCGCGTCGGTCGTCCAGGTCGAGCTGCTGCCCGAGCCTCCGGCTCGGCGGCCCGACGACCGCACCCCGTGGCCGCTCTGGCCGGCGAAGTTCCGCCTGAGCTACGCGATGGAGGAGGCCCGTGCCATCGGCAAGGGCGTCCAGAACTTCTCGGTCGCCACGCTGAAGCTCGCGGGCGACGCGGAGGGCAACGTCCAGACGCTGCACTACGCGCAGGCCGAGCCGGCGCCGCCGTTCGGGCCGATCGCGGGCACCGAGCGCGAGCAGCCCGCCGAGCTCGTGCTGCTGGCCATGGGCTTCCTGCACCCCGACCCGAAGGTCGTCGACGGGTTCGGTCTCGCGAAGGACCCGCGAGGCAACATCAAGGCGGGCGCGTACGCGACCTCCGAGCCGGGCGTGTTCGCCGCCGGCGACTGCCGTCGCGGCCAGTCGCTCATCGTCTGGGCGATCAACGAGGGGCGCCAGGCCGCCCGGGTCTGCGACCGCTACCTCAGCGAGCAGGCCGGGCGCCGCCCGCGTCCCGCCGCCCTCGCCGGCGTCTGACCCTCGGCGCGCGACCCGCCCGGCGGCGGGTCGCGCTCGCCGCGGGGCGGCGCCGACCGTCGCCGCGCGAAGAAGGTGACGCTCCCGTCACCTTCGTGTAGCGTCGCCCTGCCCTCGATGTCCTCCCCGTCCACCGACACCTCCGACCCCGCCCGGCCGCTCGGCAAGCGCGAGCGCACGAAGCAGGCCAACCGCGAGGAGATCCTGCGCGCCGCGATCGAGGCGTTCACGGAGCTGGGCTTCGGTGCGACGACCGTCCGCGACATCGTCCGGCGCACGACCCTGGCGTCCGGCACGTTCTACAACTACTTCCCGGACAAGGACGCGATCCTCCACGAGATCGCCGCCGAGCACGTCCGCGAGGCCGACGAGCGGATGCAGGCGGCGCGCGCGACCGCTCGCACGCCGGCCGAGGCCGTCGAGCGCGGGGCCGCGGCGTACTTCGGGATCCTCGTCGAGCGGCCCGACCTGCTCGCGCTCTTCCGCCGCAACTCCGGCTCGCTGCGAGCCTTCGCCGACGACGCGCTCCTGCACGTCGTGGTCGACGCGCTCCGCGACGACCTCGACCGCCTCGGCGCGGGCGCCGCCACGCCGCTGGACACCGAGCTCCTCGCCGCCGGCCTCATCGGCGCCGGCATGGAGATCGCGATGCGCTTCGCCGAGCGCGGTGGCCAGGACCCGACGGCCGCGCTGGCAGCGCTGCGGGCGCTCGTCGTGGACGGCGTGCTCGGCCGGATCGCCGACTGAGGACCCCGTTCCCGCGCGGCGTCGCCGTCGGCCCGGCCGCGCCGCCGCCGGACCGTCGCGTCACGCCCGCCGCAGGGCGCGGACGGCCGGTCGAGGGCGGACGCGCCACGGCGCGGCCGGCCGCGGCCCCGGCGTACACTCGAGCGGTGTTCTGCCGCCACGGCCGCCGTGAGGATCGCTGCCCCATCTGCGCGAAGGCGAAGCGGCAGCCGCCGGCCCGCAGCGGCTCCTCCTCGGGCGCCCGCTCGACGTCCGGGACCGCCGCCGCGCGGCCCGTCCGGTCCAGCGCCTCGGGGAGCGCGCGGCGGTCCCGCGGCAGCGGCGACGTCCGGGTCCGCAAGCTCTCCCGCCACGCCGACGACGGCTGGCGCAGCGACCTCCTGCCCGGCGTGCTGGGCAGCGCGGAGGCGCTCGAGCTCTGCCGCTTCCTCCTGCGCGCCCGCCTGCGGCTCGAGGCCCTCGCCGGTCCCGACGCGCCCGGTCCCTACGGCCGGGCCGCGACGCTCGCCGCCGGGACGGCGGCCGAGCGCGAGGAGGCCGCGTGGCTCCTCTTCCAGGTCGCCTACTACGGGCCGGTCGAGGGGGAGGGGGCGTTCCTCGAGATCGCGCGCCTGGCGGTCGACTGGACCGCGCCGCTGCCGGACGACGCGACCCTGCGGACGGCGCGCGTCGGTCCTCGCGGGGCCCACGACCACGCCCGCGGCGCGACGACGCTCGTGGCCTACCGCGAGTGGGCGCAGCGCGCCGGTGGCCAGCTCGCGGCGCTCGGCGCGGCGACCGCCGGCCAGAGCGATCCCGCCCGCCGCTTCGACGCGGCGTTCCGCGCCCTCGCGCTGCCGGGCCTGTCGCGCGGCCCGCGGTTCGAGCTCCTCCTGAGCCTCGCCGCCGTCGGGCTGCTCGACGCCCAGCCGTGGTCGCTGCTCCTGGACGCGTCGCGCGATCCGGTCGGGGTCGCGGCGAAGCGCGCCTTCCGCAGCGACGACGGCGTCCTGCTGCAGCGCCGGCTCGGCGCGCTCGCCCGGGCGCTCGCCCTGCCGGTCGCCGCCTTCGACCTCGGCCTGCGCAACTGGGACGCGGCGCCGAAGGACCGCCTCACCGGCGGCGTCCCGGTCCAGGAGGACCCGGACGAGGTCGCGCTGCTCGGCGAGGCGCTGGGGATCGTCCCGGACGCGCCGGCGGCTGCCGAGGCCGACGCCGGGTCCGGCGACGTCGCGCCCGTCGACGGCTGAGCGTCCACCCGGACCGAGCGCGCGGCGTGGCGCGGTGGGACGGCGCTCTCGCGGCGATCCGGGAGCCGCAGGCCCCCGACCGCCCGAGGCGCCGGCAGCGCAGCCCAGGGGCGGCGGGGTGACCGCCAGAGGGCCGTCCACGCCCGGGCGGGCGGCACCAGCGGTGCCGCGCGGTCACTCGAAGCCGAACTCCGACGCGGCCCCGCCACCGGTCGCCCCGCCGCCGGTGCTCCCGTCCCCGGAGCTGCCGCCGCTCCCGCCCGCGCCGCCGGCCGCCGCGCCCGCCGCGGGGGTGGACGCCGGCGCCACGGGCGTCGGCGACGCCACCGCCCGCTCCCGGGCCCGCCGCGCGGCGG